>JAXDOX010000031.1:0-31657 GCA_034668625.1 Sphingomonadales bacterium
GGAGCCTTAGCTTCCCCGCTCCTTCGCCAGCATGCGCACCAGCGGCTGCAGCTCCGGTCCGTAGGAGGCGATGACCTCGTGCCCACCCGCCGTGTCGAAATGGGAGACGAGGCCGGCGCCGGTCCACAAATGAAGCCCGAACCAGGGCGCGTCGGCGACGATCATCGCCCGGCCGTCGGGCCGTTCGGGGTCGATGGGGAGGAGATCGAGCGCCACCTGCGGCGCGGTCGAGGGGCAGACGGCGAGCGCGGTGCCGCCCCATTGCGTCATTACCGGGCGATGGAGGTGTCCGGCGATCAGGGCGACGATGTTTTGCGCCTCGGCGACCACCTCCCACAGGCGCATGATCCAGGGCGCGTCGCCATTCTCGCCCATCCAGCTGAGGCCGCTCTCGATCGGCGGATGGTGGAGGGCGATCAGGGTCGGCCGCTCCGGCTCCTCCTCCAGCCGCGCGCGCAGCCACGCGGCCCGGGTCTCGCAGAAGCCGCCGCCGTGGCGCCCCTCCTCCAGCGTGTCGAGGACGAGGATGCGGATCGGCCCGTCCTCGATCGCGTATTGGACGAAGCCGTCCGCGGTCTCCGCTTCCGGAAAGCAGTCGAGGAAGTCCTGGCGGCTGTCATGGTTGCCGAGCGCGAAACGGACCGGAAAGGGCAAGTCGGCGAGCGCCTCGCGCAGGCGCACGTACGAGACGCCGTCGAATCCGTCCTCGACGAGGTCCCCCGTCGCAAGCAGCAGGTCAGGGCGCGGCGCCATCCGTGTCAGCACCTCGATCACAGCATCGAGCCGGCGGCGGTTGGGCTCGCCCGGATCGTCGCGATCGAAGCCCAAATGGATGTCGGTGATCTGCGCGATCAGCATCAGCCGCCCCCCTCGAGCCGCGCCACGCTCTGCCGCCGTTCGGCGCCGATGCGCTGCCGGATGATCATCGCCGGCGCCCCCGCGTCCCGGTGGTAATCGTGACACATCGCGCAGGTCGACGCCACCGGCTTCGACGTGCGCTCGCCGCCATGACAGGTGCGGCAGGTGCGAAGGTCCGGCAACAGCAGGTCGGCGGCGGCGTTGGAACGCGACGCGGCGTGGCAACTCGCGCAGCTCTGGCTGGCATGCGAGCGATGGTCGAACCACCCGTGCTGGATGTACCGGCTGGGGAAGGCGACCGGGGCGATGCGGTAGGCGAGCGATCCCGGCGGCGGCGCCTGGACCGTGTGGCAATCGTAGCAGGCTCCGCCGGGCGAGAAGACGGCGCGGATCGCCGCGTCCGCGCCGGGCGCTCCGGCGAAGCGGATGTAGCGGGTCTCGCCGCGGTCCCCCGCGGCGGCGCCCGGAAGGCGCCGTGCGAAGGGCGAGAGGATCGCCGGCCGCGGCTGGGTTCGGCCGCCGTAGAGGGCGCGAAGATCGGCGATGACCTGCGCCGGATCGCCGTGGCGCAGGGTCCGCAGTGTGCCGCCGACGCGGTCGAACGAGAGGTCGTGACACATCGCGCAATCGCGCTCCATCTCGACCGGCCGGAAGCGGACTCCGTCGGGATTGAGACTGTGGCAGTCGCGACATTCGAGGGATGCGCCCATGCCGAGGGTCCGCGCCATCTGGGCGACGCCGCCGACTCGGGAGACGTGTAGCGTGTGCGGGAATTTGAGGCCGCTCTGCTCGCGCGGATGCGCGCCGATCGGCACGCGCTGGAGGATCGGCCGCTCGCCGTCCCAGCCGGTAATCACCGCGGGGCGGAAATCGGGGTGCGCCTTGCCGAAATCGCCGGCATTGCCGATCTCCGTGTCCGGAAGCTTCGCCGTCAGATCGGCATGGCAGTCGCTGCAGAAATGTTGCGGCGTCGGCGCCATCGCCTGCTGCCCCTGATGCTCGGTGTGGCAGTCGATGCAGCGGCCGGGGGGCAGGTCGAACGCCTGCTTGACTCGGAGTTGCAGCCGTCCCCAGGCGGTGAGGTCCGGTTGCGCGCGGGCGAGGCGGAACGGGTCGGCGTGGCCGTGCACGTCCTTGTGGCAGGCGATGCACGCCGTGTCGCGCACCGATTCGAATGGCTTTGCATGGCAGGCGCTGCAATCGTGCTGGAGCGCCGCGTGCGCCCGCGAGAGGTGGCCGCTCGACCATATCTCGTCGGCCTGGAAGCGGGCGAAGGCCTCGGCGCGGTGCTGGCGGTCGTAATAGGCCTTGATCGGCCAGCCGATGCACGCGCCGAGCACGACGAGGAATAGCAGCCAGGCCATCGCGCGCTTGCCCGGCATCACCGGCGCCAGCGAGAAGAGCCGTTCGCCAGCTTTGTCGAGCTTAGTCTCGCCGCCGGTAATCCGCTCGACGTTGAGCGCCACGTCGGCGGCGGCTGGCGGGGCGGGCATGAAGCGCAAAGCGTGGCTGGCGAGCACGATGTCGGCGCCCGTCGCGACATCCGTCTCGCCCGCTCCCATTTTCCGGCCGTTGAGCTCGACTGTGAGGCCGCGCTCGCAGGTGACGGCGAGCCGCGATCCGCGTCGATCGACCGTCGCGTGGCGCAGGGCCACGGCGAGGTCGGTCAAGTGAACGTCACAGGCCGGGTCGCGGCCGATGGTCAGGCGGTCGGATTCGACGCGCGAGGTGCGGACGATCTCGCGGCCCTCGGCGCTGTGCGAGACGGTGCGGAGGACGAACGCCACCGCCGCCTACCAGTAGAAGAAGACGCTGAGGATATGCGCGGCGAGCGCGGCGATCAGCGCGAAAGTGAGCGGCACGTGGACGTAGAGCCACACCTCCAGCAGCGCCCGCAGCCTCAGATACTGGCGGATGCGGGCGAGCGCCGCGGACTTGCGCTCGAGCAGAGCGACCACGCTCTCCAGCGCCTCCGCTTCCTCGCCGGTGGCGAGCGCCAGCCGCCGGCGCATGCCCGCGAGCGCGGCGTCGGTGCGGCATCCGCGCGGGCTGGCGGAGAGGCGGCGGAAGACCCCGGCGCGGAACGGATCGTCGGCGAGCGCGCGGCGGACGATTGCGGTGTCCGCGTCGGCGAGCGGTTGGGCGGCCATCTGGAGCTGGCGGTCGAGCTTGACGACTGCGTCGACCATCTGCGGGCGGGTCATCTCCGAGCGGCTGTTGCTGAGCGCTTCGGGCAGGGTGGCGTAGGCTGCGACACCCCAGATCCCCGACAGGATAACGAGCAGCATCAGCGCGTAAGCGAGGGTGTGGACGTTCCAGCCGAAGTCGAAGCCGGTGTGGAGCGTGGCGATGACGATCAGCGACAGGCCGAGATAGACGTGGGCGCTGGTCCACCCCTTCAGCGACCATCGCCCGCGGGTCATCGCGCGCTTCCTGACGCCGAGCATCGTCAGCCAGAGAATGAGCAGGGTGGCGACGGTGCCGAGCGTGTAGCCGTAGGTGGTGCCGCCGCTGGGGCGCGGCTGCTGGTCGATCAGCGCGTAGGCGACGAGGCAGACGAGGCAAAGCGCCAGCGCGACCTTCAGCCAGCGGAAGCTCTTGTGGCGCAGGAACCCCTCGTGCCGCGCGTCCTCGCCGAGCGTGGTGCGCGCAATGCCGCGCGTGACGCTCACTTAGTCATCCCGGACTTGATCCGGGATCCATGAACCGAAGCCTTTGCGAACCTAGAGCCTCCGTGTTCATGGGTTCCGGCTTTCGCCGGAATGACTAGGAATGGGCGCGTCACCCCCTCTCCTCCAGCCGGGCGACGGTGAGGAATTCCTCCGGCGCCACGCGGATGGCGGCGCCGGTGGGGCAGGCGCGCACGCAGGCCGGGCCGCCGTCGATGCCCGAGCACATATCGCATTTGACCGCCTGCTTCGGAGTCTCGGGCGAGACGCGCTTGTCGATCCATTTCTTCGGCGGTTCGCCGGGTCCGGGGCCGAGGCCGGCGAGCAGCCAGGCGAGCAAAGGCGGCTTCCTGGGCGGCACCTTCTCCATGCGGATGACGCCGTAGGGGCAGTTCCTCTGGCAATTGCCGCAGCCGATGCAGCTGTCGTCGATGAACACCTCGCCGTCCGGCCCGCGGTGGATGGCGTTGGGCGGGCAGTCGGCCATGCAGTGCGGATGCTCGCAATGGCGGCAGGACGTGGGGACATGGAGGTGGGCGTAGGTCTTGCCCGCCTCGCGGTCGAGGCGCGAAAGTCCCTCGTGGCTGTCGGCGCAGGCGCGCTCGCAATTGTCGCAGCCGACGCAGAGCGTCTCGTCGATCAGGAGCACGTCGGTCGCCTCACCGATGCCGTTCTCGACGAGGAAGGAGGCGACCGAGGAATAGAGGTCGACGACGCCGCCGAAGCTGTCCTTCTTCGCCTCGACGAACTCGTTCAGCGCGTGGCGCGCCGCCATGTCGTGCTTCGCCTTGGCGAGCAAGGCGGGCTCGCGCGCCAGCAGCCTGGCGAAGGCGTCGCCGTCGATGCGGATTACCTCCGATTTGATCGCGGCGCGGACGGTGGCGGTCCGCCGCCCGCCTTCGATCAACGCCATCTCGCCCACATACGAGCCGGCGGGGAGGTAGGAGAGGAAGACCGGCTTCCCGCCGATCATCTTTTCGACCACCATCGAGCCAAGGCGGATGACGAACAGGTCGCGACCCTCCTCCCCTTCCGTGATGATCGCCTCCCCGGCCCTGACCGGCTTCACCTCCGCCTTCTCCAGCACCTCGGTGAGGTCCTCCGAGGTCAGGCCGGAGCCGAACATCTGCAGCAGCTGGCGCTCGATCGAGATGCGGGTGACGGCGCGCTTCGCCGCCGGCACCGCCGCCATCAGCTTGAGCGCAGCGATGCGCGGCACCTCGACCAGGATCGAATCCTCGGCGGCGACGATCGTCGCGCCGCGGCGCCGGCCTGAGATCAGGCCGACCTCGCCGAAGATCGAGCCGGCGCCGATCGGCACCGTGATGGTGGGATCGGCGGCGCTGACGCGTACCGCGACCGAACCGCTGGCGATGGCGAAGAGCGAGGCGCCGGGATCGTTGCGCTCGAACACGATGTCACCGGCGCGATAGAACAGCGCGTCGCTGTCGAGCATGAACTCTCGCATCTGCAGCGGCGAGAGCTCGCCCAGGATGGCGACGTTGGCGCGGAGGAATTCCAACCACTCGGCAACGCTGCGGCGGCCGGGGAGGTCGGCGAACTTCTCTTCCAGGATCGGCTCGTCCGCCGGCTTCAGGTCACGGTTGCCGTTGATCAGCTCGACGACGTCATAGCCCTGGTTCATGCAATGCTTGATCAGAGGATAACCGGCCAGCGCGCCGATCACGTAGAGGCCCGGCTTGGTCGTCTCGAAGCTCGGGCTGAGGCGCGGGAAGGCCTCGCGGTCGGCGCTGGTGAACTCGATCCCGCAACCCTCGATAAAGGCGCGCGGCGCGGTCGAGCCCATGCGGGCGATGATCCGGTCGCAGCGGATGCGGCGCTCGCCGTCGCGCGTGTCGAGCGCCATCCAGCCCGGTTCGACCTTGGCCGGCGTGGCTTCGGTCATCACCTCGATGCGGCCGCCGTCGCGCGCCTCCATCAGCAGCTTGACGTTGGCACCTTTCGCCCGCGCGAAATCGGGCCCGCGGTTGAGAATGGTGACGACATTGCCCTGCTCGGGGTCGGCGGCGACGCCGAGCGCATTCTCGATCCCCGCATCGCCCGAGCCGACGACGACGATATGCTCGTCGACATATTCGCCGGGATCGTCGAGCTGGTACTGGATATGGGGCAGGTCGGCGCCATCGCACCTTAGCCTGTTGGGATTGCCCTGGGTGCCGATGGCGAGGACCACGTTCTCCGTCTCTACCGTGCGGCCATCGGCGAGCGCGAGGACGAATGCTCCCTTTTCGCCCGAGATTGCCTTCACCTCGGCGCCGAGCATCACGTTAATTTTCGCGCCGCCGGCCCTTTCGTCCCACCCGGCAAGCACCGCCTCGCGCTTGCCCGCCTCGAACGGAAGGTCCGAGCGCAGCAAGAGCTGGCTCGGAGTCGCCATGACGTGCTTGCCTTTCTGATACTTGTAGATCGTGTCGGAGAGGTGGCCGGCTTTCTCCAGCAAGACGTGCGGGATGCCGAGGGCGGCGGCCCGCGCGGCGGCGCTGAGCCCGGCTGGGCCGGAGCCGACGATGGCGATGCGGTACGAGGCCGTCACCTGGTCCCTCCGAGCGGCGCGCCGATGCGCCGGGCTTGACGTTGATCAAATTGCGGCAAAGATCGCAACCCCATGGGGGCACAAGCAGCCAGCATATCGAAACGGCCGTCCGCGGCGACCTTGATCCTGATCGGCGCGGCGCTGATCGCGCTGGTCTCGGCCGGGATTGCCCTGACACGCTCCGGGCATGGGCCGGCGCCGGATAATCCCGCAGCGAAGGACTGGCGGGTGGTCGGCTGGGCCTATGCGCAAAGCGGCGACGCCAGGGCCTCGGCCGACGCCTATCGCAAGGCGACGGAGCTCGAGCCGGGGCTGGCGGAGAATTGGTCGTCGCTCGGCGAAGCGCTGCAGACGGCGAGCCCGACGGTGGTCCCGGAGGCGGCTGCGGCGTTCCGCAAGGCCGCCGAGCTCGATCCCGCCGATCCTCGCGCGCGCTATTTCCTCGCCGTGCAGAAGGATCTGGGCGGCGACCATAAGGGCGCGGTCGAGGACTGGCTCGCCTTGCTCAAGGACACGCCGCCAGGCGCGCCGTGGGAGGCGGACCTGCGCCGCACGATCGCGCAGAGCGCGGCGAAGAACCACATCGACCTGGCCGGCCGCATGCCGGCGCCGGGCGCCGGCGGCACCGCGACGGCGGGCATTCCCGGCCCGACCCCGGAGCAGATCGCCGCCGCCTCCGGCATTCCCCCGGGGCAGCAGGACGCGATGGTCAAGCAGATGGTCGAGGGGCTCGCGGCGCGGCTCAAGGCGAACCCGAAGGACGCCGACGGCTGGATCCGGCTGATGCGGTCGAAGGCCGTGCTGAACGACCCGGCCGGCGCGAAGGACGCGCTCCGCTCCGGCCTCGCCGCCTTCAACGGCGATTCCGCGACCCAGGCGCGGCTCAACAGCGCCGCGGCCGAGTTGGGGCTCAGTGGCGGTTGAGCGGCCCCGCGGCCCGCGGATCGTCTCGATCGTCGGGACGCGGCCGGAAGCGATCAAGATGGCGCCGGTGGTCCGCGCCCTCGCCGCCCGGCCGCGGCTGCGCCAGGGAGTCGTCCTCACCGGCCAGCATGCCGGGCTGAGGCCGGCATTCGAGGGCCTCGCCGCCGATCTGTTCGAGCTGCCCTGCGACCCGCGGGGCCGTACCGCGCCGAAGCTGCGCGAGGCGCTGCACCGCCACCTCTGCGGCCATTTCCAGCGCGACCGCCCCGACCTGGTCCTGGTCCAGGGCGACACGGCCAGCGCCTTCGCCGGCGCGCTGGCGGCGAAGGATTGCGGCATCCCCATCGGCCATGTCGAAGCGGGCCTGCGCTCCGGCAACGTCAGGCACCCCTGGCCGGAGGAAGGCAATCGCATTGCCATCGACGCCCTCTCCGACCTGCTCTTCTCGCCGACCGAGCGGGCGGCAGCGAACCTCCGCGCGGATTGGCGCGCGACGGGCGAGATCCACGTCACCGGCAATACCGGGATAGACGCGCTGCTCCACGTGAGGGACCGAATCCCCGACATCCCACCCTCAGCAACGATCCTCGTCACCTGCCATCGCAGGGAAAATCAGGGCGCGGCCTTCGCCGCCATCGCCGGGGCGCTGAAGCGCATCGTCCGGGAGCTGCCGGTGGAAATGGTCTTTCCGCTCCACCTCAACCGCCACGTCCGCACCGAGGTCGAGGCGTTGCTGAAGGACGAGCCGCGTATCCGCCTCCTCGAGCCGGCGGACCATGAGACCATGGTGCGGCTGATGCTCGGCGCCTTCCTCATCCTCACCGACAGCGGAGGCCTGCAGGAGGAGGGACCGGCGCTCGGCCGGCCGGTGCAGGTCATGCGCGGCACGACCGAACGGCCGGAGGCGCTGGAGACCGGCAATGTCGAGCTGGTCGGCAGCGATCCTGACGCGATATTCGCCGCCGTCGCGGCGCTGGTCGCCGATCCCGAGCGCCTCGCCCGCATGTCGCGCCCCGCTTTCCCGTTCGGCGACGGACACGCGGCGCCTCGGATCGTGGCCGCGTGCGAGGCCTGGCTCGCAGGGCGGCGGATCCGCGCGGCCTAGACAGTCCTCTCGTCCTCCCTGTGGAGCGAAGCTCCATGGGGAGGGGGACCATGCGAAGCATGGTGGAGGGGCCTCGCTGAGTCAGAACAGCCCCTCCACCAGCCTACGGCTGGTCCCCCTCCCCATGCGCTTCGCGCACAGGGAGGACCAAAGGAGCCTAGCTCCCCGCCCGCTTCAGCCGGTCGACCAGCCGCTCGCGGGCGGGGAGCACCTCGGCCTGGCGTTCGATCAGCAGGTCGCGGGCGAGGAAGTGGCCGGTGATGCGGAGGCCGTCGAAGATATCGCCCCATCCGGCCGCGCCGCCTTCAATCAGGAAAGGCGGAAGGCGGAACAGCCGGTCGCGATAGTCGCCGGCGCCGGCGCGGCTGACCGCGCGGCCGCTTTTCGGGCTGACGAAGGCGAGGTCGCCGGTCGCCCCCGTCGCGGCGCATTCGGCAAGGTCGAGGCCGAAGCCGAGCTCGGCGAGCAGCAGCAATTCGTACCGCACCAAAGCCGCGCCCCAGCCCCGCGCGGCGGGCGCCGCTTCGAGCGCGGCCAACAGCCCGTCCAGCGCCTCGAACAAACGCGGACAGGACTGGCCCTCGGGGAGCGCGGTGGCGGTCAGCGCCGTCGCCCAGTCGATCGCGGCCGCGGCGAGCGGCTCGGAAAGGAGAGGCGCCCGGCTGTCGATCAGCTCGACCGCGAGCTGGGCGAGCTGCTCCGCGGTCCGCGCCCGATATTCGGCGCGGACGACATTGCCCGGCACCAGCACCGGCCGCAGCCGCCGCGAGCGCCCGCCTCTGACGTAGCCCGGCTGCAGCCCGTCCGCCGGAGTCAGCGCCTTGACGATCGCGCCATGCTCCCCGTGCGGCCGCACGGCGCAGATGATGGCGCGGGTCTCGATCCGCATCGTTCAGCCCGACGGGTGAAAATAGTCGTAGATCGAGCGCGCCATCGCCCGGGAGATGCCAGGGGCCTTTTCGAGATCCTCGAGCGCCGCGCCCTTGACCGCTTTCCCGGTGCCGAAATGCATCAGCAAGGCGCGCTTGCGGCTCGGGCCGATGCCGGGCACCTCGTCGAGCGGCGAGGCGGCCATCGACTTCGCCCTCTTCTGCCGGTGGGCGCCGATCGCGAAGCGGTGGGCCTCGTCGCGCAGCCGCTGGAGGTAGAAGAGAACCGGCGAATTGGTGGGCAGGCTGATCTCGCGGCCGCCCGGCAGGTGCATCACCTCGCGGCCGGCATTGCGGTCCGGGCCCTTGGAGATGCCGACCACCGGCACATCGTGGATTCCGGCGCATTCGAGCGTCTCGGTAACCGCGTTCAACTGCCCCTTGCCGCCGTCGATGAGGAGGAGGTCGGGCCATTCGCCGCGGCTCCTGTCGGGGTCCTCGGCCTCGAGCCGGGCGAAGCGGCGGCCGAGCATTTCGCGCATCATCGCGAAATCGTCGCCGGGCACCGTCTCCGGCCGCTTGATGTTGAACTTCCTGTACGCGTTCCTGCGGAAGCCCTCGGGCCCGGCGACGATCATCGCGCCGACCGCATTGGTGCCCATCACGTGGCTGTTGTCGTAGACCTCGATCCGCTCCGGCGGCTCGGCGAGCTCGAACAATTCGGTGAGGGCGCGCATCGTCCGCGCCTGGGTGCTGGTCTCGGCGAGGTGGCGGTCGAGCTCCTCCTCGGCGTTGCGCTTCGCCTGCGAGATCATCCGGACATGGTCGCCGCGCCTCGGGACCCTGAGGGTGACCTTGCGCTCCGCCCGCTCCGACAGCGCCTCGGCGACCAGCTCGGCTTCCGGCACCTCGCGGTCGAGCAGGATCGTCCGGGGCGGCGGCACCTCCTCGTAGAATTGCATGAGGAAGCTGGCCAGCACCTCGGCCTCGGGCACGTCGTTGGTGTGGGCCGGGAAGAAGCTCCTATGCCCCCAATTGTTGCCGCCGCGGATGAAGAAGGCCTGGACGCACATCGTCCCGCTTTTGCAGGCGAGCGCGAAGATGTCGGCGTCGCCGAGCCCCTCGGCGGCGATCGTCTGGGTGCCTTGGATGAAGGTCAGGGCGCGCAGGCGGTCGCGGAAGACGGCGGCGAGCTCGAAGTCCATCGACGCAGCCGCCGCCTGCATCGCGCCGGCGAGCTTCTGCTGCACCTGGGTCGACTTGCCGGCGAGGAAGGCCTTGGCATCGCCGACCAGCTCGGCATAGCCGGCCGCGTCGATCCGCCCGACGCAGGGCGCCGAGCAGCGGCGGATCTGGTAGAGCAGGCACGGCCGCTTGCGCGTCGCCAGGAAGGTGTCGGTGCAGCTCCGCAGCAGGAACAGCTTCTGAAGCGCGTTCAAGGTCCGGGTCACCGATCCGGCGCTTGCGAACGGGCCGTAATATTGCCCCTTGGAGCGCCGGGCGCCGCGATGCTTCCTGACCTGCGGGAATTCATGGTCCTCGCGAAGCAGGATGAACGGGAAGCTTTTGTCGTCGCGCAACAGGACGTTGTAGGGCGGCCGGTAGCGCTTGATCAGCTGCGCCTCGAGCAGCAGGGCCTCCGCCTCGGTGTTGGTGGTGACGATCTGCATCGAGCGAGTCTGCGAGACCATCCGCTGAAGCCGCTTCGAGAGGCGGGCGACCTGGGTGTAGTTGGTCACTCGGTTCCGCAGCGCCCGCGCCTTGCCGACGTAGAGCACCTCCGCCTTGGCATCGAGCATCCGGTAGACTCCGGGGCGGACGGGCAGCGTCTTCACCGTCTTGCGGATCGCGGCGACACCCGCCTCGAGGTCCGGCTGCTCCGCCCCGCGCACGGTGTAGGCGGACTTCTCCTCGCTGAAGCGGTCGGTGGGCGGCACGCGCTCGGTCACGCCGCCGATGTAGGGCGCGGCCGCCGGTTAGGCCACTGCCCAGGCCCTCGCAGCGGCGCGGAAAGTTCATGAGGTCCGACGTCGCATGGACCCAAGAATCGGCCCCACCATCCGCCTGCCGCTCCCCGCAGTCGCGGCGCTGACAGCGGCGAAAGGTCACACTCGGTTGACACCTGAACCAGCCTCGTCGGGTTCCCGTGCGCGGTTCATTCGGCGGTCCGTCAACATCAACCGCCTCGCCTCTTCGCCCGGCGCGGCGGAACCCCCGTTTCGAAAGCCTCTCCTCGACCATGTGAAAGAGCGTGCAGCCGGTAGCCACGCTCGGAACATAGCATGAACTCGTAAGGAAAGCAAGCGGCTTGCGAGACCGCGCGCGGGGACCCCAGCCCACGCCACTCGAAGGGGCATACGCCAACTTCTCTGTGGATGTGATGGGTACAGCCACTCAAGGAGGACCCAGCGCTACGTCAACCGCCCTCGCGCAGCCCCCGCTCCATCAGCCGCCGGATGGCTTCGGCGCGGGTCGGCTTGGGGTCAGGCTGGCGCTCGATCCAGGCGTTCAGGCGCTCCGCTAGGTCGGCGGGGATGCGGACGCCGGTCATTGGGGTGACGCCCGTCGCCGGGCGGCCTCGGCCTCTTTTTTGATTATCAGCTATTGACCTGTCCCGGAAAATGTGATTATCAGGAAATTCTTGGAAGCGGGTGATCGCCCGCTTCGGCTTACGAACAGCGAACGCCCCTTGAAGGAGGCGAAGGATGGCTGACGCGCAGCTTAACCTGACGCGGCGCGCGCTGCTAGGCGCCGCGTGCGTGCCTGTTCTGGCTCGTCATTCCGGACTTGATCCGGAATCCACCTTTCCGGCGGCAGCGGTGGTGGAACGAGGGAGGTGGACCCCGGATCAAGTCCTGGGTGACACGGTGGGTTCCAGTGCGTGGCAGCAGGCGCTCGGTGCCTTTCGCGCCGCGCAGGCGGCGGTCGCCGAGATCGAGGCGAAGACGGCGGGAGCATCCCTTGCCGAGGAGGAGGCCTGGCTGCCTCGGCACGACGCCGCCTGCGCGCGGATGGAGGCGGCGGTGGCGCGAGCGATCGCGCTGCCGGCGCCGGACCTTGGGGCGCTCGCGGTCAAGCTCGAGCTGCTCTTCGCGCACGGGATCGAGCCCAACGCGGTCGACGACGCCTGGCTGGCGGCTATCCGGGAAGACGCGCTACGGCTACTGCGCGAAGCGTGAGGAGAAGAACATGCGCGTGATCGTGTTGGTGAAGGCGACGGCGGAGAGCGAGGCGGGGGCGATGCCGGAGCCAGAGGCGTTCGAGGCGATGGGGCGGTTCAACGCCGCGCTGGCGGAGGCGGGGATATTGCTCGCGGCCGATGGGCTGACTCCGTCCGCGCGGGGCAAGAGGGTCAGGTTCGACGGCGAGGGGTGCAGCGTCGTGGACGGGCCGTTCGAGCGGCCGGAGGAGCTGGTCGCCGGCTTCTGGATCTGGAAGGTCGCGGACATGGACGAGGCGGTCGCCTGGGTGAGAAGGTGCCCGAACCCGATGCCGGGACCGAGCGTGATCGAGATCAGGCCGCTGATGGAGTTCGAGGATCTCGAGGCGAACTTCACCCCCGAGATGAAGGAGACCCGCCGCCGCGTGGCCGAGACCCTGAGCGGCAAGCTCGGCCCCGCCGGTGCGTTGGGCGGCCTCGGCACGTGACAGGAGTGACTCTCACTAGGGTCCGGACCGGCTCACAGCGGCAACCTCGGGAAGCCACTATCGTATTTTCCCCGAATGGGCGTTGCCCCTTCCGGCGCGCAAATTGGGATTGCCGGAGCATGGGGGCAAATCCCGGCTCGGCGGGTATGCGTGAGCCGATCGGGCCGGCGGCGGCATCGCCGCCGGTCCACTCGGCGAACCGAGGGACAGCGGCTCACAGATAGCCGCCCTCCCTGGCGATCAGCACCGCCTGGGTCAGGCTCCGCACCCCGAGCTTCCTGATCATGTTGGCCCGGTAGACCTCCACGGTGCGGACGCTGAGCCCGAGATTGAAAGCGACGACCTTGTTGGATTCGCCGTCGCCCAAGGAGATCAGCAGCTCCTTCTCGCGGGGGGTCAGCCGGTGCAGCGCGCCGACACCGGAAAGCTCGCGCCTGCGCAGCAGATCGAAGGCCTTCTCCGCGGCGGCCAGCAGCTGGCCGATCCGGAACGGTTTCTCGATGAATTCAATGACGCCGAGCTGGCCGGCCCGCATCGCGCTGGGCACGCTGCCGGTGCCGGACAGGACTATCACGGGGAACGCGGCGCTCTCGGCCGAGATCGATTCGAGAAGCTCGAGGCCTCCCATTCCGGGCAAAGAGAGGTCGAGGATGATGCAGCCGGCGGGACGGTTCGGGTGGCGCTCGAGAAAGGATTCGCACGAGTCGAACCCGACCACGGTAACGTTCGCCTCGGTCAGCAGCCGCTGCACCAGGGACCGCGTGAGCGTTTCGTCCTCAATGACGTAGGCGCGCCGGAAGTCTCCCATGGGGGCCGGCCCGGCCATCTAGCGCTGCCGCGCGCGGGCCTGGCGAAGCCGCGCGCACCGGTCCGGCTTCGCTACCCTTTGGGAGCCCCGGCCGGACGTGGGCCCGACTCGCCTTGTTACGCACGACCGGTTCACCGGAACCGCCTCCCCAGGCCCCATCGTCTTCGTACAAGTCGAAGAGCATTGAGGCCTAGCTGGGGGTAGTAGAAGCCTCGCCCGACGAAAGCCACAACCTTGGTTCGCTCGGGCGCCGGCCGAAACGACGCAGGTACGGCGACAGCCACCTCGCCGCCGTCTATGAATCGTCGCATGGCCACCCCCGACGATTTCCGGCGGATCGCCCTCTCCTTCCCCGAGGCGGAGGAGCGGAGCCATGTGGGCCATCCCGATTTCCGCGTCGGCGGCAAGGTGTTCGCGACGCTGGCTTATCCGGAAGCGGATTGGGGCATGGTCCGGCTGATGCCGGAGCAGCAGGACGATTTCATGCGGCTCTCCCCGGCCTTCGTCCCTGCCGCCGGTGCGTGGGGGCGCGGCGGCAGCACTTTGGTGAAGCTGGCGGAGGTCGATGCGGACCTGCTGGGGAGCGCGCTGGCGGCGGCGTGGCGCGAACGCGCGCCGAAGCGGCTGCAGGGCTGAAGTCTTGCCTGCGCGCCCGCCTTGCGGGGGACGAGGGCGCCCGTCATAGTCGGAGACGAATCATCCGCCTCGGAGAGCCTGTCATGCGTATCGTCCGTGTCGTCGCCCTCGCCGCTTGCGCGCTCGCCTTGCTCGCCGCCGCCAAGGTCGACCCCAATGTCGCCATTCCCGCCCGGCAGATGGGGATGAAGCAGATTGGGCGCACCTTCAAAGGGATCAACGACCAGCTCCACGGCGGCGCGCCCGACGCCGCCGCGGTCGCCGCCGGCGCCCACCAGCTCGCCGACCTTGCGCGCAAGGTGCCGAGCCTGTTCCCGGCCGGTTCCGGCCCCGAGACCGGCGTCAAGACCGCGGCGAAGGCCGATATCTGGGCGCAGCCGGCGGATTTCCGCGCCAAGGCGCAGGCGCTGGCGACCGCCACCGCCGCGCTCGACAAGATGGCCCGCAAGAGCGCCGACCCTGCATTGCTGCAGCCGTTCGTCGCCCGCGTCGGCGGCGCCTGCAAGGCCTGCCACACCACCTACAAGGTGCCGGAGCACTGAGCGAGCCGGCCGCCGCCGCGCCCTCGGTCCGCGTCTGGGACGCACCGACCCGCATCGTCCACTGGGCCATCGCCCTGCTCATCCCCTGGTCGTGGTGGACGGCGAGCCACGACCAGCTCGGGCGGCACCGGCTCAGCGGCTACACCCTGCTCGGCCTGCTCCTCTTCCGGTTGATCTGGGGCGTGGCGGGGAGCGAGACTGCGCGCTTCGCCCGCTTCGTCAAGGGGCCGCGCGCGATCGGGCGCTATTTGAGCGGCCGCGAGCCGCCGCCGCTCGGCCACAGCCCGATCGGCGCGCTGAGCATCGTCGCGATGCTGGCGGCGCTGGCGGCGCAGATCGGCCTCGGCCTGTTCGCGATCGACGAAGACGGGCTCGAGGAGGGGCCCCTCTCCCATTTCGTAAGCTTCGATACCGCCCGCTTGGTGGCGGGCCTGCACCACAAGGTGTTTTGGGTCATCGTGGCGCTGGCCGCGCTGCACATCGCAGCGATCCTCTTCTACCGGCTGGTCCGGGGACGGAACTTGGTCGCGGCGATGATCACCGGCCGCACCCGCGCGGCAGGGCCCGGGCTGGCGATGGCGCCGTGGTGGCGCGCGGTCGTCGCGGCGGGCGTGGCGGCCGCGATCGCATGGTTCGTCGCCAACGGGGCGCGGATCTAGCTCCCCTCTCCCTGGGGGAGAGGGGAGTTCAGCGCTCTTCTCAACCGTATCGGATCGAAGAGGGAGCGGGGCTGGTCGGCGCGGAGGCGGGCCTTGCGGGCGGGCCAGCGTCGGTCCCAGGCAGTGAAATCGGCCTGGCCCGCCCGGATCGCGGCAAGGTCGGAATCGGCCTGGCGAAGGAGAATTCGGTCCGCCTCCAGGCCGTCGAAGCGCTCGTCGATCGCGCCGAGGGTCGAGCGGGCGGCGGCCAGCAGGAGCCGCCGGGTCTCGCCGCTGCTGTTGCGCGCCAGCGCCACCGCCGCCTCGACGTCCGCCAGCCGCGAAGCGAGCGTGATCGGCCGGTCGCCTCGGCCGCACCCCTCCGGCCGCAACGCGCGCGCATAAGCGGCGAGGCCGGCGAGCACCTCCGGCGGCGGCTCGGGGCCGTCGAACTCCTCGGTGACGAGTCCGTGGATGAAGCGCTCCAGAGCGCCGCTCGCAGGATCGCGGGGCACCTTGAGCCGCTCGCGCGGGCCGCCGAGGTCGGGGATAGGGACCGGGTTGGCGACATGATCGCCGCGGTGGCTGCTCATCAGCGAGGAGGTGACGTCGGCGGTGCCGGGCGGTCCGGAGAGGCCAGGGAAGAGGAAGTCGGGATTGCCGCGGCCGCTCCGGTGGCAGGTGGCGCAGCTCATCCCCGCCCGCGCCGCCTGGCCGCCGAGCAGCAAAGGCGCCCGGAAGGCGATTCGGCCGATGGCGACGGCGCGGCGGGCCTCGGCGCCAGCCGGCTCGACCAGGCATTCAGCCGGTTCGGTCGAGAGCGCGCGGACGAGGCTCGCCGGCGTCAGCCAGCGCGCCTCGCGGATCGGCACCGGCCGCGCGTCGGCGGCCGCGACCAGGGGCAGGATCAGGACGGCGCTCAGCGCGCCGGCGCGTGCCCGGCCTCGACCCATCGCCTCAGCTCGTCGGCCTCGGCGCAGCCGAAGGTGCAGGCATTGTCGAGGCTGGCCAGCATCCGCTCGGCGCCGACCTTGTCGCCGCGTTCGACCATCAGCTCGCCATAATATTCGCTGGCGGCGCGGTGGCCGGGCGAGGCGGCGAGCGCCGCCTTGTAGTAACGCTCCGCAATCTCGTAGCGGCCGAGCTTGCGGTTGGCATAGCCCATATAGGTGAGGATGTCGGGATGCGGCCCGAACGCCGTCCGCGCCGCTTCCAGGGAGGCGAGCGCCGCCTCGTAGCGGCCGTCGTTGATCAGCGAGACGGCATCGAGATAAGCGCGGTCGCCGTCGCCGGCGCTGGCGAAGAGCAGGCCAGGCCGCGTCTCTAGCCGGGCGGAAGGCGCGCTGGCGAGGGCGGCGGTGAGCGCCTGGATGGCTGCGCCGATGTCGGCCGCCTTGGCGCAGGTGGCGCTGCATTTCTGCTGCATGGCGGTCAGCCGGTCGAGCTCCGCCTGCGCCTTGGGCTTGTCGCCGAGCTTGGTGTAGGTGATGCCGAGCTCGCGATGGGCCTGGACGAGCTCCCGATCGGCCCGCACCGCTTTCTCATAATGGCCGCGCGCGCCCTTCAGGTCGCCGAGGCCGGCGGCGGCGAGGCCGGCGAGGAAGTTGGTGTTGGCGTCGCTGGGCGCGACCGCGAGCACCCGGTCGAACGCCTTCTTCGCGGTATCATATTGATTGGCCTGAAGCGCCTCGATCCCCTTCCGATATTCGGCGGCGGCATCATATTGCGGCGCCGACATGCTGGGCGTGGAGCCGCCGCCCCCGCCTGGAGCGTTGGCGAGAAGCGGCGCGGCGGCGAGAAAGCCGGCGGACGCGGCGAGCAGGCTGGAAAGACGAAGACGGGCCATGGCGGCGCTCCCCCTCAGGAACGGCTGAAGGCCCGTCATAGCAGAGCCTGGCACCGCTGCACAGGCGGCGAAGGCCATGCTAGTCCGCGCCATGGCCAGACCCGCGGACATCCGCCAGCATGTTCGATTCGAGCGTCCCGCCGCGGCGGCTTTGGCGCTGTTCGTTCTCGCCCAGCCGGTGTTCATCCCGTCGCTGATGATCGGCGGCCTGCGAGTCATCGCCGCCGAGCTCGTCTATGCGGCGGCCGCGGCCTTGCTCCTGGCTGCCTTTGCCAGCGGTCTCAGGGCGCGGTGGGACGATCTGTACTGGCCGCTTGCCGGCTGGTTCGCGGCGATGGCCGTGTCGGCCCTGCTCTCCACCGAGCCGCGGCGCAGCGCCTTCAAGCTGGCGACCGAGTTCTATCTCCTCAGCATCCCAATGCTGGTGCTGCAGCTGGTGCGGAGCGAGGAGGCGCTGAAGCGGTTGCTACTGGCCTGGCTGGTGGCCGCCGCCGGCGTGGCGACGCTCGGCCTTCTCGCCCTCGGACTGTTCTTCCTCGCCCCCCATCACTGGCTGCTCGATTATCTGCTCAACCCCAAGGGCACGCTGCCGCCGGGCCCCTACCCCCGCTTCGACCTCAGCTTCACCCATCCGGCGATGCTCGGCCTCTACATGAGCGTCTCGATCCTGATCCTGCTCGGCTGCGCCCGCGCAGGCTGGGTGCCGAGGCGATTGTTCTGGCCGCTGCTCGCCGCCATGCTGCTCGCGGCGGTCTTCTCGCTGACGCCCGGGCTCGGCGGCCTGTTCCTCGGGCTCGGCCTTTGGGGCTGGCTGACGCAGCGGCGGGAGCGACCGCGGCTGGCCCGCGCCAGCCTGTCGGCCGGCGTGGCGGCGGCCCTCGCGATGCTCGGCGCGGCGTCGGTGACACCCTATCCCCACCCGACCGCGCCCTTCCTGGTCCACCTGCCCGGCCTCGGCACGATCGCCCCGTCGGCGCGGCTGATGTTCTGGATGGACGCGGTGCGCACCTTCCACGCCCATCCGTTGACCGGCCAGGGCATCGGCACGGACCCGGTCGCCGTGCTCTATCAGAACCCGTCCGGCGGCCGGGCGGTGTGGCACGACGCGCACCAGACATGGCTCAGCGTCGCGGCGCAGATGGGGATCCTGGGGCTGCTCGCCTTCGGCTGGCTCGCCGTCCATGTCCTGCGCCGGCTGGCATCGCGCCCTTGGCCGACGCAAGGCCCTGGCGCAGTGCGCACGGCGCTGGCGGTCGCCTGGCTGCAGGCTTTCCTGTGGCAGGGGCTGGTCGGCTCGTTCGAGGACGCGCGCTGCCTCTGGCTGCTGCTCGGCCTGACCATCGCTGCGTTCAGGCTGCCGGAGGGGGACGGCAGCTAGCCGCTCAATGCGCGTTGCCGAGGGACTCGATGGTGCGGTCGACCATCGCGCGGTCGGCGTCGGGGCCCATATCCTCGGCGATGAGGCGGGCGGCGGCGGCCGCGGCGGCGGTGGCGGCGCGGGCGCGGACCTCGTCGATCGCGTGGCGCTCGGCGGCGGCGATCTTGTCCTCGGCCATGCGGCGACGGCGCTCGATCAGGGCGGAGGTGTCGGCTTTGGCCTGCTCGACGATCGTCTCGGCCTCGTGATGGGCGCGTTCGAGCATCGTCGCCCGCTCAGCGTCGGCGGCGTCGGCCTTGGCCTGGTATTCGGCCTTCAGCGCCTCGGCCTCGGCGCGAAGCTGCGCCGCTTCCTCGAGCTGCTCACGGATCGCGGCGATCTTGCGGTCGAGCGACTGGGCGATCAGCGCAGGCACCCGCTTCCAGAGAAGCAAAGCGAAGACCGCCAGCATCGCCAGCGCGATCCACTGGGGTGCGGCAAGGCCGAAGGCGGTCGGCTCCGGATGAGGCTCGGGCGCGCCGACATGCGCAACTGCGGCGGCATCGGGATCAGCCATGAGACACCGCTTTGACCGCCTCGGCAGCTCGCTCCCGGGTCACTTCGAGGCCGGCGAGGCGCTGGACGATCTGCCGCGCCGCGTCGGCGGCGACGGCGTCGATGTCCGCGACGGCGGCCTTGCCGGCGTCGCGGATCCGCGCTTCCGCCGCCGCGATCGACGCGGCCGTCTCCGAATTGGCGCCTCGCACCCGCTCCTCGGCGTCGCGGGCGCTCGCCGCCTTCGCTTCGTTGGCGAGCTTCAGCGCCTCGGCCCGGCTCTCGTCCATGCGGGCGCGATAGGCGGCCTCGACCTCGTCGGCGGCCTTGCGCGCCTCCTGGGCCGCGGCGAGGTCGTCGGCGATCCGGTCGTCTCGCGCGGCGATCCCGGCCTCGATCTTCGGCACGATGTTGAGGCCTATGCCGACATAGAGAATGGCGAGCACCACCAGCAGCCAGAAGAACTGGGAGTAGGCGACCTCGGCGAGCTGGTTGATCTGGGGCATAAGCGTTGGTGACAGTCACTAGTGACTGTCACCGCTCTCCTCTTAGTGCGGCGGGGCGTAGAGGATGATCATCGCCACCGCGAAGGCGATGAGGCCGAGCAGCTCGGCGGCGGCGAAGCCGATGAACAGGCGGCCCTGCTGGCTGTCGGCGGCGGCGGGGTTGCGGATCGCGCTCTCGAGAAACGAGCCGAAGACGTTGCCGACGCCCAAAGCGGCGGCGCCGACGCCGATCGCGGCGAGGCCCGCGCCGATGACTTGGGCAGAATGAAGGTCCATCATAAAATCTCCTTTTTAACCCTATGAAATCTCAGTGAAGGTTGACGGCGTCGGCGATGTAGAGCGAGGTCAGAAGGGCGAACACATAGGCCTGGATCGCGCAGACCAGCACCTCGAGCGCCATCACGCCGGCGATGAACAGGAAGGAAAGCAGGCTGATCAGCGGCCCGACTCCGCCGGCGTTGAGGCCCTGCACCACGAAGCTGCCGAACACCTCGACGAGGATATGCCCCGCTATCATCGCCACGAACAGCCGCAGCCCGAGGCTGAACGGCCGGACGCTGAACGAGATCAGCTCGATGAGGAAGATGAGCGGCAGCAGCAGGATCGGCGTGCCGTGCGGGATGAAGAGCGAGAAGAAACGGAAGCCGTGCCGCCAGAAGCCGGTGACCAGCACGATCGAGAAGCTGATGATCGCCATCACGCCGGTGACGGTGAACTGGCTGGTGACGGTGAAGGGCTGGGCGCCGATCAGCGCCAGCGGCATCAGGCCGAGCAAATTGGCGAACAGGATGAAGATGAAGACGGTGAATACCCAGGGCATATATTTGCGCCCCTCGGGCCCGACGCTGCTCGACAGCATCGAGGAGACGAAGCCGGTCACCCCCTCGACCATCACCTGCCAGCGGGTCGGCACCAGCTGCCTTTTCATGCCGCCGAGCATGAACACCCAGATGAGGGCGAGCACGACGAACATCCACAAGGCGCTGTTGGTGAAGACGAACGGGCTTCCGTCCAGATGCCCGGCGAGCGGGTGGATCTGGAACTGGTGCATCGGATCGATTTCAGTCTCGGCCGCCACGTTTCAACGTCCCTCGGGCCCCGGTGCGGAGCTCTGCTTCGAAATCTTGAACACTTCCCACATGGCGACCGCGAAGCCGACGAACAGCATCACGACCCAGAGAAGCGGCTTCCCCGTGAAGCGGCCGATCGCATAGCCGATCAGAGCGGATCCGGCCGGATAGGCGATCAGGACGGAAAGCACGCGGTAGGCGGGGTTCTGCATATAGCTCCCCGCGCCGTCGCCCTTGCCGCCGGTCCGCCGCGCCTCCGCCCGCCGCGCCAAATCGAGCCGCTCGTCGAGCGAGCTCAGCCGCGCGTCCCGGGGAAGCTCGGGGTCCTCGAAAGGCTCATTTTCCGCCATGTCGTCTGTCTTCCATGTGCGGCGGCGCCTTCGCAAAAAGCGCTTTCGCATAAAGGGCGTGGGACATGCCGGGGAACGAACCCGCCGAGGCGCCGCCCCTTTAGGAAGGGGGGCGGGGGGTGTCAACAAGGGGAGCGGTCCTCCCCTCGATTTCGAGGGGAGGAATTTGTTACCCGCAATAGCCCGGCAGCGGCAGCGGGGTGTTTCCGTCGCGCTGGCGCCAGACGCCGTCGGGGAGGCGGTAATATTGGCCGGCGCCGATTTTGGTGCGGAACAATTCGCACGCCGTGGTCGCGGCGACCTCCTCGATCTTGGCGCCGCGCTTGGCAGCCAGGTCGGTATAATAAGCCCGGCGCTTGATGTTGACCGAGTCGACTTGCGAGCGGAGCGCTGCGGAGGCCGAGCCGACCACGCCGAGATAGCCGTCGGCCTGCTCGCCCGCCTGTCCCGAGGCGCGAAGCTCGGCGGCGGCGTCGCCCTGCATTGCATAAGCGACGGTGGCGCCCGCGGTGACCGCGGCGACGGTGATGCCGGCGGCGAGGATCAGCTTCAGTCGGCGGCTCATGTCAGAACACTCCCGGGTTCTTGTCGATCAGCTCTTTCACGTCCTGCTGGAGGCGAACGACGACCTCCTGCCGGATATTGATGTTGAGGTTGATCTCGATCGGCTTGTCCGGCGCGCTCACCTGAACGCAGCCGGAGCCGGCGAGAGCCACCGGTGCGGCCAGGAGGAGCTTCGCCCGCCTCATCGCACCCTGCGTCGCATCGGGACGCAGTCCCGTCAATATGGAGCCTCTCATCGCACTGTCTCGCTTTCCTGGGGCTGAACGGTCCGGGTCGTGGTCGGCTTGTCGCGGAGCATCTGCGGCAGCACGGTCTGGAGGAGGTTGGTCGGGTCCCTCAGCGACCGGGCGGTGCCGATCACGGCGCGGAAGGGCCCGCGGACGGTGATGTTGAACTTGAACGGGATCTTGGCGAGCTGGGTCATGGCGCGGTTGGCCACCATCCCCTTGATCCCGCCGCCCGGCGTCGCCGCGACCGAGGGATCGCGGGCGATTCCGTTCAGCTCGATACCGGCGACGAACTCGCCGTCCAGATAGCCGTTCAGCACCACCGTCAGCCGGTCGTAGCGGAGCGACTTCAGCGCATCGAAGGCGAGCTTGCCGTAGGCGCCGAGCTGCTTGTCCGTAAGCTCGCCGATATAGGAGAGGGTGCCCCCTTCCGGCCGCGCCACGAGCCGCCCTCCGAGGATGCGGCCGCCTTTTTCGTCGAAGATCATCGGCACCACGCCGTCGAACGTGCCGGTCGCGTTGATATTGGAGAATTCCATCTGCTGGACGAAGCGGGCGGCGTCCATGCCGGTGACTCGGAAGGTCAGGTTCTTGGGCGACGGCTTTGAGAAATCGAGCACCGTCTCCTCGAGCGCCAGCTCGCCGCCGGCAAAGGGCCAGCGCCCGCCCTCGACCCGCACCTTGAGGCCGGGAAGCAGCTGGTAGCGGATACGGCCGTCGAACACGTCGATGCCGGTGCGGACCGCGCCGACCTCGGCGAGCTGGCCCGGCGCGGTGACGAGGCCGAGCAGGTCGGTGAAGTGGATCGTCGTGGTCAGCTTCTCGACCGGGCCGAAGCTGGCGGCGAGGTTCGTGTCCTTCGTCGTGAAGGTGCCGGTGCTGCTTGTGCCGGCCGAATCCCAGTCGATCTCGCCCTGGCCGGAGACCGTGCCGTTGACGAGCGCGACGACGCCGGTGGTGAGTCGGGTGAGCTGCTCGGGCTGGTAGGCGGGGTCGAAGCGGATACCCGGCACCTCGACCACCGCCCTCCCCGCCCCCGTCGCCAGCGAATGCGTAAGATCGACATTGCCGACGAAGGTGCCGGTGTCCGGGTCGACGAGACGGCCGGTGGCGGCGACGCGGTTGTCGGCGAGGGTGAGGCGAACGTCCTTGGCGGCCAGCGGGTTGAAGCGCGGCGGGTCCTGGACGTCGAGGACGCGCATGGCTCCCGTCAGCGCCAGCCGCGAGTCGCGATAGGCCCAATCCCCCTCGCCCTGCGAGATCAGGAGCGGCACCGCGGCGAGCTTGCCGGAGAGGCCGGAATAAGTGCCGGCGACGCCGTGGCCGAAGCGGCCGGCGAGGCGGGCGATGTCGAGCCGGCTCGCCGCCTGCGCCGGCCCGAGGCGGACGGCGAGGCCGGTGGCGCTGAAATCGGGGCCGGCGAAGCCGAGTTGCAGCCGCTCGGCGGCTAGTCCGATCGGGCTGCGGCCGAGCGTGCCCGCGAACCGCGGCGACGGAATTGAGCCGCCGCCGGCGACGCGGCCGCCCGGACGGCGCCAGATCAGGCCCGGTCCGATCGGGCAGAGCGGCAGGCGCGCGGGGCCGAGCCGCAGCGTCCCCGTCTCGAGGGCGCGGAAGCTCGCCGGTGTGCAGCGGGCGTTGAAGACGAAGCCGCCGTCCGCGCCGATCCGGCCGCTGACCGGCAATACGAGGCCCCGCACCCGGCCGCCGGAAAAGGGACCGTCCATCGTCCCCACTGTCTCGATGCGAGTCGCGCCGGCGGCGGCGGTGAAAAAGATGTCGGCCAGCGCGAGCCGCGCCGCCCCCGCCGCATAAGGCGCGATCCGTCCCCTCCCCTCCAGCGGCGCCCGCGGCGAGGCCTGGCGGAGCGCAAACCGGGCGTCGGGCAGATCGCCGCCGCCGGTCGCGAGATTGCCGTCCAGCGCCAGGCCGCCGCCCGGCCAGGTGTAGCTCGCCCCGGTGAGCGAGACGCGCGCGCCGCTCGCCGACACCGCATCGAGCCGGCCGAAGCGGATGCCGCCGCGGCCCCCCTCGACCGCGAGCCGGATGTCGGCGGCGGCGTCGAACCGGCGAAGCGCGCCCGCCACGGCCCGGCGCCACGCCTCCGCGACCGGCTCGACCGGCGTACCGCGCGCGGACGTGAGAGCGGAAAGGATCGGCGCTGCGAGCGAAGACGGCGCTGCGACCGCGGCCGCGTGGGCGGTGACGGCCGTGACCAGGCGGCCGCTCTTCAGCGACAGCGAATAGACCCCGTTCAGCCGCGTCCGGCCGGCGGCAAAGCCGCCGGTGCGGACCTGGGCGGCGGCGAGGTCGGCATGGCCGCGCGTGTCGCGAAGCCCGCCGGCGAAGGAGAGGTTGCCGTCGACCGTGTCGATTCGATGGAGCCCGGCGCGTGCCGCCGCGAAGGCCAGGCGCGCCTCGCCGCGCCAGGCGGTAAGCGAGGCCGACAGGGTCGCGCCGAGCCGCGCCTCTGCTCGGCGGATGACGAGATTGCCGCCGCAAGCGAGGCTCTCGGCCCGGGCCGGGCCGGCGAGGCTCGGCTGCAGCGTCTCGGTGGCGACGTTCCACAGTGCCGCGCCGCGCACCATCTCGCAGCCGCCGAGGCGCAGGCGCGGCGCCGACACCGCCACCCGCCCCTCAAAGCCGCTGGCGAGGTTCCCCTTCCCTTCCAGCGCCGCGCCGATCCGCCCGCCCGGCGTGTCGATGCGGATTGCGGCGTCGGCGAGGTCGACATTCTGGTCGGGCAGGCGGAACGGCGCGCCGCTCGGCTTGGGCAGCAATTTGTCGAGCTCGCCGAAGCGCAGCCGGCCGTCCACCACGCGCCCGTAGAGCCGCACCCCCCGCGCCGTCACCAGCGAGACCCGCGGCTTGCGGAATCCCCAGCTGAGGCGGATCTCAACCCAGCGGGCGGTGAGATCGGGATGGGCCGGGTCGCCGAGGACGAGATTATCGAGCCGCTGCGTGCCGAAGCCGAGGTGGCGGACCGTATAGCTCGCCCGCACCCCCCGCCGCGCCAGCTCACGGTCGATATAGCCCGAGGCAACGTCCTTGCGCTCCAGCCACAGGACGAGGAAAGCGGCGACCAGCAGCCCGGCGAGGGCGAGCGCGATCCATCGCCCCCGCCGCCGCCGTCCTTCCGGTTCCATCGCCTCGTCCACTATTCCCCAACCTTTGCGGCCGCGATCCCGTTCCGCCTCCGTCACCTTCTTCACCGCACCGCGCAAGCGGTTTGCCTCTGGCGGCGGCGCGGCTTAATCCTCGCTCATGGGGCTCATGGCACAGGATGCGAGCGGCCATCGCTCACGGCTGAGGAAGCGGTTGCTCGACGGCGGGCCCGAGGCGCTGCACGAGCATGAGCTGGTCGAATATCTGCTCGCCCTCGCTCTGCCGCGCCGCGACACCAAGCCGCTCGCCAAGAGGATGATCGCCGATTTCGGCGGCTTCGCGCAGCTCCTCTCCGCCGACGCCGACACGATCATGCGCCGCTGCGAGGTGAGCGAGAACGTCGCCGGCGCGATCAAGATCGCCCAGGCGACGGCGGTCCGCTTCCTCAAGACGCAGGTCCAGGGCCAGAAGGTTCTAGGCAGCTGGCAGGCCCTGATGGACTATCTCGCCGTCGACATGGGTTTCCTGCCGATCGAGCGGGTGCGGGTACTCTATCTCAACGCGAAGAACGTGCTGGTGCGCGACCATCTGCTCTCCGAGGGCTCGGTGGACGAGGCGGCGGTCTATGTGCGCGAGGTGATACGCGGCGCGGTCGACAGCCACGCCACGGCGATGATCCTCGTCCACAACCATCCGAGCGGCGACCCGCAGCCGAGCCAGGCCGACATCCGCCTCACCCGCGAGATTATCGAGGCCGCCCGCCCGCTCGGCATCCAGGTCCACGACCACGTCATCGTCGGCGCGACCAAGTCCTACAGCCTCAAGCAGATGGGGCTGATCTAAGATTCCCTCTCCCTGGAGGGGAGAATGGTTACCGTCCGCCGCGCTGGCGGCAGCTGTCGTGGACGGTGCGCGAGCAGGCCGGATAGGCGCGGGTCGGCTCGTAGGGGCCGCCCTGGCCGGTGTAAGTGGTGGAGCCCGCGGTGCTGCCGCCGAGGCCCCAGCCGCTGTCGCCGGCCGTGGAGGCGGTCATGCTGCCGGTCGTGCCGCAGGCGGCGGCGCGGGCGCGGGCGGCGGCGCGGCTGGTGCGGCGCGTCGCAGGCGCGCAACGGGCGTGGGCATCGGTCTGGGCGGTGGCTGTGGTGCCCATGTCCGGGTTGCCGATGCCCATCGTGGCGGCGCCGTTCTGGCCGGCGCTGGTCGCGTCCTGGCCGGTGCCGGTCATGCCCGGCTTGGCGACGTCGGCGCCCGGGGGCGTGGTCTGGGCGAGGGCCGGGACGGCGAACATCATCGCGGTGCCGAGCAAGAGGGGCCTGAGCATCTTTGCATCTCCGGTGCTTGTGCCGAAAGGGTCGCGCCTAGAACGAGGGGCCGCACCCGGCCGTTCCCGATCCTCGTCGCGTTGCCGGGGCGGGCCGACTTTGCTAGCGCCGCCTCTTCCCGTCGCAGGCAGGACCTTCCCGCATGATCCCACGCTACTCGCGCCCGCAGATGGCCAGCATCTGGGCGGCCGAGACCCGCTTCCGCATATGGTTCGAGATCGAGGCGCATGCCTTGGACGCGATGGCCGAGCTCGGCATCGTGCCCCGCGAGTCGGCGCAGGCGGTGTGGGATCGCGGCGCCTTCGAGCCCGAGCGGATCGACGCCATCGAGGCGGAGGTGAAGCACGACGTCATCGCGTTCCTCACCAACGTCGCCGAGCATGTCGGGCCCGAGGCGCGCTTCCTCCACCAGGGCATGACCAGCTCGGACGTGCTCGACACCTGCCTCGCCGTCCAGTTGAGCGGCGCCGCCGACATATTGATCGAGGATGTCGACCAGCTGCTCGCGGTGCTGAAGCGGCGCGCCCACGAGCACAAGCTGACGCCGACCATCGGGCGCAGCCACGGAATCCACGCCGAGCCGGTGACGTTCGGCCTCAAGCTTGCTTTCGCCTATGCCGAGTTCGCCCGAGCCCGCGCCCGGCTGGTCGCGGCCCGCGCGGAAGTGGCGACGGCGGCGATTTCCGGCGCGGTCGGCACCTTCGCCAATATCGACCCCGGCGTCGAAACCTATGTCGCGGCCAAGATGGGCCTCGCGGTCGAGCCGATCTCGACCCAGGTGATCCCGCGCGACCGCCACGCCATGTTCTTCGCCACCCTGGGCGTCGTCGCTTCCTCGGTCGAGCGCCTGGCCACCGAGATCCGCCACCTCCAGCGCACCGAGGTGCTCGAGGCGGAGGAATATTTCTCGCCCGGCCAGAAGGGCAGCTCGGCCATGCCCCACAAGCGCAACCCGGTGCTGACCGAGAATCTGACCGGCCTCGCCCGGATGGTGCGCGGCTATGTGACACCCGCGCTGGAGAATGTCGCCCTCTGGCACGAGCGCGACATCAGCCACAGCTCGGTCGAACGCTACATCGCGCCCGACGCGACGGTGACGCTCGACTTCGCGCTCGCCCGTTTGACCGGCGTGATCGACAAATTGCTCGTCTACCCCGAGCGGATGCAGAAGAATCTCGACCTCATGGGCGGCCTCGTCCACTCGCAGCGCGTCATGCTCGCATTGACCCAGGCCGGCGCCAGCCGCGAGGATTCCTACCGCCTCGTCCAGCGCAGCGCGATGAAGGTATGGGAGAGCGACGGCGCCCTGTCGCTGCTGGAGCTGCTCAAGGCCGACCCCGAAGTCGTGGCTCTGCTTCCACCCCAACGCCTCGAAGAGAGCTTCGACCTCGGCTACCATCTCAAGCACGTCGACACGATCTTCGAACGGGTATTCGGGAAGTAATCACCCCGGACTTGATCCGGGGTCCATGAACACCGACGTGGGAATTCGGGTTCGGCGGTGTTCATGGATGCCGGATCAAGTCCGGCATGACGAGGATATATGACCGACCTTTCACAATTTCCGATCACCCGGCGCTGGCCGGCCGAGCATCCCGAGCGGCTGCAGCTTTATTCGCTGAACACGCCCAACGGGGTGAAGGTCTCGATCATGCTCGAGGAAACCGGTCTCCCCTACGAGCCGCACATGATCGACATCGGCAAGAACGAGACGTGGACTCCCGAATTCCTGTCGCTGAACCCGAACGGCAAGATCCCGGCGATCATCGATCCGGACGGCCCCGACGGCATGCCCCTCGGCCTATTCGAATCGGGCGCGATCCTGCTCTACCTCGCCGAGAAGACCGGCCAGCTCCTCCCCGCCGATCCGGCGCTTCGGTGGGAGACGATCCAGTGGGTGTTCTTCCAGATGGGGGCGATCGGGCCGATGTTCGGCCAGGTCGGCTATTTCAACCGCTTCGCCGGCAAGGCGATCGAGGACAAAAGGCCGCTCGAGCGCTACGTCGCCGAATCGAAGCGGCTGCTCGGGGTAGTCGAGACGCGGCTCGAAGGCCGCGACTGGATCATGGACGATTATTCGATCGCCGACGTGGCAACGCTCGGCTGGGTGCGCAACCTCGTCACCTTCTACGAGGCGCGCGAGCTGGTGGAGTTCGATTCGCTGGCGAATGTCCCGGCCTGGCTGGAGCGCGGCCTCGCCCGCCCGGCCGTGCAGCGCGGCCTGGCGATTCCCGCCCGCCCCTGATCGCGTTGCTAACGGGGGGCCGGCTGCGATCCCTCGGTAGGGCCGCCGATCCGCGGCCAGCCATGCTCCCAGACGATGCGGTCGAGCAGCACGACTCGGCGCGTGTTCACCGGCTCTCCGGGGCGGCGCGTGTCGACGGCGTGGTAGACGATCCAGTCGCGGCCGGCACGATCGGTGGCGACGCTGTTGTGGCCGGGGGCGAGCCAGCGGCCCAGGGCGGCGAGGATCGGCCGCGGCGCCTTCTCGAACGGGCCGGCGGCGCGGCGCGAGCGGGCGACCATCACCGCGTAATGCGCGTCCTTCCCGCAGCAATTGTTGCCCGAATAGAAGAGGTAGTAATAGCCGCCGCGGCGAACGACCCAGCCCCCTTCGACCAGCTCCTGATAGTCTTTACCCTTCTCCGGCGGCAGGAGGTCCACCGCGGCGCTGCCCGGCGCGAACGACAGGCGATCGGGCGCCAGCTCCCGGACCTTGATCGGCTGAAAGCCCGAGCCCCAGTAGAGCAGGCGCCTGCCGGTGGCGGGATCGTCGAAGGCCATCGGATCGATGTTGACGAACCCCTCCGCGCACTGGAGCGGCCGGCCGATGTCGGTGAACGGCCCCTCCGGCCGCGTCGAGGTGGCGACGGCGAGGCAGAGGCCGGTCTTCGGCCCCGCCGGCGGCGGATCGGGCTCGGCCGAGTAATAAAGGAAATAGCGCCCCTCGTGGCGGACGGCGTGCGGCGCCCAGAAATTCCAGGTGTGGCTCGCCCAGACCGGATTCACCGGCAGCGCGTCGCCGAGCCACTGCCAGCGCACCAGGTCGCGCGAGCGGGCGACCTGGAGATTCACCCGCTTCCCGTTCCGCTCCGTCTGGGTCGCATACGCATAATAGAAACCGTCCGGCGCCTTCAGCACCGCGGGATCGGGGAAATCGGCGTCGAGAACCGGGTTGGCGAAGGTCGCCGGCCGCGGCGCGGCGGCGGTCAGCAGCAGGGCGAGAAGGGGAAGGATCGCGCGCATGGAGCGAGCATAGCGACCCGCCACCGCTCGCGTCACCCCGGACTTGATCCGGGGACCATCTTCAACCTTCCAGCGAAATAGATGGATGCCGGATCAAGTCCGGCATGACGGCCCACGCGTCAGGTGTCGAAGAGCCCCTTGAGCTTGCTGAGAAAGCTCTTGCTCGCCGGGCATTCGTCGCCCGTTTCGGTGCAGCGGAATTCCTCGAGCAGCTCGCGCTGCTTGGCGGAAAGCTTGGTCGGGGTCTCGACCTCGACCTGGATGACCATGTCGCCGTGGCCGCGGCCGTTCAGGACCGGCATGCCGGCGCCGCGGATGCGGAGCTGCTTGCCCGACTGGATGCCGGGCGGGATGCGGACCTCGTGCTTGGCGCGGTCGAGGCCCGGCACTTCGAGGCTGCCGCCGAGCGCAGCCAGCGTGATGCTGACCGGGCAGCGGGTGAAGAGCGTATTGCCCTCGCGCTGGAAGATGGCGTGCCGGGCGAGGTGGACGAAGATGTAGAGGTCGCCGGAGGGGCCGCCGCGCACGCCGCTCTCGCCCTCGCCGGAGAGGCGGATGCGGGTGCCTTCGTCGACCCCGGCGGGTATGCGCACAGTCAGCGAGCGCTGCTTCTCGACCCGGCCGTCGCCGCGGCAGCGTTCGCACGGATCGGCGATCGTCTCGCCGACGCCGCGGCACGAGGGGCAGGTCCGCTCGACGACGAAGAAGCCCTGTTGGGCGCGGACCTGGCCGCGGCCGTGGCAGGTGGCGCAGGTGCGCGCCTGCGTCCCCGGCTTGGCACCGCTGCCGTGACAGGGCTCGCATTGCACGCTTGTGTCGAGGCGAAGCTCGACTTCCTTGCCCTGGTAGGCGTCCTCGAGGCCGATCTCGAGGTCGTAGCGCAGGTCCGAGCCGCGCATCACGTTCGAGCGGCGGTCGGCTTGGGCGCCGTTCATGAACTCGCCGAAGATATTCTCGAAAATGTCGGAGAAGGAGCCGAAATCCTGCGCCCCGCCATTGCCGCCGAAGCCGCCGTTGCGGAAGGCGGCGTGGCCGAAGCGGTCGTAGGCTGCGCGCTTCTGCGGATCCTTCAGGCAGTCATAGGCCTCGCTGATCGCCTTGAACTTCTTCTCGGCTTCCGGGCAGCCGCCGTTGCGGTCCGGATGGCATTCCATCGCAAGCCGGCGATAGGCGGATTTCAGCGCCCGCTCGTCGGCGGAGCGATCGACCTGAAGCAGCTCGTAATAATCCGTCTCGGTCACTTATCCCTCTCCCTGCAGGGGAGAGGGACAGGCGTCGCGTAGCGACGGCAGGGTGAGGGATCGAGAGCCCGTCCCAATTGAGTGCCCATTGGTCTCGCGCATGCGTGCCCTCACCCTGCCGCTTCGCGGCTTCCCTCTCCCCTGAAGGGAGAGGGAGGGAGCCTTAGCCCTTGTTTTCGTCGTCGACCTCGGAGAATTCGGCGTCGACGACTTCCTCGCCGTCGCCGGCCTCGGCGCCGTCGGCCGGGGTGCCGTCACCGGCCCCCGCCGCCGCGCCCGCGGCCTGCTCCTTCTCGTAAATCGCCTGGCCGAGCTTCATGGCGATCTGGGCGAGGGCCTGCGCCTTGGCCTTCATCGCCTCGACGTCGCCGCCTTCGATCGCCGACTTGGTCTCGTCGATCGCCGCCTGGATCTCGGTCTTCAGCGATGCATCGACCTTGTCGCCATGCTCCACCAGCTGCCTTTCGGTCGAGTGGACGAGACCTTCGGCATTGTTTTTCGCCTCGGCCGCCTCGCGGCGCTGCTTGTCCTCCTCGGCGAAGCGCTCGGCTTCCTGCACCATCTTCTCGATGTCGCTGTCGTTGAGGCCGCCCGAAGCCTGGATGCGGATCTGCTGCTCCTTGCCGGTACCGCGATCCTTGGCCGAGACGTTGACGATGCCGTTGGCGTCGATGTCGAAGGTGACCTCGATTTGCGGCACGCCGCGCGGCGCGGGCGGCAGTCCGACGAGGTGAAACTTACCCAGCGTCCGGTTGTCGCGCGCCAGCGAGCGTTCGCCCTGCACGACGTGCACTTCGACGCTCGTCTGACTGTCCGACGCCGTCGAGAAGATCTCGCTCTTCCGCGTGGGGATCGTCGTGTTCCTCGGGATGAGCGTCGTCATCACGCCGCCCATCGTCTCGATGCCGAGCGACAGCGGCGTCACGTCGAGCAGCAGGAGATCCTTCACGTCTCCCGCGAGGACGCCCGCCTGGACGGCCGCGCCGATGGCGACCACCTCGTCGGGGTTCACGCCCT
>JAXDOX010000032.1:0-101654 GCA_034668625.1 Sphingomonadales bacterium
TGATCGAGAAAGCGGCGATGTCGCCGGCCTTGAAGCCGGGGAGCTGCTCCACCGCCCATTCGATGTCCTGCGGCCAGTGGTTCTTGCCGTTGATGATGATCATGTCCTTGGCGCGGCCGACGATGTACAGATAGCCGCCGGACAAATAGCCCATGTCGCCGGTGTCGAGCCAATTGTCGGCGTCCATGCATGCCTTGGTCGCCTCCTCGTCGCGGAAATAGCCGACCATGATGGAGGTGCCCCGGCACCAGACCCTGCCGATCTGGCGGTCGGGAAGGGGGGTGCCGTCGTCCTCGCGGATCGCGACCTCCATGCCGCGCGCCGGCCGGCCGCAATTGACGATGGCGCGGTAGCGCTGGGGCCGGTCGCGGTGGACCTTGCCGTCGCCGGCGAGCGTCGTCTCCTCCACCAGCTCGACGACGATCCCTTCGCCGGGCGGCATGATCGAGACCGCCAGGGTGGCTTCGGCGAGGCCGTAGGAGGGAAGGAAGTTCCTGGCGTTGAAGCCGGCCTCGTGGAAGGCGTCGACGAAGGCCTGCATGACGTCCGGCCGAATCATGTCTGCGCCGTTGCCGGCGACCCGCCAGCGCGACAGGTCGAAACGCTCGGACACCTTCGACAGGCTGCCGATGCGGCGGGCGCAGATGTCGTAGCCGAAGGTCGGGGAATAAGAGAGGGTCGTGCCCTGATTGCGGCTGATGAGGTCGAGCCAGGCGAGCGGGCGGCGGGCGAAATCCTCGGTCTTGAGATAGTCGGTGGAGACCTGGTTGGCGACGGGGGAGAGCAGGCAGCCGACCAGGCCCATGTCGTGATACCAGGGCAGCCAGGAGACGCAGCGGTCGCTGTCCACCACCTCCATGCCGTGGCTGTGCGCGGCGAGATTGTTGAGGAGCCCCCGGTGGGTGACCGCGACCCCGTGGGGGAAGCGGGTCGAGCCGCTCGAATATTGAAGGTAGGCGATCTCGTCGGGATCGGCCTTGGGCAGGTCGGCCAGAGGCGCCTCCCGCGTCGCGAAGGTCTCCCATTCAAGACCCTTCACCCCGGCCCCTTCCGCGGCGGCCCCGGCCAGGCCCGCCAGCTCGGCCGGGTAGAAGAGGTGGGTCGGATCGGCGCTCTTCAGCTGGACCGAGAGCTGGTCGATGTAGGAATCGCGCCCTCCGAACGAGGTCGGCAGCGGCAGCGGCACCGGCCAGGCCCCGGCATAGACCGCGCCGAAGAACAAAGCGGCGAATTCGGGTCCCGTCTCGGCTACGAGAGCGACGCGGTCGCGCGGCCGCACCCCTTCACCGATGAGGCGGCGGGCGGCGGCGAGCGCGTCCTCGCGCAGCTCGCGAAACGGATAGGCGCGTACGAGCACGCCGCGAGGATCGTGGAAATTGAGGCCGCGCACGCCCCCCGCGGCATAGTCCAAAGCCTCGCCGACGGTGCCGAAATCGGCGAAGCGGCGCGGCAGAGTGTCGGCCGTGGGGGTCGGGACGATCGTTTCCGGCACTGCTGTTTCAAAACCTCGTCGTCTTCAAATGGGCGGAATCGCTCGGCCGCGGCCCGATCCGGGAAGGCCGTTTATAATCGGGTTTGACTATGGCACAAACATGGCGGGTGAAAGCTGAACGGAACCGAAAGCCCCGGCCGCCGCTCGACGAGGGGGGGCTGGAGCGCATCGCCCTCTTCTATGCGGGCCGCTATGCGACGACGCGTGCGAAGCTCGACGCCTATCTTCGCCGCAAGCTGAAGGAGCGGGGTTGGGGCGCCGCCGGAGAGCCGCCGGTGGCGCGGCTCACGGAGCGTTTCGTTGCGCTCGGCTATGTCGACGACCGCGCCTTCGCGGCGGCGCGCGCCGCCTCGCTCGGCCGTCGCGGCTACGGGGAGCGGCGGGTCGTCCAGGCGCTCCATGCCGCCGGTATCGAAGCGGCGGATGCGGCGCCCGCGCTGGAGCGGACGCGGGCCGAGGCGATGGCTGCGGCCCTGCGTTTCGCCCAGAAGCGACGGCTCGGCCCCTACGCTCTTGAGGCGCACGACTGGGAGACGCGGCGAAACGCGGCCGCGGCGATGCTGCGTGCGGGCCATGGATTCGACGTGGTGCGGCGCATCCTCGACGCGCCGCCGGGGGAGCTCATCGATCCCGATATCCCATAAAAAGACGCTGAAACAGTTCACAAGCGCGCAAGAGCCATGATAGTCCTCCTGCCGGAACGAGGATCCGAACGGACCAAGGATGACCACGCGCCGGGAAAAGCTGGCAGAACCGCTCGCCGGCGACCCCGGCGAGGAAGCGCGCGTGCCCGAAGGCTCGCCGGACGAGGCGTCGGACGTGGGCCTGATCCCCGTCACCGGGACGATGAAGTGGTTCGACGCGACCCGCGGCTTCGGCTTCATGGTGAGCGACGCGGTCGAAGGGGACGTCCTTGTGCATTTCAGCGTGCTCAAGGAGCATGATCGCCGCAGCCTGCCCGAAGGGGCAGTGGTCGAATGCCTGGTCGCGCGGCAGGAGCGCGGGTTGCAGGCGCGGCGAGTGCTGTCGATCGATCTTTCGAACGCAATCGTCCCCGATGTCCAGCGGCCGGTCGCCTCCTCTCCGCGCGAGCGGGTCGACCCTGCGGCTCTGCTCGACGAGGCGGGGGCCTTCGAGCCGGTGCGGGTCAAGTGGTTCAACCGGCTGAAGGGCTACGGCTTCCTGGTGCGCGACGAGGACGAGACGCAGGACATCTTCGTCCACATGGAGACGGTGCGCCGCGGCGGCCTCACCGACCTTGCTCCCGACCAGCCGCTCCGCGCCCGCATCGCGATGGGGCGGAAGGGACCGCTCGCCGTCGAGGTCGAGCCGGACTGAACGGGTCCGAGGCTTGCGCGGGCCTCGCCATCGGGGCTAGGCGGCGGCGATGGGCTTCTGGAAGAAGATCTTCACCTGGTGGGACGGCGCGACGATCGGCACCGCGCTGGAGATCCGCCGCGTCGGCCGCAGGGTGGGGACCGACGGCCAGGGCAATGTCTATTACGGGGCGAAGAAGGGCGGCCGCCGCTTCGTCGTCTACAACGGCCCGAACGACGCCAGCCGAATCCCCCCCGAATGGTATGCCTGGCTGCACCACCAGATCGACGGGCTGCCGGACGAATCGCTGCCTCCGCCGCCCAAGTTCCTCAAGGAGCCGACGCCCAACCTCACCGGCACCCCCTTCGCCTACCGCCCCTCCGGCGCGATCGAGCGCGGCCGCCGGCGCCCGGCGGCGAGCGGCGACTACGAGGCGTGGACGCCGGACCCGGGATGAAGCGCGCCGGCCGTTTCACGGTCCTCGCCGCGGCCTTCGCCGCCGTCGCCGGCTGCCACAAGGGCCCGGCCGGCGGGCAGGGGGGCGGCGAGGCGTCGATCGTCGACATCCCCCAGACTATAGTCTCGGAAGCGCCCGGCACGACGCCGATGAAGGACCGGGTGGCGGTGATCGGCCTGCTCAACAAGCGCAACGGCCTGTCTCGCGATCTCGTCATGAAGCCGGGTCAGGCGTTCCGGGTCAAGGACGTGATCCTGCGCCTGCGCGCCTGCGAGACCACGGCGCCGTGGGAGGCGCAGAAGCTGACCGGCGCCTTCGTCCAGGTCTTCATCCGCGACACGCACGGCGACTTCCGCCGCCGCTTCTCGGGCTGGCTTTACAAGGAGACGCCGTCATTGAACGTCGTCGAGCACCCGGTCTACGACGTCTGGGTCAAGAGCTGCGCGATGACGCATCCGGAGGCTGGGGCGTCGACGGTCCGCGCCGGATCGGCGGCGAGCAGCCGGTCGAGCGCGCCGAACTCCGCCCGTTCGCCGCGCGCCCCCGCGGCGCCGGCCGCAACGCCCGCGCCCTCCGCGCCGCCGCCGTCCGTGCCGTCGCCCGCCACCGCCGAGTCCAACACGGCCAGATAGTCCTTCTGGCTGATCTCGGCGGCGCCGAGGCTGCGCAAATGCTCGGTCATGAACTGGCAGTCGAGCAGATCGTAGCCGCCGACCTTGAGCCGCGCGACCAGCCAGGCGAGCGCGACCTTGGAGGCGTCGCGGCGGCGGGAGAACATGCTCTCGCCGAAGAAGGCGCCGCCGAGCGCGACTCCGTAGAGGCCGCCAGCCAGCTCGCCCGCCTGCCAGCATTCGATCGAATGGGCGCGGCCGAGGCGGTGGAGCTCGATGAAGCTCTCTTCGATCGACTTGTTGATCCAGGTCTCCTCGCGCTCCGCGCAGAGACGGATCACGTCGCTGAAAGCCCGGTCGGCGGTGACCTCGAAGGCGCCGGCGCGAAGCGTCTTGCGAAGCGAGCGCGAGACGCGGAAGCCGTCGATCGGGATGATCGCCCGCCGCTTCGGCTCGACCCAGAATACTTCGTGCGTGTCGCGGCCGTCGGACATGGGGAAAACCCCGATCGCATAGGCGCGTAGCAGCATGTCCGGATCGATAGCCGCCATCGCCGAGCGATGCGGCGGGCCGGGGCGGGCGTCAACCTCAGAGGATCTCGCGCGCCCTTTCCTTGGGCCGGCAGAGGCGCACGCCCTTGTCGGTCTCGACCAGCGGCCGCTCGATGAGGATGGGATCGGCGACCATGGCATCGAGCACCGCCTCCTCGTCTCCCGCCTCCCGCAGCCTGGCGGCCGCTTCCTCACGGGTGCGGAGCCCTTCGCTCGGGCGGAGCCCGGCGCGCTCGTAGAGGCGCTTCAGCTCGTCGCGGCTCGGCGGGGTCTTCAGATATTCGACCACATTCACGTCGGCGCCGGATTCCCTGAGCAGCTCCAGGGTGTTGCGGGAGGTCCCGCAATTCGGGTTGTGGTAGATGGTGGCTTTCATGCGCGGTGCGCCTCCTCGAGGAAATCGGCGTGCCGCCGCTCGGGCCCGAACCAGGTCCAGACCGCCACGACCAGGGCCGCGCCGCCGGCGAACAAAGCGAGGGCGAGGCCGTAATCGTCGTGCCGGCTCTCGGCGATTGAAGTCTGCAGCACCACGTTCCAGGAGGCGGCGAGGTTGCCGAGCTGGTAGGCGAAGCCGGGGAAGGTGCCCCGCGCGCGCCCGGGCGACAGCTCGTTCAAATGGACCGGCACGATGCCCCAGGCGCCCTGCACGGCGACCTGGATCAGGAAGGCGCCGGCGGCGAGCAGGAGCGGCGTCGCCGACCAGGCCCAGAGCGGGATCACCGGCAGGACGAGCAGCGCCCCCAGGATGATCGCCCGCCGCCGCCCGATCCGCTCGGAGAGGATGCCGAACGAGATGCCGCCGACGATCGCGCCGATATTGCCGATGATGGCGAGCAGGCCGGTCGTGTGGGTGTCGAAGCCGTGCTGCTTCTGGAGGAAAGTCGGATAGAGGTCCTGGGTGCCGTGACTCAGCGAATTGAACGCCGCCATCAGCACGACGAGGTAGAGGGCGATCTTCCAGTTGCGGGCGAGCTCGCCGAGCGGGCGGAGGAACTCGGCGAACGGACGGCCCGTCCGCTTGGTGCCGTGGACCTCGTGGACCGGGCTCTCCTCCACCCTGAGGCGGATGAAGACGACGAACAAAGCCGGCGCGACGCCGACCATGAACAGGCCCCGCCAGCCGATATGGTCGAACAGCAGGAAGTAGGTGATGCTCGCCAGCAAATAGCCTGACGGATAGCCGCTCTGGAGCAGGCCGGAGACGGGGCCGCGGAGGCGGGGCGGGATGCTTTCCATGACCAGCGACGAGCCGATGCCCCATTCGCCGCCCATCGCGATCCCGAACAGGAAGCGCAGGAGGATGAGGCTGAACAGGGTCGGCGCGAAGCCGGAGGCGAATTCGAGGACCGAGAAGAGAAGGATGTCGATCATCAGGATCGGCCGGCGGCCGAAGCGATCGGCGAGCAGGCCGAAGACGAAGGCGCCGAGCGGCCGGGCGGCAAGCGTCCAGAAGATGGCGTGGGAGACCGCCTTGACATCGGTGCCGAACTCGGCGGCGATCGCCTTCAGCATGAACACCATCAGGAAGAAATCGAACGCGTCGAGCGTCCAGCCGAGATAGCTCGCGAGGATGGCGCTCTTCTGAGAGCGGCTGAGTGGGGCCGTCGCGGTCGTCACAAGCTGGCTCCGGTCTGCGAGTCGCCGTCGGCACGGTCCCCGCCGAGCCTTTCGAATGCGGCAGGAAGGCTCGGAAGCTGACTAAGTTTAGGCCTCCATAAGGGCGAAAAAACCGCCCCTCCGCGACGCTTCGTACGCCTGTTCGGGCGGGCTGTGCGAAGCTGGCAGGCGGTCGTCATGGCCTCCACCGTGGCAGCAAGGCGGGGGTGTAGGAAAGCGCAAATTTCAGACGTGGGCTTTCCTACCAGCCCCCGCCGCCGCCGCCGCCGCCGCCCCCGCCCGACGAGCCGCCGCCGCCGGAGCCGCTGCTGGAGCCGGGCGCGGTCGAGGCCGAGGCGACGCTGCTGGTAAGGTCGGAGCCCATTGACGAGGCGAAGCGGCCGGGATCGTCCCAGACGTTCTGGCTGCCGACATACCAGGCCATGCCGCTCTGCTGCCCCGGATCGGCCGAAGCCGCGGCAAGGACGCTGGCGAAGCGCGCCGCCCAGCGATTCTCGACGCCGAGCGCGATCGCGTGGGGCAGATAGCGCTCGAACAGCTCGGGCGTCTTTTCCGGCGGGTGGAGGGTCTCGAGCCGGTTCTCCTCGGTCACCGAGAGATATTTTTCGAAGCCGGAAATCTCGTCCATGATCCGCCGGCCGTCCGGCGTCGGCGCGGCCATCCAGCTGAACGCCGACAAAGCGAGCGGCAGGACAAGGAGGGGCGCCAGCATCGGCAATATGAGGCCGCTGTCGGCCGCGACGGCGAAGGCCGCGGTGGCCATGAAGCCGGCTCCGGCGACGAGCAGCAGCGCTAGGAGGGCGAGCGGCCAGCTACGGCCCGCTCCGGCGAAGCGGGAGCGTAGCGCCGCGCCGAGGCCGGCCAGCGCGAGCAGCAGGCCGAGCACGGGAGCGCCCCAGGCGTCGCGGCCGGCATAGGGGTCGGTCAGCGCGATGATTGCAGCGACGAACAGCAGGGCGCCGAGCACCAGCACGAGGCCCGCCCAGGCCCAACCCTTGTTGAGGTGAAAGGTCTTGTCGAGATAGGCCTCCTGCAGCCCCTCGCGCAGGCCCTTCTGCGCCGCCTCGAAGGCGGTGTGATTCTCCTGCTTCATGTCGATATGGTCGCCGCCGGCGAACAGGGCCTTGAGCATGGACCGCTCGGGCGGCGGCATGTCGTCCGGCTCACCCCTCTTGTCGATTCGAGTCGACTTGCGGTGGAACAGGCCGTGCTTCTCTTCGACCAGCCGGAGCTTGCCGTCGACCCCGCTCTCGACGATCGCGGCCGCGAAGGCGCGGTTGTCGTAGCCCATGCGGCGGACATAGCGCAGGGCCGCCGCCGACATCTTCTCCGGCGGGGTGAAGAGGGGCACCACAGTCCCGGGGACCGGCCCGCGCCCGGCCTTCCGCCAGGCTTCGTAGTAGAAGAAGCACAGCGCCAGGATCGCAAGGATCGCCGCCGCCCAGGGTCCCTTCTCCGCCAGCCACGCGGCGGCAGCGGAAGGAGGCTTGGGCGCCTCGACCACGCCCTTCGGCCAGGCCGCGGCGACGGTCAGCCCCTCGCCCGCGCCGAGAGGAGCCGTGGTGCGGAAAGTAATCTCGCCCGGCTGCTCGTCCGCGACCTCGGCATCGGTACCTTTGGCGCCCTGGGGGCCGGTGTAAAATGCATGCTGGATGAACGGCGCCGCCTGCGGCAGGCGGATATGCGCCTCGGCCGCGTCGATCGGGAAATGCCAGCCGTTGCCGGTGACGTTCCAGTAGAGCTCGTCGAACTTGGGGAAGAAGCCGAGCTGGTGGGTGGTGCGGTAATGGAGGGTGAAGACGTGCTCGCCATTTTCTAGCAGCACGTCGGCGCTGCCGATGCGGACTCGGACGCCGTTTTCGATCCGCTCCGTCTTCCACGGCTCCTTGTGTCCGTCGCGCTCGACGCCTTCGACCTCGAAGCCGACGCGGACCTGCCGCCCGTCCTTCTCGTAGCGCGTCGGGAAATCGCGCAGCAGGCCGTGGCGGAATTCGTCGCCCTCGGCGCGGATGCGGATCGTCTCGGTCACCTCGAGGCTGGCGTCGCGCTGCACGGCGACGTCGCTTGCGAAAGAGAGAATGCGCTCGTCGTCGCTGCTGCCCTGCGATGAAACCGGCGCGGCAAAGAGAAGGGCGGCGGCGAGCAGCGCGAGGCGCGGCCGGAGCGCGGTCACCGGCTCAGGCCCCGGCGCCGAACTTCACCACCGGCGCCGCCTGGATCGACGCGTCATCGTCCTGGTAGAATTCCGCTTCGCCGAAGCCCATCGGCCGGGCGATGGCGACGTTGGGGAAGGACTGGATGCTGGTGTTGAGGTCCCGCACCGTCGCATTGTAATAGCGCCGCGCGCCCTGCAATTGCTCCTCGATCTCGGCGAGCTCGGTCTGGAGCTGGCGGAAATTGTCGTCGGCCTTGAGGTCGGGATACGCCTCGGCGACCGCCATCAGCCGGCCGAGGAGGCCCGTCATCGCCGCGTCGGCCTGGGCGGTTTCGGCGACTCCGCGGGCGCCGACCGCGTCGGCGCGATGCTCGGTCACCTGGGTGAGCACCTCGCGTTCGTGGGTGGCATAGCCCTGGACGGTGCTGACCAGGTTCGGCACGAGATCGGCGCGGCGGCGGAGCTGCACGGTGATGCCGCTAAAGCCCTCCTTGACCAGGGCGCGGAGACGCACGAGCCGGTTGTAGATGCCGACGAGCCACAGCAGGGCGATCACGACGACCGCCAGCACGATCCAGAGCACCATGAAGCGAACCTCCCCCGATTGGACCGCCTTCTTAGGATGGCCGGAGGAAGGTGTCGATGGCGGGAGCGGGCGGCCCCCCGGCCCCTTCACATGCTCTTCAGATATTCGAGCAGCGCCTGCTTGTCGGCGGCGGGCAAAGTCGTCCCATATTCGTGGCCGCAGCGGCTGTTGCCCGAATTGCGCGCCTCGCAGCCCGTGGTCACCCGGGTGTAGCGCGAGCCGTGCTGGTCCGCCGCCAGGCCCACCGCCCGCGTGTCGTAATAGCGGCCGACCGCAAAGCTTGCCGGCCGCTGCGCAGCCGGCTTGAGCAGGTCAGCCAGCGTGGCGACCGAGCCGTTGTGGAGATAGGGCGCGGCCGCCCATATGCCGTAGAGAACACGCGACTCGTACGGATATTGCACGGGCCCCGACGCGGCCGGTGGCGCGACGAATGCGCCGCGCAGCTCGGACTGGCCGGGCCGCAGCTTCGGCGGCGATGGAGTTCTCCCCGAACGCGCGTGCCGCGCGGATGCGCGGGCGAGCAATGGCGTCGTATAATGCTGGAGAATCGAACCGATCACCGAGACGCCGAGAAGCGTGAAGGCCTTGTCGGTGGGCTGGATCTTCGGCCCGAACGGAATCTGCACTCCGGCAAGCACGCCCGAATTCGCCGTGTGGGCGAGGATGTCGTGCTCGTGGCTGTCGGTGCCGACATCCATGATCGGCGTCGCCCAGGTCTTCTTGAACAGGAACCGTTCCTTGCCGGGCCGCTGGCCGTGGCAATCGGCGCAGCCGCCCTCCGCGGTTGACCATCCGTAGATCGTCTTGCCTCGGGCGACGAGGACCGGATTGAGCGGCCAGGGCCATTTCGGCGCGCCGATCTTCTTGACCAGGCCCTCGAGCTTGCCGAGCCCTCCGAAATTGGCCGAATTGCCGGAGAGGAAGTTGATCCCGAAGAAATGCCACCATTCCTTCTTGGGCCGATAGGTGCCGAACACGCCGTAGACCTCGCCCAAATTGCGCGACAGAGCGAGCAGGTCGTCGCCATTGTCGGAAAAGCCCGGCCACTGCGTCTTGTCCTGGATCGGCGCGTTCCAGAGGAAGGGATAGCGCACCGGCGCGTCGGCCGGGAGGATGTTGGCCGCGATGACGCGCGTGGGGGGCGGCCCGAGGTCGAGACCGGTGAGGCGGTTGAAGATCATGCTCACCGCGTCGAGACGGCCCAGCCCCCACGGATCGGCCGGCAGCGCGGCGCTCATCAAGGCGTGCCAGCGCGCATACCAAAGGCCGAAGTCCTGCTTGAGCTCGGCGACCTTCGCCGCCGGGGCGTGGGGGCCAAGCACGTCGGCCGCGAACGAAACGAAAGCGCCGGCGTCGTTCGCCACCGGTTCGGCCGCCACGTCGATGTCGTGGAGGAAGGTCTGGAAATCGGACAGCGCCGGCCCGCCGTCGACTCGATATTCCTGGCCGTTGGCGACAATCTGGCGGGTGTGGCAGGCCGCGCAGGTCATTCCGGTCATCTGATTGCCCGTCGGCCCGGCGACGGTGAAGCCGATCGGCAGCCCGGCGGGGCTCGCCGGATTGGGAAGATAGCCGTAGCGGGCAAGGCCGTCGCCGAGGAACGGCTGGCCGTCGGGGGTCTTCAGCGCCCTGAGCCAAGCGAGCGGGATCATCTGCGCACCCTGATCGCGGGTGTAGAAATCGCTGCGGGTCGCCGGCGTCCAGGCGCTTCCCTGATTGAGATAGGTCACCGGGCCGGTCTGAGCCGCGGCCATGCCGGCGATCGGCAGGAGCGCCGCCCCGGCCAGCAGAAATGCTTCAAGATGCCCCCGCATAGCCCCGTCCCCCGCTATGTTGTACGGAGAGTAACATGGGTTAGCTCCTCCAACAATAAGAGCGCCGCGGGATATCAGTCCATCTTGGCGGACTGGAGCGGCTTCGCTGGCCTCGCCACGCCAGATGGCTCGCTCGGTCGGAGCAGCCGTCCCCCGGACGACTGCTCTAATCCTCCCTCCCGAGCCATTCCTCCAACCACTTTATCGTGTAGTCGCCGCGCTGGAATTCAGGGTCCTCGATCAGCTTCTGGTGGAGGGGGATGGTGGTCTTGAGGCCGTCGACGATGAACTCCTCCAGCGCGCGCCTCAGCCGCATGATGCAGCGTTCGCGGGTCGAGCCGTAGACAATCAGCTTGGCGATCATCGAGTCGTAATAAGGCGGCACGCGGTAGCCGGCGTAGAGGCCGGAATCGACGCGGACGTGCATGCCGCCCGGCGCGACGTAATTCTTCACCATGCCGGGCGAGGGGGCGAAGGTCTGCGGGTCCTCGGCGTTGATCCGGCATTCGATGGCGTGGCCGCGGAAGACGATCTCCTCCTGCTCGCACGACAGGCCCTCGCCGGCGGCGACGCGGATCTGCTCGCGCACAAGGTCGATGCCGGTGATATATTCGGTCACCGGATGCTCGACCTGCAGCCGCGTGTTCATCTCGATGAAGTAGAATTCGCCGCCCTCGTAGAGGAACTCGATCGTGCCGGCGCCGCGATAGCCCATGTCGGCCATCGCCTTGGCGACGATGCCGCCCATGCGGTCGCGCTCGGCGGAGGAGATGACGGGGGAAGGGGCCTCCTCGAGCACCTTCTGGTGCCGGCGCTGGAGCGAGCAGTCGCGCTCGCCGAAATGCACCGCCTTGCCCTCGCCGTCGCCGAATATCTGGAACTCGATGTGGCGCGGATCGCCGAGATATTTCTCGATATAGACGGTGTCGTCGCCGAAGGCGTTCTTCGCCTCGGAGCGCGCCTGGCTGATCTGGGCCTCGAGCTCGTCCTCGGAGCGCACCACCTTCATGCCGCGCCCGCCGCCGCCCGAGGCCGCCTTGACGATGATCGGGTAGCCGGCGGCCTCGGCGACCTCCTTCGCCTCGGCCACGCCCTCGACCGGGCCGTCCGAGCCGGGGACGAGCGGCAGGCCGAGCTTGGCCGCGGTGCGCTTGGCCTCGATCTTGTCGCCCATCACCCGGATATGCTCGGGCTTGGGGCCGATCCAGACGATGCCGTGCGATTCGACGATCTCGGCGAAGCGGGCATTCTCGGAGAGGAAGCCGTAGCCGGGATGGATCGCGTCGGCGTGGCTGATCTCGGCGGCGGAGATGATGTTGGGGATGTTGAGATAGGACTCGCCGGCCGGCGGCGGGCCGATGCAGATCGCCTCGTCGGCGAGGCGGACGTGCATGGCCTCGGTGTCGGCCGTCGAGTGGACGGCGACCGTCTTGATGCCCATTTCGTGGCAGGCGCGGTGGATCCTGAGCGCGATCTCGCCGCGATTGGCGATGAGGACCTTCTGGATCATGCCGTCATGCCAGCGAAGGCTGGCATCCATGCTGTCAACGCGCGGATCGGCCGGTTGAGACGCCGCATGGACCCCGGCCTTCGCTGGGGTGACGGGGAAGAGGATCGCATTGCGACCGTCACTCGACGATCACGAGCGGCTGGTCGAACTCGACCGGCTGGCCGTCGACGACGAGCACCTGGCGCACCGTGCCGGCGCGCGGCGCGGCGATCGGGTTCATCACCTTCATCGCCTCGACGATGACCAGGGTCTCGCCCTCGCGGACTGGGTCGCCCGGGGAGACGAACGGCTTCGAGCCCGGCTCACCGGAGAGGTAGACGGTACCCACCATTGGCGATTTGACCGCGCCGGGATGACTGGCGGGCGAGACCTCCGCGGCGGCCGGCGCCGGGGGAGGCGGAGGTGCAGCGGCGGGAGCGGCCGCGGGCGCGGCCGGCGCTGCTGCGGCAACCGCCGGCTCGCGCTTCACGGCGATACGCCGGTCGCCGTCCACCACCTCGATTTCGGTCAGCTCATTCTCGTTCAGAAGCTCGGCCAGCTGGCGCACCAGGTCGGCCTCGATGCGCATCCCGCCCTCGGCGGGCGCGTCGCGTTCGTCACTCATTCTCTTCCCCTTTTGGCCCCGCGCTTTACTCAGAGCCGGGCGGCCGCGTCCAGAGCCAGCTCGTATCCGCGTGCCCCGAATCCGGCGATCGTGCCCACGGCGACGGGCGCGACGAAGCTCCTTCGGCGGAAGCTTTCACGCGCCTGTGGGTTGGAGAGGTGGACTTCTATCACGGGCACAGAGATCGCCTTCACCGCGTCGTGGAGCGCGACGGACGTGTGGGTGAATCCCCCGGGATTTAGGATCACCGCCTTTGCTCCTTCCGCCTGCGCCTCGTGCAGCCAGTCGATCAGATGCCCTTCGTGGTTCGATTGGCGCATCTCGACGGCGAGGCCGAGCCCGCGTGCCTGGTCCTCAAGCCGCCCGGCGATGTCGTCGAGCGTGTCCGAGCCGTAGACTTCCGGCTCCCTCAGGCCGAGCAGGTTGAGGTTGGGCCCGTTCAGCACATAGACGATGGGTAGCGCCGGCATGGCGAGACGCTATAGGGCGGCACGTGGTTTACGACGACACCTTTTCGATCACCGTCAACGGCGAGCACCGCCGCGTGCCCAAGGGGATCACGGTCTCCCAGTTGGCGCTCGAACTGGGGCTCGAGCCGACAAAGGTCGCGGTCGAGCGGAACCTCGAGATCGTGCCTCGCTCGACGCTCGGCTCCGTGAAGGTCGAGGATGGGGACGATTACGAGATCGTCACCTTCGTCGGGGGCGGCTGATCGTGGCGGAGGACACCTGGCAGGTTGCCGGCCGCACCTTCACCTCGCGGCTGATCGTCGGCACCGGCAAGTACCGGGATTTCGCGCAGAATGCGGCGGCGGTGGAGGCGTCGGCGGCGGAGATCGTCACCGTTGCCGTGCGGCGGGTCAACATTTCCGACCCGAAACAGCCGGTGCTGATGGATTTCATCGATCCGAAAAAGATCACCTACCTGCCGAATACCGCGGGCTGCTTCACCGCCGACGAAGCGATCAGGACCTTGCGGCTGGCGCGCGAGGCCGGCGGGTGGACGCTGGTCAAGCTCGAGGTGCTGGGCGAGGCGAAGACCCTCTACCCGGACATGATCGAGACGCTGCGCGCCACCGAGATCCTCGCCAAGGAGGGGTTCGAGCCGATGGTCTATTGCGCCGACGACCCGATCGCGGCGAAGCGGCTGGAGGAGGCGGGGGCTGTCGCGATCATGCCCCTGGGGGCGCCGATCGGCTCCGGCCTGGGGCTCCAGAACGCGGTGATGATCCGGATCATGGTCGAGCAGGCCAGGGTGCCGGTGCTGGTCGACGCCGGAGTCGGTACCGCCTCGGATGCGGCGGTGGCGATGGAGCTGGGCTGCACCGGAGTGCTCATGAACACCGCCATCGCCGAGGCGAAGGACCCGGTGCTGATGGCGCGGGCGATGAGGCTGGCGGTGGAGAGCGGCCGCCTTGCCTACCGCGCCGGCCGCATGGGCAAGCGCCGCTACGCCGATCCATCGAGCCCGCTGGCTGGCCTGATCTGATCCAGCCGGATCGCGGCATGGCCGCATTCCGGGCCCTGCACCGGTGGTCGAGCACGGCAAGGCGGTTGGCCTCCATCGTGCATCCTTCCTCCGCCGCACCGGTTTAAGAGCCGCGAGGATGGAAATGACGGACTTCGCCGCGCAGCGCGAGGAGATGGTCGAGCGTCAGCTGAAGGGCCGCGGCATTACCGACCCCCGCGTGCTGCAAGCCTTTCGCGAGGTGCCGCGGGAGCACTTCGTGCCGGCCAGCATGCGGCACCTCGCCTATGAGGACCGGCCGCTGCCGATCGAGGCGGAGCAGACCATCTCCCAGCCGTTCATCGTCGCGGAGATGATCGCCGCGGCCGAGGTGGCACCGGGGGAGAAGGTGCTCGAGATCGGCGCGGGCTCCGGCTACGCCGCAGCGCTTCTCGGCCGGATCGCCGAGGAAGTGATCGCGGTCGAGCGGCACGCGGAGTTGGCCGAGCTGGCGCGCCGGCGAATGGGCGAGCTCGGCTGCTCGAACGTGCGGATCGTCCACGGCGACGGCAGCGCCGGGCTGCCGGAGGAGGCGCCGTTCGAGGCAATCCTCGTCGCCGCCTCGGGCAGCCACGTCCCCGACGCCCTGCGCGAGCAGCTCGCCGTCGGCGGCATCCTCGTCATGCCGGTCGGGGAGCCGGACTCCGTCCAGAAGCTGACGAAGGTTACGCGCACGAGCGAATCCGAGTACCGGCAGGACGATCTCGGCCAAGTCCGCTTCGTGCCGCTGATCGGGCGCGAAGGTTGGCGCGACAAAGGCGCTCTGGCCCTCTCGCTGCCCGAGCGGATCCGCGCCGCCGCCGAGCCGCTTCCCGATCCGGGCGACGCCGCCGCTTTCGGCGCTTGCTTCGATCGCTTCGCCGACGCTCGGGTCGTGCTGCTCGGCGAGGCGAGCCATGGCACGTCGGAATTCTACCGAGCCCGCGCCGCCATATCGCAGCGACTGATCGAGCGGCACGGCTTCAATATCGTCGCGGTCGAGGCCGACTGGCCGGACGCGGCCACGGTCGACCGCTACGTCCGCCATCGCCCGCGGCGGGAAGGGGAGGAGAAAGCGTTCGAGCGCTTCCCGACCTGGATGTGGCGCAACGAGGAGGTCGACGCCTTCATCCGCTGGCTGCGCCGCCGCAACGAAGCGCGCGCCCATGAGGCGATGGCCGGCTTCTACGGGCTCGACCTCTACAATCTCGGCGCCTCGATCCGCGCCGTCATCGATTTCCTCGAAGAGGCCGACCCGGAAGCGGCCAAGGTTGCGAAGAAGCGCTACGCCTGCCTCTCGCCCTGGAGCCGCGACCCCGCCGCCTACGGGCGCGTGGCGATGAGCGAGGGCTATGGGCGCTGCGAGGCCGGCGCCGTGCAGATGCTGAGGGACTTGCTGCAGCGGCGGTTGGATTGCCTCGGCGAGGAATGCGACGAGTGGCTCGATGCCGCCGCCAATGCGCGGCTGATCAGGAATGCCGAGCGTTATTACCGGGTCATGTACGAAGGCGCGGCTGAGAGCTGGAATCTGCGCGACACCCATATGTTCGAGACGATCTGCCAGCTGCTCGACGCGAAGGGGCCGGATTCCAAGGCTCTCGTCTGGGCGCATAACAGCCATATCGGCAACGCCGCCCATACCGAGATGGGCCAGGTGCGCGAGGAGCTGAACATCGGTCAATTGGTCAAGGAAAAGTTCGGTGAGAAAGCGCGGCTGATCGGGTTCGGCACTCATCGAGGCACCGTGGCTGCCGCGGACGACTGGGACGAGCCGATGGAGGTCAAGGCGGTGCGGCCCTCGCTCGAGGCCAGCTACGAGCGGATGTCGCACGATTCCGGCGTTCCGCGCTTCCTCCTCGACCTGCGCCATGGGGTGCTGGGCCGGGAGCTGGAGGAGGCCTTGCTCGCGCCGCGGCTCGAGCGGTTCATCGGCGTCATCTACCGCCCGGAGACCGAACGCTGGAGCCATTATGCCGAGGCGGTGCTGCCCAACCAGTTCGACGCCTGGGTGTGGTTCGACGAGACGCGCGCCGTGTCTCCCCTGCCCGGCGAGCAACGGCCGGGCGACGACGAGACCTATCCGTTCGGCCTCTGAGCCCCGCCGGAACCATCGCCTCCCCCCACGGCTTTAACCGAGGTTACGCGGCGGCCGTTCCGGCGCGCCGCACCTTGTACGGAGTAGGGAATATGGGAGAGTTCACCGACAAGCTGAAAGGCAATGCCAACCAGGCGGTCGGCGGCATGAAGCAGGAGAGCCGCGACCCCGACGTGCGCGAAGAAGGCGACGCCCAGAAGCTGAAGGGCGAAGGCCAGGAGCTCAAGGGCAAGGTCAAGGGCGTCATCAACGACCTTTGACGGCGGCGGTGCACCGAGGCTCCCTCTCCCCAGGGGAGAGGGGTTGGGGATGAGGGGTTCCGGCGTCGGGAGGCTCGCAGGGCTGCCGAAGCGCCCGCGCCTTCACGACAGGCGCCCGAGCCCCTCACCATGAGCAGGTGCGGATGTCCCCCGGACATCCGCAGCAATGCCGGGGGCATGGCGGGCCTGCTCATCCCCTCTCCCCCAGGGAGAGGGGAATTAGGCGCCGAAGCCCTAAGCTGCTTCTTCCTGGGAGGGCGGGGATGAGCGGTTCAGTTCAAGCTGATCGACGGTTCGTCGGCGCCGGCGGCTCAGCACACTTTGGGCGGGACGCAGGCGGAGGGGCCGGCCTCGATCCTCTCGGTGACTCTGCGGCTTTCCGCCTTGATCTCGTCCCATTCCGCCTTGGTACGGCAGATGCGATGGTTCTCGAGACGGGAGCCGATCGTGCCTTCCTCGCGGCAAATCTTCTTGGTGGAGTAAGCGGAAGCCCGCGCCGTCGCGTCGGGCGCGGTCGATTCGGACGCGGGTGCGGCGGCCATGACGAGGCCGGCGACGGCGCCGAGGACAAGAGCCTGCTTCACCTTTTTGCTCCTCCTGGCAGGGGGTTGCGTGAGCGAAAGGCTAAGCGCGGTCCCCGCTCTTGGCAAGCCGCTCAGGCGCCGCCGTGAAGATAGGGCTTGGGATGGGTGGCGACGGTCGCGACGACCAGCTGCCACTCGATCGGCCCCTGTTTCAGCTCGTGCTTGTGGTGGTCGCGCTCGGGGAAGAAGCCCAGCCCCTCGAGGGCGATCTCGGTGCCGCAGCCGGTGCAGCGAAAGATGCCGCCGCAGGGCACGTGGTGAGACGGCCCGAACGTCAGATCGAAGGCCTTGTTCTTGCTGGTGCTCAGATAGTTTTGATATTTGTACAAAGCCACGATCGCGCTCCCCCTTCGGCAATGCCGCGTGTCGGTTACGAACCGGTTGACGCCGCGGCCGCCGCCCCCCGGCGGCCTGGCCGCTCAAGCACGCGCCGGGGCGCCCGCGCCAGCCCTTTTTGCCAGGTCCGCGCGGCTTTCCCCGGTTTCGACCTCGCCCGACCACAATTTGGCCGCAACCTTCGTCCACATGGCGCGGCATGGGGGCATCAACCCCGCCGCGCCCTTCCCGGCCGGCCCGGATTTCAGGAGTATCCAAGAGGCTCATGTCGAGACTCGTTCTTACTGTCGCGACGATCGCCGCTTCGCTTTCGCTTCCGCTGGCGGCGATGCCGGCGCGGGCCGCGCTCGGCCCGGATGCCGCCGCCTGCAGCGCCGGCTCGGGCCGCGCGGCCGCGCTCGTCACCGTCACCGGCTTCAAGGCGCGTTCGGGCCGAGTGCGGGTCCAGATCTACGACGCATCGAACTTCCTCGTGCGCGGCCAGCGAGTAGCGCGCGTCGACCTGCCGGTCACCGGCGATTCGATGCCGATCTGCGTCGCCTTGCCCCGGCCGGGCACCTATGCGGCGGCGGTCCGCCACGACGTCAACGGCAACAGCCAGAGCGGCGACTGGAGCGACGGCGGCGGCTTCTCACGCAACCCCAAGATCAGCTTCTTCCACCTGAGGCCAAGCTTCGGCGAGGTCGCTTTCCCGGTCGGCAACGCGCCGCGGGCGCTGACGGTGGTGCTGAACTACCGGAGCGGCCTCACCATCGGGCCGGTGCGCGGCTGAGCATGGCCCGGGTCGCGCTCCTCTCCAACCCGCGGGCGACCGGCAACAAATCCTTGCTGCCGCGGGTGAGGAGCTTTTGCGCCGCCCATACCGACATCTTCCACTACGAGGTGGAGCGCGCCGACCAGATCGGAACGGCGATGGCCCGGATCGCCCGGGTGAAGCCCAAGGTGCTTGTCATCAACGGCGGCGACGGCACGGTTCAGGCGGCGCTGACCGAAATCTACAATAGCGGCCATTTCGGCGACGACCCGCCGCCGGTGGCGGTGCTGCCCAACGGCAAGACCAACCTCATCGCCCTCGATCTCGGCGCCGGCGGCGACGCGCTGGAGACTCTGGAGCGGGTGCTCGAGCTCGCCCGCTCGGATCTCGACCCGCATATCGTCCAGCGCGAACTGATCGCGCTGACCGGCGGTACCTCCACCGGCAAGCCGGTGCTCGGCATGTTCCTCGGCGGCGCCGGCCTTGCCGACACGATGCTGTACTGCCGCCACAACCTCTATCCGCTGGGGCTTCCGAACGGTGTCGCCCACGTGTTGGCGCTGCTGCTCGGCCTGCTCGGCGTCGTCCTCGGCGCCTGGGCCAGCTTCCTGCCGCCGCGCGCGAACCGGCTCACGGTGTCGGTCCTCAAGCAGGGCGAGCTGCATGGCCAGTTCGCCTTTCTCATGGTGACGACGCTGCAGCGGCTGCTGTTCAAGGGCAATATGCCGGGCGCCGGGCCGCGCGCCGGCAAGATGCAGATACTCGTGATCGAGCGCGATTTCCGGGCGCTGGTCGGCTGCCTGATCGAGGCGATCCGGGGCAAGCTCGGGCGGCGGCGGCTGCGCGGCGTCCATCTCGAGCGCGGCGACGAGATCCTGATCGAGGGCGAGCGCCAGAGCGTGATCCTCGACGGCGAGCTGTTCCAGGCGGAGTTCGGGCGGCCGATCGTCCTCAAGCCGACCGCTCCGGTGTCGTTCCTGAAGCTCGCCGCCTGAACCGCGCGCCTCTATAGGGGCCGGGTGGAGCGCCTGAAGGATCTCGTCGCCGCCGAGCTCGCGAAGCCGGTCGATCCGCGCGTCTCGGCGATGGCGGCGGGGATCGCCGCGCGCTATCCGGGCGCGGCGCGGGCGTTGCTCTTCTACGGCTCGTGCCTCAGGGAGCGGCGGCTGGAAGGGCTGATGCTCGATTTCTATCTGATCGTGTCGAGCTACCGCGCCGCCTACGGCCGCTCGTGGCTCGCCCCCGCCAACCGGCTGATCCCGCCCAATGTCTTCCCGTTCGAGCATGAGGGCCTGGCCGCCAAATATGCGGTGTTAAGCGAGGCGGACTTCGCCCGAGAATGCTCGCTGGAGGCGGGCACCGTGTCGGTCTGGGCACGGTTCGCGCAGCCGTCGCGGCTCGTCTGGGCAGCGGATGACATCGCGCGGGCAAGGGCGGTCGCATCCGTGACCGAAGCCGCTCCCACGCTCTTCCAGCTCACGCTGCCCATGCTCGACGAGCCGGTGGCGTGGAAGCCGCTCGACATCTGGAGGTTCGGTTTCTCGCTCACTTATGGGGCCGAGTTGCGCGCCGAACGGACGAGGCGCGCCGGCAGCCTCCTCGACGCCGACCCCGAACGATACAGCTGCTTCGGCGAAGCGGCCCTGGCTGAAATCGCAAGGCGCATGGGCGCCGGCCCGCGGGGTGAAGTGGCGCTTTATCTTTCGCCGGAGGCGGCGAAGCGGAAATGGCGATGGCTCCGCTGGAAGGGCAAGATGCTGACCCTGGTACGGCTCCTGAAGGCGGGCCTCACCTACGCCGACGGGATCGATTATCTCGCCTGGAAGATCAACCGGCACTCCGGGACGAAGATCGTCGTGAAGCCCTGGCAGCGGCGGTGGCCGCTGGTCGCCGGGCTTATCCTGCTGCCGCGGCTGCTGAAGCGGGGGGCCATTCGCTAGGGCGGCGGGCCAACGCCGTCGCCACCGCCTCCGCCAGCGCCGAAACCGTGAACGGCTTGCGCAATATGTCGTAGCCCGAGAGGCCCTCGGCATCGCCCGCCTCGCCGACGTAGCCGGTGACGAAGAGGATTCCGATCCAGGGGTAAAGAGCGGTCGCCTGCCGCACCAGCTCCGGGCCGGTCATCTCCGGCATCATGATGTCGGTGACGACGAGCTCGATGCCGCCATTGCGTTCGAGGATGTCGAGCGCTTCGCGGCCGCCGGAGCAGGCGGTGGGAGCGTAGCCCAGCTCCTCGAGCGCGGCGACGGTCGAACGGCTGACGCGCGGATCGTCCTCGACGACGAGGATGGCGGTGCCGGCCCGTGGCCGCGGCGTTTCCGCCCCCGCCGCGGCGAAGGAGGGATGCTGCTCGGCCGTGTCCGCGGCGGCTTCGGCCGAGCGCGGCAGATAGAGCGAGACGGTCGTCCCCTTGCCGATTTCGGACCGGATGGCGACATCGCCGCCGGACTGGCGGGCGAAGCCGAAAATCTGGCTGAGGCCGAGGCCGGTGCCCTTGCCGACGGGCTTGGTGGTGAAGAAGGGTTCGAATACCCGTTCCATCACCTCCTTCGACATGCCGGCGCCCGCATCGCTGACGCTGATGCGGACATAGTCTCCGGCCGGCAGCTCGCCTACTTCCCCCTCGCTCAAGGTGCTGTGGGAGACGGCGACCACCATCTCACCCTCGCCGTCCATCGCGTCGCGCGCGTTGACGGCGAGGTTGAGGACGGCATTTTCGAGCTGGTTGGTGTCGACGCACACCGCCCAGGGATGCTCTGGGAAGCGGGTGCGGACCTGGATGCGCTCGCCGATCGAGCGATCGACGAGGTCGAGCATGTTCTCGATCAAAGCGGCCGGCGCGACCGGCACCGGTAGCAAGGGCTCGGCGCGGGCGAAGGCGAGCAGGCGCCGGGTCAGCGCCGCGGCGCGGGTCGCGCCTTCCATCGCATTGTCGAGGTGGAACTCGACCTCGCGGCGAGGGCCGGTCAGCTTGCGCCGGGCGAGGTCGAGCCCGCCGACGACGACCGCCAGCATGTTGTTGAAATCGTGGGCGATGCCGCCGGTGAGCTGGCCGACCGCCTCCATCTTCTGGACCTGGCGGAGCTTGGCTTCGGCCGCCTCGCGCTCGGCGGCCTCGGCCTTGAGGCGCGCATTGGCCTCGGTCAGGGCCTGAGTCCGCTCCTGCACCGCCGTCTCGAGCCGCTGAGCGCGCGTCGCTTCGCTGTCCGCCTCGCGAAGCGCGGCGATGCGCTCCCCCATCGCCCGGACCGCAAGGAACCCGAGCAGGAGCCCGGAGAGGCCGATCAGCACCGCGAGCCAGCCGAACCAGCCGGCGAGCCGGTCCGCATGGTCACTCGACCGCCGGGTCGTATCCATCCGCGCGCGCAAATCCTCGCGCTCCGACGCGGCGATGGCATCGAGCGTCTCGCGAAGCGCCTTCGCCACCGGGGACCGGCCGGCGGAGTAAAATAGGGGGATGCCGCCCGTGCCCTTCTTCCCAGCTGCGGCCGCCGCGGCGGCGGCAAGCTCGCCGTCGCGCTGCTGGTAGAGGGTGCGCAGCCGGCCGACTCGCGCGAGCTGGGCGCGATTGTCGCCGACCAGGTCCTTGAGCTTCGTGATCTGCTGTCCGGCCAACACCCAGGCGACGTAATAATCGACGCCGGTCGTCGGCTGCTCGTCCATCACGTAGCGGCCCAGCGTCGATTCCGCTCGCGCCACTGTCGCATCGACGGTGCGGGTCATCAGCATGACGTCGTAGCTGTGCCGTTCGGAGGCGAGCGCCTGGTCGCGCGCGGTGTTGGACGAGGCGACCATGATGAGGAGGGCGGCGAGCAGAACGGTCGCGACGATCGCCGCCGCGCTCGCCAACACCCCACGCCATCTGCCCGAGGTCCCTTCCCCCGGCCAGGCGTCGAAATCCTCACCCGCCATGCGCGCGATTCTAGGGGAAGGCAAAGCGGCTGGAAAGGCTGGCAAGGGCCTCCGCCCTCGCTTCGCCGCTCAGGAGAGGTATCCCGTCGCCCTTCCGGCCGCCTCGAACATGCCGAGAATGTCGCCGACCTGTTCGGAGCTGTGCTCGGCGCAGAGCGAGCAGCGGAGGAGGTACATGCCGGCGGGGGTGGCCGGGGGGCGCGCCATGTTCACGTAGACGCCCGCCTCGAGGAGCGCCTGCCACATGTGCACGGTCGTCTCCTGGTCGGGCAGGAGCACGGCGATGATCGCCGACTGCGCCTCCGGCGTGGCGAGGGTGAAGCCGAGGTTGCGCAGGCCCTGATGGAGGCGGCGGCTGTTTTCCCAGAGGTGGGCGCGCTTGTTGCCGGCGAATTTCAATTTGCCGATCGAGGTGGCGGCGGTGGCGACCACCGAGGGCGGCAGCGACGCGGTGAAGACGTAGGGGCGGCAGACGAGGCGCAGCACCTCGAACTTGGGGTGGTTGGAGACGATGAAGCCGCCGACGGTGCCGACCGACTTGGAAAAGGTGCCGATGACGAAATCGACCTGGTCCTCGACACCGGCGTCCTCGAACACGCCCCGGCCGTTGGGGCCGAAGAAGCCCATGCCGTGCGCCTCGTCGACGGCGATCATCGCGCCGGCTTCCCTGGCGACCCGCACCATGTCGGCGAGCGGGGCGATGTCGCCGAGCATCGAATAGACGCCTTCGAGGACGACGAGGCGGCCGCCCTCCGGCGGCAGGCGCTTCAGGCGCTTTTCGAGGTCCTCGACGCTGTTGTGGCGGAAGCGGACGATCTGGGCGTTGCCGAGCGCGCAGCCGTCGTAGATCGAGGCGTGGCTGTCCGCGTCGAGGATGATGTAATCCTCCTTGCCGGCGATGGTCGACATCAGGCCGAGATTGGCCTGGTAGCCGGTCGAGAAGACCATGGCATGCTTCGTGCCGTAGAAGTCCTTCAGCGCCTCTTCGCATTCCTTGTGGCCCTGGTAGGTGCCGTTGAGGACGCGGCTGCCGGTGGTGCCCGAGCCGAAGGCGTCGAGCGCCTGCTTGCCGGCCTCGATCACGTCCGGGTCGAAGGTCATGCCCATGTAATTGTAGGTGCCGAGCAGGATGGTCTGCCGCCCCTTGACGACCGCGAGGGTGGGGGAGAGGACCTTCTCCATGACCAGCCCGAACGGGTCGCGCACGCCGGTATCGAGCAAGGCCTCGCGCTCGGCGATCAAGGCATCGAACTTGGAGAAGAGGTCGCGGCCGTGGCTGGGCGCGATCGCGGTCTCGCGCGCCGGATCGTCGGCCGTGGTGATGGCGTCGGTCATTTGAAACTCCTCCCCCGGATTTCCGGGGGAGGGGGACCATGCGTAGCATGGTGGAGGGGCTTCTTGCGGCCAAAGAGCCCCTCCACCGCCTTCGGCGGTCCCCCTCCCCTGCAAATGCAGGGGAGGATTTTGATGCCCCCCCTCATCCTTCGTTCCTGAGCCGCTCGACGGCGTCGACCAACTGGCCGACCGTCTCGATCTCGGCCTGCATGTTCATGGTGATGAGGATGTCGAATTCGTCCTCCACCGAGGCGACGAAATCCATGACGATGAGGCTGTCCCATTCGAGGTCGCCGGCGAAGCTCGTCGTCTCGGTCAGCGCGACGCCCTTCTTGTTGAAGGGCTCGATCAGCTTGGCGACCTTGTCGAAGGTCTCGTCTCTGTCGGTCATGCCGTTTCCTTATGGCGCTGCTCCGCCCCTGCCAAGCGATTAGGGCCCAATCGTGGCGCCTGCTTGGCAGGGCCGGGGCCGCGTGCGATGCTCCGGCGTCGAGCGTGGAGGGGAGCGCCAATGGCCGACGAACAGCCTTTTCCGGTGAATGCGGTCAACGTCGTTCGCACCGCCCAGCAGATCAACGTCCAGCTCTCCGCCATGGCCGACCAGAAAGCGAGCATCCTGATGGGCGCCGCCTTCGTTATCTTCACCATCGCCATCAACCAGGCGCACGGCACTCTGCCGCCGCTCCCGCTCCTGATCCTCGGCGCCTCCGCCTTCGTCGCCGCCGTTTGCGCCGTGCTCGCGATCATGCCGGCGGCGGGGACGAAGCCGCGCGGCGCCGCCAACCTTCTGTTCTTCGGCACTTTTGCGCAGCTTGCGGAAGAGGAATTCACCGAGGCGATGCTCGACGTTCTCCGCTCAGACGAAGCGAGTTACCGCGCCATGCTGCGCGACATGCACCAGAACGGCCTCGTCCTCGCCCGCAGAAAGTACCGGATGCTCGCCTACGCCTATCGCGCCTTGCTCGCCGGGATGACGGCGAGCCTCGTCGCCTTCGTCGCCGAACGCCTTATCTGAGCCAGCCCTGCTCGCGATACCAATCGGCGGTCTGCTTGAGGCCGGTGGGGGTCTTCACCTCCGGCTGCCACAGCTTGGCCGGTGGGCGGCGTTCGGCGGCGGCGACCCAATCGGGGTGGCAGAAATAGCCGACGCGGTCGGGCGTCAGCTTGGCCTTGCCCCGCCGGACGGCGCGGTCGGCCAGAGCGGCGAGGCGGAGCACCGGCTTCGGCACGGCGATGGTGCCAGTGCGCTTGCCGTAGAGCCGGCCGAGGGTGCGCGCGAAATGGCGATGCTCCCAGCCGCCCTCGCGGCCGTCGTCGGGCTCGTAAGTCTCGCCCCAGGTGTCCGGCTCGTCGAGCAAGGCGAGCAGCAGCCGGCAGAGGTCGTCGACGTGGATCACGGAGAAGCGCCCCTTGGGCGGCAGCGCGACCAGGCCTCGGCGGGCCATTTTGAACAACTCGAACGTCTCCTTGTCGCCGGGCCCGTAGACGGCCGGCGGGCGGACGATGGTCCAGTCGAGGCCGGAGGCCGCGACCAGCTTTTCGGAGCGCATCTTCGACCAGCCGTAAGCGGAGAGGGCGGGCTCGCGTGCGGCGAGCGAGGAGATGTGGACGAAGCGCCGTACGCCCGCCTTGCGGGCCGCGTCGATCATATTGGCGGTGCCGGCGACGTTGGCCGCCTCGAAGCCGGCGCGGCTAGGGGCGTTGATCGCGCCGGCGACGTGGACGACGGCGTCGGCGCCGGTGCAGAGCTTGAGCAGCGCCTCGGGCCGGTCGAGAGCGCCGTCGACCCAGGCGATCTCGTCCTCCGGCGGCTTCCAGCCGCGGGTGAGGGCGCGGACGTCGTAGCCGGCTCCCAACGCAAGGCGCAGCAGGTGCGAGCCAACGAACCCCGTCCCTCCACTGACCGCGAGCGTGCGGATCTTGCGGCTCTTTGCTCCTCCCCGGAACGGGGAGGGGGATGAGCGGGTCGCCCGTCCCCCGGACGGGCTCCGAACAGCTGGGGGCTGTTCGGACCCGCTCATCCCGGAGGGCGGTGGAGGGGGCCCAGCGCTCCGCCGCTTCTGAGTCGGGCCCCCTCCACCAGCCTGCGGTTGGTCCCCCTCGCCGTTCCGGGGAGGAGTTACAGGGGCGACCATGCCCGGTCCTCCTCGGCCGCCGCCTTCGCGGGCCCCAGGTGCAGCAGCAGCGCGTCGAGCACCGCTTCCACCCCCTCGCCGGTGACGCCGGAAAGGGGGAGGGGGCGCACCCCCGCCTCGGCCTCCAGCTCGCCGGCCAGCGCCGCGATCAGCTCCTCGTCCAGCGTGTCGGCCTTGTTGATGGCGAGGACTTCCGCCTTGTCGACGAGACCCTCGCCATAGGCTTCCAGCTCATCGCGGACGGTGCGGTAGGTCGTCGCCACGTCCTGGTTGTTCGCGTCTACCAAATGGAGCAGCACCCGCGTCCGCTCGATATGGCCGAGGAAGCGGTCGCCGACGCCGGCGCCCTCGGCCGCGCCCTCGATCAGTCCGGGAATGTCGGCGACGACGAACTCGCGGCCCTTGTGCCGCACGACGCCTAGCTTGGGATGGAGGGTGGTGAATGGATAGTCGCCGACCTTGGCCTGAGCGTTGGTGACCGCGTTGAGGAAGGTCGACTTGCCCGCGTTCGGAAGCCCGACCAGGCCGACGTCGGCGAGAAGCTTGAGGCGCAGCCACACCCAGGCCTCCTCACCGGGCCAGCCGGTGCCGTGCTGGCGCGGCGCGCGGTTGGTCGCGCTCTTGTAGCTAGCATTGCCGCGGCCGCCGTCGCCGCCGTTCAACAAGACGATGCGCTCGCCGGCCTTGGTGAGGTCCGCGAGGACGTGCTCCTTGTCGTCGGAGAGGATCTGGGTGCCGACCGGCACCTTGACGACGAGGTCGCGGCCGCCCGCCCCGGTGCGGTTCGAGCCGGCCCCGCCCTTGCCGCGGGGCGCGCGGAAATGCTGGGTGTAGCGGAAGTCGATGAGGGTGTTGAGGCCCTCGACCGCCTCGAAGACGATGTCGCCGCCCTTGCCGCCGTCGCCGCCGTCCGGCCCGCCATATTCAACGAACTTCTCCCGCCGGAAGCTCACCGCTCCCGGGCCGCCGGCGCCGGAGCGGATGAAGATTTTCGCCTGATCGAGGAAATGCATCGGGGGGCTTTAGGAGCGGGGGCCGGCCTCCGCCAGTCCGGACGAGGCGATGAGCTGGCGGGTGGCGAGCTCGCGGGCTTTCTCGGGCGGCAGGCCGAGGGCGCGCGCCATCGGCTCGCCGAGCAGCGAATCGCCGAGGGCGGCGAGGACCAGCCACAGGGTCAGCTCGGGGACGGGCCGGTCCTCATGGCCTTCGCGGAGCCGGTCGACCAAAGCGTGGATCGCGTCGAGCACGGGGTCGAGCGCGTCGCGGTTGCCGGAGAGGATCATCCAGGCGGCGAGCGCGCCGGCGCCTCCTCGGCCGAAGGCGTCGAAAATGCGGTCGACCACCTCGCGCGGATCCGCCTCGCCCTGGCGGGCCCGTTGGACGGTGCCGCCGATGCTGGCGGTGACACGCTCGGCGATGTGGCGGGCGAGCGCGGCCTGGAGCCCCGCGGCAGAGCCGAAATGGTGGAGCAAATTGGCGTGGGTCTTGCCCATGCGCGAGGCGACCGCCTTCAAGGTCACCGCCGAGGGGCCCGCCTCGAGCAGGATCTCGCGCGCCGCCTCCAGCGCGGCGGCGCGGCTTTCTTCCGGGCTGAGGCGCAATCTAGCTGTTGACATTAGTGTAAGTAAGGGCCATTCCTGATGAAGGAGATACAGGTATGGCGAGCCGAGCGACACCCCTAGACCTCGAGATCACGCCGCGCGACCGCCGCTTCGCCCGCGGGGGCGCGACGGAGCGCTGGTGGCTGGGCGGCGATCCGGTGGGTTCGGCCCTCTACGACGCGCTGTCGGTCACCTTCCCAAAGGGCGAGGCCTTCTTCGTCGAGAGCGTCCGCGCGTTTCGGGTGGGCGCGCCGCCAAGGCTGGCCGCCGAGATCAAGGCCTTCACCACCCAGGAGGTGATGCACAGCCGCGAGCATGTCCAGTTCAATCGCCGCGCCGCCGACGCGGGCTACGACCTCAGCCGGCTCGAGCGGCGCGTCGAGGAAAGACTGGCGGTGTCGCGGTCGCGGCCGCCGATCGTCAATCTCGCCGCGACCATGGCGCTCGAGCATTTCACCGCCATCCTCGCCCATCAGCTGCTCGGCAATCCGCGCCACCTCGCCGGCGCCGACCCCGAATCCGCGGCCCTCTGGCGCTGGCACTCGATCGAGGAGATCGAGCATAAGGGCGTCGCCTACGACACCTGGCTGCACGCGACGCGGGGCTGGCCGCGCTTCAAGCGCTGGAAGGTGAAGGCGAAGGTGATGCTGTACGTCACGCGCAACTTCATCGTCGACCGCACCATGGGTTCGCTCGACCTGTTGGCCCAGGACGGAATCACCGGCTTCACCGCCTGGCGGCGCCTGCTGTGGCACGCCTGGGTGCGGCCGGGCATGCTGCGCAAGATCATGGGCGCCTGGTTCGCCTTCTTCCTTCCCGGCTTCCACCCCTGGAACCATGACGACCGGGCGCTGATCGCCAAAGCGGAAGCGCAGCTGGCGGGCGCGTAGCTGCCCTTCTATGCCGCCATCGCCGCTTCCGGCTCCGCTTCCCCCGTGAGGGCCAGCGCGAATTCGCGGCAGGGGGCGAGGCCGCCGCGGCCGGCGCTGTAGCGGGGCGCGACGATCCCGGTGGGGCGGAAGCCGAGCTTTTCCAGCACCCGCCCGGAAGCCGGATTGTCGAGGAAATGGCCGGCGGCGAGGCGGGGGATTCGGAAGCTCTCCCGCGCCATGCGCACCACCGCCTTGCCGGCTTCGGTGGCGTAGCCGCGGTTCCAGTGCCGCTTCGCGATCCAGTAGCCCAGCTCCACGTGCCCGCTCGGCCGCCTGGCGAAGCCGATCGTGCCGATCAGCTCGGGCGCGCCCGCGCCGCGGCGGAAGATGAGCATCGTCGGGCTGTCGGGGCCGCGCGGGCTGGAGAGGAAGGCCTCCGCATCCCCGAGCCGGTAAGGCCAGGGCGCGGTGGCGAGATTGCGGACCACCGCCTCCTCGGCAATCGCCGCGAACAGGGCAGGCGCGTCCTCCATCCAGCCGGGCCGCAGCAGCAGTCTTTCGGTCCTCGCGAACATCGTTCGTCCCCTTCGAAGGGGAAAGTCACTCGTCGGGCAGGCGGTGGTTGTGCTTCCGCCGGCCCTGGGACGAGTGACTGTCCCCAATGAGGGAGAAAAAAAGAGAGGGGCCCGGCCCCTCTCCCTCGTACGGTTCTCTTTTGCGAGTACCTCGGGCCGTCCCTGGCGGACGACCCTTTACCGATCGTCCGTTATTCCGCCGCTTCCGCCATAAACATGTCCACGCAGACATATTTGCGGCCGAGCTTCCCGTCGCGGAACGAGACCCGGCCGTCGGTAAGCGCGAAGAGGGTATGGTCCTTGCCGATGCCGACGCCGGCGCCCGGATACCATTTGGTCCCGCGCTGACGCACGATGATGTTGCCGGCGAGCACGGCTTCGCCGCCGAACTTCTTGACGCCCAGGCGACGGCCCGCGCTGTCGCGACCGTTGCGTGAGGATCCGCCTGCTTTCTTATGTGCCATGATTAAGCTCGTATCTCTTCGTAGGTTTACGCGTTCTTATCAGCGGCGGGCTTTTTCGGCGAGGCCTTTTTGGGCTTGGGCGCTGTCGCCTTGGGGCTGTCGACCTGCTCGCTCGCCGTCGGCTCGGACTTGACCGGCGCGGCCGGCTGGGCGTCCGCCTTCTTCGCCTTCGCCTTCTTGGGGGCGCTAGCGGCGGGCGCCGTGTCGGACACGCTGTCGGTGACCTGGCTGTTGACCGCGGTCGGGAAGGCGTCGGAATCGGCCGGAGCGGCCTTGACCTTCCTCGCGGGCTTCTCCGCTTTCTGATCGCCGATCGCGGTGATGCGCAGGATCGTGTGCTGCTGGCGGTGGCCCTTCTTGCGCCGGTAATTGTGGCGGCGACGCTTCTTGAAGACGACGACCTTGTCGGCCTTGGCCTGGGCGATGATCTCGGCCGAGACGGTAAGGCCGTCGGTGGAGCGCAGCTCCGATCCTTCGCCGGCGAGCAGGATGTCGCCCAGCTGAATGGTGTCGCCGGCCTCGCCCGCGAGCTTCTCGACGACGATCTTGTCTCCGGCGGCGACGCGATATTGCTTGCCGCCCGTGCGCACGACTGCGAACATGGCTCTTCCCGATAACCCGTATGATGCCCGCGCGAATACGGCCGCGGCCATACCCCGCGCGGGAACCGGGCTGCTAATGGAGCGGGCCCGGCGTGTCAACGCCAAACCCGGGCGCGCCCGCTAGTGCCGGTGCTCCGGGCGAAGGCGGTAGCGGCCGCCGTCGAAGTCGGCGAACAGGTTCCCGATTGCGGGGTGCTCGACCGGCTCGTCGCTGTCGTCGTGGAGCAGATTCTGCTGGCTGACATAGGCGACGTAGCTGCCGTCGCCATTGTCGGCGAAGAGGTGGTAGAAAGGCTGGTCCTTGGCCGGCCTTATCTCCTCCGGGATCGCCTCATACCATTCGTCGCTGTTGGCGAAGACCGGATCGACGTCGAAGATCACGCCGCGAATGTCGAACATGCGGTGGCGGACCACGTCGCCGATGGCGAAGCGGGCATGGCTGACCGCCGGCGCGGCGAGCGCGGCGGCGGGAAGGTCGGGACGATGCTCGTTGGACCGTGCGATCATGGGGCCAATGTAGGCGCTTGCGGCGGCGAGGCAAGCGATGCCCGCTCGGCGCCGGCCTTGGCAAGGCGGAGCCGTTCCGCTAGAGCGCCCCGCCTGTCGACCCGCCCCCGCCACCCGGGGGCGATCTCACGAGATGCGGAGAGGTGCCGGAGCGGTCGAACGGGGCGGTCTCGAAAACCGTTGTGCCCTTACGGGTACCGAGGGTTCGAATCCCTCCCTCTCCGCCACATTTTTGGACTAGCCAGGTCCGGTGACGGCCACCTGGCGCGATGGAAAAAACTCGCTCAGATTCGACGATGACGAATCTATCGGCTAAAAGTAGCGAATTGATCGACGGGCCGCTTTCGGTGGAAGATAGCGGAGGGAAAGGCTCATGGGTGCAGTACGTAACCAGATCGTCATCCATGCCGCGCAGCAGCAGGTTTGGGATGCGCTGACTCGGCCAGAGTTCACCCGCTCTTACTTCTTCGGCACCGAAATTCAGATTTCGCCAGAAAAAGGGGCTGCTGTCCAATATCTGATGTCGGACGGGTCCGTTGCCGTTGATGGCGAAGTCATCGAATGGGATCCGCCGGGCCGTCTCACGATAAGCTGGCATGTCAACTATGACGCGAAAATGGCAGAGGAACCGGCGAGCCTCGTGACGTTCACCATTGAATCTCAGGGCACCGACTCGCAGCTCACGATCCTTCACGACCATTTCCCCCAGAACAGTCGCGTTCCTGCCGAAGTGGAGGAGGGCTGGAGGGCAGTCATGTTTGGTTTGAAAGCATTGCTGGAGGGCGGCACGGGGACGGAGTAGCGTCTCCGGCAGGACTTGCAGCAAAGCCTGATGGCTCAAGCGGCTTACGGATACCAGCCAGGGCGGGTGGGATCGAAAATCGTGATAGCTAGAAAACGGATATTGGACTTGGTGGACGGCATGCGTTCGGAACCAGCGGCCGAGTTCTCCACCGCTCGCTGCGCGGACGCACTCGGCATCGACGCCGTCGCGCTGGTGCGTGATTTCCGCCGTGTGACAGGCGTGTCGCCAATGCGCTTCCGTTGCGCGCTACGGATGGACTTGGCGAAGAGGTTGCTGGTCGAGACCGGTGGCGCGGTAACCGACGTCGCTTTCACTTGCGGCTACAGCTCGGTGGGCACCTTCGTACGCAGCTTCAGCCTGATGGTCGGGATGCCGCCGTCCGCATTCCGCGACGCCGCCCGATCGGGAATGCCTGGCATTGCGACATTCTTATCGACCACTCCCTTTAAAGGTCGCTGCGTGTGCGGGACGATACCCGATCCGCAGCCGTCGCGGCCCATGGTCGTTGCGACAGGCCTGTTTAAGACGGCCGTGCCGGCCGGTCTGCCGATAGCCGGTCAAATCCTGCTCAACGGCGGGCGCTTCGTGCTTCCCTGTCCCTCGGAAGCCCCCGTGCTCCATCTCCTCGGCTTCGCCGTTCCGGCCGAGGCGTCGTTGTGGCGAGTGTCGGCGAGCCAGGAGATTCACGTTTTTTCGAAAGAAATTCACGGGTTGCGCCGACGGCCAGTCACTGTCGTTGAGCCACGCTGGCGCCGTCTGACGCAGGCGGACCCGCCGGTTGTCGCAGCTCTGCCGGCGCTGCTTGATAGGGTTGCGAAGCTGCAATCCGAGAGAAGCGCTGCAGCAGCGCAGCACGTATGATGCTCCGCGCTTCGGTTCGGAGGAGATATTAAATGCCAATCAATGTTAAGAGGCGGACTGTCCCTCACGCGGGCGTCGACGTGGTCAACATCACTCTGAGGGAAACCTATTCGGTCGAGGGCGTCGGCCACGACACGGTGGAGCTGACGGGGGAACTCGAGGCGCATCGCGGGGCACCCTTGACAGGGCAATCGGGGGAAAAAAGCTGGGAGAATGCAACAATTGTCGCGCTCTTCACGAACCTAAGCGTTTCCGGACACAGCGACGTGTTCGGGCCGGTTCGCGTGACGCTGAACCGCGACATACCCTCGTTCGGCGCGGTTCAGGCTGGAAAGTGCAAGGCATCGATGAATCTGCGCGTGACAATGCCGAAGCTGGGGCTCGTGCTGAATTCTGCGGAGCCGGTGCAATTATGGTCGGATGTCGAGACGGTGCCGCCCATCGGCGACGAGCGCACTCAAAGCGTCGGCGCCGTCGAGCTGATCGAGGCGGCGACTGGGAGATCTCGCGGACAACTGCGCGAGGCGGTCGTCGCTTGGCGCGATTTGCTCCACCAGAAGGCTCTTACGAACACTCACGGGGGCTGAAGCTCAGGGCGTATATGCCTCGCTGTCAGGAGCGCGTATTACGGCCGGCGGAACGATGAACGCTCCGCCGGTCGCGCCCGCGGCGGGGACCAGGAGCTCCTCGTAACGTTCGAGTATCATGGCTGGCGGAGTCTCCGGGTCGAACAGTTCGGCGGGCCAGCAGGTCGAACGGTCGAGCAATAGCAGCCGCATTCTCGATTCGAACCGCCCGCCCATCCGGGTGAGGTGAATTGCCTCCGGACTGGGTGGCGAGATATCGAGCCAATCGCCAACGGACCAACGGCTCGCCGCCGGGGTCAACCGACCATATTCCAGCAATTCACCGTCGTGCCGCCCGACCAGCCATTCGTGCAGGATGGCCCCGGAGGCACTACGCTTGAACTCGAAGCGCCAGGCGCCGTCCGTCGTCGGGGCGGTGCTCAGACATTCAACCGGCAGCGGGCGCCAAAATCTCAGATCCTCATAGCTGAAATCAGTGCCGAGGACCTGTTGTCGGTATCGGTCTGCGGCGATTGTGATCGGTCGAGAAGCGGTCGAGAGCTTGAGCTCGATCATGGCCTCGCAATGGAGTCCCCTCTCATGAATCCGCACGTATGTGGTTCGCAGGCCTGGCGGGTCGCGGACGAACAATATCGAGCGGCAGCGGTCGCCGTTCCGGTGCCAGAGGTGGTCGATACGATAGCGTATCACCTCCCGACCCGCCGTGAGGACCGACATGTCAACCAGTCGCCGCCCGTGCGCACCGAAATCGCGCGCCACGTGGCGCTCGCGAAACCGCCGCCATGACAGATTGCCGCTCACGCCGCTCTGGCCCTGGGGAAATTGCCGAGGGACTGTACCACCCAGGGGAGGGCTATGCGCTGGAAGTCGCAATGGGGATCAAGGCGCTTCAGCTCGCCTTCGAAACTGGCCATGGCCATGATCGGCAGCACGAACCCGGGTGTCGCACTGAGTCCGTGGCGTGCCTGAACACCAATGAGCGCGGCAGCAAAGCCAGTCAGATCGAAATCGCCCGCGACCGCCCCGGAAACCCGTGCAAAGAGCTGGTCGATGCCATCGCGCAGAGATTTGGCATCGACGGTAGCGAATGGAGTGGCCGTGGCCAGGCAGACTTCGGTCCCGGCCTCGGCGTCACCAGTCACCAGCGCGAGGAAGAACCGGGCGATGGCTGTCCTCTCCGCCTCCGAGACCTGGACCGCCAAACCCCAGTCGAGCACCGCCAGCTCACCGGCAGGACCAACCAGCAGGTTGCCGGGGTGCAGATCGCAATGGAGCAAACCACTCACAAACACCATCTCGAAGAGCAGCTCAAGGCCGTGCTCCAGCGCCGCGGGAGCGGTCGCCGGGCGACTGCCGATCCGGGCGAGGCCCGCTACTCTTTCCATTATGAGCACGCGCGGATGCAGGACTTCGAGCACTGCGGGGATGTGAATGACACCGGACTTCTCATACTGCAACCGTGCGCGGGCTTGCAGTTGTGCTTCTCTAGGCATGTTGAACTGCAGGCAGATCGGCCGAAGGCAGCGGCGGACGGCGTCGGTGAGGGGCCATCCGCGGAGCCCCCTCGTGCGGGCGAGACGCGCTACAGCCCATCTCAGGGATACCGCGTCTCGCAGGAATCGCGACCAGCTTTCCGCGCGTACAACTTTGATCGCGACGGCCCTGCAGGAATTCTTTTCCGTTGCCGCGAAAACCTGCGCGACCGAGCCGCTACCGATCAGGGGGTGGTCGATGAACGTGTATCGGCGCAACAGGTCCGCGGAAACCTGCGGCGGCAGGGCCCTCAGACAGCGGTCCAGCGACATATCGGACTGCTCATCCTGAAGCGCAGAGAGCGGCGCGCGGAAGGCGGCGTGAAAAAGGTCGGCGCGTGTTGCGAGTAACTGCCCTAGCTTCACGTAGGCGCCACCCACGTAGCGGAGAATCCTAGCGCAGGCGCGACCAAGCACGGCCTGGATCCTGACTTGCCGACCTGGAACGCGTCTGGCCGCGAACCCCAAGGCCAAGGCGGCGAGAGCGGCCATAAGCCTCAGCGCGTCGCGCGGGCTGAGGTACTTCGCGCCTTTCAAGCGCCGCCTCCCGTCCCAGGAATCCCGGTCGCGGTCGGCGCGACGTCGGGTACCGCGTCCTTAGCGTAGGCCTCAAGTGCAGCTGCGAGGCTCGGCGGAAAGTCCGTCGGAACGAGTCCGGCGGCGGTTTGCCGCATGCACGCGACTTCCTGCTGACCTTGGGCCGCGAGCCGCGCGCTGCCGTCACGGAATACCCGATAATCGAAACCGAGGCGCACCCGGTTTCCTTCCCTGCCCTCCAGCCGCATCTGAATCTCCAGGGCGTCGAAGACACGCAGCTCGTCGTAGAATTCACAAGCGACGCTCAAGGTCACAAGTCGCAGGTCTGCGGCCAGAGCGTCGACGATGTCGGGGGCATGCTCGGCCAGGAACGCCTCACGACAGCGCCCCTGCCAGGATACGAAACGAGCGAAGTACACGTTACCAACGAGGTTCGTATCCTCGAAGGCGATGAAGGGACGCCAACAAAAGGTGCGTGGCCGCTGCGTCCGACCTGAGGGCAGGATGCCGTTCACAACGGCGCAGCCCCGATGGCTACGGCCAAACAGCCGGTGCTGTCGAGGCGGACCGGTGCGAGCGCGACGATCATTTCCGCGGCATCGCCGGTGAAGAGCCCATCTGCGCGCCGGCGGAGGCGAGCGATGCTGCCGATCTTCCGTAATGTTTCTTCCGCAGTCCAGCTAACGGCGGCTTCCTGGCCCGAAAACGCCTCTATCCGTTCGATGTCGCAGCCGACCCTGAGCGCCGCGCTCACGGCCAGGGTGACGCCGTCGGAATGGGAAAAGGAGATGCTGCGCCCCGAGCCGGCGGCGAGCGGCCGGCCGTCGCCACGACGGAGCGGCGGCGTGACCAGACCAAGCGCCAGCGCAGCACGGTTGCGGCGCTCCTCCCTCGTCGCCGCGACGTCGTCGACGAGCCTTACCGCAAGGCTGTCGTCACCGAGCACCTCTCGGGCTCGGCGCTCAAGATAGGTTGCCGTCAGCTCAGGAGCGGCGACGAGCACCGGCCCAGGATCGATGCTGCCGATTGCGTGAAACAGCGCATCACGCCATCGTTCCACCACTCGGCCCTCGGCGTCGATCAGCGAAATCTCGAAGCAATAGTCGTTGCCGCGCGACCAACGTTCGCGAGCGTACATTCGCACCGCCGCGCCGCCGCGCCAGCGCGCGATCTGCTGCGCCCCGATGGGTACGAGTCTTCTATGGGGTACGCAGCATTGAAGTACATGCAGCGCCGCGTCGCGGATTCCCGGGTCGCCGAACAGCAGGGTCTGTGGCTCAAACCTTCCGAACCAGGATCTAGGCACGGGAGCGGTGAACGTCGCGCTGATGCTCCGCGAACAGACATCGCCGATGAGTGCGATGCGACGGAACGCTTCACCATGGAAGAAGAGCGGCCCGTAAAGCGGCGCCGCGTCCATCAGGGGATCGCTCTCGGCCGCCGCCGGTGGGCGACGGGTCCGAAGCGGAACGAACCGAGCCGTTGCAAAGGGTTCCGCGTATCGGTCCTGGGCCGAACGGATCTCTGCCCGCACAACATTATCGGGATCCTTCAGTACCGCGATCCGGAGCGTTGCGCCGTCTTGCGCGTCGATGGCGCGGATCAGCCGGAGGTCCTGGACCGTCGGCTCCACCTTCTGAAGCGCATTGGCCGCCTGAGCCATGGCTTCAATCAACAGGACTGCAGGCACTATGCGCTCGCCGTCGATCGCATGGTCCTCCAAATAGGGGTCGCGCCCCGGTCCGAGCTGCGCTTCTGCAACAAGCTCCACCTCCGGAGTATGAACGAGCACCTTTTGCATGAAGCGCAGGGCGGGCTCGAGCGGCGCGGGGTCGCTTCCGAAGCGGCTGGTGACGACCAGGTTGCCTTGCGCCGAGGAAAGGGCGAGCGATTCAAAAAGCTCCAGCGCGTCATCCAAACGGAGCGGGTCGACTCCGGCAGAAGAAAGGCGCTCAAGCACGCCGAGACGCTCTCCCATGCCGGCGCCGCTCCAGACCGACCATTCTAGGGTCAATCCGCTCAGCTCAGGGCGCGCGGCCACGACGGTGCCGAGCCGGCGCGCCAACTCACCGTTGGCGAGCGCGTAATGCGCCTCCCCCGCCAGGCCGAAGCGGGCGATGATCGAGCCAAATGCGATGACGCGGCGAAGGGACGCGCCACAAGCGGCCACGGCGGCGTCGAGTCCTTCGACTTTCGCGGCTAGAGTCGCGCGGAGGGTCTCCCGATCAAGATCGAGGAAGCGGGCAGGTGCGTTTGCGCCGGCGGCGTGAACGAGGTGGGTGACGGCCCCCAGGTCTGCCGCGGCCGCCGCGACCCCCGCGGCGAGTGTGTCGCGATCCGCGACGTCGGCGCGCACGTACCGGGCCGCAACGCCGATCGCCGCGAGCCGAGCCAGCGTCGAGGCAACCTCCGGCTGATCGGCCGGCGCGCGGCCGACGAGAATCAACGGCGCGCGCAAGCGTTCCGCCAGCCGGAAAGCGCATTCGGCAGCGATCCCCCGCGCCCCGCCAGTGACGCACAGGCTGCCCGCATGCGTCAGTTGCTGCGAAACAAACGTCTCAGCGAGCGCGAGCGCGGGCGTCGCGAGGCATCCATTCGGAAGCCTGCAGATCTCCTCGAAGCCATCGGCCGCCGCGAGCAGCGATGGATCAAAGTGACCTTCGATGAGCTGCACACCCGCAAATAGCCCTTCTAGGACAAGAGAACGGGCAAAACCTGACAGGGGCGCGTCGGCATGGAAGATCGCCAGATGGGCGTATCGACCTGCTGCCTCCTGACAGAGGCTGGTCAAGGCCCACGAGTCGCGTACCGCGTCCCAACCTCCATCGAGCTCAATGGCCAAAATGTCCGCAGGGCCGAGGCTCGCGGCGGCGACTGGCGTCCGATGGACGCTCACCGGGGAGCGCGGGCGCCGCGGCATGGGATGGAGCAACGGCCGGAAAGATCGAATCCACGGGGCGACTCCCTCAACGCGCTCGGCGGCTCGAGGGACATCAGCGAACTGCGCCAGCTCCTCGATCGCTTCCGCGGCTTCGCGGATAGTGCCGTCACTGAATGCCGTAGCAAAAGGGGCGGACGCAGGGCCCGGCGCAGACGCCGCCCGCCTGACAAGTCGGCTGACCGCGAGGGAGTTGAGGTGCAGGTCACTCAGAAAACGGTCTTCCGGTGAAATGGCGGAGGGCGGCAGCCCCGTCTCTTCGGAAACAAGTGCGATCAACCGCTCGAGCAGATCTCCGTCGTTCGGCGTCAGGGGGGTGGGCTCCTCTTCCTTTTCGGGTCCGGTGACCGGCTCGACGGGAGGGGCTGACTTCAGGTCGGTTGGACGCCCGCAGGGGCTTACGAGCAAGCAGGGCGGCCGCTCTCGCAACGGCCGCAGACCAGTCGTCCCGAACAAAGGTTCGGGATTCAGATCGATCCCCATCGCGAACAAGGCACCGATCGCGTCGAGCAGCGGGGCGATGCTTTCTGAGAACGTGTCTACGCTCACCGTCGCAATACCGCGCTGAGCCAGCAACCGTGACAGGCCAGTGCCCGGGCCTACCTCGACAAATGCGTCGACCCGCGACGCCAGCGCCGCAACCGCGCGATCAAACAGCACTGGCTGGGTCAGCTGGCGAACAAGCAGGGCAACGACATCGACGGTGTCCGGGAGCACATCGCCGGTGACGGTCGAAACAATCGTCCGCTCGGGAGCCGCGAAAGCGCGATTGCGCCAGCGCTCCGCCAGGAGCTGTCCCGCGGGAGCCATCATCGGCGAGTGAAAAGCGTGAGACACCGGAAGTCGCGATGCCGCCAATCCCGCCTTGGCGACACGCTGCTCGAAGGCGGCGATCGCCGCATCATCGCCCGAGAGCACCGTCTCCCCGACGCTGTTGAGACAGGCGATGGCAATCGGCAGCCCTTCGACCATTCCGGCGACGTCGGCCGGGCCGCATTCCACCCGCAGCATCTGGCCGGGAGGCATCGCACTCATTACGGATCCACGTTCGCGCGCAAGGTCGATCAGCTCGTCGCGTGGAATGCTCCCGCCCCAGGCCAAGGCGACAAGTTCGCCCAAGCTGTGGCCGAGCGCCGCCTCTGCCTGGACACCGCAAGCCTCGATCAACTCCAGACCGGCGAGGCAGGCAGTGACGACGCAGGGCTGAGCGGCGGCAGTGTCCGTGAGCTTCCCCTCGGGTCTGAACGGTTGCCGCGACGCGGGAAAACGGCGGCCCCATGCGTCGGCCGTGGTGCGTACCGGCGCCGCCTGACCGGGAAAGACCAGGGCCAGGCGCGGAGGGCGGCAGTGCCGGCCGATGTGAATCCCCGGCACCTCTTCCCGTGCCAGAGCGGCGCCGGCGCGGTCCAGCGCGGCCGCCAGCGTCTCGCCGCTCGTGGCGCGAAACGCGAGGCTCACGCCCCCTTTCTCGAGGCGAGCGGCCGCATCGGCGGCGGCGTCTGCTACCTCGGCGAGCGAAAGATGAGGTGCAAGCTCCCGGAGCCGTCGCAACTGTCCGGCGACAGAAGCCTCGTCACCTCGGAAGAGAAAGAGCGACTCATCCCGAACCGGGACCACCTTCGGAACCACTGCTGGCCGCGGCGAGGCGGGAGCGGCAAGGAGGACATGGGCGTTGACGCCCCCGAATCCGAACGAGGATACGCCCGCAACCCGTCGACCCTGTGACCATTCTTCAGGTTCAGCCGCGAGTCGGAGCCTGTGCCCGGTCTCACCGAAGACCGGATGGGGCCTCTCACAGGTGTGGGGAGGCAAAACACCCGCCTTCATAGCTTCGATCGTACGAATCAGGCCCGCCAGCCCGGCCGCGGCCTTGGTGTGACCGATATTGGCCTTAATCGACGCGATTGGCAGCGGCTGCTGCCGGCCGCGAAATGCACTGGCCAGAGCCCGCACCTCCACAGGATCTCCGACCGCCGTGCCGGTGCCGTGGGCTTCAACGTAGCCGACCTCGTCCGGTTCTGTCTTGGCTGAGACGAGCGCCCGTTGAATCGCTAGCCTCTGTCCCGCCTCGGTCGGTCGAGTGAGGCCGCCGCTGCCGTCGGTCGACATGCCCCATCCGGTGAGCTGGACCTCACCGGTCAGGCGATGCGGGTATGCATCTCTATTCACTAACAGAACGGCGCCGGCGCCTTCTCCGGGCCAAAAACCTTCAGCGCGAGCGTCAAACACGCGCATGGCGTGCTCCGCGAGGGCCCCGTTCCGCGAAAAACCGACGAGCTCGAACGGATCGAGGCTGAGGTCGACGGCCGCGACAAGCACTGCGTCGGCACGCCCGGCAACAAGAAGATCGGCTGCCGTCGTAATTGCAATCAACGATGAGGCACATGCCGCATCGACGGAAAAAGCGCCGCCGTGCAGATCGAAGTAATTTGCAATCCTGCCCGCAATAGTATTGGCGAGTCCTCCCGCCAGGGTGTCCTCATCAGGATCGCGGAACACCGACCGCAGACCGTTGCGAAAGGCAAGTCGCGCGGCCGCCGCGGCACGCTCTTCGATTCCGGCGTTGGCAAGTGACCGGTGCAGGAGCTGGTCGAGCCAAGGCCACCTCAGGCGCAGCTGGGCCGCACGGCTGAACTCGCCGGTGAGGGTGTTTGCGACAACGACGGCGGTTCGGGCGGGGTCGAGCCGATCAAGTCCCCCAGCCGCCTCAACAGCGTCTGCCGCGACCTCGAGGGCGAGCCAGTGAGCGAGATCGGTGCTGTCGACGACGGAACGGGGGATGCGGAAGCGCGCAGCGTCGAAGTGCCAGTCTACCAGCAGTCCGGCCAAGATCGGCGTGATGGAATCGGCTTCGCCTATCAGGCTGCGGTGATAATCCTGGACTACCAGTCGCTCCGGCGGGATTGCCCGGAACGCGCGTCGGCCTTCCAGGCTGTTGCGAAGCAGCTCCGCCGGGCTCGACGCTTCCGGGTAGCGGCAGGCGGCGCCGGCGATCAGCAGGGCGGGAGCGTCAGGCGGCATTGGCGAGCCCGACGGGCATTTCCGCCGTTTGCATCCGCCGCACTCGGATCCATCCGTGAAACAGCAGGAGAGCGCCCCGGGCGGTGCTGACCGTGACGAGGGCGAAGAACAGGCCGAACACGACGTGAAGCTCCACCAGGAGTCCATAGGCGAAGCCGACGGCCGAGCCGAAGGCCCATTGCTCGCGGCGATCGTCCGGTGTCGTGGCGGGATCAGTCACCATGTAAAAGGTGAAGAGGATGAACGCGAATCCCGTCATCGGGGCCAAACCTGCCGCAACCGGGGCGCCGTGGAGCGTCGCGCGCACGATGGCCTGCAAGGCGAAAGCGCAAAGCCAAGCGCCGATCAGCGGCAGGCGGCCCGTGAACTTCCAGTTCAGTAGCGTGCCGGTGCAGACGATGATGCTGGGAATCAGCCAATCGAGCGCGCCGCTGATATTCTCGGCAAACTGATAAGGAGGGGCGATCCCAACCGTCGGAAACAACAGCAGGGCGACGGCGATTCCGAAGTTGGACGGATTGAGGAAGTGTCGTTTCGCGCCGGACGATGCCGTCGGCACGCGGAAAACGTATTTCGAAGCGACAGCTGCACTCGCTGCGAAAGCGATCACCCACAGTTGCTCGGCGGCGTAAAGCAGCATTCCTACGGCCAGGCCGGTGATGTGGGCCGAAAGAAGAAACCTCACCAGCCGCTTTGAGGAGCCGGTGAAGCGGGCCGGACGTTTGAGCGACCAGGCATTTGCCCATTCTCCGGCGAGCTCGGTCGCGTAGCTCGCCGCGAGTGCGACGAACGGCGTTGCCCAGCTCTGCTCGAATCCAAGCCAGACGTGTCCCAGAACATTGAGCACGGTTATCGCGATGGCAAAGCGTAGGAGTCCGCCCTCGCGCCGCTGAACCGCAAGGTCCAGATCCGCGGTTGCGAGATCCGGCCGAATGCTGCCGAGGACGTTCATGAGATGCTCCTGGCTGACTTCAGAACTATCCGATGATGCCCGGGGCCAAGGGTTGCTCGGGTGCGATGCGCACCTGCCAAATCACGCCACGTGATCTCCACCGGAACCGGCGAGCCGATACTCCCGAGGCCGAAGTGGACGAACGGGGCGCGTTTGCCGCTATGACCATTGCCGCCGTCGACGAAGTCGATCAGCGCCGGTGCGCCGGCGCGGTAAACCCGTACCACTGCGCCGATCGCCGGACGGTCCGTCCCGTTCGCATTGGGAAAACGCAGGTCGAGCGACAGGTAAGCCCCGGCCGCGGGCGTCCTGTTCATCAGCATCTCCGACACGCCCCATTGGCGAGCGAGTGCGACGTCGAGGCGGCCATCCAGATCGATATCGGCGATGGCGATGCCGCGCGTGACGCCGGCCGTCTCCAGGCCCGGCGTCCGGCTCGCGTCGTGGAAGCGGCCGTCACGGTCTTGGACGTAGAGACGATTGCGCTGCGCCCCCGAGAGATCCGCCCCTCCGCTGAACCGCGCCCAAATCGCAGTCCTGGGGAGCAGGTCGTCGTTCGCCATGGCGAGTTCCTGCAACTCGGGCCAGCGGTTGACCCGACCGGAGAGAAAGCCGAGCGCCTGGATCAGCTCGGGTCGCCCGTCGTTGTCGAAATCAGCGGCCTTGATGTCCCATCCCCAGCCATTGCGCGCGGTACCGCGTGGGCCGCTTTCGTCCACGAACGGGGCGATGCCCATTTTCAGCAGATCCGGCCGGTTCTGATTGGTGAACAGGAAATGGCTTTCGAGCAGCGCGTAAGGCTGGGCGATGTTACTCACGGCAAGGTCGAGCTGGCCGTCACCGTTGAGATCCGCAAATTCGGCGCCCATACCTTTGAACGAATCCCGGCCGAGCGTCCGCGACCTCGGAGTCCAGAAATCGCGTCGCCCCGTTGCCAGACTGAAGCGTGGGATGCCCGGTCGCGAGAGGTTGACGAGCAGGCGATCAGGCCCGAAATCGTTCGCAACGTAAATCTCAGGGAGCAGGTCGCCGTCCAAATCGGCGGCGCTGAGTGCCAAGGTCCACCCGTTGGCCATTTCGGAGGTCAGGGCTGAGGAATAGTCTGTGAAACCGGCCGCCGAGCCGCTCGAATCGTTCGCGAGAAAGAGCCGATTGCGACCGCCGTTGAAGGCTCGCGACATGGAATGCTGCATAGTGCCGCCGTCATCGGCGTTGGCGTCCAGCACCCGCGCATTCTCGGGAAAATAATTCCCAAACAACAGGTCGACGTGACCGTCACCGTCTATGTCCGCCTGTATTGCGGCATTCGTATACCAGGCTTCGTGGGAGGCGAGCAGCCGTACGGGATTGTAGCGGCTTGGCCCCAGAGGTGCGTTCACGGAATAGTAGATGAGCGGCGGTCGGCCCCAGAAGTAAACGAGCAGGTCGGTCGCACCGTCCTCGTCATAATCTCCCGGCAGGCAACCCATGGGTGCGACGGAGCCGGCCGAATAGCCCTCGTCCGGAATGGGTAGTCGGAACGGCTTGTAACGGATGCTCGCGGGCTCGGCCGGCTCAATGGTCACGGAGTCGTCACGGGGATCGACGAGGCAGATGTCATCCGGGCGCCCGTTGCCGTCGATATCGGCGAGCGCGACTGCGCTGCCCACCGACGAGATCCAGCCGGCGATCATCCGATAGCGTGCGTTTAAGGTGCGCTGAGTTCGGCCGAAGCCGTCGGCCGGCGCTATCGCGTGCGGAATGAAGGCGATTGGGGTCTCAACTTCATTCGGAAAGCTGCTCGTTGCGCGCGCGGCAGCGAACAGAGATAAGGCGATGGCGGCCGTGATAATTCGTGCGAAGTGAGGCCGCAGAGGCATGACAATCTACCTTTCGAGAGCGCGGGCGACGCTCGTTCGCCAAGCCTGATAAGCAGCCAATGGAGCAAGCGACCTTCGCCGCGCCGCCGCTTCGGCTTCCGCAACAACGGGGATGAGCTCCCCCGGTGCGAGACGCGTCAGGCGCAGGGCCGCATCGGCCGCGGCCGGCGGAACGGCGCCGGCGCGGGCATGGGCCGCTGCCGCAAACGCCGCACCCTGCCTAAGCCACAGGCAGGCTTCTCCCGCCGACGCCACCAGCCGGTCGAGCGCTTCATCTTGGGCGCCGCCGGCGTAAACGGCGGCAAGCCCCAGCCCCGCCCAAAGGTCTGCGTGGCGGCAAGGGTCGAACAGCGCGGTGGCGCGCGCGATGTGCTCCGGCTCCGCGCCGCATGAAAACCAAAGGAAGCGCCCGACGCCTTGGTCGTAGACGCGAGAGGCGTCGCCGCAGCCGAGCCGACGCATCACCTGCCGGCGGCCGAAGAAGCCATCTTGAAACCCGCGGCCGTCGATTGCGAGCGGTGAAAGGAAAGGATCGAGACGGCGTTCGATCCACCGACGCGAAAATGGAAGACGGCCCATCGCCCACCCTGCCCCGACATGGGCGAGATGAACATAATTCGGCTCAAGCGCGCTCAGGAGGGGCGCCAGGCGATCGCGCCAAGGCGGCAGGAACGATGCGATCGCAGCGCCCATCGCAGCACCCTCGGCGAAAAAACCGCGCCGTTCGAATTCGACCTCAGCGAGCGCAGCGAGGACACCATCTGGTCGAGATGCGAGAGCGGATGCGTAACCCGCGACGAAGATACGCGCAGAGCGCTCTAGCCGAGGACGGGCGGCGCTGATGACAAATCCGCGGCGTTCGAACGAGGCCGCGCCCGGCGAAATCGCCGCCAGCGGCCAGATCCAGCGATAAGGGGGCGGGGCGGCGGCGCTGCAATGCTGACCGTGCAAGACCACTGAAGGAACCATCAGGACCCCCGCCCCACCTTAAGTGCCAACCGCGCGCCTCAGTTGGGTGAATCGACTGGAGTGCTCACGAGTTCATCGCGGCGTTCCCCCGCAATCGAGGCTTGTGCGACCAGGTCCGCGTAACCGTACTCAAAGAGATACTGGCCGCGCTGCTTCCAAAGGGCGTCTTCGGCGTGGATGCCGTGGCCGTGGACGAAGCGGTTCATGAAGTTGAAGGTAGCGACGATGAGTATCAGGTCATGCAGCGCACGCCCGTCCCAGCCGGCTTCGAGAACCGCTGAGCTGTCAGTCTCATCCATCTCCCAATGCTGGAGCGTAAGCTTGCGTGCAAAGCGAAGCATTGGACGCAGCCGCTCCGGCACATCGGAACATTCGGCCTCCGCAGTCAGCGCGTCGATGAGGTCACGCCGTACGCCGAAGTGACCAGCCGTGGCGGCATGGGTCTCGAAGCAGTAACGGCAGCGATTAACCCACGAAACGTAGGTGGCGATCAACTCCCGTTCCGCGACAGTCAAAGGGGATTCCCCGCGAAGCAGCTGTTCGTGGAATGCGGCCAGCAACTCTCCGGCCGGGCGATTTATCCGGAGTGCGTCTCTGACTCCGGCCGATTCGGGAAGACCCGGAAACAGCACGATACCCCCCCCGACTCGCGTTCAAGCCGGTGTAGCCCGACTTGCATTGGAATACGAGCCCCATGCATGAACGTGAGGATGAGAATTGCACCGATTAACGCAACGTTTCGTCGAGCTAGGCTCGGCGGAAGGGAAGAGGGATATGAACTTCGTGGGGAAAGTGCAGTTTTCAGATGGCGATGGCATCATTCATAGCCCATTGCGCCGGATACCTGTTGTGACGATTGTGCCCGCCTGCCAACAGGAGGGCGTGCTCCCGCTTCTTTATCCGAAGCGACCCGGCGCCCGCGGCCCCTACTCGGCCAATTTACGGCGGGCCACGCCTGACTTGCCGGGGCTAAATGTCCGGTGGCCCGTCAATGCGGTGACGGACGGCCCATCGGCTCGGCGTCGGACCCTTCAACCGCTGCCGGATCGGCGATATCCCAATGCGCCTGGATTGGCTTTCGGCAAGTCAGAAGCTGCGATCGCAGTGCATGGGCGCAGGGAGACGCCGCTGCCAAAGCCATTCACTCCGACTATCCCAAACGCCTCGCCGCGCGCGGTGGGCAGGCCGTGGCGCCGGCAAGGTGGGCTTAACAATTGACCGGCAATAGGCATTACAATCGGCGGGCGAGATGCATTTTTTGAGCAGCCAAGGCCGTATCCTCTGCTATGCTGGGGAAGAGCCGGCCGGGGGGCCGGCGCCACATCGAGAGGGGGGAGGACGCCGACGAAGGAGAGTTGAGTGAACGTCCAGGCCCCGCGCGAATTCCTCGATCGCCGCCAGCTGGTCTCCGCCCTGAGGAGCCTCAGGCGCGGCGACTTCACCGTCCGCCTCTCTGAGGATTCGGACGGCCTAGACGGCGAGATCGCCACTTTGTTCAACGAGGTGGTCGGCCTCAACCAGGAAATGACGCGCGAGTTCGAGCGGCTGTCGCAGGTCGTCGGCAAGGAAGGCAAAATCACGCAGCGCGGCCGCGTCAAGAGCGCCACCGGCGGGTGGGAGACGGCGATCCGCTCGGTCAACGAGCTGATTGAAGACATGGTTCAGCCGACCGCCGAAGTCGCCCGCGTCATCGGCGCGGTCGCCAAGGGCGACCTTTCCCAGTCGATGACGGTCGAGATCGACGGCCGGCCGCTCCGCGGCGAGTTCCTGCGCATCGGCAAGATCGTCAACACGATGGTCGAGCAGCTCGCCTCCTTCGCCTCGGAGGTGACCCGCGTGGCCCGCGAGGTCGGCACCGAGGGCAAGCTAGGCGGCCAGGCCAACGTCAAGGGCGTCGCCGGCACCTGGAAGGACCTCACCGACAACGTCAACGCGATGGCGACCAACCTCACCGGCCAGGTCCGCAACATCGCCGAGGTGACCACCGCCGTGGCGTCGGGCGATCTTTCGAAGAAGATCACGGTCGAGGTGAAGGGCGAGATCCTCGAGCTCAAGAACACGATCAACACGATGGTCGATCAGCTCAACGCCTTCGCCTCGGAGGTGACGCGCGTCGCGAGAGAGGTCGGCACCGAGGGTAAATTGGGCGGCCAGGCCCAGGTGCCCGGCGTCGGCGGCACGTGGAAGGATCTGACCGACAACGTCAATCTGATGGCCGAGAATCTGACCGGCCAGGTCCGCAACATCGCCGAGGTGACGACGGCGGTGGCCTCGGGCGATCTTTCCAAGAAGATCACGGTGGACGTGAAGGGCGAGATCCTCGAACTCAAGAACACCATCAACGTCATGGTCGACCAGCTCAACGCCTTCGCCAGCGAGGTGACCCGCGTGGCCCGCGAGGTGGGCACGGAAGGCAAATTGGGCGGCCAGGCCCAGGTGCCCGGCGTCGGCGGCACGTGGAAGGATTTGACCGACAACGTCAATTTGATGGCCGACAATCTGACCGGCCAGGTCCGCAACATCGCCGAGGTGACGACGGCCGTGGCTTCGGGCGATCTCTCCAAGAAGATCACGGTCGAGGTGAAGGGCGAGATCCTCGAACTGAAGAACACCATCAACACGATGGTGGAGCAATTGAACGGCTTCGCCTCGGAAGTGACCCGCGTCGCCCGCGAGGTCGGCACCGAAGGCAAATTGGGCGGCCAGGCGCAGGTGCCCGGCGTCGCCGGCACCTGGGCCGACCTCACCGACAATGTGAACCTGATGGCGGCCAACCTGACCGGTCAGGTCCGCAACATCGCCGAAGTGACCACTGCGGTGGCGAGGGGCGATTTGTCGAAGAAGATCACGGTCGACGTGAAGGGCGAGATTCTTGAGCTCAAGAACACGATCAACACGATGGTGGACCAGCTCAACGGCTTCGCCTCGGAGGTGACGCGCGTCGCCCGTGAGGTGGGCTCGGAAGGCAAACTGGGCGGCCAGGCGCAGGTCGAGGGCGTCGCCGGCACCTGGGCCGACCTGACCGACAACGTCAACCTGATGGCCGGCAACCTGACCGGCCAGGTCCGCAACATCGCGGAGGTGACGACCGCGGTGGCGAGGGGCGATCTCTCCAAGAAGATCACCGTCGACGTGAAGGGCGAGATCCTCGAGCTCAAGGACACGATCAACACGATGGTCGATCAATTGAACTCCTTCGCCTCGGAGGTGACGCGCGTCGCCCGCGAGGTCGGCTCGGAGGGCAAATTGGGCGGCCAGGCGCAGGTCGAAGGCGTCGGCGGCACCTGGAAGGATTTGACCGACAACGTGAACGCGATGGCCGCCAACCTGACCGGCCAGGTCCGCAACATCGCCGAGGTGACCACCGCGGTCGCGCTCGGCGACCTCTCCAAGAAGATCACCGTCGACGTGAAGGGCGAGATTCTGGAATTGAAGAAAACGATCAACACGATGGTCGATCAGCTCAATTCCTTCGCCTCGGAGGTGACCCGCGTCGCGAGGGAGGTGGGCACCGAGGGCAAATTGGGCGGCCAGGCGCAGGTGCGCGGAATCGCCGGCACGTGGAAGGATCTGACCGACAACGTCAATTTGATGGCGGCGAACCTGACCGGCCAGGTCCGCAACATCGCCGACGTCACCACCGCGGTGGCCAAGGGCGACCTGTCGAAGAAGATTACGGTCGACGTGAAGGGCGAGATCCTCGAGCTCAAGAACACGATCAACGTCATGGTCGACCAGCTAAACGGCTTCGCAAGCGAGGTGACGCGCGTCGCGAGGGAGGTCGGCACGGAAGGCAAATTGGGCGGCCAGGCGCAGGTGCCCGGCGTCGGTGGGACGTGGAAGGATCTGACCGACAACGTCAATTTGATGGCGACCAACCTCACGAACCAGGTGCGCGGCATCGCCGAGGTGGTGACCGCGGTGGCGCAGGGCAATCTGAAGCGCAAGCTGACCGTGGACGCCAAGGGCGAGATCGCCGCGCTCGCCGAGACGATCAACTTCATGATCGAGACGCTGGCGACCTTCGCCGATCAGGTGACCAACATGGCCCGCGAGGTCGGAATCGAGGGCAAATTGGGCGGCCAGGCCCGCGTGCCCGGCGCCGCCGGCCTGTGGCGCGACCTCACCGACAACGTCAACCAGCTCGCGGCGAACCTCACCAACCAGGTCCGCTCGATCGCCGACGTCGCGACCGCGGTCACCAAGGGCGATCTCACCCGTTCGATCGCGGTCGAGGCATCGGGCGAGATGGCCGCGCTCAAGGACAACATCAACGAGATGATCCGCAACCTCAAGGAACAGACCTTGAAGAATGCGGAGCAGGATTGGCTGAAGACCAACCTCGCCCGCTTCTCCCGCATGCTGCAGGGCGAGCGCGACCTTACCACCGTCTCCAACCTCATCATGTCCGAGCTCGCACCGCTGGTGAACGCGCAATATGGCGTGTTCTACGTCACCAAGCGCGAGGAGGAGGACACCAAGCTCGAGCTGGTGGCGAGCTATGGCGCCGAGAGCGTCACCGAGCTTAAGCGCGAGTTCCAGCTGCGCGAGGGCCTGGTCGGCCAAGCCGCCGCCGACAAGCGCCCCATTCTGCTCCAGGAGGTGCCGGGCGACTTCATCCGCATCGGCTCCGGCCTCGGCCATTCGGCGCCCGCCAACATCAACATCCTCCCGGCCCTGTTCGAGGACGACGTCAAGGCGGTGATCGAGCTCGCCTCGTTCAGCGAGTTCAACGAAACCCACCAGACCTTCCTCGACCAGCTGATGGAATCGATCGGCATCGTCTTGAACACGATCGCCGCGACGATGCGCACCGAGGGCCTCTTGAAGCAGTCCCAGCTGCTCACCCAGGAGCTGCAGGCCCGGCAGACCGAGCTCACCACCAAGCAGGAGGAATTGCACGCCACCAACGAGGAGCTGCAGGAGAAGGCGCAGCTGCTCGAGAATGAGAAGAAACAGGTGGAGGCCAAGAATCTCGAGATCGAGATGGCTCGCCGCGCGGTCGAGGAGAAAGCCGAGCAGCTGGCCCTGACCTCGAAATACAAGTCCGAATTCCTGGCCAATATGAGCCACGAACTGAGGACGCCGCTCAACTCCCTGCTCATCCTCTCCAAGCTGCTCGCCGACAACCCGCACGGCAATTTGAACGAGAAGCAGACCGAGTTCGCCCGCACCATCCACTCGGCGGGCTCGGACCTGCTCTCGCTCATCAACGACATCCTCGATCTGTCGAAGATCGAATCGGGCACCGTCTCGATCGAGGTGGGCGAGATGCCGCTGAGCGCCCTGAAGCAGCATATGGAGCGGACCTTCCGTCAGCTCGCCGCCGACAAGAATCTCGACTTCAACGTCGAGTTCGACGCGGCGCTGCCGGCCACGATCCGCACCGACGAGAAGAGGCTGCAGCAGATCGTCCTCAACCTGCTCTCCAACGCGTTCAAGTTCACCTCTCATGGCAGCGTCACCTTGGGCGTGCGCCCCGCCGACCGTGGCTGGAGCCCCAATCACCCGGTCCTCCGCACCGCCGAGCAGACGATCGAGATAGCCGTCACCGACACCGGCATCGGCATCCCCGAGGACAAGCAGAAGCTGATCTTCGAGGCCTTCCAGCAGGCCGACGGGACGACCAGCCGCAAATATGGCGGCACCGGCCTCGGCCTTTCGATCAGCCGCGAGATCGCCCGGCTGCTCGGCGGCGAGCTGCAGGTGAGGTCGAGGCCCGGCGAAGGCTCGACCTTCACCTTGTTCGTGCCGCTGCAGGCGATCGCCCCGGCGACGGCGGGCACCAGCACGACGGCCCGCTATGACAATACCGGGGCGATCGTGCCGACGGCGCTGCCGACCGGCTTCGAGGTCAGCGACGATCGCGACGGCCTCGGCGACGATCCGTTCGTGCTCATTGTCGAGGACGATCCGACCTTCGCCTCGATTCTGCTCGGCCTCGCCCGCTCGGCGGGCCTCAAGGGCGTGGTGTCGACGGCCGGGGCGGGGACGCTGGCGATGGCGCGCAAGCTCCAGCCATCGGCCATCACCCTCGACCTCGGCCTGTCCGACATTGACGGCTTCGTGCTGCTCGACCTCCTCAAGCACGATCCGCAGACCAGCCACGTGCCGATCCACGTCATCTCGGGCGCCGACAAATTGACTTCGGTGATCGACATGGGGGCGTTCGGAGTCACCGAGAAACCGGCGGACGAGGAGGCGCTTGCCCAGGTCTTTCGCGACCTCGAGGCTCATGTCCGCGCCGCACCGGTGGTGGAGAAACCCGATGGCGGGGAGCAGGACGTGCGGGGCAGCCGGGCGGTGCCGGAGCTCGCCGGCGCCAAGATCCTCATCGTCGACGACGACATCCGCAACATCTACTCGCTGACCAGCGTTCTGGAGACCTATGACGTGGAAGTGCTCCACGCCGAGCGCGGCAGGGACGGCATCTTGATCCTCGAACAGACCGCCGGAATCGACATCGCGCTGATCGACATCATGATGCCCGAAATGGACGGTTACGAGACGATGCAGCAGATCCGCCAGCGGCCCGAGCTCGCCGAGCTGCCGCTGATCGCCGTCACCGCCAAGGCGATGAAGGGCGATCGGCAGAAGTGCCTCGACGCGGGCGCCTCCGATTACATCGCCAAGCCGGTCGACATCGACCTGCTGCTCGCTTTGCTCCGCGTCTGGATCGCCCGCACACGCGACGGCGAGCGGCCCGCGGCGGCGGCGCGGCAGGCCGAGGCGGCCGAATAAGGGTGACGGTGCGCAAGTCGGCCCCTGCCTCCCGCGAGGACTCGCACTTTCCGGCCGTAGTGCCGGAGGAGGAGGCCGCCGAGCGTCCGCGCGTCCTCGTCGTCGACGACGACGCCCGCAACCTTCTCGCCATCCGCACGGTGCTGGAGGAGATCGGCGACATCGTCGAGGCGAAGTCGGGCGAGGAGGCGCTGAGGCAGCTTCTCAAGGGCGAGTTCGCCGTCATCCTCCTCGACGTCTACATGCCCGGCATGGACGGCTACGAGACCGCTCAGATCATTCGCAGCCGCGAACAGACCAAGCGCATCCCGATCGTCTTCCTCTCCGCCGTCAACAAGGAGACCGAGCATTTGATGCGCGGCTATTCGATGGGCGCAGTGGATTATGTGTTCAAGCCGGTGGATCCCATTGTACTTCAGTCGAAGGTGTCGGTCTTCGTCGATTTGTTCGCGATGACCAAGGAGGTGCAGCGCAAGGCGCGGCAGGAGCAGGCGCTGCTCGACGCCAACTTGCGCGCCAATGCCGAGCGGCTGCGGGTCGAGCAGGAGCTGCGGCTGGCCGAGCAGCGCCAGGCGGCGATCATCCGCTCGCTTCCGATCGCGCTCTATCTGGAAGATATCGACGCCCGGCCGCGTGTGCCCAATTTCGTCAGCGGCAACATCGGCGTCCTAACCGGCTTCAGCTTCGAGGAGGTGGCGGCGAATCCCGGCCTGTGGACCGAGCGGCTTCATCCCGACGACCGCGACCGCGTCCTCGCCGCCATGACCCGCCGCGCCGAAGGCAAATCGCTCGCGGTGGAATATCGCTGGCTGTGCGCGGACGGCCAGTACAAGCATTTTCTCGACCAGGCGGTGCTGCTCCGCGAGGCCGATGGCCGGCCTATCGAATATGCCGGGACGCTGCTCGACGTCACCGACCGCAAGGCGCTGGAGAGCCAGCTGGTCCAGGCCCGCAAGATGGACGCGATCGGCAAGCTCACCGGCGGCATCGCTCACGATTTCAACAACCTCCTCGCCGCCGTCCTCGGCGGGCTCGGTCTGATCGAGCGCCGTCTCCCGCTCGCGGAGGAGCATCTCAAAATCCTCAAGATGACCCAGCGGGCCGCGGAGCAGGGCTCGGAGCTGGTCGGCCGCCTTCTCGCCTTCGCCCGCCGCCAGCAGCTCGAGCCCGCCTGCGTCGACCTCAAGGCGCTTTCCGGCGCGGTTTCCGACCTCCTCGCCCACACGCTAGGCGGGCTGGTGGAACTGGACTGGCGGATCGGCGACGACTCCTGGACCGCGTTTGCGGACCAGTCGCAGCTCGAGCTGGCGCTGATGAACCTGATCATCAACGCGCGCGACGCCTTGCCCGAGGGGGGCACTATCACGATCTGCGGCGACAACCGCAGCGTCGGTGCCGGCGACGAGGAGGCGCTGGCGGCCGGCGATTACGTGGTGGTCACCGTCTCAGACACCGGCTGCGGCATGGCGCCGGAGATACTCGACCAGGTGCTGGAGCCGTTCTTTACCACCAAGGACGTCGGCAAGGGCACCGGTCTGGGCCTCTCGATGGTCTACGGCTTCGCCAAGCAATCGGGCGGCGCCTTCCGCATCCGCAGCCGGGAAGGGGCCGGGACCGACGCCGAGATCTGGCTGCCGCGAGGTAGGGAGGCCGTGGTGGAGACGGCGCTTCCGCGCGGCCGCCTCGCCTCTCGAAGCTCGGTCGGCCGGTTGCGGGTGCTGCTCGTCGACGATCATGACGCGGTGCGCACGACCACCGCGGCGATGCTGGACGATCTCGGTCACGAAGCGATCCCGGTTTCCGACGGGGTGGAGGCGATCGCCGCGCTGCAGCGGGGCGAGACGATCGATGTGCTGATCACGGACTATGCGATGCCGCTGGTTTCGGGCGCGGAGGTAATCCGCCAGGCGCGCGAGCTGCGGCCGGACCTGCCCGCGCTGATCATCACCGGCTATGCGGATGCGAGCTCGATCGCCCGCCGGCCGGCAAACGTCCATCTGCTCTCGAAGCCCTTCACCGCGGAGCAGATGCGGCAGGCGCTCGAGGAGGCGGTGCGCGCGGAGCCGCCGCCGGCGGAGGCGCTGCAGGCGACGGGCTAAAGCCGCGTCAGAGGCCGGAGGGTCCGCTCACGACGGCGCGGCGGAAGTCGGCGCGTTCGGCCGGCAGGCGGGCGACTACGGCGCTCAATTCGCCGAGCCGGTCGGGCCGCGACGGCGGCACCGTGACGCTGGCCCGGACGAAGCTGCGCCAGCGCAATTCGTCGAGCGAGGCAAGCTCCAGCGGAGCCGGCGCGGCGGCCATGAACAAGGCAATTGTCAGCATCTCACCACCCCCCAGGCGTTCGATGAAGACCGTGGTAAACGGGAATGGTAAATGGAAGTTTAACGACGTTTTCGCTCCGGCGAGGGGCAGCCCGCCCGGCAGCAGCGCCCCCCGCCTCGCCTTATGTCACCTTCCATGCCAAAGGAGCGGCATTCCCGCTGTCGCGGGAATGACGGAAGGAGTTGGACGTGTACGCGATCGGTGTCCCCGCGACCGGATCCGTCGCCTGCTTCGGCGAGATCCTGCTGCGCATGACCGCGCCTGGGCGGGAGCTGATGCTGCAGAAGCCGCACCTCGAGGTCTATGTGGCCGGCGCCGAGGCCAATGTCGGTGTCGCCCTCGCCAATCTCGGCCATAAAGTGAAGATGGTGAGCCGCCTGCCCGACAACGCGCTCGGCCAGGCGGCGGTGGACGCGGTCCGCCGCCACGGCGTCGACGTCTCCGGCGTGGCTCGAACCGCGGACCGCATGGGGCTTTTTTTCCTGACCCAGGGGGCGGGGCTCAGGGCGTCCGAGATCTTCTACGACCGCAAGGACAGCAGCTTCGCTAAGGCCGGGCCGGAGGATTTCGATTGGCCGGCCCTGCTCGAGGGCGTCGGCCTGCTCCACCTCTCCGGCATCACCCCGGCGCTTGGGCCGCGCTCGGCCGAAGCGGCGATCGCGGCGGCCGAGGCGGCGGCGGCAGCGGGCGTGCCGGTCTCGTTCGACGGCAATTACCGCTCGCAGCTGTGGGAGAGCTGGGACAGCGATCCCAAGGCGGTGCTGAGCCGCCTCGTCGCCAAGGCCGACATCCTGTTCGGCAACCACCGCGACGTGTCGCTGCTGCTCGGCCGGGAATTCAGCGGCGAGGGGCCCAACCGGCGCCGCGACGCGGCCCAGGCCGCCTTCGCCGCCTTCCCGAACCTCAAGCTGATCGCCTCGACGGCGCGCCATGTCGAGGATGCCGACCGCCACCTCATCTCGGCGCGGATCGACACGCCGGAAGGGAGCGCGCAGACCGAGGAGGTGCTGGTCGCCGGCATCGTCGACCGGATCGGCGCCGGCGACGCCTTCGCCGCCGGCATCCTCCACGGCGTCCGCACCGGCCGCGACCTCGACTGGACGGTGCGTTCCGGGCTCGCCCTGACCTGTCTCAAGCATTCGCTGCCGGGCGACTTCAGCCTGTTCGGGCCTTCCGACATCGACGCCTTCATGGCCGGCGGCCTCGACGTCCGGCGGTGATCTACCCGAACCGTCCGCAATCGGCCGCCGACGTCGCCCGGCATTATGACGAGCTCGACCTGCCCTATCGCCGCATCTGGGGGGAGCATGTCCATCACGGCTATTGGCGGACCGGGCGGGAAACGCCCGCGGAGGCCGCCGAGGCTTTGGTCCGCCTCGTCGCCGACCGGCTCGCGCTCCAGCCGGGCCAGAAGCTCTGCGACATAGGCTGCGGCTATGGCGCCACCGCCGGCTGGCTCGCCGGGCATCGCGGGGTGGAGGTCACCGGCTTCACCCTCTCGGAGGCGCAGGCGGCGGTGGGACGCGCGCGGGGGGACTTCACCTGCCTGGTGCGCGACTGGCTCGACAATGGCCTGGCCGACGCCTCGTTCGATGGCGCCTATGCGATCGAGAGCTCGGAGCACATGGTCGATAAGACCCGCTTCTTCGCCGAGGCGCAGCGCGTGCTGAAGCCGGGCGGCCGCTTCGTCGTCTGCGCCTGGCTGGAGGGGGAGGGGGCGACGCCGTGGCAGGCTCGCCACTTGCTCGAACCGATCTGCCGCGAGGGGCGCCTGCCGAGCATGGGCAGCCGCGCCGATTATGAGGCCCTGGCGGGGGAGGCGGGCTTCCGGCTGCTCCGCTACGACGACATCAGCCGCGAGGTCCGCCGCACCTGGTCGATCTGCCTTCGCCGCCTGACGGCCCGCTTCGTCACCGATCCCGAGATCCGCCGCCTCGCCCTCAGCCGCGCGACCCAGAGCCGCGAGTTCATCCTCTCGCTCCCCCGCCTGATCGTGGCCTTGAGGAGCGGCGCGATGCGCTACGGCGTGTTCGCGTGGGAGAAGGCTTAGCTCCTCCCCGGAACGGGGAGGAATTAGACTACCGCACCCGAGTCCAACGGCGGTTCTCGCAGAAGAACAGGATGCAGCCGGAGACCTTCAGGGACCCGTCGGGCTGGAGCTCGAGATAGGAGCGGTAGCTCTTGCCGCTCTCGGGGTCATAGGCGCGGCCGTTCTTCCACGAGCCGCCGGAGCCTTCGAAGCCGGTGAGGACGGGAAGGCCCACGAACGGCCGGTTCCTCAGCGCGGGATCGGGATTGTGGATGTCGGTCTTCGGCGCGGTGGGCGCGCGGTCGAGCACCTTGACGAGGGTGCCGCAGAGCTTGCGGCCGCAGGGCGCGATCTGGACCAGGCCCTTGTGATCGTCGTTGAGCCACAGACCCTGGATCGAGGGCGGCGCGGCGAAAGCGGTGGCGGCGCTCGCCAGCGCGAGTGGCGGGAGCAGGGAGAGCATGATATTCCGAATGCGTTGCATGCCTTTAGCCTAAGCCCCGGGAGGGCCCATGAGCAAGCTCGACGTCCGCTCGCGCGAGGACGAGCAGATGGACGCGCCGGACCTCGACCCGGCGGTCTACGAGACGGTGCTCCACGATCTGGCGCGGGTGAACCGCTTCACCTTCACCGCCTGGCCGACCCTCGCCTTCCTTCGCCGCGCGATCGGCGACGCGAAACGATTCCGCCTGATGGATGTCGGCTTCGGCGACGGCGACGTGCTGCGCGCCGTCTCCCGCTGGGCCCGGCGGCGGGGGATCGAAGCCGATCTGGTGGGCGTCGACTTGAACGAGAAGAGCGTCAAGGCGGCCCAGGACGCGACGCAGGCGGGCTTGAATATCGACTATCGCGCCGGCGACTATCTCGACCAGGCCGGGCCGTGGGACTTCATCGTCTCCAGCCAGACCACGCACCACATGACGGACGAGCAGCTCCTCACCTTCCTGCGCACCATGGAGCGCGAGTCCCGGATGGGTTGGCTGATCTGCGATCTCCATCGCCTGGCTTTCGCTTATTGGGGCTTCCCGATCCTGGCGCGCCTTCTCATGGTGCACCGCATCGTCCGCGAGGACGGCCGGCTTTCGATTGCCCGCTCGTTCCGCAAGGCGGATTGGGAGGAGTATCTGCGCCAGGCGGGGATCGCGCCGGAGGACGTCCGCATCGTCCGCCGCTTCGCCTCGCGGCTGTGTGTGGAGCGGGTGAAATGACTCCCGACTAAGGGGACTTCCGCCCCACCATCACGAACAGGCCGCCTTCTCCGCCCAGGCTGCGCATCCAGGCGATCTGCGCCAGCACCGATTCGAACGGCCATTCATCTTGGGCCGGCTCCAGCAGGTCCTCCGGCTCGTCGCCGATCAGGGTCGAGGGGTAAGCGCGGACGAAGTCGATGCCGTTCTGGGCGAACCAGCGGCGGACCTCGGCGACCGAGTGGCTGTGCTCCTCCGGATGGCGATATTGGTCGCGCAGCCAAGCCTCGCGCCGCGCCGGCTCGGCTTTGCGGTCGCGAAGCACCGGGTCGAACGGGATCCAGCGATAGCCGGTCGCCCTGGCGACGAGGCGGCGCAGGCGCAGGGGGATGCGCGCGTAGAGATTGTAGAGGCCGAGAATGACGTGGCCGCCTGGCCTGACTGCCCGCGCGATCCTCGCGAAGGAGGCGGCGGGGTCCGGGGTGTGGTGGAGGACTCCGGACGAGTAGACGAGGTCGAAGGCGCCTTGCTTCAGCGGCAGGCTGGTAAGGTCGCATTCGACGAAGGCGACGCGCTCCAGGCCGTAGCGCCGCGCCGCCGAGGCGCCGAGCGCGAGCGAGGCCCGTGCGAGATCGCAGCCGACTACGATCCGGTCGGCGCGGGCGAGGTAGAGGCTCATCTGGCCGGTGCCGCAGCCGATCTCGGCAATCCGCGCGTCGCCGGGGATCGAGGCGTCAAGCAGGCGGGCGAAGTCGCTTCGCTCGGCGCGGGTGCGCAGCCAGGTCAGGCTGTCATTGGGCGGGTAGCCGGGAAAAGGCGCAGCATTGTAGAATTGCCGCACGATTTCGGTCTGTCCTTGCGCGTCGAGGCGGAGCCGAGGGATGCCGTCCCGCGCCGGCCATTCCTGGTAGCAGCCTTTGCACCGCCAGCCTTCCCCCAGCTCGTCGCCGCAGGCCGGGCAGGCGAGGAGCGCGTGGAGCTCCTCCTCCACGCGGTCAGAAGATCGAGTAGATGAACGGCGCGAGCGCCTCGACCCCGGCGGCGAGCACCAGCAGCAGCCCGGTGACGCAGAGGAAGATGGCGAGCGGCATCAGCAATTTCTTCTCCGATCCGCCGCGCCACAGGCCGCGGGCGAGTTCGGCGGTCGATCCGAACGCGCTCCCCATCACCACCAATTGCCGTCGCAGCCGGCTCTTCTTGCGGATCATGCCACTTCCTCCATTTCCAGCGGCGCGGCGGCGCCTTTCGGGCGCTTGCGCACGCGCGTGTTGCCGACCACGAGCATGTCCATCCCGCTCCGCCGGAAGGTCGAATAGCCCTCGGCCGCGCTGCACGCGATCGGTTCGCCGGCGAGGTTGAACGAGGTGTTGAGCAGCACCGGGATGCCGGTGCGGCGGCCATACGCTTCGATGAGGTCATAGAGACGAGGACTGAACGCGCGGTCGATCGTCTGGAGGCGGGCGGTGCCGTCGACATGGGTGATCGCCGCCAGCCGCTCGCGCCATTCGCTCCGCACCGGGAACACGCCGGACATGAAGCGCGCGAGCTGCGCACCGCCGGGCGGCAGCTCGAAGAAACGGTCCGCTTCCTCGATGAGGGCGATGGGCGCGAAGGGCCGGAATTCCTCGCGATATTTGATGTCGCGGTTGAGGCGGTCGCGCATCGCGGCGTCGTGGGGCGCAGCGAGCAGGCTGCGGTGACCAAGCGCGCGCGGGCCGAACTCGCAGCGCCCCTCCATCCAGCCGACGATCCGGCCCCCCTCGAGGTCGGCGACGGTTTCGTCGATCAGCGGCCCGTCCTCGACAAGGTCGAAGGGCATGCGGTCTTCCTCGGCGATCCGCGCCAGCGCCGCACCGTCCGGCAACGGGCCCCAGAAGGGGTGGTCGGGGAAGGGCTTGTCGGGATTGCCGAAATGGATGCGATCCGCGAACAAGGCCGCGCCGATCGCGCATCCGGCGTCGCCCGGGGAGGGCGGCACGAACAGCCGCTCGAAGCCGGATTCGCGAAGGATGCGGGCGTTGGCGACTCCGTTCAGCGCGACTCCGCCGCCGAAGCACAGATCGGGCAGCCGGGTACGCTCCTGCAGGTCGCGGGCGACGTCGACCAATATGTCCTCGACGACGCGCTGCACGCTCGCCGCGCAATTGGCGAAGCGGCGACCCTCCTCCGTCGAAAAGTCGATCGGCTCGTAGCGGTTGCGGGGCTGGCCGAACAGCTCGACGAACCTGTTTGAGAAGGACCGGCGCGCGGTCGAATGGAACTCGAAATAGTCCATGTCGAGCCGGAAGGCGCCGTCGGCGGTACGGGGTATGAGCTTGCGAACCGCGTCGGCCATGGTCGGTTCGCCGTAGGAGGCGAGGCCCATGACCTTATACTCGCCCTCGTTGACGGCGAAACCGAGATAGGCGGTGAAGGTCGAATAGAGCATGCCGAGCGAATGCGGGAATCGTATCTCGCGGTCGATCGAGATGCGCGTGCCGCCCGGCCCCCGTTCGCCGGTGCCGACGGTGAGCGTCGCCCATTCGCCGACGCCGTCGGCGGTGAGGATCGCCGCGCGGTCGGTGGGAGCGGTGAGGAAGGCGGCTGCGGCGTGACTCTGATGGTGCTCGGTGAACAGGATCTTCTTGCCCGGCACTCCGAGCTGCGAGGTGATGATGCCGCGCACCCAGGCCTTCTCGCCGAGCATGTTCTTCATCGCGTGCGGAAAGGCGCGGTAGGAGCGGGGGAAGGTGCGCAGCGCGGTGGTGAGGATGCGCTCGAACTTCAGCATCGGCCGCTCGTAGAAGACGATTGCGTCGAGTTGCTCCGGCTCGAGCCCCGCCTCGTCGAGGCAATATTCGATCGCGCCGAGCGGGAAGGCGGAGTCGTTCTTGCGGCGCGACAGCCTCTCCTCCTGCACGGCGGCGACCGGCAGGCCGTCGACGAGCAGAGCGGCGGCGGCGTCGTGATAATGGGCGGAAATTCCGAGGATCTTCATCAATATTGGCCCTCGAGGCCGCGATTGCCCATTCCTTTGACGGCGATCCAGCCCTGTGGTTCCCGCCGCTCCGCCCGCTTCGCGGCCAGCGCGAAGACGGGCAGGAGGATGAAATATTGGAGGGTGAGGAGGATTCCGCCCATCAGACCGCCGAGCGCCACGGCGAAGCGCAGATAGCCCTTCCACAACCGCCCGAGCCGCGCCTTCCAGAGCAGCCAGCCCTGCTTCTTGGGCGCCACCCGCGCCAGCTCGTGCCGTGTGTACTTCATGTGGAAAGCCTCGTCCTTCAGGATGCGGGCGAAGACGTCGCGGGTGTGCGAATCGTCGCCGACGGCGTTGCGATAGATGCCGAAGCCCCTGGCCGCCGCCGCCTCGGAAAGGTGCAGGAAGGCGAGCAGGGCGCCGTCGCGGTCCCGCTCGACCTTGACGTCGTCCAGGCCCCGCTCGCCGGGCGCCAGCCAGTCGGGCTGCCACCCCGCCTCGCCTTTGTGGGCGCGGAGCAATTCGCCGCCGCGGCGACGGAAGATGTCGGCGTGGCGCTGCTCGTCCTGCGCGTGGCGAAGGTAGAGGCGGCGCAGGCGCGCGTCCTGGGTCAGCTCGGCGGCGCGCGCGAGGTCGCGGCCGCCGTCCGCCTCGACCTCGGCGAAGCGCAGCAGGCGATGGCCGCGGCGCACCGGATCGCGCCACACCCAGCGCTGGATCGGGTTGAGCCAAGCCGACATCGCCGATACCCCCTTTGAATCACAGGCGTAACAACGGCGGAGGGGCTTCGCAATGGGGGGCATGGAGCGGGGCGGGACGCCGGCGGAGAAGGCGGCGGACCTCGCCGGCTGGCTCGCCTGCGGCGTTCTCGCCCTGCTTGCGCTGCGCATGGGCGAGGGCTGGGCGCATCGCCATTTCCTCCCCGCCTGGGCCTATGGCTGGGACGTGCAGCTGCGAATCCTGATGGTTTTGAGGCTGCTGCCGGCGGTGGTCGGGTTGGCCGTGCTGCTCCTCCTCAGGCCGTGGCTCATCCGGGCTTTGAGGTCGGGCCGCGGGAGGCAGGCGCTGTTCACCCTGCTTACCTCCGGCCTCGCCGTGGTCGCCTCGCTGGCGGTCACGGAGGGCGTGCTCAGGACCGCGACCTGGCGCCCCGTGCAGGAGCGCTGGGACCAGGAGCCGGTGCGCACCCGCGAGCCGCTCTACGGCTGGGGCTTCCTCCCCAATCATGCCGGCGCCGTCCGCCTTGACGGCCGCAATATCCATTACGCGACAGGCCCGTACGGCTACCGCGCCCCGGCAGCCGGCGTTGGGGTGGACCTCGCCAAGCCGACTATCGTCTTCGCCGGCGAATCATTGGTCTTCGGCTACGGCCTCGACTGGCCGGACACGATCCCCGCGCAGGTCCAGGCGATCACCGGCGTCCAGGCCGCCAACATCGCCATCAACGCCCACGCCATCGACCAGACCTATTTGCGCCTGCGCGCCGAGTTGCCGCGCTTCCGCCGCCCGGTCGCACTGGTTGTGCCGTTCATCGCGCGCACCTTCGACCGCAACCTCGACCGGGACAGACCCCATTTGGATGCCAGTTTGCGCTGGCACCCGGCCGAGCCGCCGCCGCTGCGCCTCGTCGAGATGGCGCGGCGGGTCACCCGCTACCGCTCGACGGCGTCGATCGAGCAGGGGACCCTGATGACCCGCGCGGCCCTCGCCCGCATCTTTGCGCTGGGCCAGGCCCGCGGCGCCCGGCCCTTGCTTCTCGTCCCCCAGTTTCTCCCCGAATCGGAGCGGGAGCGGGAGGTGCGGCGCGACGTGCTCGACGCCGCCCATATCCACTACCTCCTCGTCCCGCTGCCCGCGGACGAGCGTAGCCCGAGCCACGGCCATCCGAACCCGCGCGGCGCCCGCCGCATCGCCGAGGCCGTCGCCGCGGCGCTCCGCCGGTGAGGCAAAGAGAATGCGTACAAGCGCATATCCCCAATCAGGCGAAGCGCAGGGTGCCGTCCTCGATCCGCCCGAAGCGGAGGCTGAGGAGGTCGAGCGCGTAATTCTGATGGAGCCGCCACGGCGCCCGATCGCCCTGCCTGGGCAGCGCCGCCAGCGCGCGCTGGACATAGCCCGAGGTGAAGGTGAGGAACGGTTCAGGTTTCACCTTCGCGTCGGCGACCGGCATCGAAGTTGAATAGCCGTTCAAGTCCATGTGGTTGATCAGCCGGCAGACATAGTCGGCGGCGAGGTCGGCCTTCAGCGTCCACGAAGCGTTGGTGTAGCCGAACACGTAGGCGAGGTTCGGCACGGCCGAGAACATGATCGCCTTGTAGGTGAGCGCCTGCGAAAGGTCCTGTCGCACCCCGTCGACGAAGATCCCGGCGCCGCCCATCAGGTTGACCTTGAGGCCGGTGGCGGTGACGACGATGTCCGCCGGCAGCGCCTCGCCCGAAGTGAGGCGGAGGCCAGTCTCCGTGAAGCGCTCGATCGTGCCGGTCGCGACGGACGCGCGGCCGGTCCGGATCGCCTCGAACAGGTCGCCGTCCGGCACCAGGCAGACTCGCTGGTCCCAAGGATCATAGGTCGGCGTGAAATGGGTCGCGACGTCGTAGCCCGGGCCGAGCTCGCCCTGCACCAGGCCGATCATCTTCTCCTTGACCTTGGCCGGCCGGCGGCGGGCGAGGCGGTAGAAGAACATCTGCAGCCCGACATTCTTCGCACGGGTGAGGCGGTAGGCGAGCATCGGCGGGAGCAGGCGCTTGAGCTTCTCGGCGATCGAATCGATCGAGGGGCGCGAGACGATGTAGGTCGGAGAGCGCTGCAGCATGGTGACGTGCGCCGCCCGCTTCGCCATTTCCGGGACGAGGGTGACGGCCGTCGCGCCACTGCCGATCACGACCACGCGCTTGCCCGCATATTCAAGGTCCTCGGGCCAGAATTGCGGGTGGACGAAGCGGCCGCCGAAATCCGCCTCTTGCGCGAAATCGGGGCGATAGCCCTGGTCGTAGCTGTAATAGCCGCTGCACATCATCAGGAAGCGGGCGGTGAAGCGCGCCGGCCCTTCCGGTGTCTCCGCTTCCACGGTCCAGCGCGCGTCGTCCGACGACCAGGACGCCCGCACTACCTTGTGTCGGAATCGGATGCGGGGTGTCACGCCGTAATCGCGCGCGGTGTCCTCGACATAGGCCTTGATCGCCGGCCCGTCGGCAATCGCCTTGGCGTCGCGCCAGGGGCGGAAGGCATAGCCCAAGGTGTACATGTCGCTGTCGGAGCGGATGCCGGGGTAGCGGAACAGGTCCCAGGTCCCGCCGATCGCGCCCCGCGCCTCAAGGACCGCATAGCTCTTGCCGGGACATTTCATCGCCAGGTGGCATGCCGCGCCCACCCCAGAGAGCCCCGCGCCGACGATGACGACATCATATTCCCCGCCCATGGCGGGAGAGGTCGTCGGACGCCCCGCCCTTGTCAATGCGTCGCCTTCCGGTAGAGCGAGGGCCAACAAGGGGAGAGCGGTCATCGCCGACGACAAGGCCAGGTCGAACCTGATGTGGGGCGGTCGGTTCGCGGGCGGGCCGTCGGCGCTGATGCGCGAGATCAACGCCTCGATCGCGTTCGACAAGAGGCTGTGGCGCGAAGACATCCAGGCGAGCCTCGCCCATGTCACCATGCTCGAGGCGCAGGGCATCGTGCCGGAGGAGGACGCCTCCGCCATCGCCGAGGGGCTGGAGCGGATCGAGGACGAATATGCGCTGCGCGGCGTGCGCGAGGACCCGGCGCTCGAGGACATCCACATGCATGTCGAGGCGCGGCTCGCCGAGCTGATCGGCCCCGCCGCCGGGCGACTGCACACCGCCCGGTCGAGGAACGACCAGGTCGCGACTGACTTCCGCCTGTGGGTACGTAACGCGATCGACGAGGCGGATCAGGCGCTTGCCGCCTTCCAGCGCGTCCTCGTTGCCCGGGCGGAGGAGCAGGCCGAGAGCGTGATGCCTGGCTTCACCCACCTCCAGGCGGCCCAGCCGGTGACGCTCGGCCACCATCTGATGGCCTATTACGAGATGCTGCGCCGGGACCGTTCGCGATTCGCCGACGCCCGGGCGCGGATGAACGAGAGCCCATTGGGGGCCGCCGCCCTCGCGGGCACGAGCTTCCCGATCGACCGCGAGGCTACGGCGGCGGCTTTGGGCTTCGATCGCCCGGCCGCCAATTCGCTCGACGCGGTCTCCGACCGCGACTTCGCGCTCGATTACCTCGCCGCGGCCACCCTGTGCGCGCTCCATTTGTCGCGCCTCGCCGAGGAGCTGATCGTCTGGGCGAGTCAGCCGTTCGGCTTCGTCACTCTGCCCGACGATTATTCGACCGGCTCGTCGATCATGCCGCAGAAACGCAACCCGGACGCCGCCGAGCTGGTCCGCGGCCATTGCGGCCGGATCGCCGGAGCATTGGTGTCGCTGGTGGTAACGATGAAGGGCCTGCCGCTCGCTTATGCAAAGGACATGCAGGACGACAAGCCGCCCGTCTTCGAGGCCTACGATCTGCTGATGCTGTCACTCCAGGTGCTCGCCGGAATGGTCGAGGCGATCCGGTTCGACGAAGTCCGGATGCTCGCCGCGGCGCAAGTCGGCTTCGCCACCGCCACCGACCTCGCGGACTGGCTGGTGCGCGAAGCGGGCGTGCCGTTCCGCGAGGCGCACCATATCGTCGGCCGGGCCGTGCAGGCGGCGGAAGAGCGCGGGGGCGGGCTGGCGGACCTGGACCTCGCGGCGCTCCGGCAGGTCGACGCGAGGATCGACGAACGCGTCTACGCGGTGCTCACCGTGGACGCCTCGGTCCGCAGCCGCACCAGCTACGGCGGAACCGCCCCGGAGAACGTGCGGGCGCAGATCGCTACGGCGAAGAAGGGGCTGAGGATGTAATCCTCGGCAAATTCGAACGGCTTTCGCTCGGCCACCGTCAAAATCCATTAGCCCAGACGCCCGCCCGCCGCCCATTTCATCAGGCGCTCCATCTTGGTGAGGCCTTGGGAGCCGCGTCCCTGGGATTGGTCGCGCCCGCGTCGAGCTGGCTTGCCGCATTGCCGAAGCCAAGGCCGGTGTAGGAATGTGTCGGCTCGACCGTTCCGTCGAAATTGGTTTCCGTCCAATCTTGCATGGCAGGCGCCCTTCCAGCTTGGACCCATCACGACTTCAGCAGCCACCGTCACTTTGTCATTCGAGAGCTGTAATGTAGTACATGTTTCCGCAGATGTTCGAGCATCGAATTGGAGGTCGGGCGCAAAGACTATTGTGACCGTCCAGTGGTCGGATAACATTGCGGGCAATTCGCAAGTCTTTCGCCAAAGAGGGGAAGCTATGAACGCCGGGATGAAGAAGCTTGCCGCGCTTCTCGAGGAGCGGCGGTTCGAGGATGCGCTTGCCTACGCTGAACGAAGCCTCGAAGGCGGCGCATGGCCGACCCGGCGCATGGCCTGCATCGCCGGAATCATCGCCGGATCCCAGGGCGGCGCCAACGACAAGATGGTCCGCTTCCGCCGGATCCTCTCCGAGGAGGCGGAGACTCCTTTCGAGCTCGACGGTGCATTGCAGGTTGCCGACGAGCTGGCCTCCGATTTGCGGTTGGGCACTCCGCAGGGGGCGCGCTACCGTTTCGAGCGTGAGGCTCGACGGCATCCCTGGATCGCCGAGATGGGCCCGGTCTTCGCCGCAGTCGAGGCCGCTGCGGGCGGACAGGCCAGCAAGCTGGTTTTATCCTATTATTCCAAGACATCCGCTTTAGCGGAATGGCAAGCCGGATTGGCCGCGCTGTCACGGGCGCAATGGAATGCCGCGGAAACACATCTTCTAAAGTCGGCGGACTGCTATGAGTCTGTCGGATTACCGGACGAAGCCACGTTGAGCCGCTTCGACCTCGTGCTCGCGGCGCTCTCTGCCAGAAACCTTCGGCTGGCTTCGAAACGAGCGCGCGATCTCCCGACGAAGCCAAACTCTGCCCGCGCCTTCCGTAACTTGGCTATCGACGTCCACACCGCCTTCGCCGAAATGGACGTCGACGCCCTCGATCGCTGGATAGACAAATTCCGGGCCATGCGCGAATTTCAGGACGTGCTCTACGCACGGATTGCAGAGAATTTGCGAAGGATCCTGCACGACCGGCGCGCCAGGTTCGAATTCCTGCTCTGCAGGCCGGCGAAGCTCGACGATGCCGAGGGCTTGGTGAAGGTTGCCAAAGCCGCAGAGCTCCCCTCGCAGCCTCCGACGCTCGAAGGTATCAAGGTGATAATCGAGCTGTCCAACCGAACCCTCACCGGACGCCTCAACTGGCGCAAGGGAAGACTCTATCTGGCGGCCTTCCTGAACAAGAAGGGAGAGCGCGACGGCGTCGTGGAATGCATCGGCGCAGGGCAGATATTCCTGAATGTCGGAGGAGCGTGGCACGAAGTCGATCGGTCGCGAGCATCGAGCCCGCCCGACGACTGCGTGGATCAGAGGTTCCTAGTCTATCGTTCGCACAATCCCGAAGAAATCTTCATCGAGCTGGCGGGAAACAGCGTCCTGGCCGAGATGCGTGACCGCCGCGTAGGGCGCTTCATCACAGAAAGTCGAGTCTTATTTCTTAAGATATACGGAGAAAAACTCATCAAGGACCTAGATATTGACAGTCTCAACGAGGCTCATGTCGTATCAAATCTCCTAACAGAAGATTTAAACGGTCAATATCCGTTCTTCGAAAATGTTGTCCGCCCGCTCGTCGGCGGCAAGGAATATTCATACCTTGACGAAAAGCGTTATGACCTCATTCCATTGCTCGACGATTTTCTCGGCGGCGACTCTCCCGAGGAGGACGGAGTATCGATACCGAGGCATTTGTTGCCGCAGAACATTGACGACAAGATCGGATTTGTAAGGACGCAGACAATCGGCGCGGAGGTTGCGCTCGAACGGTTCGGCTTCCGCAAGGCCGGAAAGTACGATGCCCTGGATGCGGGACGATATCTGGCGACGCCCCTGGGCACGCTCGTCAACGTCGTCGAGACGCGGGATTACACCTGCCGACGTCAGCGCAAGGACGTTCTTCTCGAAAACCCCAAGGCCCATCATGCCACCATCGCGCCAACCAAGAGGGAGATGGCGGACTTCGGGTGCGTGCGCGCGCTGGTGCGTCAGGACGACGACCAGCCGGGCGTGCTCGAAATCGAGGAAGCGGCCGCAAACGCGCTCGGTCTGAGCAACGGCGAAGCCGTCGCCCTGCTCAAACCGCAAAGTTTGCCGCCGGAACGGTAGGGGCCGAGACTCGAGGGTCCACGCGGCCGGGAGCGGATCAGTCCCGTCGCTTCGCCCGTTTCGCGGCTATCCGAAGCCTGAGGGCATTCAGCCGGATGAATCCCGCCGCATCGCGCTGATCGTAGCTCGACGCGCCCTCCTCGAAAGTGACCAAATCCTGGTCGTACAGCGCCAGCGGGCTCTCCCGCCCGATCACCGTCGCGTTGCCCTTGTAAAGTTTCATCCGCACCGTGCCGCCAACATGCTCCTGGCTCTTGTCGATCGCCGCCTGCAGCATCTCGCGCTCCGGGGAGAACCAGAAGCCGTTATAGATGAGCTCGGCGTAGCGCGGCATCAGCTCGTCCTTCAAATGCATGGCGCCGCGATCGAGTGTGATCGATTCGATGCCGCGGTGGGCAGCGAGCAGGATGGTGCCGCCAGGAGTCTCGTAGACGCCGCGCGACTTCATGCCGACGAAGCGGTTCTCGACCAGGTCGAGGCGGCCGATGCCGTTGTCGCGGCCGAGGTCGTTCAGCCTCGCGAGCAGCGCCGCGGGCGACAGCCTTTCGCCGTCGATCGAGACGGCATCGCCGCGCTCGAACCCGATCTCGATCACCGTTGCATGGTCCGGCGCGTCCTCCGGCGAGATCGTGCGCTGGTGAACATATTCGGGCGCCTCGACAGACGGGTCCTCGAGCACCTTTCCCTCGGACGAGGAGTGGAGGAGGTTGGCGTCGATCGAGAAGGGGGAATCGCCCCTCTTGTCCCTGGCGATCGGAATCTGGTGCTTCTCGGCGAAGTCGATCAATTGCTCGCGGCTGGCGAAATCCCATTCCCGCCAAGGCGCGATGACGCGGATGTCGGGCTCCAGTGCGTAATAGCCGAGCTCGAAGCGGACCTGGTCGTTGCCCTTGCCGGTCGCGCCGTGGCAGACCGCATCGGCGCCGACAGCCCTCGCGATCTCGATCTGGCGCTTGGCGGTCAGCGGCCGGGCGATCGACGTGCCGAGCAGATACTGGCCCTCGTAGAGCGCGTTCGCCCGGAACATCGGGAAGACGAAGTCGCGGACGAACTCCTCGCGCAAATCCTCGATGAAGATGTTCTCCGGCCGGATGCCGAGCAATTCCGCCTTGCGCCGCGCCGGCTCGACCTCCTCGCCCTGGCCGAGATCGGCGGTGAAGGTGACGACCTCGGCGCGATATTCCGTCTGCAGCCACTTGAGGATGATCGAGGTGTCGAGCCCGCCGGAATAAGCGAGCACGACCTTCTTCGGTGGAGGGAGGGTCATTAATGGTCTTTCTTCGCGACCCCAGCGAAGGCTGGGGTCCATTCTGAGTTGATGAAGTCCTCGCGGTCAGCCTCGCCGCATGGAAGCCAGCCTGCGCTGGCATGACGCGGAGGGGGTCGGCGCGGGGAGGGTCATGACTGGTCCTGGGAAAGAGTGGAAAGCTGGCGGGCCAGGGTGCCGGCTTCGACCTCGTCGCGCAGCGCCACGAAGATCGTGTCGTCGCCGCAGATCGTGCCGGCGACCTCGGGCAGCCTGGCCTGGTCGAAGGCGACGCCGACGATATGGGCCGAGCCGGGTCGGGTCTTGAGGACGAGGAGCGGTCCGGCGGGCTCGATCGAGAGCACCCACTGCGCGAGGATTCGGCCGAGGCGGCCCGCCGCCCAGTCTGTATCGCCGATTTCCTCCGGCAGCATGTAGCGCAGGCTGCCGCCTTTCTTGACCTTGACGGCGCCAAGCTGGTCGAGGTCGCGCGAGACGGTCGCCTGGGTGACGGTGAAACCGGCGGCGGAGAGGCGCTCGGTCACCTCCTCCTGGCTGGCGATCGCCCCGCCGCGCAGCAGGTGCGAGATCTCACGCTGACGGCGAAGACGGGATTCGGTCATGCGCGCGCCTCCCCCCTCACGATCTCACCCCCGACAGCCATGCCAGCGCCCCCCTGGCCGTGTGCATCCGGTTCTCCGCCTGCCGCCACACCGCGCTCCGCGGCCCCTCCATCACGGCGTCGGTCACTTCCTCGCCGCGACGGGCGGGGAGGCAGTGGAGGAAATGCGCGCCGGGCGCGGCGGCCATCAGGCCCTCGTCGACGCGGTACGGGGCGAAGGCCGCCTTGCGAACCGCCGCTTGCTCGTCCTGGCCCATCGAGACCCAGACGTCGGTGTAGACGAAGTCCGCGCCCTCCACCGCCTCGAACGGATCGCGGGTCTGAACCACGCCGTCCGGCGCCTGGGCGAGAGCGTAGCCTTCGGGGCTGGCGAGGGTGATGCGGGCGCCGAGCAGCGCTCCCGCCTCGGCCAATGAGCGGCAGACGTTGTTGTCACCGTCGCCGACATAAGCGATCCGGGCGCCCTCGATCCGCCCGAGCAGCTGCCTGACGGTGAGCAGATCGGCGAGCGCCTGCAGGGGGTGGTCGCGGTCCGAGAGCAGGTTCAGGATCGGTTTGGGCGACACGGACGCCATGGCCTCGAGGTCGCGGTGGTCGATGACGCGGGCGGCGATTATCGCGTGGAAGCAGGCGAGGGTGCGGGCGATGTCCTGCGCCGTCTCGCGGCTGCCGAGGCCCACCTCGTCCTTCTGGATATAGACCGGGTGCCCGCCCAATTGGACGGTCGCCATCTCCATCGAGCTCCGGGTCCTCGCCGAGGGCTTCTGGAAGACCAAGGCGACGCCCTGGCCGGCGAGCGGCCGCCCGAGGTCGCCCGCCTCCGACAAAGCGAGGATCCGCTCGATCCCGTCCCGCCCCAGAGCGGCGATGGTGAGGAGGTGGGTCGTCACCAGTTCCTCTCCCGGCGGACCATGGTGCCAATGCCCTCGTCGGTCAGCAGCTCGATGAGCAGAGCGTGGGGTACGCGGCCGTCGATGATATGGGCGGTGCCGACGCCGCCGTCGACCGCCTCGGCGCAGGCCCGAAGCTTGGGGATCATGCCTTTGCTGACGCTCGCGTGCTCGATTCGCTCGCGCAGTTCGGCCGAGGTCAGGCGCTGGATCAGGCTGGCCTCGTCGGCCGGGTCGGCGAGCAGGCCTGGCGCCGCGGTCAGATAGACGATCTTCTCGGCGCCCATCGCAACGGCGATCGCCCGCGCCGCCTCGTCGGCGTTGACGTTGTGGGGCTGGCCCGCAGTGTCAGCGCCGATGGTCGAGACGACGGGCGCCAGGCCCTCGTCGAGCAGCCGCGTCAGCACCGAGGCGCGGACGTGGCTGACGTCGCCGACATAGCCGAGGCTCGAGTCGCGAGGGGTCACGGTGAGCAGGCCGCCGTCCTCCCCCGAGACGCCGACCGCGACCGGGTCGTCCAGCGCCTCGCGGTTGATCGTGCCGACGAGGTCGCGGTTGATCTTGCCGACCAGCACCATGCGGACGATCTCGAGCGTCTCGGCGTTGGTGACTCGCAGGCCGTCGCGGAACTCCGGCTGCATGTCGAGCCGGCGCATCATCACGTCGACCTGCGGGCCGCCGCCGTGGACGAGGACCACCCGCATGCCGACCGAGCGCAGCAGCAGAACGTCCTGCGCGAGCGCCCGGTCGAGCGCCGCGTCGAGCGCAGCTCCCCCCAATTTCACCACCACCGAGCGGCCGGCGAAGCGCTGGATGTAGGGCAGGGCCTGGACGAGGACCCGGGCGGTGTTGGCGGCGTCGATCATGACGTCCTCGAATTCTCCTTGATGTAGCCGGGGCCGAGGTCGATGCCGATGACCTCGGCCGCCCCGCGGCCGAGGCCGAGCGCGATTTCGATCTCGATCGTCTCGTTCTTCATGTGGGCGGCGACGGCCTCGGCATCGTGGGCCGCGTTGGTGCCGCCGCGCGACACGGTGATGCCGCCATAGGCCACGCTCGTTTTGTCGGCCTCGAAGGCGATACCCGCAGAGCCGGCGGCGCCGAGCAGCCGGCCCCAATAAGGATCGCCGCCGTACCAGGAGCATTTGACGAGATTGTTCTCGGCGATGCTCTTGGCAGCGGCCCGGGCCTCGGCGTCGGTGGCGGCGCCGGTGACGCGGAGCAGCACCATCTTCGTCATGCCCTCGGCGTCGCGCGCCATCTGGTAGGTAAGGTCCTCGCAGAGGCGGTGCACGGCGTCGGCGAACTCCCTCATGTCGGGCTTGCCGCGCCGTCCGCTGGCGAGGAGCATGGCCGTGTCGTTGGTCGAGGTCGCGCCGTCGACGTTCAGCGTGTTGAACGTCCGGACGGCGGCATCGCCGAGGATCGCCTGCAGTTCGTCGCGGCCGACCTCGGCGTCGGTGGTGAGGAAGGCGAGCATGGTGGCCATGTTGGGCGCGATCATGCCGCAGCCCTTGGCCATGCCGCCCAAGGTGAAGGTCGAGCCCTGAATCGAGGCTTCCTTGGCCTTGTGGTCGGTGGTGAGGATGCCGTTGGCCGCGTCGTGGGCGCCGCCTTTCGACAGCTTCTTCGCAAGCTTCGGAGTCGCTTCGAGGATCTTGTCCATGGGGAGCGGCGTGCCGATTATCCCGGTCGAGCAGACCAGCACGTCCGCCTTGTCGACGCCGAGCGCGCCAGCCGCGGCGACGGCCATCGCCTCGGCGTCGGCCAGGCCGGCCGCGCCGGTGCCGGCATTGGCATTGCCCGAGTTGACCACGATAGCCGCCGCCCGCCCGCCGTTCGCGGCCAGTCGCTCGCGGTCGAGGGTCACCGGCGGCGCGGCGAACCTGTTCTGGGTGAAGACCGCCGCCGCCGCCACCGGCCGGCGGTCCTCGGTGGCGATCAGCGCCATGTCGTAGCGCCGCCGCTTCAGCCCGGCATGGCAGCCGGCGGCGACGAACCCTTGTGCGGCGGTGACGCTCACAGGAAAATCCTCCCCGGAACAGGGAGGGGGACCAGCCGAAGGCTGGTGGAGGGGTCCCACGTCCGGAGCAGCGGAGAGGCGGGCCCCCTCCACCGCGCTTCGCGCGGTCCCCCTCCCCGTCCCGGGGAGGAGCTTGTCTGAGCCACACCCTTCACGGCCACACTCCCACTCGCGGGAGGCCGGCCGTTTCTTCGAGGCCGAGCATCAGGTTGGCGCACTGGATCATCTGCCCGGCGGCTCCTTTCACGAGATTGTCTAGCGCCGCGAAGGCGAGGATGCGCCCGGTGCGCGGGTCGTAGCGAGCGGTGAGGTGGACGGCGTTGGAGCCCAGGGTCCACTTCGTCGCGGGGGGGCGTTCCGAGACGAGGACGAACGGCTCGCCCGCATAGGCCTCGCGAAGACGGGCGAGCGGGTCGCAGGGGCCTTTCGCGACGCCGTGGCAGGTGGCGAGGATGCCGCGGTTCATCGGCGCGAGGTGGGGGGTGAAGAGCAAGGTGGAGTCGAGCGCCATCTCCATCTCGGCCGTGTGGCGGTGGGAGAGGAGGCCGTAAGCGCCATAATTCTCGTCGACGCTGTTGAAATGACTGGTCTCCTTGAGCCCCTTGCCCGCGCCGCTGACGCCCGACGCCGCGTCGACGACGAGGCTGCCCGGCTCGATCAGGTCGATGAGGGGCTTCAGCGCGAGGATGGCGGAGGTCGGATAGCAGCCGGCGGCGGCGACGGCCTGGGCGGCGGCGATCTCGCCGCGGTGGAGTTCCGGGATACCGTAGACGAATCGGGAAAGAAGCTCCGGCGCCCGGTGCGGCTCGCCGTACCAGCGGGCATAATCCTCGGCCGAGCGGAGCCGGAAATCGGCGCCGAGGTCGACGAAGCGGGCACCGGTGGCGAGGATGTCCGCCGCCACGTCCTGTGAATGGCCGTGGGGGAGGGCGGCGAACACCAGCTCCGCACCGGCCAGCGCCTCGGGCGCATAACGTTCGACGGTGAGGCCCGGATAGGCGAGGGCAAGGTGGGGGTGGATCTCCGCGAGCGATTGGCCCGCCCGGCTGTCCCCGAACAAGGCGACCGGCTCGAGGTCGGCATGGCCGGCGCAGAGGCGAAGCAGCTCCGCCCCGACGAAGCCCGAACTGCCAAGGATGCCGACTCGAATCATGTTCGTCGCATGCAGAAAACTGCATAATTATGCAATGACGCAGATCAGCAGTCCCTCAAGCGGCGACGTCACGGATCCAAAGACCGAAAATTTCCGGCCAGCGCGAGCCGGGGCGCTCGGCGGACGTCTGGAGGCCGAAGCCGTGTCCGCCCTTCTCGAAGAGGTGCCCTTCCACCGGAACGCCGGCCGCGCGGCAGGCGGCGATCCATTCCAGGCTGTTTTCCGGTACGACCACCGTGTCGTCGAAAGCGTGGACGACGAAGCAGGGCGGCGTCTGCGCGTTGACGTGGAGGAGGGGCGAGCGCGCGTCGGTCAGTGCCGCGGGCGGGCTGTCGCCGAGCAGCATGGCGCGCGACCCGCTGTGGCCGATGCGCGGCTGCAGGCTGGTCACCGGATAAGCGAGGCCCGCGAAGGCCGGACGCGCCGATTGCCGGTCCGCCGCGTCGACCGGCGCGTAGGTGTGGTCGCCGGAGGCTACGGCGAGGTCCGCGGCGAGATGGCCGCCAGCCGAGAAGCCGAGGATGCCGAGCCGAGCCGGGTCGATCCTGAATTCCGCGGCGCGGGCGCGGATCAGCCGCATCGCCCGCTGCGCGTCCTGCAGCGGAACGAGGTGGCGCTCCGCCCAGCCTTCGCCCGGCAGGCGGTAGACCAGGACGAAGACGGTGACGCCCTGCGGGTTGAAACGGCGCGCGACGTCGAGGCCTTCGCTCTGGACGGAGAGAAAGCCGTAGCCTCCTCCGGGAATCGAGAGGAGCGAGCTGCCGTCGGCCTCGGACGGCCGGAAGACGTGGACTTCAGGGGCGGCGATGCCGCGCAGCCAGAGCTCCCGCGCGCCCGGCGGGCCGCTCATCGAAGGGGCGGGAACGGGGAGCGCAGCCGGCGCACCGGGCGCCCGTCCCGGCCAGAGCGGGAAACGCTCGCGCGACGGCCAGCGCGGTCCCTCCGGCTCGCCGGCGGCCTGGGTCCGCGCCGGGGCGGCCGCGGCGAGGCCGGCGGCGAGCGCCGCCTCGAACAATTCGCGCCGTCCGATCGCCATCCTTTTCTCCTGATCCTCGCGGCCTTGCTAGTTGTTACCCATCCCAATTGACAGCCGGCATGGCGGTCTCGCCGCGCCGCGTTGAATCGGTCGCCTGACCCGCCTACAGGCGGGCACCAAGGGGGCGAGATGCAGGCCAGCCGCGCGGAGCGGATTTCGATAGTCGGCGAGCGCGCCCCGATCTTCTGGGGCGCGTGCGCCGCGATCGCGCTCGGCGTGCTGCTGCATCTGCCGATGCTCGCCATGGCCCACCATATGCACAACCGGCTCGTCGGCATGCCGATGGAGCCCAAAATGTGGGGGGGCATGGTGCTGATCGTGCTCGGCGTCCCGGCCGCCATTTACGGCGCCCTGCCGAGGCAGCGGCCGGAGCACGGCTCGCACGCCGGCACGAGCTACGAGGCACCCGATACGACCCCGCTCAACCGCTGGCACGCCGCCGTCCTCGCCGTGCTGATCCTCGGCCTCGTCATCGACGTGATGAAGCCGGCGACGCTCGGCTTCGTGCTGCCGGGAATGCGGGCCGAATATGGAATCAGCAAGACGACCGTTGCCTGGTTTCCGTTCAGCGCGCTCGTCGGTACGACCGTCGGCTCGTTCGTCTGGGGCTGGATCGCCGACACCTACGGCCGGCGCGTGTCGATCCTGCTCTCGACCATCCTGTTCGTCTCGACCTCGATCTGCGGGGCGATGCCGCTGTTCCAGCTGAACCTCTTGATGTGCTTCCTGATGGGCGCGTCGGCCGGGGGCATGCTGCCGGTCGTCTACACCCTGCTCGCCGAGGTCATGCCGCCGAGGCACCGCTCCTGGGTCTTGGTCCTGGTCGGTGGCACCGGCCTCGTCGGCGGCTATCTCGCGGCAAGCGGCGCCGCCCATGCCTTCGAGCCGGTCTACGGCTGGCGGGTGCTGTGGCTGCAGGGCTTCCCGACCGGCATGCTGCTGCTGCTGCTCGCCCATTTTATCCCGGAATCGCCGCGCTTCCTCGCCGAGACGGGGCGGACCGCGGAGCTCGAGCGGATGCGCCGCAAATACGGCATCGTGCGGCGCGCCCGCGAGGCGGCCCCGGCCGACGCGCCGGTCGCCGCCCGCCGGCACGGCAAGCTCACCGCCGCTTTAGTGGTGACCGCTTTGTCGTGGAGCTTCATCAATTTCGGCCTGCTGCTCTGGCTCCCCTCGGACCTGCAGGCGCGGGGCTACAGCTCGGCGCTGGCGAGCGGCCTGCTCGCCAAGTCGGCCCTCGTCGCGCTGCCGACGATCATGGCCGCCGCCTGGGCCTATGCCCGCTGGAGCAGCAAATGGACCCTGGTCGGCACCATCCTTCTCACCCTTGCCGGGCTGGCCGGGGCGCTGATGCCGGCTGCTTTGCTGAAGTCCGATTTGGTCGTGGTGCTGGTCATCGCCTTGCTCATCATCGGCTCGAACGGGATGATCGCGGTCCTCCTCCCCTATGCGGCCGAGAATTACCCGCTCGGCATACGCGGCCGCGCCACCGGCCTCGTCGCCGGGAGCAGCAAGTTCGGCGGGGTCGCGGTCCAGGCCTTCGCCCTCGTCGGCCTCATCCCGACCCTGACCGGCGCCGCGTTGGCCCTGCTCGGGCCGATGCTTCTCTCCGGCGCCCTGGTCGCCTATGCGGGCCGCGAGACGCGGGGCCGGAGCCTGCGCGAGCTGGAGGCCGGCACCGACGTGAACGAGGGACCATGACCCAGGTGAGGAATGTCTGGGACGTCCAGGCCGAGCTCGGCGAGGGGCCGGTCTGGGTCGAGCGGGACCGGGCCTTGTGGTTCGTCGACATCAAGTGGCGGAAGATCCACCGCTACGATCCGGCCTCGGGCGGGCGGCGGAGCTGGGATTCGCCCGAGCAGATCGGCTTCATCCTGCCCGCCGAGGACGGCGGCTTCGTCGTGGGGCTGCAAAGCGGCCTCCACCTTTTCGACGAGACGAACGGCACCTTCACCCTCATCGCCGACATCGAGCCGGAGCGGCCGAACAACCGGTTGAACGACGGCGTCGTCGATCCTTCGGGCCGCCTCTGGTTCGGCACGATGGACAATAAGGAGAAGGAGAAGAGCGGCGCCTTCTACCGCTTCCGGAAAGGCGCGGTGGTACGGACCGGCCTCGACGGCATCGCCATCACCAACGGCCCCTGCCTCTCGCCGGACGGGCGCATCCTCTATTTCGTCGACACATTGGGCGGCACGATCGAAGCCGCGGACGTGGGCGAGGACGGCTCGCTCGGCGACGCCCGCCCGTTCGTCCGCATCGACCCAAAGGAAGGCTATCCCGACGGCCCGACCATCGACGCCGAAGGCTGCGTCTGGATCGGCCTCTACGCGGGCTGGGAGGCGCGGCGCTATTCGCCCGCGGGCGAGCTGATCCGACGAGTCCGCTTCCCGGCCGCCAACATCACCAAGATCGCCTTCGGCGGCCCCGACCGGCGCACCGTCTGGGCGACCACGGCGCGCCAGCTGCTGAGGCCCGACCAGCTCGAGAAGCAGCCTGAGGCGGGCGATCTGTTCGAGTTCCGCGCCGACGTGCCGGGCATCGCCTGCCCCCTTGTCGCCCTCTGAGGGAACCGGAGCGTCCGGGCGCCATTCTCCTCTCCGGAGGAGACGCGCAATGGGCGACGAGAAAGATGCCGGCTGGGACATCGAGGCGACACGCCAGAATTACGGTCGCTTCAGGAGCTCCGGCCGGAGGGCCGCCGAGCATGGCGGGCCTCTCGAGAGCGCGGACACGGACATCGAAGGAGATGACGACGCCCGCGAGTCGTTCATCGGCGAAGGCGACGGCACAGCGCCAGACGACGCGAAGCCCTAGGCGAACAGGCGGCGAGCAGCGTCGAGGCGCTCTATCGCAGCGTCGAGGGTGTTGCGCGTTTTGGCGAAGCAGAGGCGGACGACGCTGGTGACCGGGTCCTCCGCGTAGAAGCTGGAGACCGGGATGGCGGCGACGCCCGCCTTGCGGACCGTGCGTTCGCAGAAAGTCAGATCGTCGACGGCGAGGCCGGAGGCGGCGAGGTCGAGCGAGAGGAAGTAGGTGCCCTCGGAGGCGAGCGTAGTGTAGCCTGCGGCGGCGAGGCCGGCGGCGAGATGGTCGCGCGCTTCGGCGAAGCCGGCGCGCATCGCGTCGAAGGTCGCCGCGTCCTTGCCCAGGCCGTAGGCGACGGCGGTTTGGAGGTTGGGCGCGGTGGCGAAGGTCAGGAACTGGTGGGCCTTGCGGATCGGCTCGCCGAGCGTAAGCGGGGCGACGGCCCAGCCGACCTTCCAGCCGGTCAGCGAGAAGATCTTGCCCGCGGAGCCGATCTTGACCGTCCGCTCGGCCATGCCCGGAAAGGCCGCGAGCGGGCGGTGGGCGCGGCCGTCGAAGACGAGATGCTCCCACACCTCGTCGGTGAGAGCGACGGCGTCGTGGGCGACGCAGGCTGCGGCGAGCAGGGCGAGCTCCTCGGCGGTGAAGACCCGGGCGGAGGGGTTGTGCGGGTTGTTGAAGACGACGAGGCGCGTCTTCGGCGTGAAGGCGGCGGCGAGCGCCTCTTCCGTGATCCGCCAGTCCGGCGGCGCCAGCCGGACGTAGCGCGGCACGCCGCCGGCCCGCAGCACCAGCGGCAGGTAGGCGTCGTAGAGCGGCTGGAAGAGCAAAACCTCGTCGCCCGGCGTGATCAGGGCGAAGAGTGCCGCGGCGAGCGCTTCGGTGGCGCCGGAGGTGATCGTCACCTCATCGGCGTCGACGTCGAGGCCCTGGACGCGGCGATAGTGGTCGGCGACGGCGCAGCGTAGCTCCGCAAGGCCCGGCATCGGCGCATATTGGTTGGAACCCGACAGCGCTTCCGCGGCCTTCGCCACGACATCCTCGGGCCAGCCGAAATCGGGAAAGCCCTGGCCAAGGTTGACGGCCTTATGCTCGGCGGCGAGCGCCGACATGCGGGCGAAGATCGTGGTCGGCAGGCCGGCGTAGAGCGGGTTCATGGCGCCCTCAGGAGAGCCGCTCGAGCAGCGCCATGGCGGCGGCCGGATTGCGCTCCTTCGCTCCGGAGATGAAGAAGACATAGGTGTCGCGCGGGCCGGACGGCGCGGGCGGGGCGCAGATGGGCAGATTCGGCGAGGTCTCGCCGCGCGACCAGCCCCGCGCCACGGCGGCCCAGCGGTCGAGCACCTCGGGCGGATAGCCGGTCGGCTCCTCGGCGCGCGAGCGCTGGAGGCGGGCGTAGGCGACCTCGCCGGTGAGGTCGGCGAGACAGGGATGCTGGTCGGAATCGGCGAAGACGATGGCGACCTTGGCCATGCGCGCCATGTCGACGAAGACGGGGGTGCGGAAGCTTTCGTGTCGCGGCTCGACCACGTGGGCGAGCGGGACGCCGCCGGCCGCCTTGGGGAGAAGGGCGAGGAAGGCGGCGAAATCGTCGGGGTCGAACTCCTTGGTGGTCATGAATTGCCAGAGGATCGGTCCCAATTTGTCGCCGAGCTCGGCAAGCCCCTGGCCGCAGAAGCGCTCCACCGCCTCGCCCGCCTCGCCGAGCACCCGGCGGTTCGAGCAGAAGCGCGAGCCCTTGATCGCGAAGCGGAAACCGGCAGGGACCGCGTCGCGCCATTTGGCGAACAGCTCGGGCTTCTGCAGCTTGTAGTAGGTCGCATTGATCTCGATCGCGGTGACGTGGCGCGCGGCGTATTCGAGCTGCTTCGCCCTGGCGAGGCCGGGCGGATAGAAGGTCTCGCGCCAGGGATCGTAATCCCAGCCGCCGATGCCGACGCGGATCGCTCCTGCCGTTACTGCCGCCATGCCCCAAGCCTAGAATATCCCACCGGCGACTGCACGGATTTTGCGCGGAAGCCGTGGGCAAGGGCCTGGGAATCATCCGTTTCGGCTGGATTTTCAACGCTCTTCGATGTTGTTCGCCTGCGCTTCCTCTGGCACTTTGTGAGTGCGGCGACCGCCGCCTTGCCGGGGGGCTCGTATGGGGGACGGGGCATCGACCGGAGGGCCCGGCTACAGGGCCTTCATCAGCTACAGCCACAAGGATGCGGCGGTCGGCCGCTGGCTGCATCGGCGGCTCGAGGGCTATAGGCTGCCGCGCCGGCTTGCCGGGACGGAGGGCGAGCACGGCGCGGTGCCGGCGCGGCTGACGCCGATCTTCCGCGACCGGGAGGAGCTGCCGGCCGCCGGCGACCTCAGCGAGCGGGTGCGCTCGGCACTGGCGGCGTCGGGCAGCCTGATCGTCGTCTGCTCCCCCGACGCGGCCGGTTCGCCGTGGGTGGCGAAGGAGATCGCCAGCTTCCGCGAGCTCCACCCGGACCGGCCGATCCTCGCCGCCATCGTGGAAGGGGAGCCGGCGGAATGCTTCCCGGCCGCGCTCACCGCTGGCGGCGGCGTCGAGCCGCTCGCCGCGGACCTGCGGCCTGGCCGGGATGGCCGCCGCCTCGGCCTCCTGAAGCTGGTGGCGGCGCTGGCCGGGGTGGGCCTTGACGCCCTCGTCCAGCGCGACGCCCAGCGGCGGGTGCGGCGCGTGACCTACGTCACGGCGCTCGCGCTGGCGGCGGCGGTAGCGATGGCCGTGCTGACGATCTTTGCGTTTCGCGAAAGGCGCGAGGCGGAGCGGCAGCGGGTGCAAGCCGAGGGAATGGTCGAGTTCATGCTGACGGATCTGCGGGACAGGCTCAAAGGGGAGGAGGGGCTGGATGTATTGGCGGCCGTCAACGAACAGGCGCTTCGCTACTACGAGTCGGCCGCCGACATCCGTGAGTTGCGCGACGACTCACTCGCTCGACGCGCCCGGGTGTTGCAAGCGATCGGCGAGGACGATCTCAAGCGGCACGACACCGTCGGCGCCCTCCTCGTCTTCAGACAGGCGGAACTGACGACCGCCCGGCAGGTCGCGCGCAATCCAGCCGACCCTAAGCGGCTGTTCGAACATGCGACATCGCTGGGGGATATCGGCAGAGTCTTCGAAGTGCGCGCCGACTGGCCCGCCGCCTATCGCTATTTTTCCGCCTTCGCCGCTGCGTCCGAGCGGCTGCTGTCAGCAGCCCCGAGCGATCCCGATTTTCTGATGCGTGGCGCATCAGCGGAAATCGACCTTGGCAATTATTATCTTCGCGGCATCAGAGACTTTGAGAAGGCGGCACAGCGTTATGACAATGCGCTCAGCCTGCTCCGGGAGGCGGAGGTCAAGAAGCCGGGAGACATTCATGTCCTCCTCAGCGAAGCCAATGCGCTCAGCTTGCGCGCCGACAGCTCGTATTATCGCTGCCTGTGGGGCGACGCACTCGACCAGCGGCGGCAACAGTACGACATAGTCAGCCGACTCATCCGCCGCCACGGCAGCAATCGGGATATCTGGTTCCGCTTGGCGGCCGCCGAACGCGGCCTCGGCTACGCCATTCTCAAGAACGGCGACCCGACACGCGGGCGAGCGCACATCTCCGACGCCCTTCGCATAATGGCGCGAATCGCCCGTCGCGATCCCCGGAACAGAGACTTCGCATCTTTGGATGCAAAGCTTCGCAAGGATCTTTCGGACTTCGATCTGGCACAACCCGGCTCGTCCGCCCGTCCCGACGCGCCGGCGGACGGCGGGGAGAAGTGCCGGATGGGCGAGGCGACAGCGCCCGCACCGACCGCCGCAGGGCGGTCTTAGATGCTTTGTTTCTAGAGGAAAGAGGTCGAAAAGGAGCCAGACGATGACGAAGCGAGCAACTATGAAGGGCACCTACTACCAGTCGGGTGAAAACCCCGCTCTCAACTATATTTACCTGTACGCCCTGCGACCGGAGGCCGGAACCGACGGGACCGTCGACGTGTACCTGATCAAAGAGGCCCTTCCGGTCGTTCCTAACCAAAATTATGTTCTAGGGCTGCCGGCGAGGATCAGTAAATTAAAAAGGAAAGCAACCAAGATCAGAGGTCTGCCCTGGCGTCATGATTCCTATCAAGTCTATCTAATGTACAATTCTACATACCGCTTCGTGCCGGGCCAGGCAGTTACCTTTAAGGATCAAGCTGGCCCCATGGACAATCACAGCTTTTGGGACGGCAACGACATTTTTGACGATAAGGGAAAGGTCATTGCCATGGCCTGCCTTAGCCACCGGCTCAACGGGAATAATAAACCTCTTGGCGATGAGGGCGATGAGAGTGAATCCTTCGATGTAAGGTTTTGCACTTTTCCGCCGCTTCGCGAAAAGAGGCTGCACGACGAAACCGGCACGAATACGGGCCCATGACTCGCTCGGTCACCAGGGTCGCGCCGCTGCGCAGGCAGCTTCGCGGACCGACACACTCATGAACGAAACATCGCTGCCCGCCGTCGCCGCGCTGGCGCGCGCCGGGGCCACCGATCGGGCGTGGCAATTGCTCATCGCAGTCAGGCAGCAAGGGGAAGAGGCTGTTCCGGCGTCGCTGGTCTTGGAGGGCCGCCTGCTCAAGGACCAGGCCGGGCGGACCAGCGGGGAAGAACGGCGTCGGCTCTTTCTCGAGGCCGCCGCAGCGTACAGGCGTGCGGCCGTCGAAGGACCGGGCACGTATCCGCTCATCAATGCCGCAACGCTGTCGCTCCTCGCCGGGGACCGAAAGCAGGTCCTCGCCTTGGCTGCCGAAGTCCTCGCCCTGATCGAAGCCAATCCGGACGAGCCCGAAACCCCCTATTACCGCGCCGCGACGCGGGCCGAGGCGTTGTTGCTGCTCGACCGGGAGGGGGAGGCGCGGGCAGCCTTTGCCGAGGCGGTGGCGCTCGCGCCGGAGGCCTGGGAGGACCATGCCTCGACGCTGCGGCAGTTCGCCCTGATCCTCGCCGAGCAGGGGCGGGATCCAGGCTGGCTCGACGCGCTCCGACCGCCGCGCTCGCTCCATTTCGGCGGGCACATGGCGTTCCGGGCCACGCGGCCCCGTCCGGCGCTGCGGCGGCGGATCGAGGAGGCGCTGGCGGAGGAGCGGGTGCATTTCGCTTACGGGGCGCTCGCGGCGGGAGCCGACATCATCATCGCCGAGGCGGTGCTGGCGCGCGGCGCCGAGCTCCACCTGATCCTGCCCGGTGGGGCCGAGGCTTTTGCGGCGCGGTCGGTCGACCCGCTCGGCGCCGGCTGGCGGCGGCGGTTCGACGCCGTGCTGGCGCGGGCGGAAACGGTGCGGCCGGTCCGGCCGATCGGCGCCGAGCCGGACGCGGCCGCGATTGCAGTGGCCGACGAAGTGGCGATGGGGGCGGCGCTGATGAACGCGCGGCGGCTGGAGAGCGAAGCGGTGCAGCTGCTGGTAGTCGACGACGCCGACGCCCCGGCTGGGGGACGGCGCCGCGGCGCCACCGCCCGCGCCGGCTCGCGCTGGGCCGAAGGCGGGTGGCGCCAGCGCCTGATCGTCGCACAGAGGGAGGCGGGATCGGCTCCCGCTGAGGCCGGCCTCTACGCGGCCGCCCGGCGCCCTCTGGCGATGCTGGCGGTCGGGCAGGAGACCGAGGACCCGCGCCGGCTCGCCGCGCTGCGCACCCGCCTCACCGAAGGGCCCAAAGCAGCGCTGGCGCCTTACTGGGCGGGGGGGCAGGTGCTGATCGGCTATGCGCGCCCGGCCGACGCTGCGCTGGCAGCGCGAAAACTCGCCGGGCAGGGTTACAGCGTCGGCGCAAGCTATTCCGTCGCGGCGCCATTCGCCGATCCCTTCTCGGGCGGGGAGCGGCTGCCCCTCGCGGCGACCGCGCCGGCGAGCGCCGCCTGCGCCTCCGCCCCCGCCGGCTCCGCCTGCGTCACCGAGGATTTCGCCGCGGCTTTGATCGCCTCGGCGCCCGGCGCGCCGGCGGTCGAGCCGGTCGGCGAGCTCGATCCGCCCGATGCCGGGCCGCCGATCGCCCTCTACGCCCTCAGAGCCGCTCCCGCCGGGTCATAGGATCAGCGCCTCGAGCCGGTGCGGCGCGATGACTCGCAGCTCGTGGGCTTCGCGGCGGATGATGCCGCGCCGCTCCAGCGCGTTGACCGCGCGCGAGGCGGTTTCCCGCGTCGTCGCCACACGCAGCGCCAGCTCGGCGATCACCGGGGCGGGGCGGAGGATGTGGTCGGGGCTCTCCCGCGCCTGGCGCAGCAGCTCCGCATAGACACGGCCGGCCGAGGTCAAGGCGGCACGCTCGTACATGCGCGAAGTGGTCTGGCGCAGCCGGCGCAGCAGCATCCGAGTCAAAGCGAGGCCGATACAGCCATGACGCTGGGCGAGCATAGCCAGTTCCGCGCCTTCGAGGGTCAAGGCGGCGACCGGCTCGACCGCGACGACGTCGGCTTCCTCGCGCGCCGCGCCGAAGTCGGCGAGGGCGCCGAACAGGTCGCCGGCGCGATATTCCTGGAGCAGCACCATCTGCCCATCGGCCGAATAGAGGAGGGCGTGGGCGCGGCCGACGATCACCAGCCAGCTGAGTGTCGTGCGGTCGCCCTGCCGGACGATGGCGGCGTGCACCGGATAGCGCCGCAGGCGGCTGCGCCGCACCATCTCCTCGGCCACCTCGGGCGGGCAGGCGAAGACCCGTCCCACGAACAGGCCGGCTTGTTCTGCGCCCTCGTCCACAATTCACCCCCCCTCCCCGCATCAGAGCGTAAGCGGGGCGGCATGGCAATCTGCCTTGAATGGGGCCGCAACGGGCGTTTCCCTGAACATCGGAGGCGCCTGCCGATGGCGGCACCCGCGCGGGATCAGCTTCCGCTCACCAAGCCTTGTGCACCTGCGCCAGGAGCTGGTCCGGATCGAACGGCTTTGCAGGTGCGGAACGGCGTTGAACCGCTCGGGTAGGTGGGCGTGGCCGTAGCCCGTCGCGATTATGAAGGGAATTCCGGCCTCGCCAAGGACGAATTTCTCGGCCGCGCGATGCGCGAAGGCCGCAGGCTGAAGATCGTGGGCCCCGGGGTATCTCATGGCGACGGGCGACGGCGGGTTGCTTCCCGGCGGCGGCTTGCGACCTCCGCAATGCGTCCCTCGTGGAGGCGATATACGCGGTCGGCGAAGGCAATGGTCTCGGGCCGATGCGAGACGATGACGCGCGTGATGCCAAGCCGTCGTAACGAGGCGTTGACACGGTTCTCCATTTCGACGTCGAGATGGGCCGTGCCCTCGTCGATGACGAGGACGCGGGGATTTCTGTACAGGGCTCGGGCGATCAGGACACGCGCCCGCTGTCCTCCCGATAGCGCCGATCCCATGTCGCCGACCAGGCTCTCATAGCCCATCGGCATGGCGACGATCTCGTCGTGGATCGACGCCTGCTTCGCTGCCTCGATGACTCGGCCGGCGTCGATCTCGGGATCGAAAAATGAGATATTCTGGGCGAGGGTGCCCGAATAGAGGACGTCGTCCTGGGCAACATAGCCGACCTGCCGCCGCCAAGCTCTGCTTCCGTACCGATCCAACGGGATGCCGTCGATAAAGAGGGTGCCTTCGCTGGGATTCAGCAGCCCAAGCATTACCTTGAGAAGAGTCGTCTTGCCTGCGCCGCTTCGGCCCTCGATCGCGACCGTCTCGCCCGCCGAGACGGACAGGCTGACTTCGGTCAGAACAGGAGACTCGCCGACACCATAGCCATAGCTGACATTGCGCAGCTCGAGATCGCCTCTCACCGGATCCCGCAACGCGAAATCACCGGATGACGATGGTTCGGCATCAGCGAACGCGACTTCTGCGATGCGGTCCAGATGGACATCGAGGGACCGGTATGACCCGGCCAGCTGGATCAGATTGATCGCCGCCGTCAGCAGTTGCTGCTTGTACGCTGCCAGTGCGAAAACCATCCCGAGGGTGATCGAGCCGTTCATCACCATCAGCACGCCGACGGCCACGAACAAAATGCTGTCGATCGCCCTCACCGAAGGCTCCAGCATGTCCCAGACCGTCTGTATGCGGGCGACGGCCGTGCCGCGGTTGACGGCGCTCGCCTTGCGGGCGAGCCAGATGGACAGCCGCTCGTTTTCCTGTCCGAACGCCTTGATGCCGGCGATGCCGTTGAGATTCTCGATCATCAGGCCGTGCTCACGACCTCGTGCCGTGACCGCCTCGTAGTTTCTGCGGTTGTACAACGAAATCGGCGCAAACCTGACGAGCGCGTAGAGGCCGATCATGACAAGCGCCAGCAGCGTCAGCTGCCACGAATAGAGCGCCATCACGATCACGAGCGTGATCGCCATCACTCCGTCCACGAGCGACGACAGCAGGTTCCGGCTGAGGAAGTCGCTGATCGGCGCCGTCGAGTCCAGCCGGGAGAGGAGGTCGCCGACCTGCCGTTTCTCAAACCAGGCAAGCGGCAGCTTGAACAAATGGCGGGTCAGGTTGACCACGAGCTGATAGCTCAAGACTTGCCCGAGGTTCGTCGTCAGGTACCCCCTCAGGGCGGATGCGCCGATCCCTGTCGCAGCTATGAGCAGGAAGCCGATCGTCATCGTCAGCAGCAGCCGCCGGTCTCCCATGGGAAGAACCGTGTCGATGGCGATCTGGGCGAAAAAGGGGAGGCTCAGAACGACAAGCTGCATGACCATGGTCACGGCGACGATCTGAGCGATCGCAGCCCCCAAATGATGGATTCTCGACCAGAGCTGCGACATCCTCAGCCTCGGACGTGCCCGCCGAGGCTGGAAATCCGGCCCCGGCGCCAGTTCCGCTGCCACCCCCGTGAAGCTCCGACGCAATTCGGCTTCGTTGACGATGCGAGCCCCGCCCGCCGGGTCCGAAATATGGTAGCGCCGCCTCCCTGCCCCGCCCCGCACCCGCTCGAGGACGACGAAGTGGCTCATGTTCCAGTGGAGAATGGCTGGAAGGGCGAGGTCGGGCAGATCCTCCGGCTCGAGCCGCAAGGCGCGTGCCGTCATTCCCATGGCCTCGGCGATGCGCATCAGAGTCGCCAGCGAAGCGCCTTTGAGCGAAATTGAGAAGCGCGACCGCAGGCTGAGCATGTCGACTTCGTAACCGAAGCGCCAGGCGACCGTCGCGAGACAAGCCAATCCGCACTCGGCCGGCTCGGATTGGAGGGCGATCGCCCGCCGGTACGACAGTAAAGCTCCGAGCGAGGCTGCACCCCCCCGTGCGGCATCGACAAGGCTCATCTTATCAGCAGCCAATTGAGCAGGCTTCGCCGCTCCAGGAGGATCGAGGCGTCGCCGGCCATGCCCGGCTGAAGTGGGATCGGGCCGCTATCGGCTTGCACTTGTGCCCGGTCCAGACGGATCCGTATTCGGTAGGACGGTTCCTGAAGCCTGACGGGCTCCGCGACTTCGCCTGGCAGAATGACACTCCTCGACACGCTCTCCACAGAACCCGAGACGCTTCCGAAGCGACGATAGGGGAATGCGTCTATCCGGATCTGTGCACGCTGGCCGGCGCGGACCATCCCGACCGAGCGCGAGGGCGCGAAGGCGGTGAACGTCATCGCGCCTGCCGCGGGAACGATCGTCATCGCGGGCGCCGCCGTGTCCGCGCGGGCGCCGGGAGTCAGCCTCAAGTTGCTGATCCGTCCAGCGGTGGGCGCTCTGACCAGGTAATCTTGCGAGGCAACCGCGTTCAATCGGTTGACCTTCGCATTCAGCACATCCCTCGTGAGAGAGGCCTCGCGTTGCCGCTCCGTGTTGGGCGCGTTCGCCAGCGCGATCCTCGCCTTCGACAAATCTGCGGTGATCGCGGCGCGGCGCCCCCTAAGCTCCTCAAGGTCCTTCTGGTTGCGCAGCGCTTCAGCCCGTCGTCGTTCATATTCGGCCTTGGCAACATAGCCCCGTTCCAGCACCGGCCTCATCGACTCGAGCAATGAGTTGGTCGAGACGACAAGCCTTTCCTGATATGAGATCTGCGCATCGATACGGTCTCGTTGTTCGTCGAATGAGGCTATCGCGGCTTCGAGCTCCCTCGTTTCACTACCCGATCTTGCCGTCTCGAGAGCGACCTGCTCATTCGCCATCTGCTCGTTGCGCCGAGCCAGCATCGCAATCTGCCCAGCCGTGCTGATTGGCGCATCCGGATCGATCTCCGTAGCAATCGAGGCGAGTACGGCTCCCTTCTCCACCGGATCGCCTTCGGACACGAAGACCTCCCTGACGGTGCCGGCGCGCGCGGCATAGACCTCGGCCAGCGGGCGGTCCGGCAAGACGACTCCCTTGACGACGACGGTCTCGGCGTAACCGGTCGCCGCCGCCCAGATGGCCAGGACCAGCACGGCGGCGCCGAGCCCGCCGATCAGAATCCAGTGCCTCAGAATGTGCAGCGCAACGACTTCACCATCGAGGCGCCTCGCGCGCGACCGAAGGGCCTCTTCCCGAAAAAGCGGCAAGAGCTCTGCTTGCGATCGGTGCGCTTCACGATCGTCAGGCTCCGCGCCCGCCGCCCGGGGGGCCGCAGAAGCGCCTTCGTGGACGAGAGGGCCCTGCTCGGTCACCGCAGCCCGCCGCAGCTAATGGCGCGCCAGGCACGGCCATGGCGCCACCCCCTCTGCCGGGCCTCTTTTCGAGCGAGGCGAACCCTACGCGACCGATGTTCCCGCAGGCGCCAGGGGCCACCGTTCAACAGGGGCGTCCGATCTGAAGGTCGCCCTTGGTCTCCGCCAGGGAGACGCCCCACCCGATCGAGGCGCGCAACCGATCGACCTCCTGTGGCCTCTCGAGCGGTGCAAGCGTGCGAACGGCGTCGGCCGCGACCCGGCATGTAGCCTGCGTGCCGAAGCGCTGTGGCTGGCCGGCGCCGGTGCGGACCCGATCGAATAGCAGCGCATAATCGTGCGGATCGGCGTCCGCCCGCCGGACGAGCCGTTCCATCGCCTTTAGTACCCTCGCCCTCAGATCCCGATCGGGAGAGTGCTGGACGATGAGCCAGGCGCCATGCGCCGTCTGTGCACCGTAGCGGCGGAGGCTGAACCATCCCTCTTTGGGGATGAGCGGAAGCAGTCTTCGGGTGTTCTCGCCGTCGACCTCGTGGAGCTGCTCCCCGATCGACCGGCTCGCGTTCAGTCGTTCCGCTTCGGACAGGCGCATGTCGTCGGCCAACCAGAGATACTGCCGCGCCACTTCGTCGATCTCGACGAGGCGTCGAATGCTCTCGTGGACGTCGCCCGTCGGCGGCAGCGTCGATTGCTCGCGTCGTGCCCGAGCGACCGCGTCCCGCCATTCCGAGACATTCTGCGCGGCCGTGCGCGCAGGCTCCGCGGACTGGCCCGGGGGCGCGCCGAGCATAATCGTCGCCAGAGCGATCGGGACGATCGCTGATACGGGTCGAAACAGCTTCGCCATCCTCAGCGATACCTTCCCTCGTCGCACAGACGCGCGGCGGCGGTCGGGAGCGGAGCCGGAGCCCCGCTCCCTCTCCGTCAGTCGAATTCCCAATAGCCCTCGTCGCTGGCGAGGTTGCCGCTGTTCGGGTTCGACGGCACCCAGTGTGCCGTACCGCCAGCCACCGCGGCCGCTTCGGCCTCGGAAAGCTCGCGCACGCTCTGTCGAGCACCCATACGTGCGATCACCCTATCCATAGTTTCCTCCATGGGCTGGTACCGGACGGCCGTTAATCCCTCCGACGACCCCGTCCGGTGTACGGTATCGGAAGGATTCCTCCGCGAGGAGGTCTTTGAGTCTGGCGCTGTCGTATATTTCTTGAGCCCGGAGCGGTCGCTTCGTGGGCTGCCAGACGAAATTTGGATCGCCGCTGATCAGGAATTCCGAAAACGCCTCCAGAGCCGGGACGCCATAGGCTTCGAGCCACAGGAACTGACCCGCCTGGTTCAGCTCGGAGAAGATAAAGCGGCCCTCTTTGTCGACCATCAGGTCGAAGCTCGCCGTCGAGAGCCCAAGCTGTGCCATCATTTCGAAGCAGGCGCTCGAAATGTTCTCAGGCAGCTCACAAGGTCTTATCGAAGTCTCGCTGGGCTCGTAGAATACCCGCCAATCGACATGGTCCGCCCCTCGATCGCCGGGGTCGATCTCCACCGCGAAACAAGTGCGGCCGAAAAAAAGCGCGCGGATTTCCCGCTTCTTCTCGACGAGCTCCTGATAGATTTCGGCGGTCTGACGGAGCACGCCATCGTTCGGCAGCCCCTCCTCGTCCACAACCGACGTATTGGCAAAGGCTAAAGCATCTTCCTCCTGCCACCAGTACGAGCCGAGCGACTTGTGGACGGCTCTGCCCCCGTGCGCACGGATGAACTCGCGCACCCGGAGAGGATCGTTGGAAATCAACGTGTCTGGAACGGGCCAGCCGAGACGAGTGGCCAGGCTCAGTTGGAGAGGTTTGCTCTCCGCGGAAACCGCGTTGATCGGCCGATTGGCCCAGAGCGATGCCTTCAGACCAACGGTCTCGTGATCCAGGAGGGCTCGAAACGATTGATGGTATACGCTCGAAGCCTTGCGAGCATAGCCATGATCGTCGGGATGGAGCTTGGAATAATCGGGCAGCGGAGCGAAAGCTCGACGAAACCAGAACGAGCGCGCCCGCTCGATGACGACATCACGGTCTTGCCGGCGAATCTCGCAACAGAAACCGTTGCCGGGAAAGTAAATGGAATAGGTCTGCCGCTGCGGGTAATCGGAGCTGTACCAAAGCAGCGGCGGGTGTCCCTTGTGATCCAAGGCGGCGGCTACTGCGACCGCATGGAGATCGCCACAACGAGTGAAGATAACAATCTCGTCTGCGATCATATGACGAGCGTATACGCCTCCAAGCCCCGAGGAGCACTGCCCCGGCCACAGGGGCCGAGTCAGATACTTCGAATCACTGAACCACGTTCCGTCACTGTTACCGCATATGCTGCAGATTTAAAGAGAAAAATCGACCGTCCACAGGCCCAGCCATGTGATCGAGACCGTTTGTCGTCCTTATGGGGCAGCTCACCCGCCTGGGTGAATTCGAGGTCATTCAACGTGCAGCACCGTAGCCGGCCGCAAGCGCAACAGGCGGCCAACGAAAACTGAAGAGACCAGCGCACAGGCGGCGACAACGACCACCAGCACCGCAGTGAATTCCAAGGCGCCGGGAGGATCGCGCAGCGTAAAGCCGTTCAGCCACTTGACCACGAGAAACCACGAAACGGCAGCTCCAATCGCATAGCCTATGACGATCGGCCACGAGAATTGCCAGGCGACCAGCGACAAGATGTCCCTAGGCGATGCCCCAAACACTTTTCGTATCGCCACCTCTCTGGTCCTGTAGGCAAGGACCGCCCTGGCCAGCGCCGCGACGCCCGCGAGCGAAATCGCAAGGACGCACAGGGTTCCGGCAATGAGCACGGTTCGAAGCCGGATTTCGTCCTCATAGTGGACGGAGATGTCGTGGGTCAGCCGGACTACTGCGGGCGGCTCGGCGGGAAATGCCGCGCGGAGGCGGCCTTCGACGACCGGGACGGCCTCTGCGCCCGCTCGCGTGGCCCTGACGTAAAGAATGTTTTCCTGGTCCCGCTGATCGAAATAGAAATAAGGCTTCGGTCCCTCCCTCAGCGAGGCGTGCGCGATGTCGCGAACGACTCCGACGATGATGAAGGGTTGTCGCCAGCCCACGTCGAGGGTGGCCGTGAGCGTCGTGCCAACGGCTTTTTGAGGGGTGCTGTATCCGACGCTCCGCGCGGCGGATTCGTTGAGCACGACTGAAGCCAGGGGAGCGGGCGACGGATTCGCTACCGCCGGCCGTCTGAGTTGGTCCGCCTCGCGATCTTCGAGGAGCCGCCCGGCGACCGCGTTGATCCGCATAAGGTCGAACCAGCCCGGTCCTGCCGCCATATAGTTCATCAGCATTTCATGGGGCAGGGACGGCGCCTCGACGTTGGCTTGCGCTCTCACCAAGCCCACGCCGACCTCGTCCTGCGCAATTGCGGCAGAAGAGACGGCATCGGAACGGGCGAGTTCCCGGAGGAGAGTATCGATCTTCGAAGGGGACGTACCCGGTGGGATCGACCGGCTGATCAGAATTTCTCCGGCGTCGAAGCCGAGGGGCGCCGCGTTCAGCAAGGCCACCTGCTTAGCCACGGAAACGGCTCCGACCATGAGCGCGGCCGCCAGCGCGATCTGAACGGTCATCACGAAGCCGACTAGCCGCCCACGGATCGAGTTCGCCGCGGCTCGGTTGCGCAGCGTCTCCGCCGGACGGACCCGCCGCGCCAGGAGATAGGGGAAGAGAGCCACGAGGGCGGAGAGGCCGAAGAGGCCGAGATAGACGAGCGGCGCGTGCCTCGACGCGGCGACATCCGGAAAGGAGGGCTCGCCCTCGCTGAACCGTGCCCACCATCCGTGGGTAAGTGCGACCATCAGCAGGGCGATGGCGAGCGCCATGCCGATCGACAGCAGCGCTTCGCCGAGGAAGAGCCGGTAGATACTGGACGGATTGGCTCCCAGGAACTGGCGAAGGGCGATCTCGCGCGCCCTCCGGGTCACCCACGTGGCCAGGTGGAAGGCATAATTGAACGCGGATAAGCAGGCCAAGAATATCGCGACGATGACGAGGACGACAACGCGGGAGGCCTCGAGGAGCGGTTTGAATCCGCCGATCGGCAACGCTCCCGCGGGACTGTGCCTGACGTGGAGCTCCTTCAGAGGGAAGGCTGCGATCGTGGCTGTAATGCCACCGCTCTTCAGCATCGGAGCCTCGGACAGCAGGAGCTGAGTCGCTTGGTTCGACAGCACTTCCGGGCGGGTGGGTTGCTTCACCTTCACGTAGAAATAGCCGCCGAGGTCGAGCCAATCCTTTTCCAGGGACGCGAGGTCTGCAAAGGTCGATTCCCTGAGGGAGGCGACGGCCTCGAGCCTCATGTGGGAGTTCCGCGGCAGGTCTTCGAATACGCCTGCTACGGCGACCGCCCGCCCGTCGGCGAGCTGTGCGGCTTGCCCGACGACGTCCGTCGACCCGAACAGCTTCTCGGCGGTCGATCGGCTGACCGCGATCCGATCCGGCCGGGAAAGCGCCTCCGCAACGTTCCCCGCAACCGGTCTCAAGGGAAACATGCGCAAGAAGCCGGGTTCCGTGAGCGCCGTGTCCAACGTCAAATGGCGGCTTCCAATCGTCAGCGGCACGGTGCGTGGGAGAATCCGTGCGGTTGCCTCCAGACCGTCGAGGTGAGAGGCGAGCATAGCTCCGGCTCGGGCGCTTACGCTCACGGTGCGCACGGGGGGCGCGCCGGCGGGCGATATCGTAGTCTCGAACCGGAAGATGCGCTCGCGGGCGGGCACCCACCGATCGTACGACAGCTCGTGGTCCGCCATGCCGACCAGCACTAGGAACCCCGAAATCCCAAGAGCAAGGCTGAGGAGCGGAAACAGGGTACCCGCCGGGCTCCCCTGGAGGCGGCGGAGAAGCATTGAAGCGCCAGCCAACAAGTCCCGCATTCGGTATTCCTAAATGTGACCCGGAAGGTTTCTACGAAATGTGGGGCGGAACGTTTCTACGACGCCTCCGAGCGGAGTGGGGCCGCCAAGTGGGGACGCAACTCACCTGCCCGCACTTTGTTGCTGCCGGCGCTTCACCGTATTGCTGAAGCACCCCGTCCAGCCGCCGGGACCGACGGTGGAGCATGATCCGATGCCGGCTTCACCGCCCTCCATGAGGCTATGTCGCTCGCGCGAGACGCTCTCAACGCCGCCGTTTGGGTCGAAGCTCTCCTGCCGCAGAGGCAAGCGGTACCGAGCTTCACCGCGCCGCCCACAGACGACGATCGACCCGTTCTCGTCCCTGGCGCGGCAATCACCGACGATGTGGAGCTCGGGGAGCCTCGCCGGAGCGCCGAGGTCCGCGAAGGCCGTGCGACCGGCCGCGGCCGCCGGCCATGCGAGCGGCGTGGCCAGCAGCATGATCGCCGCCCGCCCTGCCAAGCACGTACGGCCTAAACGGCTAGATAGCGCTCGCGGCATGCTCCGCCTCTTGGTCGATGAAGGCCACATACCCATCAAGGCCCGCAGCCAATCGGTCCGGCATGAGCGGATCGGCGGGGAAGAGATCGTTCAGGATCATCGCGGAACCGAAAACGTGCCGCTTCTCGTCGGCTATGACCCTGGAGATTCCGCCCTGGATCTTGCGTTGCGCCGACGGTGCGGGGTGGGCCACCCTTTCGAAGAGGGCCGAGAGGTAGAACACGTTCCTGAGCTCTGCAAACAGGGTGTCACACAGAAAGCTCGGGAGATCGCCGTCGTAGCTGTCAGTGAACGAATCGCGCTCGGAGGGTTCCGCAACCTCGGCGCCAGGCTGCTTCCCGCCCGAGACTTCGCTCAGCGCGCTGAAGATCCGGCAGTGCCGACGCTCGTCGGCCGCGTGGCGCAGGAGCGCGCCTCGATGCCGGCGGTCCGCGACCGTCGCAGCCACGTAACCGATGACCTCGGCACCGACCGTCTCGGTTTGGGCATGTCTTTGGAATTTGCGCGAAAGGTCGCCGGGTTGGTCCAGCTTCGGGATCGTCGCGGCAAGCCCCTTCACCGCCGCCGAGAATCGCTGCCAATGAAGGTCCGTCAGCGCATCGGCGAACCCTGGATGGAGCTGCACGCCGGCAGCTTCAAGTAGCGAAAGGACGAAGGACGCCGACGGTTCTCGGGTCGTTTCCGGACCGCCAGCGAACGCAGCGTTCCGCGCGGGATTCCAGTCGCGTGTCATCCGCCATCTCCGTCATGGCCAATCACTGAGAGGCGGTCGCGCGCATAGGCCTCCCTCCAGTGACGTGCCTCGGCATGGGATTGCTTCTCGATCGGAGGGATGTCGATCTCGGCGCCGGGGGAGAGCTCTATCCCCAGGAAATTCGCAACGGTGGTGACCGCCAGATCGGGAGCCGCCAGGATGTCTTCGTACCACAGCCGCAGCGGCTCAATTCCGAGCTCGTCGAACAAGTCGAACCAGGCACGCGTCTGAGCGTCGATCCACCGCTCCGCGCGGCGAGCTGCTTCCAGCGAATAGCCGACCCGCTCGTTGTCGTGCAGCGACTGCTCCTTGCACCAGACCCCCGTCAAATGGGCGCGGGCATAGGAGACCGCCTGCGCCGTTCTGTCACGTCGCTGCAGAAGGATGACGTGGGATGGGAAAAGCGATTCCAGCAGCGCCTCGTTGGCGCGCGCGAGCGCCTGCAGATGCATCAAGAAACATTTGAAGCCGAAAACCCCGTTCGGCGACGTCCGGGTCGCGATCGTGTCGCGCCATCGCTCGATCTGCCCGGCAGGCGAATGGGTGACCTCGCCATTGTGGTTTTCCGGGGAATAATCGAGATACTCGAGCGGCGCACCGAGACAGCCGGTGCGCCACAACAGGTGGCTGAAATAGGTGCTCCCCGTTCGAGGAATCGTGGCGAGCATGTATCGCAGCCGGGGTGGGCCGACGTATCGGGGAAAGTCGAACTTGCTCTCATAGCCAGAGTCGAACGACGGCCCGATCGTGCCGCTCGGAACGGCGTCGCGACCCGGGCCGATCGACGCACTGAGCGCTTCAGGCATGTAGCCTCACCTCCTCGAGCGCGGGACTCTGCCGGACCTGATATATTCGGTCCGCCGCACCGATAGCCTCGGGTCGGTGACTGACCATGATAACGGTAAGACCCCGCGCCCGCAGCTCGGCGTAGATCGCCTTCTCGTTCGCCAGGTCGAGCTGACTCGTCGCTTCGTCCAGCAGCAGCAGTTCCGGCTGGTGATACAGCGCGCGCGCGATAAGGAGGCGTTGTCTCTGTCCTCCGGATAGTGCCGATCCGCGCTCTCCGACCATGGTCAGAAGCCTCATCGGCATGGCCCGCACTTCATCGGCAACATGAGCGGCCTCGCACACCTCCCAGACCCGATCCAAATCCGGGTCCCGTTCGAAAAGTGTGATGTTCCCGAGGATGTCTCCTTCCAGCAGCTCGTCGTCCTGGAAGACGAATCCCAGGCGACGCTGGAGCGATCGGGGATCGCATTCGGACATCTGGACGCCGGACCATGTGAGAGCGCCGCCGGTGGGGGTCAGCAGCCCGGAGATGAGCTTCAGAATTGTCGTTTTCCCGCATCCGGAGGGGCCGGCGATCGCGACGAACTCCCCGCGGGAGACATGGAGGCTGAAGTTGCGGATCACCGGTTCGCTGCTGTCATATCCAAACGCAAGCTGCGAGATGTCGAGGCTTTCGAACGGGGGTGCGTGCCGACCTCTACTTTCCTCCGCCCCGTCCACCTCAATGATATCGGCAAGATGCTCCAGCTGAACCTTGACGGTGGTCAGTTCGGCCAGCTTGCCGGAGAGAAGCGAGGCCCGGTCCATGACCATGCGAATGTACAATATGAGCGTCAGCACCGCGGCGGGGCTGCCTTGCACGCTGCGCGGCAATAGAATCAGGTAGACCGTCAACCCGACCCAGGCACACTCGCTCACGAACGACGAAGCGGCATCAAACAGAGCTCGATGCCACGCGTAATTGCCTTGACAGGCGACGGAGTTATCGACGCGTCGTCCATAGCTTGCCCGCCGGGAGTCGGTCTTTCCGAAGCGCTTCAGCGCCCGGATCGAACGTACAGTCTCCATGAGGTGCAGGCGCTCGAGGGACCGGGCGTGGACAACCTCATCCATCAAGTCTCGAGACAAGATCCCGCTGCACAATCGGATTGCACCGACCAGGAGCCCCGCCGCGGCCGTCAAGATCATGACGCCAGGGTTCAATGCGCCGATGGCAAGCAGCAAAACCACCAGCATGACGACATCGATCGAGGCGTTCAGATAATCTTCGCTGAAGACCGTTCGCAAGCGGTCCGTCCCCTCGAACCGCGAGACGACGTAGGTCGAATATCGGTTCTCGAAAAAGGATGACGGATTAGCGACGAGGCGCTGGAACGACGCCTTCATGATCGCTTTTTGGGTCAACCCACTGATCTGCACGACCACCGCGCCGCGAACGACGCGCGTCATCGACAAGGCGAGGAGCACGCCTACCGAGAAAAGCCCCAGCCTGAGCGGGCTGGCCGGGCCGGACATGGGTGCGTTCACTATTCGGCTGACGATCCAGGGGGAGAGAACCAGCAGAAGCTCGAGACAGAGCGATATTGCAGCGCCTCCGGCGAGTGGCAGTGCGATTTGGCGCTTGGCCGGTAGCAGGTCCAGCAGCCGGAGCGGCCGAACCGCATCGGCAAAGCTGTCCGGAGAGGATTCCGCCCCGAACTCGATGGCGACACCGGTGATCAGCGGCGCCGCCTCCTCGAGCGTTAAGCGCCTCCGGCCGAGTCCGGGATCGAAGATCGTCAGCTCGCGACCGTCGAGCTTCGTCAGCACGACGAAATGGCTGAAGCCCCAATGGAGTATTGCCGGCAGTTCAAGCTCGGCAACGCCGTCGAGGCCGATGGCCACCGGCACCGGATCGAGCCCGAGCTTTCGCGCGACGTCGACCATTCCCGCGAGCGTCATTCCGCGTGCCGAGGGCGGATGCATTTTCCGAACGCCGGCGAGCGAAACCTTCGCGCCGAACGACCGCGCAATCATGACGAGGCAGGCCAGGCCGCACTCGAAATAAGTGGCTTGGCGAACGAGGCTGATCTTTCGGCGCCTAGAGGCTGTGATAGACATAGGCAAAGACGCTCAAATCGAGCAGGATCATGGGGATGACCAGCCACCTCCACGGAAATGCCGTCTGCCTAGACCCCGCGAGGTGATCATCGGGGCCCGCCGGACGAGCCGTAGGGAGGAACAGGGCCGACCATCTTTGTTCGACCGAACTCACCGGCTTTGGCGAAGGCTCGTGGGTCATGCCGAAGCTACGCCGAAGGCTACTGTCTCGCGTCGCCGTCGCTCATCCCAGTGCTCCGCCAAATAGCCGTCGAGCATCCCGTGAACCTGCTTGAGAGGCTCGCAGTAGACGCTCTCTCTCCACTTTCCCTCCGCTGGTGAATATCGGTGACCCGCCTCGCCTCCCCGGCAGTGCTTGGCCCAGTCGCACGAGCGGCACACAGCAGGGTCGGACTGGCCGAGCCCCGGGAGGGGGCCGTCGCCATAGGCCTCCTTGAAGTCCGAAAGGCCTGAATTCCAGAGCGTGAGCTTACCATTCTCGGGAAGGAAGACGGAGGGGAGAGTCATCCGGAAGGAATCGTCGGGCGCCAGCGTTCCGTCGCTGGACACTCCGACGATCAACGCATCGGCCCGGTTGTCCCAGCCATCGGCATCCGACGATCGCGCGAAGGCCAGCATTTCGGTGAAGGGCCGGACGACAATCGAGGGATCGTCGTCCGCCAGCCACTCGTCCAAGGCACCGCACAAGAAGCGTCCGACGCCGGCGAGGTCCTCCTGAGCGACCGTGGACCAGTCAGCATCGGGGAGATTGAAGGCAAGCAGTCGAAACCCGAGATCGTCGACAAGATGGCGGTAAATCCGTCGTGCGTCTCGATTGGGATTGACGACGCAGATGACACCGAGGGATCGCAAGTCACCGCGCGCGTGCGCGTCACGAAGCAAACCGATGCCGGCGGCTGTCTGCGCATGGGTTCCGCCGCCGCGGTGGTCGACCCTGAATTCATCATGGTAGTCAGGCGGCCCATCCACCGACACTCCGACATCGATGCCGAATTTCGCGAGGATCTCGATCCATTCCTCGTCGACGAGCATCGCATTCGTTTGAAGCGCTACCGCGGTTGGAACCGGGTAGGAGCCTATTCCCAGGGCGTCGCAAAGCTCGACGAACTTTCGCTTGCCGAGCATCAACGGCTCGCCACCATGGAGTACCAGTCGTATGCTGTTGAGATCGTCGACTTCCGCGGCGCGCCGCACATAATCCGCCACGGCTCCAGCCGTGAGGGGGTTCATGTGCCTGGGATGCGCCTGGAAAGACCGGTCCGGACCGTTGAAGAAATAGCAGTAGCTGCAGTTGATGTTGCAGACCTCGCTTACTTTGACAACGATCTCGAGCGCGCTTCCCACGCAATATCTCCTCGCGACGCTGGATTTTTCATGCTTCGGCCATCCGAAGCGGCAGACCGGCAGTTCGTTACGGCAGCGCAATGCCATGCTCGGCTAAGCCGCGAGGCTCTAGCGCTGGGTACGGGACGGCACCTTGGAGTGCCGCCCCGCTTGGTAACTCAGGCGTGCCAGGTCCAGACCGCTTTCGCGAAGCTAGCACCAGCAGCGGGAACGTCGAGATCGCTGCTCAAAAGCTTCTTCTTCAGCGAGACTTTCTTCTGCGACTTGCCGGTCTCATTTTTCATGAGTCGTTCTCCCTGACGCCAACATTGGCCGTGCATTCGTGCCAAGCTCAACTCTCCGTGTCAACGTCATCGCGGAAGAGACGGAGGGGATATAGAATCATCCATAATGGCTTAATTCTTACGAAACTGGTCGAAGAGGGGACTTCAGGACTATCGCCATAATGGATGAACATTCACCTTAAGATCGGCGGGGCGTGTCCCCAAGGTCGAGAGGGCCGCCGGCGCGACAGAGGCGGGTCGCATCTGGACACACCGTGTCCAGGGACTCCGCCACACCTTGGCCAGCGGTGTGCGGTGAAGACGCGGCGGACACGATGAGAGGCGTTGGATCCACGGCGACCCGGTATCTTCTCCGTTGCTGCTGCACTGCAACATCAGCCACAGCCGAATTTGCTTGGGCTCCTTGCCCCGTTACTGCCGGCGGAATAAGTGTGCGAAGAACCCTAATTGGGAGAGGCTGTTGTCGCCTTGGCTTTGGACGCCCTCATCGGAAGGATGGATTCGACACGTTGGGCATGCGCTTCGTTCTTGGAGACCGCGGCTGATACCGCAGCCTGCGGCACAGGAAATGATTGCCTGCATTCGAGGCGCCGTGCGGCAACGCCGGCAATGGCTGTACCATCCGTTCATGTCCGCTCTTACCCAGGGACCGGACACTTATCGGTTTCTTGGCGAGCTGAACCTGCTGGGCTGGGTGGCCTGCAACACATCTATGGGGCCGTTCGAGGTGGACGTGCGGGGGTCGGAGTGGCTGGTCGCCAGGGACGGATCGGCTCGCGAATTTTCCGGCCGGCTGTCTTCGCTGCAACTTATTGCAGCGGTCGACCGCGCCCCGGCGAGCTTGCAGCCCATTCCGCTTGTCCACGAGGCGGACAAGCCTCCTCATCCCGGGCGCTGCTGCTTCAGCCGGCAGGTATCGGAAATTGCCTCGACCATGTCCGGCGTGTCGCGGTGGATCTGCGCCACAACCAAGCTGGCCGCTCCCCTGGAGGCCGGCCGCTCCGACTCCTTTTCCAGTCAGTCCTCGCCCGCCCAGCCCGGGCTGGTATGCCTCAGCGTCGACGGCGAGCGCATGCAGACACTTGAAGCCCTCGTCCACGAGAGCGCCCATCACTATCTCTTTCGCGCCGATCGCGCCCGCCCGCTCGTCACTTCCGAGGAAGCTCTTTTCCCGTCGCCGCTCCGGCCGGACCTGCGCCCAATGAGAGGGATATTGCTTGCGATGCACGCCTGCGCGTACATCGCTGCCGCTTTCCGGGAGGCCGAGGCTGCGGGTTACGAGCATCCTCTGCGCTGCCGCGCGCAACGCGCCGAAATGCTCGAGTCCTTCGACGAGGCGAGATCCGTCGTGGAGCGCGCGCCATCCCATCTGACGCCGGCTGGAGCGGCGTTCTTCGAGCGCACCTTGGCGGTTGCAGCTTATGCCGGCGAACGGCCTCTGGTCTTCGCGTGATGCCGCAGCGGGGCGGTGGCGGTGTGACGCTTCAGCCGGTGCGTTACCCGGATGCGGGGCCGCTCGGGTGAATAGGGAGCTTCACCCTCGCATGGGAGACGAGTTCGACGGGGCCGTTGCGCATTCCTATCCCTATCGCTTCGTTACGGCGCAATCCTCGAACGTAGAACGGCTGCGGCGGCTGCGGCGGAGTCTGGAAAGTCGGGAGGATTGGGTGGCGTGCGAAAGCTCGTTCTTCGCCCATTGGGAGGTGAGCCTGTCGCGCCACGGGGAGGACGATCTAGGATGGCTCCTGTCTTCCGACTGCCTCGATTCGATAAGGGAGAAGGTGTCGTCGTGGTTCGACCAGCCATTTTCTCCACGGATCGATGTCCTGGCGCACAAGATGGAGAGAGGCCATTACAGCGAGCTGCACAACGACAGTCCGCGTCTCGGACGCGAAACTCACCGTCTGAACGTCTATCTGAATGAGGCGTGGCGGCCGGCCTTTCGGGGTGAGCTGCGGATCGCCGGGTCGCAAACCGCAGATGAGGACGCCCGGCTCATACATCCGGTCCTCGGTTCCGTGATGGCCTTCGAGGCCTCGTCGGATTCGTTTCACGGCGTCCGTCCGGTCGCCGGAGGCACCCGATATTCGGTGATTTTCTACTTGTGGCACGTCGCGAACACACCGGAGGTGGGGGCTGCGGTGCTCGAGGCGAACGACGGGGCGATCCGTGCCTTCGAGCCGTGGCTTGCCAGCCGATATTCGGCCTTGCTGGCGCTGCTCGAGGCCTCCGGGGCGGCAGACATCGAGCATGGCAGCTCGAACCTGCTCAAACATGTCGTTCAGACGGCATGCCTGCTCGCGTCCTGGGGCCTGCCCGAACATGTGTGCGTGAGCGCCCTGCTCGACGCGATGGACGATCAGATGATCGCCAATCATGCGTCTCATCTCACCGCCGAAGAGATCGAGCCTCAGATTGCAGCCGCCGCCGCCGAGCTCGTTCTCGCGCTGGCGGCACCCCGCCGCTCGCCGGGGGACCGTGTCGAGCCGTATTTGTTGGCTTTGCGGTTCGCCAATGTCGTTGCCGCGCTGCCGTATGTCGCATTCGGCCACGACAAATGGGTATTGCGACGGGAGGCCTTCGCCCCCGTGTCCAGCGATTTGCCGGCGCCGGCGAGGCAACTTGCCCGCGTCCTTTTCGACCACCCCGTCGATGCTCGGGCCGCCCGGTAATCGTTGGAGGATCCGTTCCGCGGCAGGAACCGGAATGGCCATCACGAGGACCCTTTTGCCGGTCCGCTACCCTCTTCGAAAGCGATGCTTCGTCGTGCTTTCAGAAACAGAGCAATTCGATCGGCCTTTTAAGTCGGCGATCGTCGTCGGCAGCTAACGCAAGAAGTCGCGTGCGTTCTAAGGCTGCGACAATCAGCTACAAATGTGGTTGGCGGGAAACCTTTTGTTGTATGGCGATCGATCGCCTAGTCAGGCTCTTGAGCAAGCGGAGACTGCATATGGTCAAGACCGTATATGTCCGGGTGGCCGACGATGTGCTGGGCGGGGACCTCGCTGCGCGGATCGCGACGGCTCGGCAATACGGGGAAGTGGTGATAGGGCTAGTGACTGATCGGGCCTTGTCTGAACATGACCGGCTTCCCTGCCTTGATTACGAGTGCCGTCGACGCATCGTGAGCAGGTTCGAGGGCGTCAAGCAGATCGTGCCGCAGGAAGATTTTGACGGATTAATCACCCTTCGCAGGCTGCAGTCCAATTATTACGTTTGTAATCTCGACACGAAAACAACTGAGAATGTCGGATGCGCCTTGGCCATGGCAGGCGAGTGGGACGGTCAGGTCATGGGCGTTGCGATGGGGCCGAATGGTCCCGAGGTGCACCAGATTTTCGATCTCGAGTTCGGTCTCACGCCGGCAATGCGGCTTCGCCAGTTGCGCCGGCTGCTGGCGCATTCAGACGTCGTTCGGGTTCTTGAGGTGCACAGCCCGCTGTGCGGGATTGTCGCCGAGAGCGCGACAACTCGGCGTGATGGTCGGCCGACCGGCTTCGACGCTATGTGGTCGTCCAGCCTCACGGACTCCACTGTTCGAGGCAAGCCAGACATCGAACTGGTGGACCACAGCGTCCGCCTTGCCGGGTTGAACGAGCTGTTCGACGTAACCACCAAGCCTTTGCTCTACGATGGTGACACGGGAGGCCGGCCAGAGCATTTCGGCTACACCGTGCGATCTCTTGAGCGCCTGGGCGTTTCGGCAGTGGTTATTGAGGACAAAATAGGCCTGAAGCGAAATTCTCTCCTCGGTAACAGCGTTCACCAAGAGCAGGATAGCATCGACAACTTCTGCTACAAAATAAGTG
>JAXDOX010000033.1:0-36817 GCA_034668625.1 Sphingomonadales bacterium
CCGAGCCCGTCGTAGCGAAGCTCGGCGCGGTTGCCGCCGGCGTCGGTCACCGCGCTCTGGCGGCCGTCGAGGTCGTATTCGTAGGTGGCGTAGGCCTGCTGGAGCGGAGTCAGCACCCCCTTCTCGACCTTGAGGAGCTGGTCGGCGGAATCGTAGCTGTTGCGGCTGATGCGGTCAGGCCCGGCGCTGCCTGGCGAGGTCGCCGTGCAGGCGTCGACCGGCGCCGTCCCCCAGGTGGCCGGGTTCATTCGGATCGCGGTGCAGAGCAGTCGGCCGGCCGAGTCGTAGCTGTAGTCGGTGACGCTGGCCGTAGTGCCGTCGCTTCCGCTCACGACGTCGCGAAGCTTGCGGTCCATCGCATCGTAGGCGCTCGCCGTGGTGCGGTCGGCGGCGAACCCGCTCCACGCCGCCGGCGCGACGCTCTCCGGCTGCCAGGCGGAAAGCCGGCCCTCCTCGACCTTCACCAGCCGCCCGGCCGGATCGTACGTCTTGCGCACCGCCGGGAAGGGCAAAGGCCCCGCCCCGTCCGGATCGGGCGAGATGACCCCCGTCTCCTCGCCCGCCCCGTCGTAGCGGTAGAAGGTGGTGAATTGCGAAGGCGACGACTGGGCCAGCGCCGGGCCGCCGGCCGGCAGTGCCGCAAGCGCGGCGAGAGCGTAGAGCCGAGCGCTCACGGGCAAGTCGCCAGCTGGGCACCGGGTTTCGTCTCGCTCACCTTCCGCCCCAGAGCGTCATAGCCGTAGCAGGTGCGCAGCGCGCCGCCGTCCGCGCTGATCACCGTCCCGCGCAGGAGGAGGTTGCTGGGCCCGGAATCGGGGCCGTAATCGTAGCTGGTGCGGACTTCGTCCCCGGCGAGCGCGCAGGGCGCCGCGGGGTTGCCGGTGGCGGCGCTGCGGCGGCAGGCGCTGGTGGCGGCAAGCAGCCATACCGGGCTCGCCGCGCGCACGTAGCCGCCGGCCCCGTTCGACAGCCAGGCGTAGCGCTGGACATATTCGTAGCGGGTCTGCGGCTGGACATTGGCGAAGCTGCCGTCGGCCTGGCGGACCGGCACGGCGGGATGGGTCTCGCTCAGCACCCCGCCATGTTCCGGTGCGTAGCTGTAGGTGGTGACGCCGAGGCGCGGATCGGTCACCGTCAAGGGCTTGGTGCAGTAACGGATGGTCGCGGCCTGGCAGTCGTAGGTCGCCTGGCGGATTAAATGGGGGAGGCCGGCCGGGGAGCCGGGCCTGGGCACCTGCTCCGTCTTCAGGATGTTGCGGGTGACGTAGTCGTTGGTCAGGATGGTCTGGATGCCGTCGGCATCGGTGGTCGAGACCGGCATCGGCGTCACGACGCATCGGGCGAACTCCTGGGGCGGCAGGTTCTGCGCCGCGAAGGGGTCGCAATAATCGTAGGTGGTGACGCGGTTGAGCGGGTCGGTCACCGTCACCGGTCCCGGCGTCACCTGATAGACGATCGGCGTCGCCGGATCGTACATCCCCTCGCCACTGACATAGCCGTGACCCGAGCCGGTCGAGACGAACGGCTTGACCGGGAAATCGAAGGCGACCTGGGTGACGCGGTTCTGCCCGTCGATGAAGCCGCCGCCGGCGATCGACGAGATGTGGCCCGCCACGAAGGGGGTCTGGTTCCAGTCATAGACGTAGGAGGTCCCGTCGGCATAATCCTGGCGGTTGGTGATCTCCTCGACAAGATCGTCGTCGTTCATGCGCAGGTTGAAGCTGTTGGTCAGCCAGGGGGTAGAGAATCCCGGTTTCACGAAGCCGATCGAGCCGGGCTGGTTGACGAAGCCCCAGACGCGATTGGCGGCGTCGGTGGCGCTCAACAGCCTGCCGGTCCCGTCATAGGCGTAGGAGGCGGTGGCGAGGGCGCCCGGGGGGCAGGCATTGTCCGCCGGCTCTGGGGCCAGCGCGAGGTTGAGCGCGCAGGCCTTGGTGACGAGCAGGCCCGAATATTCGAACAGCAGGGCATAGCCGCGGCTGCTGGTGACGCTCCTGAGCCGGGTCTGGTTGGCGCCGATCGTATCGTAGGAGAAATCGAGCCGGGTGCCGTCGGCGTCGGTCACCGAGGCGACATAGGCGCAGCGCAGCAAGGTCGAGCAGTCGCCGCTGCCCATCGGCCGGAACATCGCCACCGAGCCGTCGCCGCTCGTATAGCTGTAGGCGATCGCCGCGCTCGCCCGGTCGGCCGAGCCGGACTGGGTGAGCATCGCGTAGCCGGCGCGCGAGGTCAGCTCCCAGCCGCCGGTGTTCGACGCGGCGCGGAAGGTCTGCGAGCGGCCGCCGAAGGCGATCTCGATCTGGTAGTCGGGCTGGCCGGCGAGGTGCTTGAAATTGCCCTGCTGGATGTTGATCCGCTTCTCGATCACCAGCACGTCCCAATTGTGGGAGAAATTGGCGAACGGATTGGTGTGGCCGGGCACCTGCTGGGTCAGCGTCCGGCTGAGCGACAGGCCGGCCTCGCCGGCGATCGCGAGGTCGGTCTGGCTATAGGCATAGCGGCCGCTGCGCATGTCGACCCCGCCGGGAGAGACGGCGAACTTCTCCGGCGGCGGCGCGATGTTGGTGCTGTTTTGCTGGGCAAGGGCCGGGCCGGCGATCGCAAGCAACGAAGCCGCGGTGGCGACCGCGAACCGGCGGGTTCCCCGGACTATCCCGCTCATGGCCCCGGCACCACGCTTACCGCGTCGATCGCCGCCGAAGCGTCGGCGGCGCCGTTGGGAACCGAGAAGGTCAGGGTGCCGGTGGCCGCGCTTGCCGTGAAGCTCGCGCTCGTCACCTGGGCGAAGGCGGTCGAGGCGGGCGTGAAGCTGCCGGCCGAATTGCCGTTGAACGAGACGCTGACGGTGGCTGCGCCGCCGTAATTCGGGCGCTGCGAGAGGCAGAAGCTGGCCCGGTAGGAAGCGCCCGGCGTGAGGCCCGAGACGGTGAAGGCTATGCTGCCCCCCTCTCCGCCATAGCTTTGCAGGACTCCGGTCTGGATTCCATCCGGCGCGTTGAGGAAAGCCCAGGCGCTGCCGTTGCCCTGCACCGCGGAGCGGCCGCTGAACGTCACCCCCGGCACCGACGGATTGTAGGTGAAGCCGCCATTCTGGGCCGGCGTTTCGAACGAGGAATCGGGCATGGTCGGAACCGCGACCAGGCTCACCGCGTCGATCGCCGCTGAATTGTCGCCGGTCCCGGCTGGGACGGAGAAGGTCAGAGTGCCCGTGATCGCGCTTGCCGCGAAGCTGGCCGTCGTGACCTGCGCGAAGGCGCCGGAGGCGGGCGTGAAGGTTCCGATCGGGGTGCCGTTGAATGAGACGGTGACGGTGGCGACGCCGCCCCAGTTCGTCCGCTGGGCGATCGAGAAGCGCGCCTGGTAGGAGGCCCCGGGATTGAGGCCGGAGACGGCGAACGCGATGCTTCCGCCGGCGCTTCCGGTCTGCAGGAAACCGGTCTGGCTTCCGTCCGGCGCATTGGCGAATCCCCACGCGCTGCCGTTGCCCTGGACTCCGGCGCCGCCGCTGAACGTCACGCCGGTGACGGTCGGATTGTAGGCGAAGCCGCCGTTCTGCGGCGGTTGCTCGAACGAGCCGTCGACGATGACCGGAGTGCCGCCCGCGCCGCCGGCGGCCGCGACAATGTAGCTCTGCCGGTTGCCCGTCGGATCGTAGGAAATGGTCGTCGCGAGGCCGTTATTGACGGTCCCGCTGCTCGTCGCGGAGATCAGCCGGCCGAGCGCGTCGTAGCCATAGGTCAGGGTCTCGCCCGCGTCGGCCGGCGCGGCGAGCGCGGCAAGGGCGAGGATGCCTGCGCCCGAACAAGCCAGTCGCTTCGCCATCGGTCCCGCCCCCCCGGGGGGGCGGAGCACCGGGCCCGTCCCCACAAGAATAGTCGATTCGATCGCCGCAATCAGTCGGAATTTTTTCGACGAGCCCCGGCGCTCGGCTGCGCGGCGCTTTTTTCGAGAGCGCGCACGGGAATCGCGCGCAAAAAAGATGCGACAGGATTCGCGCGGCGCGGGGACTAAGCGGGAGCCAAGAGGTGGCGACCGCCTCTTGCTCAAAGGTCAGCAGGGTAACTGAGGCTTTGAAGACCCGCTCCGCCATGTGGGGCATGGCATTGGCTCGGGTCCGCCCGCGCCCAAAGGGGCTCCCGCATGCCTCCCGTGGTCAAAGGCAAGCAGGCGTTGGACGAGACGGGACGGTCGCCGCCCCCATTACTGCCTTTGTTTCGCCGCCCTGTCGAGTGGCGACTTGCAACCTAAGTTAGTCGATGCCCAAAATATAACGCTGCCGAAGCGAATCGAGCGCGATCAGGCCGTCGCCTTCCTCGTAATGCCAGAAGGTCCAGCCGTTGCAGGCGGGCGCGCCCTGCACGGCGGCGCCGATACGGTGGATCGAGCCCTGCTGGCCGCCATAGTCCAGCGACGCATCGGCGCAGACCCGGACGGTCCAGCGGCGTTTCGAATCGGTGAGAAGTGTCCCGGGTTGGAGCATCCCCGTTTCAACCAGGGCGCCGAACGGCACCCGCGGCTGCGTCCGCTTCGAGGCCATCGTCTTCATCGCGCGCTCGTCGAGCGGCAGGGTCGAATCGATCCGCTCGCGCGCCACGCGCACGTAGCGACTCTCCCGTTCGATGCCGATCCACTCGCGGCCGAGGCGCCGGGCCACCGCGCCGGTCGTGCCGGTGCCGAAGAAAGGGTCGAGGACGATGTCGCCCGGGGCGGTGCAGGCGAGCAGCACCCGGTAGAGCAGGGATTCGGGCTTCTGGGTCGGGTGCGCCTTGGCGCCGCCTTGCTTGACCCGCTCGCCGCCCGAGCAGATCGGCAGCAGCCAGTCCGAGCGCATCTGGAGCTCGTCGTTCAGCGCCTTCATCGCCCGGTAGTTGAACGTGTAGCGGCTGTCCTCGCTCCGGCTCGCCCAGATCAGCGTCTCGTGGGCATTGGTGAAGCGGGTGCCGCGAAAGTTGGGCATCGGATTGGCTTTGCGCCAGACGATGTCGTTCAAGATCCAGAAGCCCTCGTCCTGCAGCGCCGCGCCGACCCGGAAGATGTTGTGGTAGGAGCCGATCACCCAGAGCGTGCCGTTCGGCTTCAATATCCGCCGCGCCTCCTTCAGCCAGGCGCGGGTAAAATGGTCGTAATGGGCGAAAGTCTCGAACTTGTCCCAATCGTCGTCCACCGCGTCGACCAGGCCGCCCTCGGGCCGGAACAGGTCGCCGCCGAGCTGGAGGTTGTAGGGCGGATCAGCGAAGACCATGTCCACGCAAGCGGCCGGCAGGCTGCGCATCGCCGCGACGCAATCCTCCTCGATGATGGTGCCGAGCGGCAGGTCCGGCGGCGGCGCCTCGTCCTTCGGCCGCGGTCCGGCCGCCCCCACGCGCGTCAGCAAGGTCATTCGTTACCGCCCCCGGTTCGAGCAAGACTTCCAGCCTGAGTCCAAGGGACTCCCCGGTCAAGTCAGGCGTTTAGCAGATGCTCCTCACAGCAAGGTTAACGGTGCGGGAACGTAATGAGTCCGCCGCTACAAGTTGCGGCTCCTCCCGGCAGGGGACTCAACATGCTGTGCTGTGGCCGAAAGGACTCAGCCCCGTCCCGAATTCTCAGCGGTGGATCAGCACCTGCGGGGCCACCAGTGGCCGCTCGCCCCGCGCCTCGAGACAGGCCCGTACCGGCGCGAAGCTGCGGCGGTGCAGCGGCGTCGGCCCCAGCCGCCCCAGCCCCTCATGATGCTCGGGCGTCCCATAGCCCTTGTTGCGCTCCCACCCGTAGCCCGGATGGTCCCGCGCATGGTCCGCCATGATGCGGTCCCGCGTAACCTTCGCCACTATCGAGGCCGCGGCGATCGACCGGCATTTGGCGTCGCCGGCGACGATCGCCACCGACGGTCGTTCCCATTTCGGGCAGCGATTGCCGTCGACGAGGATCATCGCCGGATCGAAGCCCAGCGCATCGACTGCCCGGCTCATCGCCAGCATCCGCGCCCAGAAGATGTTCAGCCGGTCGATCTCCTCGACGCTGGCGATGCCGACACCGATCTTCGCCACCCTGTAGAGGCGGGCGCAGATTGCCTCGCGCTCCTTCGCCGGCACGACCTTCGAATCGTCTATGCCGCGCGGGAAATGGTTGCGGTCGAGCACGACGGCCGCCGCCACCACCGGCCCGGCGAGCGGGGCGCAGCCCGCCTCGTCGACGCCGGCGAGCGGTTCCGGGTGGATTTTCTCGAGCCTGAAGCAGGGGCGCGCCATGAAGGACGAGGGTAGAAGGGCGCGCACGCTCCCGCCAGCCCCTCCGCGGCAAGTATTTGTGGATTAGTCGGCCAGCCGCCAGGGCGGAAAGCGGCGATATTCGCCGGCGCGGTAGAGGCACAGCCGGTTGCCCGCCGGATCGCGGAGATGCGCCTCGCGCCAGCCCCATCGTTGGTCCTCCGGCAGCGTCTCGAAGGCGATCCCGTTTGCCAGCAGCCGCTCGACCCACGCGTCGACCTCGGCGCTCTCGAGGCAAATCATCGCGGCGCCCGCCTTAGCTCCTTCCTCGACATGGATCGAGAGCGTCGCCCCGCCCGGACATTCGAAGCGCGCATAGCGGCCGGGCGAATCGACGATCTGCGTCAGCCCGAGCGCGCGGTAGAATTCGACCGATCCCGCATAATCGGCCGCCGGCAGCGTCACCTGGTTGAGGTTCATCGCGTCGCCGCCGGCCTCGCAATGGCCCATCGGCCCAGCGCCGGCGCCGAAGCCCGGCGCCGCGAGCATCGCCCGCCGCACGAAATCCCGCGCCCGCTCCACCGCCTCCTCGAGCGGCCGCCCCTCGCCGAGATAAGTCGCAATCGCGCTCGCCAGCGTGCAACCCGTGCCGTGGCTGTGGCGGGTGTCGATGCGCGGGCTCTCCCAGCGCCGCACATGGCCGTGCGGCGACACAAGGAGGTCGATGATGGTCGATCCCTCAAAGTGACCGCCCTTGGCCAGCACCACGGCCTTCGTCCGAAGCGCCAACTCGCGCGCGGCGGCTTCCGCCTCCTCGAGGCTCGGCAGGCTCCGGCCGGACAGCGCCTCCAGCTCGGGCAGGTTGGGCGTGACCAATGCCGCCTTCACCATCAGGCGGTCGAAGGCCGCGATCGTCGCCGCGTCGGCCAGGGCCGAGCCGCTGGTCGAGACCATCACCGGATCGAACACCATCGGCACTTCCGGCGGCAGCCGGTCGGCGAGCGCCGCGGCGGTCTCCGGGGAGCCGATCATGCCGATCTTGATTGCGTCGGCACCGATGTCGGCGAGCACGGACTCGACCTGCCGCAGGACGAAATCGGCGGGCACCGCCATCGCCGCCTGGACGCCGAGACTATTCTGCGCGGTCAGCGCCGTGATCGCCGTGGTCGCGAATCCGCCGAGCATCGTGATCGTCTTGATGTCGGCCTGGATGCCCGCTCCGCCGCCGCTGTCCGAGCCGGCGACGACCAGCACCCGCGCCGGCCGCCGCCGCGTCATCGCGGCCCCTTGCGCACCGTCGAGGCGGGAGAGGTCGCCAGCTGTCCCGCCGGCCGAATGGGACGCCGCTCGAAATTCCCCCCGCAATTGGGGCAGATTCCGCCGAGCGGTCCTTCCACGCAGGCCGCGCAGAAAGTGCATTCGAACGTGCAGATCCGCGCCGCTGCGCTCTCCGGTGGAAGGTCGCGCCCGCAGCGCTCGCAGTCCGGCCGAAGCTCGAACATCACGCCCCCTTCACCGCCTCGCAGATGCTGTCGACCACCGCCTCGACCAGCGCCTCGTCCTCGCCTTCCGCCATCACCCGGATCAGCGGCTCGGTTCCGGACTTGCGGATGACGAGCCGGCCATTGCCCTCGAGCCGCGCCTCGGCCGCCTCGATGGCTTTCCTGACCCCATCGGTGTCCAGCGGGGCACCGCCGCCGAAGCGGACGTTCTTCAAGAATTGGGGCAGCGGCTCGAACTGGTGGAGCACCTCGCTCGCGGCGCGGCCATCCTCGACCAAAGTGGCGAGGATCTGCAGTGCCGCCACCAGCCCGTCGCCGGTAGTCGAATAATCGGTGAGGATGATGTGGCCCGATTGCTCGCCGCCGATGTTGTAGCCGCCCTCCCGCATCGCCTCGAGGACGTAGCGGTCGCCGACGCGGGTGCGCACCAGGTCGAGCCCGTTGGTGGCGAGGAAGCGTTCGAGACCTAGGTTCGACATCACCGTCGCGACGATGCCGTTCCCCTCCAGCAGCCCGCGCCGCGCCCAGTCGAGCGCGATCGCCGCCATCAGCTGGTCGCCGTCGACGATCGTCCCTTTCTCGTCGACGATGATCAGCCGGTCGGCGTCGCCGTCGAGGGCGATGCCGATATGCGCCTGCTCCTCGACAACCCGCGCCTGTAGCGCGGCGGGCGCGGTCGAGCCGCAGCCGTCGTTGATGTTGGTGCCGTCCGGCGAGACTCCGATCGCCACCACCTCGGCGCCCAGCTCCCAAAGGGCTTCGGGGGCGACCTGGTAGGCGGCGCCGTTGGCGCAGTCGATGACGACCTTGAGGCCGTCGAGACGCAACTCCTCCGGGAAGGTCGACTTGGCGAAATGGATGTAGCGGCCGCGCGCATCCTCGATCCGCTTCGACCGCCCGATCAGGGTCGCGTCGACGAGCTTCGGCGGCGCCTCGATCAGCTTTTCGATCGCCGCCTCGTCGGCGTCCGACAGCTTGTAGCCGTCCGGCCCGAACAATTTGATGCCGTTGTCGACATAGGGATTGTGGCTCGCCGAGATCATCACCCCAAGGTCGGCGCGCATCGACTTGGCGAGCAAGGCGACGGCCGGCGTCGGCACCGGCCCGACCATTACCACGTCCATGCCGACGCTGGTGAAGCCGGAGATCAGCGCCGTCTCCATCATGTAACCGGAAAGCCGCGTGTCCTTGCCGATGACGACCCGGTGGCGATGGTCGCCGCGCAGGAAATGGGCGCCGGCGGCCTGCCCGACCCGCTGCGCCATCTCGGCCGTCATCGGCGCCTCGTTGGTCCGCCCGCGAATGCCGTCGGTGCCGAAATATTTGCGTGTCATGGGCGGCTTCATAGCCGTTCCTCCCCCTCCCTTCCACTGCGACGGGCCGCCCGCTACACCCCGTCCCATGAGCCAGGCCGCCCGCATTCTCGCCGCCCTCGCCCTTGGGCTGATCCTCGGCATTCTGAGCGCGGGCGCGGCCTGGGCGCCGCGGGCGGCCGAGCTGGTCGAGCCGGTGGGCCACCTCTGGCTCGCCGGCCTGGAGATGACGATCGTTCCCCTGGTCGTGGCTTTGCTCGTCACCGGCATCGCCGAGGGGGCGGAAGCCGCGCGGGGGAGCCGGATCGCCGGCCGCTCCTTCGCCCTGATGGTCGCGATCCTCTGGTTCTCCGCCATATTGGGGGGCCTCATGGTTCCGGCGCTGCTCCACCTGTTCCCGATGCCGGGAGGCGCCGCCGCTGCGCTGCGCTCGGCGCTCACCACCGCGAAGCCGGTCGACGCCGTGCCGGGCTTCGGCGACTTCCTCCGGTCGATCGTCCCGACCAATCCGATCGCCGCGGCCGCCTCGGACCAGATCCTGCCGCTAGTCGTGTTCGCGACAGTCTTCGCCTTCGCCCTCACCCGAATCCCCGCCGACGGCCGGGAGCGAGTGGTCGGCCTGTTCCGCGCCGTCGCTGAGGCGATGATCGTGGTCGTCAACTGGGTGCTCTGGCTCGGCCCGATCGGCGTCGCGGCGCTTGCCTACGTCGTCGGCGTGCGCGCCGGCGGCGGGGCCTTCGAGGCGCTGCTCCATTATATCGCCATCGTCTCCTCGGTAGGGATCGTCATCTGGGTGCTGGCTTACCCGCTAGCAGCGCTCGGCGCGCGCCTCCCGCTCGGCCGCTTCGCCCGTGCCGTCGCGCCGGCCCAGGCGGTGGCATTCAGCACCCAATCCTCGCTCGCTACCCTGCCGCAGATGCTGCGCTCATCCGAGCGCCTGGGCGTTCCAGTCGCCGCCTCGGGCATCACCCTCCCGCTGGCCGTTGCCTTGTTCCGCGCCACCGGCCCCGGCATGAACATGGGCGTCGTCCTCTACATCGCCCATTGGTACGGGATGAGCCTCGGCCCCGCCACGATCGCCATGGGAGTCGTCGTCGCGGCGGTGACGACCTTCAGCGCCATCAGCCTCCCCGGCCAGGTCAGCTTCGTCACCAACACCGCGCCGATCGCGCTGGCGATGGGCGTGCCTCTCGAGCCGCTCGCCCTGCTCATCGCGGTCGAGACCGTCCCCGACCTCTTCCGCACCGTCGGCAACGTCACCATGGACGTCGCCGTCGCCGCCGCCGTCGCGCGGCGCAGCGGCCTCGAGGCCGCCGGGGCCGTCGAGGACCGCCTGCTCGCCGAGGACGATTCCTAGCCCAGGCTCCGCCAAGCCCAGGCGAGGGGCGAGACGGTGGGGGCGTGGAAGCTGGTCATCGCCAGCCACAAAGCGAGGCCACCAAGGCCCGCCGTCCACCCGGGCGCGGCGTCGCGCCATTGGGCCCGGCCGCCGAACAAGGCGGCGAAGGGGACGAACGAGGTCCGCTTTTCCCAGTCCCGCCATCTTTGGCCGACCGCCGCCCGTTTCTTGCGGTCCTGCCCGAGCGAGCCGCCGATCGCGAGGACGAGGATGCCGCCAGCCACGATCAGGTTGCGCGGCGTGCCCCACAGCGAGAGGTGGACCAGCGCCCAGAGCGCGAAGCTCATGTTCATCGGGTGGCGGGTGATCGCAAACACGCCGGTCGCCGCCCGCACCTTGCGCGCCCCCACCCCCGGATGCGGGAAAGCCGGGTTGCGGTCAAAGGCGCCGACGAGGAGGATGCACGCGACGAGCATCAGCGCCGCCGCGACGATCCACCACCAGCGCGGTGCGATCCACAGCGGCACCGCCCCGTCCAGCGGCAGATAGGCGAGCACCACCCATCCCAGGGTCGCGAAGGCGACGATCGAATAGAAGATCGCGAAGCGGGCCTCGCCGAGATGGCCGATCACCGTCAGCCGCAGCGGGTGCGACAGAGCGAGGTGCGTTCCGACGAAGGCCAGCGTCGCCAGCGCGAGACCGGCCAGCGCGATCAACGCTGGTAGGCCTTGGGCAGGTCGCCTTCGGTCAAAGTGCGGTAGCGGTCGCGGAGCTTGGTCTGGTGGTTGTCGAGCGGCTGCTGGACCCCATCGATCAGCACCAGCACGGCGGCGCTGTTATTCTCGAGCGGATCGCCGTCCCAGACCACCACGTCGGCGCGGCGTCCCGGCTTCAGCGAGCCGATCTCGCCGCCGAGGCCGACCGCTTCGGCGGGCGCCGAGGTGATCGCCTCTAGCGCCTGCGCCCAGCTGAGCCCGGTGGCGCCGGGCAGCCGGCCGACGGCGACGAGGTTGCCGGCATATTGCCGCTCGAGCCGCACCTGCCGCGCCTCCTCGTCGTCGATCATGCCGATCGAGACGTGCACGCCCGCCGCCCGCATCCGGCCGATATTGGATTCAGTCGAGGCTAGCTGCTCGAAGCTGTTGGGAAGGTCGGTGAGCGCCGAGGCGATCACCGGCACGCCGGCCGCGGCGATATCGCGCGCCACCGTCCAGCCTTCCGCGGCGCCGACGAGGACCAGCCGCAGGTTCGGGAATTCCTTCCTCAGCGCCAGCGTCTGCAAGATGTCGGCGGCCCGCTCGACGTGGACGAGAAGCAGCTGCCGGCCCTGCAGCACGGGGACGAGCGCCGCGGCGTCGAAGCGGGTCAGAAGCACGTCCTGCGGCCGGTTGACGTTGGAGGAGAGCAGCCCCTGGTTATTCGGCACTTCCTCGAGCGGGAGGTCGCGCTGGTCGTTGGCGCGCGCCTGGCGCGGCGTGCCGCCGCCCGACGCAATGCCGGAATAGCGGCTGATGTCGCGGGCCTCCCTCAGCGCATTACGGAACAAGACGTGCATCGAGGCACGGCTGCCGCCGGCGTCGCGCGCGCCGGTCTCGCCGAACTCGACGAACTGGAAGGCCCGTGCGCGGGTGATCGGGTTCATGTCGGCACCGAGGTCGATGACGGCGCCCTGGCCGGCAAAGATGCTCCGCGCGGTCCCCGGCGCGACGATCGCGCGGGTGACGCCGCCGGCGCGGTTGACGGCGATCGGCATTGCTCTCGGGTTCACCGCCGGCGCGACGTCGATCGCCGCGCTGAACGGCGAGTTGTTGGCCTGGACGTCGTTGGTCGCGTCGACCGCGTCGACCTCGACCAAGCCGATGCGCGAGAAGCCGGCGACGATCCCCGGCGTCACCCATTTGCCGGTCGCGTCCACCACCTGCGCCCCCGCCGGCACGGCGACGCCGCGCCCCGCCGCGACGATCCGCCCGTCGCGCACCAATACGGTGCCACCGGGAATCGGCTCGGACCCGTCGCCGAGCGCTACCGTGCCGCCGGTGATCGCCACGGTCTGGGCCCCCGCCGCGGCGGCGAGCAGGGAGAGGAGGAACGCGCCCGCGCCTTTCACCAGAGCCGTCTTCACTTCACATCCCCTTCGCCCGGCTGGCCGAGCTCGAAATCGCTGACCGGGCGGCGGTTCGGGTCGTTGGCATCGTAGAGCAGGGCACCGTCGATCCAGATCCGCTCCGGCCGCGTGTAGACGCTCAAGGGATTGCCGTTCCACAGCACCACGTCGGCCATCTTGCCGGGGCGCAGGCTGCCGGTCTTATCGTCGATGTGGAGGGCCTTGGCCGGGTTCCAGCTCAGCCACTCCCACACCACCTCGTCGGGTATGTCGATGCCGATCCGGCGGCCCGCGGCCTGCGCCTTGGCGGCTTCCTGGTAGAGGCGCTGGATGCCGTTGGGGTCGTCCGAATGGACGATCGCGCAGGCGCCGGCATGGTGAACCAGCGCGATATTCTCCTGGATTCCGTCATAAGCCTCCATCTTGAAGCCGTACCAATCGGCCCACATCGCGGCGCAGATGTGGTTGTCGCGTAAGAGGTCGGCGATCTTGTAGGCCTCGACCGCGTGGTGGAAGGCGGCGACGTGGTAGCCGAATTCCTTGGCCATATCGATCACGATGGCCATTTCGTCGGCGCGGTAGCAATGATTCTGGACGAGGATCTCGCCGGCCAGCACGCCGCGCAGAGTGTCCATGCCGATGTCGCGAGTCGGCATCTCGCCGCCGTCGCGCTCATATTTGTCCCACTTGCGCTTATATTCGGCGGCATGGGCCCAGGTGGCGCGGTCGACCGCGATATTGCCCATCCGCGTCGCCGGCGACTGGTTGCGGCTGCCGTAGACGCGCTTGGGATTCTCGCCGCACGCCATCTTGAGGCCGTAGGGGGCGCCGGGGAACTTCATGCCCTGCACCGTGCGCGCCGGCACGTTCTTGAGCACGACAGAGCGCCCGCCGAACAGATTGGCCGAGCCCGGCAGGATCTCGAGCGTCGTCACGCCGCCATTGGCGAGCGCGCGGGTGAAGCCCGGGTCCTGCGGCCAGACGCTGTGCTCTGCCCAGACGTCCGGCTTGACCGGACCGGTCGCCTCGTTGCCGTCGGAATGGGCCTCGACCGCTGGCGAGGGATAGTCGCCGAGGTGGGAGTGGATGTCGATGACGCCCGGAGTCACCCACTTGCCGTGCGCGTCGACCCGGGTCGCGCCGGCGGGGATCGGCGTGTCGGGGCCGCCTACCGCCTGCACCTTGCCGTCGGCGAGGACGACGACGCCGTTGTCGAACCGGTGCCCTTCGCCGTCGAACACGGTCCCCCCGGTGATCGCGGTCAGGACGCCCGGATAGGGATGGTAGGTCGAGGGATAGGGGTCGTGGGAGTAGGAAACGGGCTTGGGCGGCGGCGCGGCCGACGCGCTCCTCGGCGCCGGGTTGGAGGCGCCGCAGCCGAGCAGGGCGGCGAGCGCGGGGAGGATCAGCCAGGTCTTACTGGACACCGTGCATCCATTTCTTGAGCAGCGGGGAAAGCAGAAGGAGGAACAGGCCGATCCCGGCGGCGACCAGGCCGATCTTCCAGAACACGCCGACATAGGTGTTGAGGCTGACCTGAAGGTTGGTGACCTGCCCGCCGACCGTCTCGACACTCGCCACCTGGGCGACGACGCCCGCGACATATTGCGCGCAGGAGATCGAGAGGAACCAGACGCCCATCATCAGCCCGACGATCCGGGCGATCGACAGCTTGGTGATCATCGACAGGCCGACCGGCGAGATGCACAATTCCGCCAGCGAGTGGATCAGGTAGAGGCCTGCCAGCCACCACACCGTCACCTTGAAGTCCGGCCCCGCGAAGGTGGTTCCCCAGACGAGGAACAGGAAGCCGGCGCCGACGCCCATCAGCGCGACCGCGAACTTGACCGGGATCGAAGGCTCGACCGGCACTTCCTCGTTCCAGCCACTGATCTGCCGCATCCAGAAGTAAGCGGAAACGACGATGACGAGGGCGAGCAACAGCGCCAGCACGCCTCCCAATCCAAGGTGACCGCTGGCGCGGAACCCCTCGAACAGCCGCCAGGTCAGCAAAGCGGTGGCGACGACGATGATCGCCGTCCAGGCATAGCCCAGCGTCTTCAGCGCCGGGTTCGGCGCGACCCGCGAACGCGCCAGGCCGGTCCACAATATGCTCATCACCGGCGCGAAGAAGACGATCGAGATCGGGTTGAAATTCTGCGTCTGCGGCGCCGACAGGTGGAAGAGGCCGAACACCGACAGGTCCGTGTTGCGGTCGGCGAACAGGGTCAGCGACGAGCCCGCCTGCTCGAACAGGGTCCAGAAGACGACGTTGAAGGTCACGAGCACCATCGCCACCACCATCATCTGGAACTCTGCGCGGCTGCCCTTGAGGTACGACCAGATGAGGATTGCCGGGACGCCGATCAGGAACGAGCCGAACAGCAATTTGCCCATCAGCGGCAGCGCCAGGATGTAGCCGACGATGCCGGCGCCCGCCTCCGGCTTGGGCGAGTTCATGAGGTTGGTGAACAGGAAGTAGAAGACCGGCACGAACAGGATCGCGATCGCGTAGATCAGCAGCGCCCGGTCCGGCCCCTCCCGCTTCGGCGGCTCTCCATAGCCCGAGAGGCGGCCGCCGTCATATTGGATCAACGTCCACGAGAAAAGCATGCCCGCGGCCGCGAGGCCGAACCCCGCCCACCAGCCGAACCAGTCGGCTAGCAGCGGGCAGAGCAATTGCGAGCCGATCGAGCCCAGATTGATGCCCATGTAGAAGATGGTGAAGCCGGCGTCTCGCCGTCGGTCGCCCTTGTCGTAGAGCGCCCCGACCATGGTCGAGATGTTGGGCTTGAAGAAGCCGTTGCCGATCGAGACGAGCGACAGAGCGGCCAGCATGATCGCGACGAACAGCGGGCTGCGCTCGCCGGCGCTCTCGAACCCGCCCTTGGCAATCGTCTTCACCACCGCGCCCGAGCCGCCGGCGTCGAGCAGCGACACGCTGCCGTCGTCATTGCCCCTGATCTGGAGGCGCTTGCCCTGGTCGACGAGGTAGCGCACCTCGTTCTGGCTGCTCGTCGGCCGGTCCGAATAATTGGTGACCTGCACCTCGTAGCGCTGGCCGTTCACCGTCGCATAGGGCTTGGCGGTGTCGCCGCCGAAGCAGAGCGTGAAATAGCCGACCGCCATCATGATCGCGCCGAACTTCACGGCCCGCTTGGAGCCGAGATACTGGTCGGCGAGGAAGCCGCCGATCAGTGGCGTCAGATAGACGAGCGCGGTATAGCCGCCGTAGAGGCCGGTCGCGGCGCGGTCCTGGAAGATGAAATGCTTGGTGAGGTAGAGCGTCAGCAGCGCCCGCATGCCGTAATAGCCGAACCGTTCCCACAGCTCGGTGCTGAACAGGCGGGCGAGCTGGCGGGGGTGTCCGAACCAAGTCGCCTTGGCGGCGGGGTTGACGTGGCTGATGTCCGGCTCGCGGGGATTGTCCACGGTCGGTGTATTCACCATGCGCTCCACTCCTGAAGGCCCGGCTCTCGGGGCGGCCGGTGCAGGCGGGGCACCCTAACGGCGAAAATTCCCTTGTGAAGCCGGATTGTTGCCCCATCCCATCGCTGCTAGCGCCCGCCCTTCATGTTCAACGACACCTCCTCCACCCTCGCTCTGCTCCGCACCCGGCGCTCCGGGCGGCCCCGAGACCTCGTCGAGCCCGGGCCGGACGCCGCCGAGTTGCGCGAGATCCTCGCGCTTGCCACGCGCGTGCCGGACCACGGCAAGCTCGCGCCGTGGCGCTTCATCCACGTTGCCAAGGACGCCCGCGACGCCTTCGCCGACTTGCTCGAGCGCGCCTACCGGGCCGGCAAGGCCGAGGACCCGGGCCGGCTCGAGATCGAGGCGGCGCACCGCTTCGCCCACCAGGCGCCCGAGCTGGTCGTCGCCCTCTCCTCCCCCGACGCCGGAACCAAGATCCCGCTCTGGGAGCAGGAGCTGAGCTGCGGCGCCGCCTGCATGACCCTCCTCCTCGCCGCCCACGCGATGGGCTTCGCCGGCGGCTGGGTGACCGGCTGGGCGGCCTATTCGCCCGAAGTCCTCGCCGGCCTCGGCGGCCGCGACGGCGAGCGGATCGCCGGCTTCCTCTTCCTCGGCACCCCCGGCGCTCCGCTCGAGGAACGTATCCGCCCGTCGGTCGACCATGTGGCAAGCGAATGGACGCCGGCGCGCCCTTGACCGCCCCGCTGTATTACTACAGTATAGCGCCTGATGCCCAGCGAAGACCGTCCCGTGTACCTCCGCCTCCGCGACACGATCGCGGCGATGATCCTCGACGGCCGCGTCGGCGACGGCGATCCTTTGCCATCGGTGCGCAGCCTCGCCGCCGAGCACGGCGCCAATCCGCTGACCGTCGCCAAGGCCTACCAGACCTTCCAGGACGAGGGGCTGGTATTGGTCCGCCGCGGCGTCGGCATGTTCGTCGCGGCGGGCGCGGCCGAGCGGCTGCGCACCGCCGAGCGCGACGAATTCCTCAACCAGCGCTGGCCCGCCATCGTCGCCCAGATCCGCCGCCTCGACCTCGACGTCGAAGACCTGATCGAGCGCACGCTGGCCTAGAGCGCGCGGAGCAGCTGAGTGCGCTCCTTGTCCTTAGGCCTCCCAAACAGCTCGCACATCGCGATCAGTTCGCCGACGCTCGGTACGTAGAGCCCTCCCGCGGCGATCCGCGTCTCCGGCACCAGCTCGATCCCTTCGACGTGGAAGCCGCCCATTACCTCCACGACATAGGCGCCGGCACGCCAGCGGCCGAAGACGTCCGAGCGGAAGCGGCCGCCCGGCTCACCCGGTGCCGGCTCGACCCCCTTCGACCGGAGCAAGGCGGCTGCGTCGCGGCGGCTCATCAGCAGGTCGACGTCGCCGACCGTCAAGCCCCGCACGCCATGCAGCGCCGTCGCGGCGCTGCCGATGATCCACCAGCGATCGGACGCGGCCGCCGCCGCCGCGCCCACCTCGGCGAGCGCGGCGGCAAGGTCCGGGGGCAGATCAGGGCCGGCGGCGCAGCTCGTCGCGTATCTCGCGCAACAGCAGCACGTCCTCGGCGGGGCCCGCCGGCGCCTCTTCCGCCTCCGCCGGCATCAGCTTCATCGCATATTTCACCATTAGGTAGATGATGAAGGCGAGGATCAGGAAGTTCACGGCGGCGGTGATGAAGGCACCGTAGCCGAGCATCGGCACCCCCAACGTCTTCAGCGCCGCATAGCTCATCGGCCCGTGATAGCCGGCCGGGACGGGTTTCAGGACGATGAAATAATTGGAGAAATCGAGCCCGCCGAAGATCGCGCCGACCACCGGCATGATGACATCGTCGGTCAGCGAGCTGACGATCTTGGCGAAGGCCGCACCGATGATCACGGCGACGGCGAGGTCCATGATGTTGCCCTTGAAGATGAAGGTCCTGAAGCCGCTCATGTCGGTCCCCTTTTGTAGTGCGGTGCAAGCCTAATCTCTCTTTCCCGGAACGCCAAACCGGCGGCGGCGGGCGACCGGCGGCGGGCGCGGCGCTGGACTCGGGCGCCGCGGCGAGGGTAAACGGACGGCGGGAAGGGAAACCTCAAGCCAACATGTTGAAAAGACGCCGCAGCCTCAGGGCCGCCGCCTGTACCCCGTTGATCGCCGCCCTCGCCGCCGGCGCCGCTTCGGCGCAGGAGACGAACACCGTCGTCGGACCGCCGCAGCTCAAGGACTTCCAGCTCCCCGGGCAGCGCACCACCCCGCCGGCGGCGACACCGCCAGTTTCCCAACCACGACCCGCCGTGCCCGCGCCGGCGCGCGCCGCTCCACCCGCCGCAGCCCCCACGATGCGACGCGAGACGGCGACGCGCCCGACGGAGCGCACACCGCCGCGGACGACGCCGGCGCGAGCGCTCCCCGCTCCGCAAGTCGCGCCGACGCAACCGGCTCCGGCCCTGCAGGCCCAGCCGGCCGCCCCCGTCCCCGCACAGGTCCAGGCGCCGCCGGCGATCGCGCAGCCCGCCCCGGTGACGGCCGCGCCTTCCAGATCGGGCTTCAACTGGCCCTGGCTTCTGCTGCTCATCCCCGCGCTCGGCCTCGCCGCCCTCGCCTGGCTGCGCCTGCGCCGCCGCCGCGAGGAGCAGGATGCTGGCGACCGCGCCTCGCTCGCCGGCACGCTCGACGTCGCCCGCTGGGTGGAGGACGAAGCGCGCCCCGCCGCGGCGACGGCCACTGAGGACGAGACCCAAGCCGAAGCCGCGCCGCCCTCGGCCGTCGAGCCGGCCCGGGCCTGGCTGGAAATCGACATCGCCCCGGACCGCGCCGCCGCGACCGACACCGAGGCGGTGCTCCATTACGAGCTGACGCTGCGCAACACCGGGCAACTCGCCGCCCGCAACATCCGGATCGATTCGCGGCTGTTCAATGCCAGTGAGGATGCCGACATCGGCGATTTTCTCGCCGGTCCGATCCACGACCGGAGCGGCTCGCCGCACATCGCGATCCCGCCGGGCGAGGAGCTGCGCCTCGGCAGCGTCGCCGGGATGCTGAAGGAGGAGGTGCGCGCGATCCAGATCGAGGGCCGCAGCATCTTCGTGCCGAGCCTCGCCACCAAGGTCGCCTACGACTGGGACGGCGGCATGGCGAGCGGGCGCGCCGCCCGCGCCTGGCTGGTCGGCCGGGAGATCGGCGAATCGGCGAAAATGGGCCCGTTCCGTCTCGATCTCGGCCCCCGCATCTACCGCCAGGTCGGCCGGCGCGAGACCAAGGCCGCGATGGCCTAGGCCACCGCGAGCGCCTCGTCCGACACCGAATAGAGCAGGCCGGCTCCCGCAATCGCCTGCGCTTCGAGGCCGGACGCCTCCGGCACCACCTGATCCAGATAATAAGCGGCCGCAGCGCGCTTCATCGCCGCAAAGCGCGGCGACACCTCCGCCCCGTCCAGGGCGGCGAGGCTGCGGCGCATGAGCCATCCGCAGACCGTCACCGACAGCATCGTCAGGAACGGATAGGAGCCGGCCATCCGGTCGTCCATCTTCATCGCCGCGAAGCGTCCGGCCACCCGTCCGCACGCCTCGGCCAATGCGGCGAGCGGCCCTTCGGCCTCCGCCCTTATGTCGGCGAGAAGTCGGCGGAACGGCTCTGCGCCCTCCACCTCCAGCTTGCGGCCGACGAGGTCCGCGGCCTGGATTCCGTTGGTGCCTTCGTAGATCGGCGAGATTCGGGCGTCGCGATAATGCTGGGCGGCACCGGTCTCCTCGATATAGCCCATGCCGCCATGGACCTGGACGCCGAGGCTCGCCACCTCGCAGCCGACGTCGGTGCCGTAAGCCTTGACCAAAGGCGTCAGCAGGTCCGCGCGGGCCCTCGCCGCGGCGTCGCCGAGCGTTGCCCGGTCCGTCATCCCCGCGGTGTAGTAAGCGAGCGCCCGCGCCGCCTGGGTCAGCGCCTTCATCCGCACCAGCATGCGGCGTACGTCCGGGTGCGCCGCGATCGCGGCCGGCCGCCCCTCGCGAACCCCCTGCACCCGCTGCAGAGCGTAGGCCACCGCCTCCTGCGTCGCCCGCTCTGCGACCGAGACGCCCTGCAGGCCGACGTTGAGCCTGGCATTGTTCATCATCGTGAACATCGCGCGCATGCCGCCCATTTCGCCGCCGATCAGCCAGCCGACCGCGCCGCCCTCGTCGCCGTAGGACATGACGCAGGTGGGCGAGGCGTGGATTCCGAGCTTGTGCTCGATCGAGACGCAGCGGACGTCGTTCCTGGTGCCGTCCGGCAGCATCTTGGGGACGATGAACAGCGAAATGCCTTTCGTCCCCGGCGGGGCGTCGGGCGTACGGGCGAGGACGAGGTGGACGATGTTGTCGGCAAGGTCGTGCTCGCCGAAGGTGATGAAGATCTTCTGGCCGAACAGGCGCCAGTTCCCCTCCGCCGCCGGCTCGGCGCGGGTCTTCAAGGCGCCGACGTCCGAGCCGGCTTGCGGCTCGGTAAGGTTCATCGTGCCGGTCCATTCGCCCGTGACCAGCTTGGGCAGCCATATCGCCTGCTGCTCGGCCGTGCCGTGATGCTTGAGCGCCTCGACCGCCGCCGGGGTCAGCATCATGACGAGCGAGAAGCCCATGTTGGCGGAGCCCAAATCCTCCATCACGACGCTGGCGAGGCTGAGCGGCAGCCCCTGCCCGCCGAATTCGGCAGGCCCGGCGAGCGTCCCCCAGCCGCCCTCGACATAAGCCTTGTACGCCTCGCGAAAGCCCGCCGGCAGCGTCACGCCGCCCAGTGACCATTTAGCCCCCACCTCGTCGCCGATCCGGCTCAGCGGCGCGAACACCCCCGCGGCAAACTCGCCCGCCCCGTCGACGATCGCGTCGGCGACGTCGGCGCTCGCTTCGGCGAAGGCATTGTGACCGGCCAGCTCCTCGAGGCCGACGACGTGGCGCAGGACGAACTTCTGCTCCTCGGCCGGCGCCACATAGCTCATCTCGTCCCCCGATCTTGCCTCGGCTCCGGCCCGGCTATAGCGCCGCACCCATGGCGCCGCAAAACGAGACGCGGGCAATGCCCTACGGGCCAGCGGCGATCGCCGAGGCAGCCCGCCTCATCCTTGGCGGCGAGCCGGTCGCGGTGCCGACCGAGACGGTCTACGGCCTTGCCGCCGACGCGACGAACCCGGACGCGGTGGCACTGATCTACGCCGCCAAGGGCCGTCCCGCATTCAACCCGCTGATCGTCCATGTCGAGAGCCTTCGCCATGCCGAGCGGATCGGCCTGTTCTCCGAGACGGCCCGCCGTCTCGCGGCCGCGCACTGGCCGGGGCCGCTGACGCTCGTCGTGCCGCTGGCACCGGAGGCGGCCATCGCGCCCGCGGTGACCGCCGGTCTCCTCACGGTCGCGCTGCGCTGCCCCGCCCACCCGGCGATGCAGGACCTCCTGGCCGCGACCGCTCGCCCCCTCGCCGCCCCGTCCGCCAACGCCAGCGGCGGCATCAGCCCGACGACGGCTGAGCATGTGCTCGCCTCGCTCGGCGGCCGCATCCCCCTGATCGTCGACGGCGGCCCAACCGAGCGGGGGCTGGAATCGACCATTGTGAAGGTGGACGGCCACCGGGTGACGCTCCTTCGGCCCGGGCCCTTGGCGGTCGAGGCCGCCGCGACCGCCGCCAGCGGCATCGAAGCGCCGGGAATGCTCGCCAGCCATTACGCGCCGGCCAAGCCGCTCCGCCTGAATGCGCGCCAGGCTGATACCGACGAATGGCTCATCGGCTTCGGCGCCGTCGAAGGCGACGACAGCCTGAGCCCGTCCGGCGACCTAGCCGAGGCGGCCGCGCGGCTGTTCGCCACCCTCCACCGCGCCGAGGGGCAAGGAAAGCCGCGCATGGCGGTCGCACCCATACCGGACACCGGCGTCGGCGTCGCAATCAACGACCGGCTCCGACGGGCCGCCGCCCCGAAGCGAGACTGAAACAGCGACGCGGCCTGCCCCTGCGACCGAGCCTACGCGCGGTTCGCTCCGTTTCCGAGTCGATTGCGGGCCTCAACCTGCCGGTTCCCTCCTAATCGGACCGAGTTCGAATTGAGCGCGCCCGCGGGCGCGCGCCTCTTCGCTCCGGGGGGAGGTTGCCATGAAATCGTTGCCACGCTTCAATCGCTGGTTGTCCCGCGCGCCGCTGTTCGCGGCTGCGGTCCTGTTTCCTACCGCCGCTTCGGCCGACTTCCTCGTCGTGTCGCAGAACGCGCTGCATCTTGGCCAAAACAGCAACGGCGTCCCGAATTACATCGTCAACAAGAACGCCTTCATCCGCGGTCTCGCCCACTGGCCGGGCAACACGCTGGCCCAGATGACTTTCCTCCAGGAGGTGATGACCCAGGCCGACCAGGCCGCCGTCACCCCGGCGGGGGGCAGTGTCCATTTCAGCGCGCTCAAGGGAAACACGACCTATCTGGAGCGCTACGCCGATCTCCTCGTGAACGACGCCGGCGGCCGGCTCGCCATCTTGTGCCATGTCGATACCGCCGGCCTGACCAGCCCGGGCGCCGTGCAACGCGCGCCCGAGGCGACTCTGATCAGCGACAGCAGCAGCGGCACGGCGCAGCTGGTGTGGTTCCTCGATTACCACGCGACCTTCGGCACCGGCGGCCCGGCCGCCCGCCGCGGCGAGATCGCGGAGATCGGCAACATCGTCAAACGGCTGACCGCCGCGATCCCGGCCGGCTGTCCCGCGACGACTCCCGCGGCCGTCGTGGTCGGCGACTGGAACATGAATGCGACCGATGCTTCCTTTGCGCAGCTCGCGGCGAATGCGGGCTTCGCCCGGCCCGCCTTCACGCCGAACGTCAAGACGAGCCTCAATGCGCAAGGCGCGACGGCCAGTCCCTATGACCACTTCATCTGGGACGATGCGCGCGTGCAAGTGACATTGGCGGCGCTGCCCACGCAGACGATATGCAGCACCAAAGCCTCATTCGTGGCAGGAATTCTCTCCCCAACCTCGGGTCGCGACTTCCGCCGGAATTGCTCCGACCACCTTGGAATCGCAGCAATCGTCAAGGTGCGCTGAAGGCGCGTGAGAGTCAGCCCGCCGCGGCTTCGCTCCTCGTCCGTTCGGCAAAGCTCTTTCTGAGCTTCCTGAGCTTGGGCGGGATGACGGCGAGGCAATAGGGGCTGCGCTGGCCTTCGCCCTCCCAATAATCCTGGTGGTAATCCTCCGCCGGCCACCAGTCGGAGAGCGGCTCGATGGTGGTGACGATCGGATCGCTCCAGTCGGCGCGGGCGCGCTCGATCGCGGCGCGGACTTCCGCTTCCTGCTCGGGCGAAGCCGGGAAGACGGCCGAGCGATATTGGGTGCCGACGTCGTTCCCCTGGCGGTTGAGCTGGGTGGGATCGTGGGTGGCGAAAAAGATATCGAGGATGTCGCCGTAGCTGACCTCCTGGGGATCGAAGGTGACCCGGATCGCTTCGGCATGGCCGGTGTCGCCGGCGCAGACCTGGCGATAATCGGGGTTGGGCGCGTGCCCGCCGGTATAGCCGCTCTCGACCCTAGTGACTCCGATCACGTCCTTGAACACCGCCTCGGTGCACCAGAAGCACCCGCCGGCGAGAATCGCCTGTTCCTCAGCCATGAAGCTTTCTCCTTCGCCCCCGCGAGATAGGCGGGATCGGGAGCCCCGCAAGCCCCTCGTTCCCCGAGCGGGAAGCTGCGCCCGCACGGCGGTCAAGTTGACGCTCCCCCCTCGCCCGGCCTATCGCGCCCCCGTAACCGGAGGAGCCGAATGCCCGTGGCGGAGAGGAAGGATTTCGACGACCGGGACGGCTTCATCTGGTTCGACGGCGCTCTCGTCCCGTGGCGCGAAGCGAACATCCACGTCCTCACCCACGCCCTCCATTACGCCTCCTCGGTCTTCGAGGGCCAGCGCGTCTACGGCGGCGAGGTATTCCGCCTCACCGACCATTCGACGCGCCTCAAGAAGAGCGCCGCTTTGCTCGGCATGGAGATACCCTGGTCCGTCGAGGAGATAGACGAAGCCTGCCGCCAGGTCGTCGCCGCCAACAAGATGGACGAGGGCTATATGCGCCCCGTCGCCTGGCGCGGCTCCGAGCAGATGGGGGTGACTGCGATCGACGTGCCAGCCCACCTCGCGATCGCCTGCTGGCCGTGGGGCGCCTATTTCGGCGAGGAGGCGATCCTCAAGGGCCTCAGACTCGACATCTCCCCCTGGCGCCGTCCCGCCCCCTATACCGCGCCCACCGAATCCAAGGCGGCGGGCCTCTACATGATCTGCACCCTGGCCCGGCTCGAGGCGGAGAAGAAGGGCTATGACGATGCTTTGATGTTCGACTGGCGCGGCCAGGTCGCCGAAGGGACCGGAGCCAACGTCTTCTTCGTGCGCGACAATGCCCTTCACACGCCGACCCCGGATTGCTTCCTCAACGGAATCACCCGGCAGACAGCGATGGACCTTGCCCGCCGGCGCGGCATCGAGGTGGTCGAGCGGGCGATCTGGCCCGAGGAGCTGGAGAGCTTCGAGCAATGCTTCCTCACCGGCAGCGCTGCGGAGGTGACGCCGGTCAACACGGTCGGCCCCTGGCGCTTCGAGGTCGGCGAGCTGACCAAGCAGATGCGGAAGGACTATCTCGATCTGGTCAATCGCCGGATGGCGAACGCCTGAGGCCTTCCCCCCGGCGGCACGGCCGCTATAAGCCCGCCCGGCTGCTGGGGCGTCGCCAAGTGGTAAGGCACCGGTTTTTGGTACCGGCATTCGCAGGTTCGAATCCTGCCGCCCCAGCCAAGCGGCAGATTCGGCCCAAATTTCGGCCCCTGGAGGACCAGCCGCAAGGTCAGCCGCGTCACCTGGTCGCGGTCCACAGGCTCTTGATCTCGGCGAGGTTGGTGGTGACGCGCGCGCCGTTGGCGTCGCGCGGCATCAATTGGTAGCCGCTGTATTTTTCGAGGAAGGCGAGCTTGCGGGCGTCGAAGCCGTCTCCGCCGATCGCGCTCGCCGCGACTCCCTTCCACCCCCGCCCATTCATAGAGGATCGCCTCGGTCGCGGCCTTCAAGGTTGGCAGGTCGTTGCGACGAAGCTCGCGACCATCGTCTCGAGCGCGGCATGGCCGGTCATCGCGACCCGCAGGTCCTTGATCTCGCCGAAGCCGGTGAGCTGCGGCAGCGCCGCCGCCTCGGCGCTGATCGTGGAGTCGTCGAGCCAGCGGCTTGCGGTCTGGTCGATGTCGAGCGCGACGTCGGCGAGGTCGCCGGTCGTGCCGTCGCCGCGGGGGAAGTGGCCGGTGTGGACGATTGCGTTACCGGCGGCGTCGGTCGGCTCGGCCGGCGCCGAATTGGCGAGCGAGATCGAGACGCTGCGGAGCTCATTGAGGCTCTTCAATTCGCCCGGGTCGACGAGAGCGTTGCCGTTGGCGTCCCGCCAGACCCGCAGCCCGGAGAAGACCGCGTCCGCCGCGTCGATCTTGCCGTCGGCGTTGAGGTCGTAGGTGCCCAGCATCGCGAAGCGAAAATGTCGTCGCCCGACCCGCCGTACATGGGGGCTTTCCGAAGCTCACCTAGACAGAAACGGGACCCAGGAAACCGAGCCCCATGATCGCGTGGGCGGTGCAGCAAATGAGCTGGTGAAGGCGAATGCTGATGCGCAGGGAGATGACGGCGAAGGTTTCCGCGGCAAGGTAAGCGACTGCCGGCAGATACCTCTTGGCGCCAACGAAGAAAGGTGGAACTTCCGCCGGGTTGAGTTTCTAAGTCGCAGCTGCGTATGTCGGTATCTTGGGGAGTGTGACGACGGCTACAGCTTCAACAGTCGCGGTTGCCGCAATTAGAGCCGGGCGCTGAACAATTGAGAGCCTAGAGAGAAGTCTCTAGAGTCGGTTCGGCGATAGCTGTGCTGAACCGGCTTACTTTTGAAATCGTAAAGGAGGCGAACGGCCGCGCCCGGACGACGGGAACCAACCGTTTTCCGTGCAGCAGTTTGACATTGTCACTCATCACGCTGTGACACCCGCAGCTATAGAATTGAAATAGTGGAGATAATGATCCGTGGCGGCCGACCTTGCTCACCAATGCGCACTACCCAACTACTTCCAGGATAAACGCGCCTTGCTCCCAGTCAGGTCTTTTGGTAGATCGAGTCGTTCAGCACGAGCGTCCAATCCTCTTCACTAAAGGAGCAAAGCCATGGCCGACACTCATGATCGTGAGACCGAGCATCTGACCGTAGCGGCCAAGACGATGGAGGCGCATCGGACGGGTCTGGTCCTGACCGGCCGCATCAAGAACGGCAAGCTCGTGCTCGACAGGGCGACCGAAAGGGAAATTGCGACCAAGTTCGCCAAGGCCGATCAAGCTTTCATCGCCATGAACTCCCCCTTCGATCCGCAGTCTCAAAGCATCCAATAGTTCAGTCTGGGTAACGCCGAAATGTCCAAGCGCCACGCCCCAATTGCCGACCGGGCTAGCGCGACGCTGAGGGCGGAACCCCACGGGTCGAAAGTCGCCAAGATCGCCGAGCTTGCTATCGAGATGCAAGGCGAGCTTGGCGACTGCCCCACATACTTGGCGGCTTTGGCTGAAGCTCTCGAACGGGAGCCGCCGCCATTCGATTCCGAAGCATATGAGACTATTTATCGCGAGGCCGCGAATGATGAGCGGTGGATGGCAGTATCGCTGCTGACCAACTCCGAGCGCGAGGGCGATGGCTCCCGAAGATTGTGGTCGCTGGCGGCCTTCTCGCAAGACGATGACGAGCGCCAAAAGCTGAAGCGCCACGCAGTCGACGAATCCAAGCACGCGCTCATGTATCTGGCGCTGGTCAATCTCGCCTTCCCGGATGCGGTGTCGCCGGATTTTCGTATCGAGCTTCGTCAGTTGTCGCCTGGCTTCGGAATGCACAAGGAGCTTCGGGCGGTCCCTGGCAATCCCTATGCAAAGGCGCCGACGATCGACGATTTCGTGCAGATGAACATCGCCGAGATCCGCACCACCATTCACCACGTGCTGCAGCGCCAGGCGCTCGCGCTCCACTGCCCGCCGGGGAACGCGTCACAGGTCAAGCGTCTTCAGGACTGCCTGCTGAGGGACGAACTGGCGCATGTGAGCTACACTGCCCGCCTGATCGAGCGGCTGACTCGCCATTTGGACCCCTCGAGGGTAGCCGATCTCTTCGCGCGCCGTTTCCACGACTTCAACCAGATCACCCGCGAAGAGCTCGGCGACGACGCCTTCGATTGCTCCGTGGCGTGTTGCGCCAAGCGGGAATGGTGCCGCGCCAAGGCGGGCCCGGTCCAACCGGCGTTCCTCGACTCCTGACGACGAAGCCGGCGCCGCCGCGGAAGGGTCGACATGGATCTTGAAGATTTCCTTCGCCTGCACGGCGCCGATCTCGACCAGCTTGTCGAGGGCGCGCAGGCGGTTGCGCCGATGCAGCCCGGCGATCGTCTGATCGCCGTCGGCTCATTGGCCGAGGGCCTCGGCAACCGGAAGTCGGACGTCGACCTGCTGCTGGTCACCCCCCGCCGGGAGCATGGCGGGGCGTCGCCGGACGAAGTGCTTTCTTTCGCCGTCGGGCAGTGCATCGTCGACATGCGCATCGTCCCGGCTGCGCTGGCTTCGGGGCTCCGATCCCGCCTCGGGACTTGGGCGCAGGGTGGCTGGAACCTGATGACGCCGAGCGATTTCAACGCCGGCGAGCTGCTCTTGCTGCACCGTTTGGGTGCCGGCCTGCGGCTGTGGTGCGCGCCCGAGGCCGAGGTCGACGAAGAGGATGCAAGGCTCGAGGAGGACATAGCGCGGCTCAAGCTGCATGTCGCTCGGCACCTGGCAAGGACGCTGCAGGTGGACATGGTCGGCTATTGCGAAGTCGGCGACCACCAGTCGATGGTCTATTCGGCGCAGGATTTGCTCGGCCACGCCGTCGACGGCCTGCTAGCCGGATTTCGGCTGACCAACCCGACTCCAAAATGGCGCAGCCGGCTGCTCGACCGGCTCCCCGCGGATTGGGAGAGCCGATTGGTACTGCGCCCCAGCGGCCTCAGGCCCAGCGACCTGGTATGGAGATTGCACCGGGCGCCAGCGGAGCCGACCGCGGCTGCCTGCCTGGAGCATGCGTGCCGCATCGTCACCTTCGCCCGCGCCGCGTTCGTCTGGGCGGAGGACAGCCTGGTCCATGCCGGTGCGGAGGGTGGGCGTCGTTATGTCTGGCCGCAGCTCCCTGTGGGCTCGGGGGAGCATCCGCTCCCCTTTCTCGCCCTCGACGTCGATTTCAGCCGGACCGAAGAGGGTGTCGTCGTCGGCCGTCTGAACGAATTCGGAGAGACGCTGCACATGAGCTTCGACGACTTTGCGGTCATGTTGCTGTTCGACAATGCCACCACCGCGCGGGAGGCGGCGCTGGTGATCGAGCAAAGCAACGGAGTGGAGCAGTTCGTTCACAAAGTGAGGCGCTCCGGCTTCGACTTGGCCGCCTAGCGTCGGATCGTCCGATAGCGGGAATCAGGCTCTTGAATCTTGGCCTGGCCGCCGGGAACGCTCACATTTCGTCGAACAAGGGGTCGATCGATTCCCAGTCGAGCGAGGGCTCGCGGCCAAAACCGAAGTCATAGGCGCGGATCGCCGCTTCCCCCGATAACAGTCTCCTCTCGAGCCCTGCTTCGCCTTGCTCGCGGCCGGCAAGGTCGAAGGGCAGCCAGTCGGCGAGGGGGCGGTCGGTTCTGACACTCCGGACCAGGCGTTGCACGGCGTCCTCGGGCGCAGTCTCGCAGGCCTCGTAGCGGGCCAACGCGACGTCGAAATGCGGGAACAGGATGGCGTCCAGTCTCATCGCCGGAATGCCGACCGGCCTGCGAAAAACGCGGTCCAGGCTGGGATCGTAAAGCTCATACTTGCCGTGCGAGAATAAAGGCCCGCGTAGATAGTCGGAATTGCCGTCGCAGGAGGCGCCGATCGCCGCTGCCAGCCAGCCATTGTCCCGGATTGTCTCGCGCGTGATTCGGCACATGTGAGGAATGGCGGCCGCGTCGATCCGGCCGTCCGGTCCGACGCGGATCTGGGCCATGTCGCTGCCGACCAACTCACCGCCGCGGCTGAGAAGATGCATGGCAAGGCTGGTTTTGCCGGCCCGCCGCGCCCCGATCAGCGCCACCCCCTTGTTCCGGTAGCGGACGAAGGCGGCGTGCAGGTCGACAAAGCCGCGCCGCCAACCTTCAAGGCGCAACGCATGGGCGACCAGATGCTCCAGATGGGGAAGGAATAGCGTCGTCGTCGCCGGAAACAGGTAAGTGACCCGCTTCGGCTCCCCCTCGAATACAGTGACGCCCTCGAAGCCGCCGCTATGACGGACGGCGGCAACGCCCTCCTGCCCGCCGAGGCGCTCGGCCGGGAAGTCGCTCCGCCAGTAATTTGCGAGGCCGCCGGCGCCGCCGTCCCCGGCTGGGCGAGCGCCCAACGCCGCCAGTCGCGCCTCGTAGTCGGCCGAGGCGAGGACGCGGATCGTCCACATCCCCTCGCGCCCCCCGCCGGCCGGCGCGGGGAGGACGGCCGCATGCGCGCCGAGGGCATGCCGCAACAGGGCGTCGACGCCGGGCAGGTTCGTGGCCACGCGGACCACGGTGCCGCCGTGCGTCACCCGCCAGCATTCGATCGGCGGGGCATCGATTGGCTCCTGACCCAGAGTCAGCATGTCCCACCCCTCGTTCACAAGAAGGCCGCAAGTTGCTCATAGCGAACTACGTCGTATAGGATGCCATGAGAATGAAGCGCGCCGAAAGATTTGCGCGGCGGCAACAAAAGGCGCAGCCGAAAGGAAGCGTATTGCTGATTGCGATCGCCGGGCCTGACGGAGCCGGCAAATCCACCCTGACCAAGGCGCTGCAGCAGGCGCTGCGCCAGAGGGGCGTGGATGCGGTGCGGCTCGACCGGTTCGATATCGTCGATCCCCAGCTCTCCCCTGCATCGCGGTTCATCGATGCCGACGTTCCGACCGTGCGCCAAAGCGTTCTCGCGATGCCGACGGCGACGGCCAGGCTCCTGTTCATTCTGTGGTCGATGGCGCTTACCGCTTCGAGTCAGCTCGATCGGGCGTCTGCGGATTGCGTCATCCTCTACGACAGCTACTGGATGAAGCACACCGCGGCCGAGATCATCTTCGGCGCCGACGAACAGGCCGCGCTCGCTGCCGCCAGCCTGTTGCCGCAACCGGACATTACGTTCTATTTCAAGCTCCCGGCCGAGGCCCTGCTGGCCCGCAAGCCCGATGATCGCGTCGCCTATGAGTGCGGCATGGACGAGGCGTGCCGGCCGGCAAGCTTCCTGGCTCACCAGGAGCGGATCCAATCCTATCTCGACGACTGGTCGCACCGTTTCGGCTGGCTGGAGGTCGACGGCACGCAGCCGCTGCAATCGCTGGTGGACCAATTGTCGCGGCACATCGAGGCCGCGCTTCCCCGAAACAAGGATGAGGTGCGCGCCGTCGGCCTGCCCTTCCTGCGAGAAGCGGAAACCGACGCCTAGCTGGCGCGGTCGATCTGCGTCCTGAACCAGAGTTCGATGTTCATCAACATCCACACTCGTTTCCCGTGGAAATCGTATTTTGAACTCGGTGCCTTGCACAGCAGGCGCTCCAGAGCGGGCATGTTGAAAAGCCCGCGACGTCGGGTCACCTCATCCAGAAGCACTTCCCTCGCCTTGCATCGCAACGGTCCGCCGAGCCAAGCGTCCAGCGGCGCCGGGAAGCCGAGCTTCCGGCGCCGCGAAATTTCCCGGGGCAGCCGCTCGTCGGCGAGTTTTCTGAGCAGGTACTTGGTTATATCGAGCACCTCGCTCGCATGCTCGCTCCTCGCGAAGGCCGCCCGGAGCATGTGGATCGGCGATTTCCACCGCAATTTGTGGCGGAGCGGAATCGCGCTGACGAACTCGACCAATTCGTGATCGACAAACGGCACCCGTGCCTCAACCGACGCCGCCATGCTCTGCATGTCGAGCCGGTCCAGAAGGTTCACGAGATGGACCTTCTCGAAGAAGTAGAAGACGCGGTCATAGGGATCGCGGCTCCCGGAGGCTTCGAAGACCTCCCGGCAATGCGTCCGCACCGCCCGATCCCCATCCAGCGCGACATTGGCCGCTTCGCTGAGGACGCCGGCTTTCTCGGCCATCGGCCACCAGTGATAGACATGGAGGAAATGGTCCACGTCGTTCTCGAGGGCCAGCCGCGCCCTTATGTCGGGATCGCGCACCGACGCGCGTATCAGCCCTTGGAGCGGTGCCGGCAGCCTCTGGAAAAGCCGCAGCTTGGCGAAATCCATCGGCGAGCGCTGGACCCGTCCATAGCCCCCGAACAGCTCGTCCGCCCCCTCTCCCGACAAGCAAACCGTGACGTCGCGCCGCAGATCGTGGGACAAAGCCAGCAACGCCATTTCGTGGGGGATGGACAGCGGCTGGTCGCGATGGCGGATCATCGCCTCCATCCCGTCGATGAAGCCGTCGGCACTCACCACGAGCCGCCGATGCTCGGTCCCAAGATGTCGGCTCACCAGTTCGGCTTGGTCGCCCTCGTCATAGCCGTTGACGTCGAAGCCCACCGAAAAGGTCTTCACCGGTCCCGAATGGTGCAGCGCCATCAGCGCGACCAGCAGGCTCGAATCGACTCCGCCGCTGAGATAGGCCCCCACCGGCACGTCGCTGACGAGGTGGGATTTGACGATCTGCGGCAACATCTCGCGGAGGCGATCGAGATAATAATCTTCGCCCAAATCCCGCCCCCGAGCGGGACGCGGAATGTCCCAATAGCGGCGAACGCTTAGGCGACCTTCAACAAAGCGCAGGCAGAAGCCCGGCGGCAGGACCTTCAGGCCGGCGAAGACCGTCTCCTCGCCGAGAACCGTGCGGAAGCTCAGATAGCTCGAAAGGGCGGCGAGATTGGGCTCGCGGCGGAACCTGGGATGCCGGGCGATCGACTTCATTTCAGACGCGAAGACCAGGCGTCCGTCGATCAGCGCGTAGTAGAGCGGCTTGATCCCGAGGCGGTCGCGCGCGAGGAAAATCTCGCGCCGCTCGGTATCCCAGACTGCGAAGGCGAACATGCCGCGAAAGCGGGTCAGGCAATCTCCGCCCCATTGGGCATAGGCTGCAAGCACCACTTCGGTGTCGCCGTCGGTGAGGAAAGTCTGGCCGCGCGCCTCGAGCTCGGAGCGAATTTCCCGAAAATTGTAGATCTCGCCGTTGTAAACGAGAATGTACCGCCCGTCGGCGGTGCTCATCGGTTGCCGCCCGCCCTCCAGGTCGAGGATGGACAGGCGCCGGTGGCCCAGAAACACGTTCTCCTCGGCGTAGGAGCCGCGGTCATCGGGTCCGCGATGCGCCAGCAGGTCGGTCAGCCCCTCTAGGACATGTCGCGCTTCGGGCAAGGGATAGGGCGAGGCCGTACCAAAGAAACCGCACATGGCTCAGCCCCACTTCCCGTGGGCACGCTCCAGATCGTCGGGGGTGTCGATCTCGGCCCATTCCCGGCCCGCTACGTCCACCGCCTCGATCGGATAGCCCTGCGCGAGGAGCCTCGCCAAACCCGACGTATAATATTCGTCTTTCGCCCCGGCTTTCACCGCCCCCTCCAGCTCGGCGAGGAAATCGTGCAGCCCCCGTCGCGAGAACTTGGCGATGCCGATGAAGCGCGCGTCCGCTTGATCCAAGGGAAGCTGGGCCCCGATCTCCCGCACCGCGGTCTCGCGGATCGAGACCAAAGCGTGGCCCGGCTCGATCGCCGTCGCGTCAACCAGCAGGCTGATGTCGCCGCGCGACTGCAGCGCGATGTCGAGAATCTCCGTAGCGTAAAGGAGATCGGCGTAGAGGACGATGACGTCATCGCCGGCGACCCAGTCGCGGGCGAACAGGAAGCTCACCGCGTTGTTCGACTGCGCGAAAAAGGGATTGTGGCGATAATCGACGCGCCCGCCGAAGCACTGCTCGATCTGCGCGAATTGGTATCCGGTGACGATGCATGTCCGCTCGATGCCGCATGCGTAAAGAATGCCGAGCTGGCGTTCGAGGAGCGTCATGCCGCCCACCTCCACCAATCCCTTGGGACGCCCCTCCGCGGCCGCCCCGAGCCGCGTGCCGCGGCCGGCGGCGAGGATCAGAGCCTTCATGGGAGCCCGATCGACCCTGCGACGGCGGTGGAAGGGCCCGGGATCATGGACGGCGGCGGAGCCATACGCGGCGCATCTCCCTCCCGCTCGATTCCGCCGCCTCGGGGCTATCGACGAACGCGGTCCGGCCGTGTGCGACCGCATGATTGTTCAGGAGCTGCATGTCCCCAGCCTGCATCGGCAGGCGGATGGTGATCGCCCCAGCTTTGTCCTCGAGCACTCCTTCCAGCAGGTGCAGCGCCAGCTTTTGCCTTTCGCCAAGCGGCGGAACGCCCGGCAGTTCAGGCGCCTGCCATACATATTCGGGCTGCCAGCGCAGCCGCAGGCCCCGCGCCCCCAGCTTCGGATCGTAGGTGAAGATCGGCGCCCGCAGCAGAGCCGGATTTTCGCGGGAAACGGCCCCCAGCGGGATTCGCCGATCGAAATAGAATGTCCCGTAGAGCTCCGCGAGAAGATCCTCGGCGTGCCGCAGCAGGATATTGTGGACCCGGGCTACGCTCACGAACTTGCTCTCTCCGCCCTTCGCGGCCGAACGGACGCACAACAGGCCCACGAGGTCGGCAACCTGCTCCATGATCGGGCTGTCCGTATGCATCGACCCGCCGACGCCGGTCTCGTGATATCGCGGCCGCGCTTCAGCCGGCAGCTTGAGATCGGCCACACGTCCGAACCTGATCGCACGGCCCTTCTGGACGATGGGTTCTCCCAGGATGTTGCAAAGCCGCCAGAAGACGTTCTCCATCTCGGTAGCGGAAAAGAGGCCTGGATCGAGCCCGCGCAAGATGACGAATCCCAACCCGGCGTCGAGGCAGGTCCGAAGCAGGCGGCCGGCTTCGCGACGCAAACGGGGAAAGGCGGCATTGTCCACGCTCGCGCCGTCCGCGGAGACCGGATGCCCCAACAGCGCTCCATTGCGCTGAAGCTCGTCCAGCAATTCCGGGCTGACCGGCACGACGGCGGAGGCGACGTTGGCGGCGCCCGCGTCCCAGGCCCCTTCCCGCTCGGCGATCGGCGGCGCCGGCCGCGGAGCGTCGCCGGCGCGCTCGGCGCGGTCAGACATTCCGCCCCAAACCTCGCCAGCGCCAGCCATCATCGCCGTTGGCCGCGGATAGGTCGATCACGTCGATCCGCCCGCGGCCGGAACGAGCGTGAATGAACAGGTGGCAAAGGGAGCTCGCGCCGGCCTGCGCCAGCATCGCCCGGTAGGCGGCGCCGACCTCCCGCTCGTCCGCGGCCGAGGTCGCGGCGATCGTCGCGACGAGCGCGAGCAGATGCGGCGCGCCCTTCCGGAGGCTTCGGTGGGAGAGGATGCTCACGGTGAGATCAAGGGCGCCACCGGCCGACTCCTTGAGCGCCGCGAGGCACAGCGGCCTCGCGCCGTCGCTGAGCCCAACGCCGATCATCTGCGCGACGCCTCCCGGAGTCAGCGCATCGGGCAGCCCGGCGAGCACCCGCCTGGTCAGGCTCAGCCCGTCCTCGCCGCCATGGCCGATCGTCGGGCCCTCGAAGCCGCGCGGGACCGGCAGCATCGGCGGGTTGGCAATAACGGTGTCGAATCGTTCCCCGCGAACGGGCGCGTACAAGTCGCCCTCCAGCACTTCGATACGGTGCGACAGCCGGTTCAGGCAGGCGTTGAGGCGGGCGAGCTGGGCGGAATCCGGCGCCGGCTCGACCGCCACGACCCGGTCCGCGATGCCTGCGGCGTGCAGGGCGAGCATTCCGGGCCCGGCGCACAGATCCAGGCATCGCCCGCCGGCGATCGGAGTCAGGCGCGGCAGCAGCGCGACCGTGTCATCGCCGAAATAGAATTTCGAATTCGCCCGCGGCGCATGGCACATCAGCCACCGGCCGAACACGGGCAGCACGGCCAGACCGCCCGCCATGGCGACGCCCGCCGGCTCCTCGCGGAGCAGACCCAGGGCCTCCAGGTCACCCAGCCCCGCCCGGATACGCGCAGGTAGCGCCGCCGGCGGGACAATGCCGCTGAGGAGGAAGAGGTCGATCAGGGGCCGCAACCGCTCGGGCGACTGCCCGCGATGACGTTCCCAGTCCGCGCGCCGTGGGCGGAAGAGGTCGAAGCAGCCGACATATTCGGCGAGCCCGGAGCCGCTGAGCGCGTCTCCCAGCCATCCGAGATCCAACGGATCCTCGTCCGTACGCGGCTCTCCCGCCGCCGAGACCTGGCCGTCCCGGCTCATGCGGCCGCGTCGCCGGCAAGTTGGCGCATGAAGCCTCGCTTCGCCTCCGCCAGCGCGCTCTTCGGACGCGACAAATCGGGCCGCGATCCCATCGCGGTGCGGATCTCGATGAAAGCCGAGCCGGGCGTCGCCAAGGCCCGGCCGATCGCCGGCCCGATCCCGTCCAGCCGCTCGGCCCGCGCCGCGCTGTCGTAGCCGCAGGCGCGCGCGAGAGCGGGCATGTCGATGGCGAAGCCCCGGCTCGCCAACCCGCCGGCGGATTCATGGGCGCCGTTGTTCATGACGAGATGGAGGAGATTGGGAACCGTCGCGCTGGTCGTCATGCCTCCCATATGCATGATCAGTGCGCCGTCGCCGTCGATGCACACTACCTGTTTCTCCGGCCGCGCCAGCGCTATCCCAGCCGCAATCTGCAGCGCATGTCCCATCGATCCGACGCTGAGGAAGTCGCGCCAGGGGCTTACCCCGCCGGCGAGACGATGCTCGTAGAGCTCGCGGGACACCTTGCCCGTCGTTGCGACGAACACGGCATCTTCCGGTAACGCCGCCAGCGCCGCGCGCAGTGCATCCTCGCGGGTCGGGGCGCCACCCGCCGGCGCCGGCGGCCCGCCCGTCGCCGAATCAAGGACGCCGCGGCGCACGACGAGGGCCACAGGCCGCGCCTGCGCCCGCCCCCGTTCGATCAGCGCCGCGACCATCGGCTCCGGATCGGCCTCCTCCGCTCCGAGCACTTCGTGGGCGATTTGGAGGCAATCGAGCAGCTCGAGGGTGATGCGTCCCTGCAGGGTGTGCTGAGGCTCGTCCCGGCTCTGGACGCCGTCGAATATCTCGCCCCGCCAGCCGATCAGGAGCAACGCCGGTATGCCGTATACTTCCGGCGCCGTAAGAGAGATCAGGGGATTGGCGGCATTGCCCAAGCCGGAATTCTGCATGTAGACGCAGCCCATCGCGCCGGTGGCGAGATAGTGGCCGGCGGCGAGGGCGACGGCCGCGCCCTCGTTGGCGGCGACGACATGCCGGTCCGGTGGCAGCGCCTCGGCGAGACTCCGGCAGAAAGCCGCAAGCGTCGAATCCGGCACGCCCGCGAAGAACTTCACGCCCAGACGTTGCAGGAGCTGCAGGAAACCGACCGAGTCGATCATCGGCTCGCCGTCCCGGAAATAAGCTGGAGCACGTCTTCGATCGACATGCAAAAGGCGTCCGCCTCGCGGCAACGGCCATGCTCCAATATCGCCTGTGCCGCCCGTACCATGGCTGGATAGGAGGCGCGCAACAGATGATTGGCGTAGACCACGACGTTCACGCCCCTGGCCTGCAACTCGGTCTCGTAAACGCCGCCATAGCTTGTGGGGGCCACCACCAACGCTGTCGAGGAGTCGATCCGGCGGAACGCGTCGCAGAAGGAGAAGATTTCGTCGGGCTCGCGGCTGCAGCTGTGAATCATGATCCCGTCCGCGCCCGCGGACACATAGGCTCGGGCGCGCTCAAGAGCGTCCTCGAGGCCGGCATTGAGGACGAAGCTTTCGATGCGGCCGATTATTGCGAAGTCCCTGGTGGCCTGAGCGGCCTTGCCGGCACTTATTTTGTAGCAGAAG
>JAXDOX010000034.1:0-300803 GCA_034668625.1 Sphingomonadales bacterium
GCAGCTAGGCGGTGTCGCTCGCTCAGGCTTTAGCTGCGCGGGTTGCTTGCAATTCGGCGAAACGTTGCAAGGGCCTGACCCACCACCTGGTCCATGTTGTAGTACTGATAGCTCGCTAGCCGTCCGACGAAGTGGACACCGGCGTGTTCGCGCGCGCACGCTTGGTATTTGCTGAGTAGGGTACGATTGTCGGGGCGCGGTATGGGGTAGTAGGGGTCGCCCTCCGCCGTCGGATATTCGTAGGTGATGCTCGTCTTCGAGTGCGTCTGGCCGGTCAAATGCTTGTATTCGGTGATGCGGGTGTAGGGCACCTGCGGATCGGGGTAATTCACCGTCGCGACGGGCTGGAAGTTCTCCTTGTCCAGCACCTTATGCTCGAAGCGCAGGCTCCGGTAGGGGAGCTTGCCGTAGCGGAAGCCGAAATATTCGTCGACCGGCCCGGTGAAGACGACGTGGCCGGCATCGACCTCGTCGACGATGTCCTTGTAATCGGTCGAGAGCAGCACATCGATATTCGGATGGTCGAGCATCCGGTTGAACATCGCGGTGTAGCCGTCCCTCGGCATGATCTGGTGCTTGTCGCCGAAATAGCGGTCGTCGGTGTTGGTGCGGGTCGGGATGCGCGCCGTCACCGATTTGTCGAGGCCGGAGGGGTCGATGCCCCATTGCTTGCGCGTATAGCCCTGAAAGAAGAGCTCGTAGAGTTCGCGGCCGACGGCGTTGATGACGACGTCCTCGGACGTCCTGATCTCCTCCACCGTCTCGGCGCGGGAGGCGAGATAGGCGGCGGCCTGCTCGTCGGTCTCGAGGCTCAGCCCGAACAGCTTGTTGAGCGTCGTCCGGTTGATCGGAATCGGTACCAGCTGGCCGCGCACCTGCGCGAGGACACGGTGCTCATAGGGGTGCCACTCGGTGAACTGTGAGAGATAGTCGACGATCTCGTCCGAATTGGTGTGGAAGATGTGCGGTCCATATTGGTGGATGAGGACGCCCGCCTCGTCGAGATGGTCATAGGCGTTGCCGGCGACGTGCGGCCTCTTGTCGATGACGAGGACTCGGGCACCGAGCTGGCTCGCCAGCCGCTCGGCGATCACCGAGCCGGCAAAGCCCGCGCCGACGACGAGATAGTCGTAGCTCTTCTTGGCGGCGCGCTTGACGATGTTCGGGCCGGCGGTCGGTACCTTGATCGCCTCCTGCACGAGGCCGGCCATCCGGGCATAGGTGATGTCCCAGCTGAGGTTGGCGAGCTTCAGGTCGACATCCTTCAGCCATTCGTCGCCGCCCTTCGCCAGCGCCAGCGCCTCCTCGCAGGCGCGGATGAACGCATCCGCGCCGTCGGCGATGAACACCGCCTCGAGGTCGCCGTAATGGCGGATGACGTCGGTGATCGGGGTCGACACGACCGGGCGTCCGCCGGCGAGATATTCGGGGGTCTTGGTCGGCGAGATGAACTTGGTCGAATCGTTGATCGCGAACGGCATCAGGGCGACGTCCCAGCCGCCGAGATAGAGCGGCAGCTCCTCGTAGCTCTTGCCGCCGACATAATGGATGTTGGCGCGGATCGGCAGATCGGCCGGGTCGATCTTCACCACCGGGCCGACCATGACGATCGACCATTCCGGGTGCGCGTCGGCGACCGCGGCGATGAGGTCGAGATCCATCCGCTCGTCGATGACGCCGTAGAATCCGAAGCGGGGCTTGCCGATCGGGCCCTGGTCGTCCGGCGAGGCATCGACGCCCCGCGCCCGGGTGAAGTGCGCGCGGTCGACGCTGGAGGGGAAGGGGTGGATGTTCGGGTGCCGCTGCTTCTTCGCCTCGTACAGCGAATAGCCGCCGGTGAAGACGACGTCCGCCGTGTCGAGCAGCTCCTGTTCGAGGCTGAGCAGCTGCGGCGGCGCGAAGCGGAAATTGGCGAGCTCGTCCATGCAGTCGTAGACCGTGCAGGCCGACGGCACGCCGCGCGAGAAAGTGAGCATCATCGGCGTGTAATACCAGCGAATGAACGGCCCCTTCTCACCGGCGAGGAAGGCATTGAGCAGGGTCTCGAGCGTCGCCTCGCGCTCCGCCTCGGACAAGGTCTCCGGCAGCGAGGGAGTCACGACGATCACCCCGGTCTCCGCGCAGGTACGGACGCCGAGCGCGGGCTCGCATTCGGGAAGCGCCGCTTCGGGCTCCTCCCAGAAGATCACCCGCCGCGCCTCGGCGAAGCGGCTCATCAGATGCTGGGGCCGCTGAAAGACGAAATTCCACCGCAGGTGGGAAAAACAGAGGAGCGTGCGGTCGTCGGGCTGACCGGACACGAGCCGGTTCTGCCCCAATTCCGAGGCGGTGGTGAGCTTGATCAACGTGGGTTTTCCCTGAAAGTGAACGGACCTGCCCGAACAACGTGCCCACCGGCCGTCGGGTTCCGCAGTGCAGCGTGAATAAAGATTAATCTAAGTAAGGACTAAGCTCGATTGTTTCGCAGCCGCGACGTTCCGGTCACGATTCGAAAGCGGCCCTCAATTCGTCCAGCCACGGACCCGCGACGCCGTCCGCCGGGGCGCGCCAGTCGCCGCGCGGGCTGAGCGAGCCGCCGGCGGAAACTTTGGGCGAATTGGGGATGCAGGTCCGCTTGAACTGGCTGATCTGGAAGAAGCGGAAGAGGAAGACCTCCAGCCACTTGCGGATCGTGGCGAGGTCGTAGGCGCGCTTCAGCCCCTCCGGATAGCCGGCCGGCCACTGGCCCTTCGCCGCGTCGTGCCAGGCCTGCCAGGCCATGAAGGCGACCTTGGACGGTGTCTGCCCCGAGCGCAGGATGTGGAACAGGAAGAAATCGTGCAGCTCGTAGGGGCCGATCTTGTCCTCGGTCGACTGCATCTCGCCGGCCTCGTCCGCGGGCACCAGCTCGGGGGAGATTTTCGTCTCCAATATGGCGTTCAATATGCGGTCGGTCTCGTCATCGAACTGGTTGGTCTTCACCGCCCAGCGGATGAGGTATTGCATCAAGGTCTTCGGAACGCCGGCATTGACCGCATAATGGCTCATCTGGTCGCCGACGCCGTAGGTCGACCAGCCGAGCGCGATCTCGGAGAGGTCGCCGGTGCCGACGACGAAGCCGCGCCGCTGATTGGCGAGGCGGAACAGATAATCGGTGCGAAGCCCCGCCTGCACGTTCTCGAATGTGACGTCGTAGACGTCGCGGCCCCGCTCCCCCTTGGCGTAGGGGTGGCCCATGTCCCCCAGCATCTGGAGGGCCGCGGGGCGGATGTCGATCTCCTCGCCGACCACGCCCAGCGCCTTGATCAGCGCCCAGGCGTTGGACCTGGTCGTGTCGCCGGTCGCGAAGCCGGGCATGGTGAAGCCAAGGATCGTCGAGCGGGGCCGCTTCAGGAAGTCGCACATCTTGGCGGCGACGATCAGGGCGTGGGTCGAATCGAGGCCGCCCGAGACTCCGATGACGAGATGGTCGCCGCTGGTCGTCATGAACCTTTTGGCGAGGCCCTGCACCTGGATGTTGAATGCCTCGTAGCAATCCTGATCGAGCTGCTCGGGCCGGTTGGGCACGTAGGGGAAGCGCCTCAGCCGCCGCTCGAAACCGATGTCCTTCATCGCCGGCCGGTGCTCGAAAGCAATGCGCCGCGCGCTCTTCTCCGGGTGGCCGGCGGCGACAGCATTGTCGTTGAAGGTCGGCATGCGCATTCGCTCGAGCCTCAGGCGCTGGGCGTCCACGTCGGCGACGCACAGCTCGGGCTCCATGTCGAAGCGGCTCGATTCGGCGAGCAGCTCGCCGAGCTCGTAGACGGCGCTCTGGCCGTCCCAGGCGAGGTCGGTCGTGCTCTCCCCCGGCCCCGTGGCGGCGTAGACATAGGCGGCGCTGCAACGGGTCGAATGGGCGGCGCAGAGCAATTTGCGCTCATCGGCCTTGCCGATGGTGATGTTCGAGGCGGAGAGGTTGCACAGGATCAGCGCCCCGGCGAGCGCCCCCCAGGTCGAGGGCGGCTGCGGAGCCCAATAATCCTCGCAGATCTCGACGTGGAAGATGAAATCGGCAAGGTCCTCGGCGGCGAAAATGAGGTCGGTGCCGAACGGCACGATTTCTCCCGCCACGGCGATGTCGATGCCGTTCAGGCCGATGCCCGAGACGAACCAGCGTTTCTCGTAATATTCCCGGTAATTGGGGAGGAAGCTCTTGGGCACCACGCCGAGGATGCGGCCGCGGCTCACCGCCAGAGCGCAATTGTAGAGCCGGCCGTTGCGGCGGAGCGGCGCTCCGACGACGAAGACCGGGCCGAGCTTGGCGGTCGCCTTGACGAAGCGGCCGATCCCCGCCTCGACCGCGTCGAGGAAGGCCTCCTGCATGAACAGATCGTCGACCGCGTAGGAGGAGAGGTTGAGCTCGGGGAAGACGACGAGGTCGCAACGCCGCGCGTCCGCCTGGCGCGCCAAGGCGATCGCCTGCTCGACGTTGAAGTCTATATCGCCGGACGAGCCGGTCGGGCTCGCCGCGCCGGCGCGGACATAGCCGTGGCGGTGGATCGCTTCGAACGGGCCCCGCGCCATCTTCAGAGCATCTCCGCCATCATCTCGACCGCCACCTTCATGCAGGCGATGCGTGTAGCACCTCGGCCGCCGGAGCCGAAATGCTCCTCGCGGTGCAGCGTCCGGCGGCCGGCCCGCGCGCAGCCGAAATGGACCAGGCCCGGCTCGTCGCCGGAATCCGCGAAGCCGGTGACGGCGAGCGCGATGTTGGCGCGGCTGCGGGCGAGCGCGCCTTCCGCCATCGCCACCGCCACCTCCTTCGACACCGCCCCCTTGGCCTCGATCAGCGCCATCGGCACGTCGAGCATCTCGTGCTTGGCCTCGTTGGTGTAGGTGACGAAGCCGCGCTCGAAGACGTGGGCGACGCCCTGCACGTCGGTCAGCAGCGAGGCGAGCATGCCGCCGGTGCAGCTCTCCGCCGTCGCCAGCATCAGCTCCCGCTCATGCGCCTTCTGGAGCAGCCGCCGCGTCGCCTCCTCGGTCTCGTCGGGGAGGACGGGGGAAAGGGTCTCCGTGTCGTTCATCGCGCCAAGGAACCGGACCCGCGCCCGAATGGTTCCAGCGGCCAATCGAGGAGGAGTTTTCCCATGGTCGCCGAAAAGAAACTGGATGCCACCCAGCTGCTCACCCAGGACCATCGCGAGGTCGAGGCGTTGTTCGAGAAGTTCGAGAAAGCCGGCAGCGACGGCACCAAGGAGCGACTGGCACGCCAGATCTGCACCGAGCTCAAGATCCACGCGATGATCGAGGAAGAGATTTTCTACCCCGCGCTGCGCGGCAAGATCGACGACGACGCTCTCGACGAGGCCTATGTGGAGCATGACGGCGCCAAGGTGCTGATCAACGACATCGAGGCCGGCGAGCCGTCGGACGAATTCTACGACGCCAAGGTTAAGGTGCTCCAGGAGGAGATCGAGCACCACGTCCGCGAGGAGGAGAAGATGCAGGGCAACATGTTCAGTCAGGCGAGGAAGACCGATGTCGACCTCGATGCGCTCGGCGAGCAGATGGCGGCCCGCAAGGCCGAGCTGATGCAGCAGGCGGAGACGTCCGGGCTCCCGCCCGCTTTGCCGGCGACGCTCACAGAGGAGGCGTGAAGCCATGGGGACGGGGAGGAAGGTCCTGCTGGGCCTCGGCGCTGCCTGCGCCGCGGGGCTCGGCTATCTGGCAACCGTGATCTGGCGTCGCCGCGGCGACGAGGGCAATCACGAGGGCGCCCGCCCGGCGATCAGCGGCACCGGCGGGCAGGGGGCGGTCGGCGATTCCGGTGCCGCCCGCTCGGCAGGCCCGGAAGCGATGCGCGACCCGCCCAAGGAATGGGAGAATGTCGACCAGGCCTCCGACGAAAGCTTCCCCGCCAGCGACCCGCCGGGGGTGAGCCCGCACGTCGACTGAGCTGATTTTATCCTCTCCTGCCTTTGCAGGGGAGGATATCAGTCGCCGCGCATTGCCGCGCCGCCCGGGTTCGTTCTAAGCAGCCGCCGCCGTTTCGCGGAGTCCTGCCCGATGAACCTCAAGCTCGCCTGCCTCGCTTTCCTCGCTTTCTCCGCCGCCGCGTTGGCGCAGCCGGCGCCGTCGCTGCTGCCGCCGCCCGGCGGGGACATACCGGCGAAGTTCACCCCGCCGATCGACGCGCGCGATTATGTGAAGCGCGAGGTGATGATCCCGATGCGCGACGGCGTGAAGCTCTACACCGTCATCGTCTATCCCAAGGGCGCCGCCAACGCGCCGATCGTGCTCACCCGCACCCCCTACAACGCCAAGGAGAGGGCGACGCGGATGGACAGCCCCAACATCCTCTCGACCCTCCCGCTCGCGGACGAGATGTTCGTCAGGGCCGGCTACATCCGAGTCTATCAGGACGTGCGCGGCAAATACGGCTCGGAAGGGCAATATGTCGTCACCCGCCCCGTCTCCGGCCCCTTGAATGCCGCGAAGGTCGATCACGTCACCGACGCCTGGGATACGATCGACTGGCTGGTGAACAAGGCGAACCTCCCCGAATCGAACGGCCGCGTCGGCATGATCGGCTCCTCCTACGAGGGCTTCACCGTGGTCATGGCTTTGCTCAATCCGCACCCGGCGCTGAAGGTCGCCGCCCCGGAGAGCCCGATGGTCGACGGCTGGATGGGGGACGACTGGTTCCATTACGGCGCCTTTCGCCTCGCCAACATCGCCTGGCTGGGCGAGCAGACCGGCTACAAGGGCGAAGGCAAGGCGCCGCCGACCGGCGGCTATGACGATTACGACAATTTCCGCCGCGTCGGATCGGCCGGCGACTGGGCGAAGGCTTCGGGCTACGACCAACTCCCCTTCTGGCAGCGAATGGTCGCCCATCCCGCCTACGACGCGTTCTGGCAGGGCCAGGCGCTCGACAAATTGCTCGCTGCCAACCCATCGAACGTGCCGACATTGTGGGAGCAGGGCCTCTGGGACCAGGAGGACATGTACGGCGCCGTCCATTCGTGGGAGGCGCTGAAGGCCAAGGGCAAAACCGGCAACAACTTCCTCGTCATGGGCCCCTGGCGGCACAGCCAGATCAACCGCGAAGGCCGGGCGCTGGGGCCGCTCCAGTGGGAGGGCGACACCGCCCTGCAATTCCGCAAGGAAATGATCCTTCCCTTCTTCGACCATTATCTGAAGGACGGCCCGCCCGTGACGATTCCCGCCGCGACCATCTACAATACGGGCGAGAACCATTGGGACCGCTTCCGCATTTGGCCGCTCGCCTGCGAGCAGGGGTGTCCCACGCCGCTGACGCCGATCTACCTCCAGGCGGACGGCGGGCTTTCCTTCTCACAGCCGGCCGCGGGCGGCGATTCCTACCTCTCCGACCCGGCCAAGCCGGTCCCGCATCTGCCGCGGCCGGTCAATTTCAACGACGGGCGCTGGGGCGAGTGGCTGGTCAGCGACCAGCGCCAAGCCGACGGCCGGCCCGACGTGCTCACCTACGAGAGCGAGGTGCTGACCGCGCCGGTCCGGGTTTCCGGTCCGCCGATCGCCGACCTCTACGCCAGGACGACCGGCACCGACGGCGATTTCGTCGTCAAGGTGATCGACGTCTATCCGGATGAGGTGGCGACCGACCCCAAGATGGGCGGCTACCAGCTGGCGATCAGCCTCGACATCTTCCGCGGCCGCTACCGCAACAGCTTCGAGCATCCCGAGGCCATCCCGCCCGGCAAGGCCCAGCGCTACCGCTTCCGGCTGCCGACGGTGAACCACGTCTTCCAGCCCGGCCACCGGATCATGGTCCAGGTCCAGTCGACCCTGTTTCCGCTCTACGACCGCAACCCGCAGACCTTCGTCCCCAACATCTTCCTCGCCAGAAAGAGCGACTACCGCAAGGCGACGGTCACCATCCTGCGCGGCGGCGCGACCTCAAGCGCCGTCTGGCTCCCGGTGGTGCCGGTCGACGAGAGCGCGGCAATGGCCCAATAATCGGGGACAGCTACCGATTTCCCCGAGGCAGCTGAACATTCCAAGCCGAGGAAATTGGTAGCTGTCCCCGATTAACGCGGCGCGTCCTTGTCCGGGCCCACCGCCAGGATCGTCTCGCGCGCCAGCCTCAGCTCCCGGATCGCCGCCGCCGTGCTCGCGCCCCAGACCAGATGGGCGACTATCATCAGGGCGTTGCGGCGGGCCGGGTGCCGGGTCGCCGGCTCGAGCGTGCCGACCGCGGGGAGCCAGCCCATGTAGCTTGCCACCCACACCGCGAGCCCCGCCGCCGCGCCGGTCTTCTTTTTTGGATCCGGGTTCATCGCGGCGACCAGCGCCCCCATCGCCGCGCCGTAGGCGAAATGGGCGGCGGTGGTGAGGTCCTTCGCCGCCTCGTTCGGGAGCGCCACGCCCACCTGGCTCGCGCCCGAATCGATGATCTCGCGCGGGGTGAGCGGGTAGCGCTCCTTCGCCGGCAGTCGCCGGTGCATGCGGCGCATCGCCGCAGTCATCGCCATCGTGCCGACGAAGCCGGCGATACCGCCGATCAGCAGCCGCGAGCCGAACCTGAGCCTCTCATCCTTCACCCGGAAGGAGCTAGGGACGCTCTATTCGTAGCGCAAGGCGTGGATCGGGTTGGCGCGGGCGACGCGGAAGGCGTGGCTGGCGATGGTGCCGAGCGCGATGGCAAGGGCGAGCAGCCCCGCCGCCACGAACGGCGCCGGCCCGAGCGCGATCCGCGCGTCGAAGCCGTTCAGCCAGTCGCGCATCACCCACCAGGCGACCGGCCAGGCGATGAGGTTGGCGATGATCACCGGCTTCGAGAATTGCCAGGCGAGCAAGCGGACGATGTCGCGACTCCTTGCGCCCATCACCTTGCGGATTCCGATCTCCTTGGTCCGCCGCTCGGCGGTGAAGGCGGCCAGGCCGAACAATCCGAGGCAGCCGATCACCACGGCGAGCAAGGCGAAAGCGCCGAACAGCTGCCCGCGCGCCTCGTCGCCTTCGTAGAGGCGGCGGACGCGGTCGTCGGCGAACTCGCCCTTGAACGGCACGTCGGGCGCGAAGCGCTTCCACACCCGTTCGACGTCGGCGAGAACTTTCCTGGGCTCCCGGCCGGCGTAGCGAATGACCATGACGTTGGTCGAGTTGTGCGCGAACAGGAACAGGATCGGTTGGAGCGGGTCGCGCATCGAGCGGAAGCGCGCGTCCCTGACGACGCCGACGATATTGGCGTTGACGAGGCCGAGTTCGGGAAGGCTGAAACCCGCCTTTATCGTCTTGCCGACCGCCTGCTGGGGATCGCGAAAGCCGAGCCGCTCAGCCGCCGATTCGCTGACGATGACGTCGGTGCCGCGCTTGGCAAAGGCCGCCTCGGCCGCCTTGTCGGTCGGAAAAGGGGTGGTCGAATCGTCCATCGCGATGTTTTCCGCGAAGTTGCGGCCGGCGAGGATCTTCATGCCCATGGTCGGGAAGAAATCGGCGTCGACGACGTAGATGCCAAGGTCGATCCCCTTGCCGTTGCCGGGGAGGTAGACGGACGTGACGGAATTGTTGCCGGGAGCGACGCCGATGCCGGTGAGTGCGGCCGCCTGGACGCCCTCGACCTTCAGCATCTCCCGCTTCATCGTCTCCGCGACCGGCTGGACCTGGCGCATGCCGATCCCCTGCAGCTGAAGCAGGCCGTGGCGGTCGTATCCGGCGTCCGCGGTGCGGGCATAGATCGTCTGGGCGTAGACGATTGCGGTGCAGATGATGAGGCCGATCGACACCGCAAACTGGGCGACGACGAGGATGTTCCTGAGCCGCCCGGTGCCCTGCGCCTCGGCGGAGGATTGGTTGGCCTTGAGCACCCGCGCCGGCTGGAACCGGGACAAATAGAAAGCCGGGTAGAGGCCGCCCGCCGCGCCCACCGCCAGCAGCAGCACGAGGACCGGCAACAGCACGCCGCCCCGGCCCCAGTAGCTCAAAGCGATGTCGACATCGAGGAAGCGGTTGAACGGCGACAGCAGCAGCTCGACGATCGCCAGCGCCAGCACCATGGCGAGGGCGGTCACCAGCATCGACTCGCCGACGAACTGGATGACGAGCTGCCGCCGGCTCGCCCCGAGCACTTTCCTCAGCGCCACCTCGCGCGCCCGCTGCGAGGCGCGGGCCGTCGCGAGGTTGGTGAAGTTGACCACCGCCATGCCGAGGATGAGCAAAGCGACGATCGCGAAGGTGGCGATGGTGCGCCGGTCGTTGCCCGGCTTCATCGCGGCCTGCTGGGCCCGGCCGAGATGGATGTCGCGCACGTTGACCAGCTTCCAGTCCTGGGAATCGCCGGGGTTGGTCTTGTCGCCGCCGCCGGTGTCGTCGGGAATGTTGCGCTTCTCCCAGGCCGGGAGCTGGCGGTTGATCTCGTCCGCCGATGCGCCCGGCCTCAGCTTCACGTACCACCAGCCGCCCTGGTTGCCCCAGCCGGTGAGGAAGAAGGGCTGGTCGGCATAATAGGATTCCGGGTCGAAGCGGGCGACGATGCCGAGATCGAGGTGGCTGTTCTTCGGCAGGTCTCGCATCACGCCGGTCACCACATAATCGGCGGCCTTGCCTTTGCTGACGAGGGTCAGAGCCTGGCCCATCGGATCCTGGTTCGGGAATCGCTTCGCGGCTTCGGTCTGGCTGAGAACGACGGAGTTGGGGCGGCTGAGCGCAGCGGCGCGGTTGCCCTTCGCGAACGGCACCTGAAGGATGTCGAACAAATTGCCGTCGACGAAGTTGAACCGCTCGGGAGCGCTCGGCTCCCCCTTCTGCAGGATGGTCGCCGCGCTGGACGAGATGTAGACAGCGCGTGCGATCTGCGGGAAGTCCTTCACGAGCGCCTTGCCGGAGACGTAGCTCGTCATCTGCAGGGCCATCTCCTCCCCGCCGTTCGTCGTCGCCTTGTAATAATCCTGGAGCTGATAGGCCCCGTCGGCGCCGGGCATCCATGCGTCGTAGCTTCGCTCGTAGCGGACGTAGAGCAGGATCAGGAGGCACGCCGCCAGCCCCAGCGCCAGGCCGAAGATGTTGATGAAGGCGTAGGTCTTGTTCTTGGCGAGCGCGCGGACGCCGACCGTCAGATAATTGCGCCACATGGCCTTGGGGGTCCTATTCGTAGCGAAGGGCGTGGATGGGGTTGGATCGCGCGACGCGGATGGCATGGCCGGCGACGGTCGCCACGGCGATCGCCAAAGCGAGACCGCCAGCGAGCAGGAACGGTGTCGGCCCGAGCGAGATTCGGGTGTCGAAGCCGTTCAGCCAGCCCCGCATCACCCACCAGGCGATCGGCCAGGCGATCAGATTGGCGACGATCACCGGCTTGGAGAACTGCCAGACCAGCAGCCGGACGATGTCGCGGACACGGGCGCCGAGCACCTTCCTGATGCCGATTTCCTTAGTCCGTCGTTCGGCCGTGAAGGCGGCAAGGCCGAACAGGCCGAGGCAGCCGACGATCACCGACAGGAACGCGAAGGCGGCGAAGGTCTTCGCCCGCGCGTCCTCGGCCTTGTAGAGCTCCTGGACGATGTCATCGGAGAATTTGGCCGTGAACGGGACCTCGTTGGTGAAACCCTTCCAGACCCGCTCGACCGCCGCGCGGATCGCGGCAGGATCGCCGTGGAAGCGGACGATCATGTGGCTGTGGCCGCTATTGGCGTTCTGGAACAATATCGGGTCGAGCGGCAGCTTGACCGAGCGGAAGCGGCTGTCGCGGACGACGCCGACGATGGTGACGGGGACGAGGCCGTATTCGTTTTCGACCAAAGCCGCCCGCACCGACTTGCCGACCGCGTCGGCCGGGTTCTTGAAGCCCATCCTCTTGGCGGCGAATTCGTTGATGACGATGTTGGCGCCGCGCGCCGCCAGCGCCTTCTCCGTTTCCGGCTCGATCGGGAAGGGGAGCGTCATATCATCCATCGGCCGGTTGGGATCGAACCAGCGGCCGGCGATCAGGGTCAGGCCCATGGCGTCCTTGAAGCCTTCGTCGACCGTGTAATTGCCGATGGTGAGCGGCTCCGAGCCGCCGGGGACCATGACGCCGGTATTGTTCTGGTTGTCCGTCGCGACGCCGATCGTGGTCAGGCCGACGACATCGACGCCCGGGATGCGGCGCACCTGGTCGGCGATCGCCTCTCCCTTGTCGATCAGCTGGTAGCGGGAGAGCTCCTCGACCTGGAGAATGTGATCGCGCCTGTAGCCCGGGTCGACGGTACGGGCGTAGACGGTCTGGGCGTAGATCACCGCCGTGCAGATGATGAGCCCGATCGAGACGGCGAATTGGCCGACGACGAGCACGCTCCTGAGGCGGCCGGAGCCGGGCGTCTCGGCCGACGACTGGTTGGCCTTCAGCACCTGCGCGGGCTGGAAGCGGGACAGGAAGAAGGCCGGGTAGAGTCCGCCGAGCACGCCGACGATCAGCACCAGCAGCAGCACCGGAAGCGCGATCCCGCCGGAGCCGAAATAAGTGAGCTTGAGGTCGGCATCGAGAAAGGCGGCGAAGGGCCGGATGAGTAGCTCGACCAGGGCGAGGGCGATCACCATCGCGACGACCGCGACGATGATCGATTCGCCGACGAACTGGGCGATGAGCTGCCTGCGCGTCGCGCCGAGCACCTTGCGCAGCGCCACCTCGCGCGCCCGCTGGCTCGCCCGGGCGGTGGCGAGGTTGGTGAAATTGACCACCGCCATGCCGAGGATCAGGAGCGCGATGACGGCGAAGGTGACGATGGTGGTGCGATCGTTGCCGGGGCTCATCGCGCCGCCCTGGGCCTTGCCGAGGTGGATGTCGCGGAGCCGCACCAGGTGCCAGTCCTGATCGTCGCCGGCGTTGAAATGCGCTTCGCCGCTATTCTGGTCGGGGATGTTGCGCTTCTCCCAGGCAGGGAGCTGGCGCTCGATCGCCTTCGCGTCGGCGCCGGGCCGCAGCCGCGCATAGACCCAGCCGTTCTGGCAGCCCCAGCAGGTCAGCGCCTGAGGCTCCTTAGCCGTGAAGCTGTGGATGTCGAGGTTGACCAGCGCGTTGATCCGCAAATGGCTGTTCCTGGGCAGGTCCTTCATCACCGCGACGATCTTGAAGTCCCATTTCTGGCCCTTGCTGATGAGGGTGAGAGTCTTCCCGACGACCTGGTCCGTGCCGAAGCGGCGGATCGCCTCGGCCTGCGAGACGGCGGCGTTGCCGACCTTGCCCATGTCCGCCCGGTTGCCGGCGGCGAGCGGCAGCTCGGTCACGTCGAGCAGATTGCCGGCCGTAAACAGATAATCCTTGGTGGCCGTCGCCTGGCCGTTCGCGAAGAACACCGGATTGTTGTTCCAGGCGTAGACTGCCTGCTCGACCTGCGGGAAATCCTTCTTCAGCGCCTCGCCGGCGGCGAACGGCGTCATCTGCAGCTGCGCTTCCTCGCCGGTGACATGATCGTGGTACCAGCTCTGGAACTGATAGGTGTCGTCCGCGTGGGGGATCCAGCTGTCGTAGCTCATCTCGTAGCGCACGAAGAGGAGGATCATCAGGCACGCCGCCATGCCGATGGCGAGGCCGAGGATGTTGATGAACGCGTAGGTGCGGTTCTTCGCCAGCGCCCGGATTCCGACCGTCAGATAATTGCGCCACATCTCGTCTCTCCTCCTCCGGGGCGTTCGGTGCCCCTCGCCTCCCGGGCGCGCTCAGGCCGCCCGCCGGCGCTCGATCAGGATCTTGCCGTCGAGCATGTTGACGACCCGGCCGGCATAATCGGCGTGGGCCGGGGAATGGGTGACCATGACGATCGTCGACCCCTCGCGATTCAGCGCCTGGATCATCTTCATCACCTCCTCGCCATGCTGGGTGTCGAGGTTGCCGGTCGGCTCGTCGGCGAGGATGAGTTGCGGGTTGCCGACGAGGGCGCGGGCAACGGCGACGCGCTGCTGCTGGCCGCCCGACAGCTGGCTCGGCCGGTGGCGGGCGCGGTGGGCGATGCCCACCTTGTCCATCACCTCGTCGACGCGGCGCCGGCGCTCGGCGGCGGCGACGTCGTGGTAGAGCAGAGCGAGCTCGACATTCTCGCGGACCGAGAGCTCGTCGACCAGGTTGAAGCTCTGGAAGATGAAGCCGATATTCTGCTTGCGGATGTTGGCGAGCTTCGCCTCGGGCAGCCCGGCCACCTCGACTCCGTCGAAGACGTAGGAACCGCTCGAGGGGGAGTCGAGCATGCCGAGCACGTTCAAGAGCGTCGACTTGCCGCACCCCGACGGGCCCATGATCGCCACGAACTCGCCATCGGCGATGTCGAGATCGATCTTGTCGAGCGCCGTCGTCTCGACGGTCTCGGTGCGGTAGACCCGCGACAATTCACGCATGCTCAGCATAGGTCGGCTCCTTCGGTCATGAGGCGAGGTCCAGCCGATCCTTGTCGGCAAAACCCGTATAGGGGCTGGTGATGACGCGCTCGCCGGTCGAGAGGCCGTCGAGCACTTCGATATAGTCGGCGTTGCGGCGGCCGAGGCGGACGTTGCGCTTGACCGCGCTCTTGCCGTCCGGCGCCACGACGAAGACGAAGGCGCCTCCGGTTTCGTTGTAGAAAGCGCCGTTGGGGATGAGCAACGCCGGCGTCGGATCGCCGAGCGTCAGCTTCACCTGCAGCGTCTGGCCGCGGTTCAGATCCTGCGGCTCCTCGCCGACGAACCAGAGGTCGACGTCGAATGTGCCGTTGCGCACCTGCGGGTAGATTTTCACGACCTTGGCCCGATAGGTCTTGCCGCCCACGTCGACCGTGGCCATCTGGCCCGGCTGGACTCGGCCGAGATAGAATTCGTCGACCGAGGCGACGATCTTGTTGTGGCCGGCGCTGTCGATCTGGCCGAGCCGCTCGCCGCGCTGCAGCGACTGGCCGACCTGAATCGAGAAAGCGGTCAGCTGCCCGTCGACCGGCGCCTTGAGGTTGAGGGCGTCGAGGCTCGAGTGGGCAATGCTGAGGCTCTGGCTAAGCGAGGCGTTCGAGGCGCGCAGCTGGGCGAGCTGGCTCGCCTGCAGCCGCTCGTCCGTGACCCGGGCCCGGGCCAGCACATCCGCCCGCCGCCGGTTCGATTCATAGTCGTCGCGGCTGTCGTTGAACGTCTTGGCCGGGACGAATCCTTTCTCCATCAGCGGCCGCTGCATTTCGTACTGGCGCCGCGCCTTGTCGGCGGCGAGCTGAGCCTCGATCACCTGGCGCTCGTCGTTGGTGCGGGTCTGGGCGAGCGCCAGCTCCATGTTGCGCATCGAGTTGATCTCGCGCGACACGTCGGCCTGGCGGGCGAGGACGTTCAGCTGCAGGTCCGAGTTGCTGAGCTCGGCGAGAAGCTGGCCTTTGTGCACCATCGCCCCGTCCTCGACGTAGAGCTTCTCCACCCGGCCGCCCTCGACGGCGTCGAGAAAGACCGTGAGGAGCGGGGTCACCCGCGCGCGGAGCGGCAGGAAGTCGTCGAATCGGCCGCGCTCGACGGTGGAGATGGTCACCCGGTCGACGGCGACGCTCTGGCTGTTCGCCGTGGGGGCGAACCACCAGAAGATGAGGAGGAGCATCAAAGCGCCGGCGGCGGCGAGGCCGATCTTCATTTGCTTGGGGAGGCCCTTCAACTCGACGATCCGGTCCATTCCGCTGCCGCTCTGGGCCTTCGCCTCGCTCTGCATCCTGATCACGCTCATGGAATCCTCACGCCGCTCCTCACCAGTGCCCAGCAATCATCGTGCCAGCGCCGCCGAGGGGCGAACGCGGCCACGGCCGCCAAGCCTCTGTCCGGAAACGGACACTGCTGTACGGCGTCGGACAATCACAAATGGACGCTGAGACAGCCCATGGCGAGGCGCGGGCTGCCGTCCTCGCAGGGCGGGGCGGCGGCGTGGCGCGACGCCGCCGCCTGCGCGGCTCCGGCGCCCACCGGCTCCAGCGCCGACATCGGCATCAGGGCGGCGACGGCGATCCAGATCGCGGCGCCGACGATAGCTTCGAACTTACGCATGACGTTCCTCCCGGACCGAAACTCCCCTGTCCCGATCCCGGAGCATCAGCCGTGCCAATCGGCTGGAATGGCTGATTTCCGCCACCTCTTGCGCGGCGAAGCGCGCCTGCCTGTCCGCGAGCGGACGACTGCTGTCCGCCGGCGTACGCCGTGGCACGATTATTGTTTGTCGCCCTTCGGCCAGGCTGTAGGAGGCGAATGTGGTTGGGGAGGGGAAAGAATTCGGCCGCGTGATCGTCATCGACGACGATCCGGATATCCTGCTGTCGGCCCGCTTGCTTCTGCGTGAGCTGTTCGAGGAGGTGGCGGCGTTCGAGGATCCCGAGAAAGCGCTCGCGGCGATCGGCTCGGACGCTTCGGAACTGGTCCTGCTCGACGCGAATTTCGGGCGCGGCGCGACCAACGCGGCCGAAGGCTTTCACTGGCTGGGGGAAATCCTGAAGCGCGACCCACACGCGGTAGTGGTGATGATCACCGCCCATGGCGGAGTCAACATCGCGGTCGAGGCGATGAAGCGCGGCGCCACGGACTTCGTGTCCAAGCCCTGGTCGAACGAGCGCCTCCTTGCCACCGTCCGCACAGCCGCGGCGCTGAGGAAGTCCCGGGACGCAGTCGACGCCGAGCGCAAGCGCGCGGTGGCGATCACCGCCCCCGCGGCCGGCGCGGAGACGCCGCTGCTCGGCAATTCCCACGCGATGCGCCGGGTCTATTCGCTGATCGAGCGCGCCGCTCCAACCGAAGCCAACGTCCTCATCCTGGGCGAGAACGGCACCGGCAAGGAGCTGGTCGCCCGCGAGCTCCACGGCAAGTCTCGCCGAGCGAACAGCGTCTTCGTCTCGGTCGATCTCGGGGCGGTGGCCGAGAATCTGTTCGAGAGCGAGCTGTTCGGCCATGTGAAGGGCGCCTTCACCGACGCCCGCGGCGACCGTATCGGCAGGCTCCAGGCGGCGGACGGCGGCACCCTGTTCCTCGACGAGGTCGGCAACCTTCCGCTCCACCTCCAGCCCAAGCTGCTGACCGCGCTCGAGCAGCGCCAGGTGGTTCCGGTCGGGGCCAACAAACCGGTGCCGATCGACGTCCGCGTCGTCGCCGCCACCAACCTGCCGCCCGACCGCCTGGCCGACGAGGGGCTGTTCCGCCAGGACCTGCTGTTCCGCCTCAACACCGTCGAGATCGAGCTGCCGCCCCTGCGCGAGCGGCGCGAGGACGTGCCCTTGCTCATCGGCCATTATGTCGCTCTTTATTCGAAAAAATACGGCAAGCCGGTGCGCGAGGTGCCCGCCGACGTGCTGGCGGCGCTCCAGGCCTATGATTGGCCGGGCAACGTCCGGGCCCTGCGCCATGCGGCGGAGCGGGCGGTGATCCTCGCCGGCGACGGCGCCTTCACCGTCGAGGATTTCTCCCTGTCCCGGGCCGCGGCGCCGCGCCCGGTGAGCGTCGCCGCCCCTGCCCTGACGCAGCGGCCCGACCTCAATCTCGAGCGCGCGGAGAAGCAGATGGTCGAGGAGGCGCTCAAGAAGCACGCCTACAACATCTCGCTCGCCGCCCAGGAGCTCGGCCTCACCCGTGCCTCCCTCTACCGCCGCATGGACAAGCATGGGCTCTAGGGTTCGCCGCCATGGCGTTTAAGGCGCGCTTCGTCGCCGGGCTCGCCTGGCGCGCCACGCTTCTGCTCGCCGCGGCGGCGCTGTTCGCCGCCGCCCTCACCTTCCCCGGCCTCCTCGCCGCCCGCCTCATCGCCGCCGGCCTGTGCCTCTGGGCCGTCGCGGAGCTGTGGCGCTACATCCAGCGCACCAATGTCGAGATCGCGCGCTTCCTGGAGGCGATCCGGCTCGGCGACCTCTCGCAGAGTTTCTCGCGCGGCGGCGGCAGCGGCTTTACCGAAATCGGCAAGGCGCTGGACGAGGGAATACGCAGTCTCCGCGACGAGCGTCACCGGCTGACCGACGCGAACCGCTTTTACGAAGCGGTGCTCGACGACGCGCCGACGCCGCTGCTCACGGTCGATGGACAGGGTCGGGTCGAGCTCACCAACAAGGCGGCGCGGCGGCTGTTCGTTCGCCACGACGGAGTCCGCACCGCCGACTTCCGCGAATATGGCGAGGCGTTCGCCAAGGCGCTCGAGGCCGACGCGATCACCCGGCCGCACCTCGTCCCGCTGACCCTCGACGCGATGCCGCAGACCGCCGTCGTAAGCGCCGCCGCGGTCCATCGGTTGGGGGGGATGGTTCGCGTGGTCGCGGTACAGCCGATCCAGGGCGAGCTGAACGCGGTGGAGATCGCCGCCCAGAGCGACCTGGTGCGAGTCCTCACCCATGAGATCATGAACTCGATCACCCCGGTCACCTCGCTCGCCCAGACGGCCGCCGCGCTGATGAAAGAGGTGGACAAGGGCGGCGACCCGATCGTTGGGGATGCCCGCGCGGCGGTGGAGACCTTGGCGCGGCGCGCCGACGGGGTGATGCATTTCGTCGAAAGCTACCGCCAGATCAGCCGCACGCCGGAAGTCCGCCGCCGCCTGTTCGAGGTCCTGCCGTGGGCGCGGGAGCTGGAGTCGCTGTTCCGTGCGGGCGACGTTCCCGACGGGGTGGCGCTGTCGGTCGAGGTGACGCCGGAGGGCCTGACGCTCGATGCGGACCCGGATCTCCTCTGCCAGGTGCTTATCAACCTTTTGCGAAACGCCGCCGAGGCGGCTGCGGCCCACGCCGCCTCGGCGGAGGTGGCCATGCGCTTCCAGCGGAAGGCGCACGGGCGGGTGCAGATCGAAGTCTCCGACAACGGGCCGGGTGTGCCGGAGAGCCTGCGGCAGGACGTCTTCCTCCCCTTCTTCACCACCAAGGCGAAGGGCACCGGCGTCGGCCTCAGCCTCGCCCGCCAGATCGTCCTCGCCCACCGCGGCTCGATCGCGCTCGCTGAGAGCGAAAGCGGCGGCGCGCTATTCCGTATCCTGATCTAGGATTCCAGCTCGGCATCCGCGGGAACCGGATCGGCCAGGCTGAGGCCGTCGAGGATCCGCGCCGTCTCATCGCGTACCAGCAGCATCACCCGATGGAGCCGGCATTTGTCTTCGGTGATGCAATGGTCGCAGGTCTTGTGGGCGTAGCGGCTGGCGCAGGGAAGCAGGCCGAGCGAGCCGCGAGTCAGCCGCACGATCGAGCCGTAGCTGACCTCGGCGGGCGGCTTGGCCAGCCAATAACCGCCGTCCCGGCCGCGGCGGCTCGCCACCAGGCCTTCGCGGATCATCTGCGACAGCATGACGGTGAGGAATTTGGGCGGGATGTTCTGGGCCGCCGCGATCTCGCCGAGCTGTACCGGCCCCTCGCCATAGCGGTCGGCGAGGTGGAGGAGCGCCCGAATTGTATAGCGCGTCCGTTGAGAAAGCATGGCATTGCCATGGACGCTCGAGAACGCCTTGGCAATTGCGGCGGATCAGGCGCCCTTGAGCTCGACCAGGCCGTCATTCTCGAGATCGCGCAGCAGGTCCATCACCTCGCGCTCGCATTGCCCCGGCTCGACCTCATATTCCTCGACCAGCCCTTCGCAAAGCTCGTCCAGCCGCCGCGGCCGGTCGAGCATCCGCCAAACCGCGCTCGCGGTGCCGTTGAAGCCGTAGCAGGTGCCGTTGTCGACGTGCAGCGCGACAATCTCCCCGTCCACTTCCGCCTCCACCAGCCCTTCCTTGCGGCTCACCATGATGTCTTGCATGCCAGCTCCTGTCTTTCCCCGCCGCCTTGCCGGTTTCGGCCGGCTTCTTCAACCTCTTGGCATCGATCCCGAGAATTGACATCGTTCGGGCGCCACGCCAAAGCAAGCGAAGGAAATCCAGAGGGAGCATCGATGATGGCGGTTCAGTACGATACGGCTCCGAAAGTCGGCCTGAAGCGGGGACGCAATGCCTGGACCTCGCCGCAGGTGAAGCGCCTCGCCGCCGGCGCGGCCGAGAACGCTGCCGGCCCGGCGGCGGACAATCAAATCACCTATTCCTGATCGGCGGCACCGGCGGCGGACTCCGCCGTACGGCCCGAGCAGGGAGTCGCTCGTCGCGAGCGGCTCCCTTCTTCTTTGCCTGACCCAGCGCCGCGGTCGATGACGTCGTCGACCGCTTTCGCGCGCCGGGGCCCCTTGCCATGGCTGGCGGCGGCCGCCGCCTCGACTTTGGCCGTCGAGCTCGCCCTGGCGATCCGCCGGGCGGATATCTTCGGCTTCGGGGCCGTGCGCTTCGACGTCATCGACCGGCCAAGCGAGCTCGCGCTTTTCGCCGCGGCGCTGGTCGCCTCGCATCTCCTCCTGCTGTGGCTCGCCTGGGCCGGCGCTCGGCGGATCGTCCGACCGCGCGGGAAGGGTTTGTTCCCGCTCGACTTTCTCGCCTGCTATCTCCTCGTTTACGCGGCGTCCGCGGCGGCTAGGGAGAAGGTCGCCGCCTATCTCGGCAATCAGGTCTCGCTCCAGCTGATCCGGCAGCTGGGCGGTGGCAGCCTGCTCGACGCCGCCGCTTATGCGCTCCGCGAGGCGGTGCTGATCCTGCTTTTGCTCGCCGCCGTGCTGTCGGCCTGGCTCGTCGTCCGCCGGCGCCTGCGGCGCCATGGCGTGGCCCTCGCCTCCAAGCCGGGCGCGCCGTGGCCGGTCGCCGTCGCGCTGCTGGTCGCCGCGCCGGCCTTGCTCGCGGTCGCGGCGATCCGCACCGACGTCCGCGCCGGGCTGGACCGATTCACCGCGCCCTGGCTGCTCTACGCCGCGCTCGACGCCGCCACGGACTTCGACCGGGACGGCTACAGCTTCTTCTCGCGGCAGCGCGATCCGCGGCAGTTCGACGCCGCCGTCCACCCCTTTGGCCTGGACGTTCCCGGCGACGGCGTCGACGAGGACGGCTTCGCCGGCGACTATCGCGAGGCGCCCGAGCCACCGCTGCCGCCGCCGCGTTTCGGCGCCCTGAAGCGCAACGTCGTCCTGATCGTGCTGGAGAGCACCCGCGCCGACGCCCTGACCCTGCGCTGGGACGGCCGCCCGGTCGCGCCCAACCTGGCGGCGCTCGCCGCCTCGGGCAGCCATTCCGACGAGGCCTACAGCCACGCCGGCTTCACCCGCCAGTCGCTCAGGTCGCTGTTCACCGGCCGCTTCGATCCCGCCAGCCGCGGCGCGTCGCTGTTCGACGATTTTCGCCGCGCGGGCTACCGCATCGGGGTCTTTTCCGGGCAGGCGGAGACGTTCGGCGGCACCGCCGAGGTGACCGGCATGCGCGAGGACGCCGATGTCTTTCTCGACGCCAAGACCCTCGAGCGCGAGCGGGTCTGGCCGTTCCTGCGCGACATCAACCTGCTGGTCGACGGCCGTACGTTGCTGCGTGAGCTGGATTCGCATTTCGGCCGTCCGTCGGACTGGCGCCGGCCGGTCTTCCTCTACGTCAACGTCCAGGCCTCGCATTTCCCCTACAGCTTCCCCGGCGCGCTTCAGCTGCTGCCGGGAACGCCGATCCCGCGCGGCGAGATCGGTTTCGCCAACCGCGACTGGGTCCGGCGGACCTACTGGAATTCGGTCGCCTACGGCGACTGGCAGGTGGGCCGGATCGTCGCCCGGCTGAAGTCGCTTGGAGTCTTCGACGACGGCGTTCTGCTCGTCGTCGGCGATCATGGCGAGGAATTGTTCGAGCATGGCTATATCGGCCACGGGCAGCGGCTCGACGACCTGCAGACGCGGATCCCGTTCGTGCTCAACCGCCGCGACGTCGTCCTTCCGCGACCGGTCGGGCTCGCCGACGTCCGCTCGCTGCTGCTCCGAGCCGCCGGCGCCCACCTCGGTCCGCCGCGCGCCGCCGGGCCGGTCCTCCAATATATCGCCGAGATCGACCGGCCGCCGGTCATCGCCATGGTCGAGGCCGGGCGCCGCCGAACCAGCCTCGACCTCGACAGCGAGCGGGTAAGCTACGAGGACTCGGCCGGCCGGACGGTCGCCGCGCCCTATCGCGCCCTCGCCGCCGGCAGCCCGCTCAAGGCCAAGGCCGATCGTCTCGTCCGGCTGTGGGAGCGCGAGCGCTGGCGCCGCCACCTCGAGCAGCAGGGTCGATAGCGTACCGCCCCTCGTCCTGGATCGGGGATCCTCCTAGAGGAAGAAGTCGCCCGAGGTCAGGCTATGCGTCCCGCTGTCGGCGACGTTGACGACGATCTGGAAATCGGCGGCTCCGTCGCCATTGACGTCGCCCGAAACCGTCCAGATCCCGCCGCCATTGTTGACGGCGATCAGCTCCCCGGCGTGACCGGCGCCTGTGAAGGTGGTGGCTCCGGACATGAAGCTGAAGGCCTGGTCGCCCGCCTGCGTCGTGTCGGCGTCGATCCGGCTGAGGTCGATGATGTCGCCGAGCGTGAAATCCTGGATGTGGTCGATCGCGGCGCCCCCCGATTCGGCCGTCGACTGGTAGCGGAAGACGTCGGCGCCAGCGCCACCGGTCAGCGTGTCGGCGCCGAGGCCGCCGTAGAGGAGGTCGTTGCCGTCGCCGGCAACCAGCACGTCGTCGGCGGCGCCGCCGAACAGGCGGAAGGCGCCGTCCGTCTCGGCCGAACCGTTGAAATGGAAGGTCTCGGTCGCGGCGAGCGTCGCGGCGTTGAAGGTCAAGGTCTCGCCGGCCGCGACGGTCGCGTCGGAGGTCGTGATGTCGTAGCTGAACGGCGTGCCGGGCGCGTAGAAGCGGGCGTCGGCGCCCGACATCAGGCTGACCGTCTCGACGTGCACGATCTCGGTGCCGGTGAGCGTGATGGTGTAATTGCCGCGCAGGACGAGGATGTCCTGCCCCGCGCCGCCGTCGATATGGTCGCCGGCGCCGAAGCGGCCGTCTTCGGCGAAGAAGAAGACATCGGCCCCGGCGCCGCCGGTCAGCGTGTCGATGCCCTTGCCGCCGTAGATGAAGAAGGTGCCGTCCGTCTCGGCCGAACCGTTGAACGTAAGGTTCTCGCCGGCCTCGAGCGTCGCCGCATTGACGATCAGCTGCTGGCCCGCGGCGACGTTCGCCTCCACCGTGGTGATATTGTAGCTGTAGGGATTGACGCTGCCGCCGCCGAAGCGGTTGTCGGAATGCGACAGGACTGCGAGGGTCTCGACGCCGACGAGATTGGAGGCTCCGAGCGTCAATCCGGCCGAATAATTGCCCTGGATGGCGAGCACGTCCTTGCCGCCGCCGCCATTCACCTGGTCCGCCGCCGTCAGCGCGGCGCCGAAGTAGAAGGCGTCGCCGCCGCCGAGGCCGATGGCCATGTCGTTGCCGCCCTGCTGCAGCATGAAGAAGTCGCCGTTCGGGGTGCCGGTGATGACGTCGTTGCCGGACGTGCCGACCAGCCAGTCGTCGGCGGTGGCAACGCCATTGATGGTGACGGTGACGGTGGTCGTGTTGCCGCCCTGCAGCGTGTAGGTGAAGCTGTCGCTGCCCTGGGTGTTCGACGCGCCGGTCTCGCCGCCCGCCGGGTTGGTCAAGTGGTTGTAGGCGCCGTTCGGGTCGTAGCTGAACGTGCCGTTGGCGTTGAGGGTCAGCTTGGCGCCGGACGGAAGAGTGATGGTCTGGCCGACCGAGGCCCCGACTCCGTTGACCGCCGAGACCTGCAGCGGCGGACCGTCCACGTCTGAGTCGACGCCCGAGCCGTTATTGTTGAACACGTTGCCGGCCAGCACCGCATTCTCGGCGGTGGCGACGGCGTCGGGCTGCGCCACCGGCGGATCGTCGACCGCGGTGATGTTGATCGTCGAATTGTGGATCGTGCTCGAGAGGCTTCCACCGCTGCCGGTGTTGCCGTTGTCGTTGACCTGCAGGTGCAGGGTCGTCGAGGCCGGCGGCGTGTCGGTGTTGGGGACGTAGCCGAAGCTGCTCGTGCCGTTGGTCGTGAGGAAGTCGTTGATCTGGGCGAGCGTGCCGCTGATCGTCACCGTCGCCGTGCCCGACCCCGAGAGCACCACGCCGCTGGTGCCGGCGCTGGCGTTGAGGATGCCGTAATCGACGCTGACCGTGGCGGTGACGTTGCCCGAGGCGGCGTCGACGTCGGCGACCGACATCGTGTTCTTGAGGTTGGTCGTCTGCTGCTCGGTCGCAGCGAGGGTGGCGCTCACCGCGGCGGTCGGCGCGTCGTTGACTGCGCTCACCGTCACCGAGGCGGTGGCCGTGTCGGTGTCGAGGCCGTCGCTCACCGTATAGTCGAAGCTCGCCGGGCCGTTGTAGTCGGCCGCCGGGGTGAAGGTGACCGTGCCGTTGCCGTTGAGCACGACGTTGCCGTGCTGGGCGTTGCTGACCGCGCTGATGTGGAGCGGATCGCCGTCGGCGTCGGTATCGTTGCCGATCAAGTCGCTGGCCAAATAGGTCTTGGGCGTGTCCTCGACCGCGGTCAGGCTGTCGTCATTCGCGACCGGCGGGGTGTTCGGCTCGACGTCGACGTTGACCGTCGCCGTGTCGGTGCCGCCATGGCCGTCCGAGACGTCGTAGGTGAAGGTCGCCGGGCCGAAATAATTGGCGGTCGGAGTGAAAGTGACGGTGCCGTCGCCGTTCAGCACCACTGTGCCGTTCGAGCCGTTGTGGACCGCGGTGATCGCGATCGTGTCGCCCTCGGCGTCGGTGTCGTTCCCGGTGAGGGTGGCGGCCGCGTAGGTCGCCGAATGGTTCTTGACGGCGCTGACATTGTCGTCGTTGGCGACCGGCGCGTCGTTGACCGGAGCGACGTGGACCGTCGCCGTCGGCACGTTGCTGGTGCCGCCGTCGCCGTCGGTGAGGGTGACGGTGACGGTGCGGTCGGCGGCGCTCGGATTGTCGGAGACGTTGGTGTAGGCGACGTCGCGCACCAGCGCCTGGACGGCGGCGTTGTTGGCATTGGCGTTCAGGGTGACGACCAGCGGCGTCGAGCCGTTAGTGCCGCCGGTGAAGGTGCCGATCAGGGTGCCGCCGTAGCTGACGTTGCTTCCCGAGACCCCGATCTGGCCGGCCGCATTGCCCTGGTTGACGATGGTCAGCCGGTCCTCGGTGAGGCCCGTCGAATTGCTGAACTGGAAAGTGACGGTACCGGTGTTGAAGTCGAGCAGGTCCGGATCCGCGGCGTTCGCCGAAGGCGCGAGCTTCGTCGCCGCATCATTCTCCGTGTAGCTGATCGACGTGTCGCTGCCGGCGCCGGCGCCGTTGAGGTCGACCGCCGGAGCATCGTTGAGCGCGGTGATGTTGACGGTGACGACGTCGGTCGCGATCGAATCGAGGAAGCTGCCGTTCGGCTCGATGCCCTGGTTGCCGGAGACGAAATCGCCGTCGTTGAGCGCGATGACGACGTCGACCGAGGCCGGCGGAGCGTCGCCGGTATAGGTGTACTGGATGTGCTGCGCGACGTCCTGGACGAGCGCGGTGGTCGCCGGCGTGCCGGTGCTGGTGAAGGTGACGACGAGCTGGGTGCCGTTGCCGCCGGCGAAGGTCGCGAACACGTTGTTCGAGCCGTCGACCAGGTTGGCGCCGCTCACCGTGTAGTTGGCGCCGTTGACGATGGTGAACAGGTCGGTCGGGCTGTCGCCGCCATTGTTGGCGGCGCGCAGGGTCGCGCCGGAATAATTGCCCGCGCCGCCGTTGAAGGTGTCGAGGTCGATGTCGGAGAGGGTGACGGTTGAGGCCACCGTGACGGCGGTCTGCTCGTTGGTCGTCACCGGCGGGGTCGAGGAGACGACCGGCGTGTCGTTGACCGCCGCGACCGTGATCGAGAGGTCGTCGATGTCGCTCTGGGTGCCGCCGCTGCCCGTCGCGCCGCCGTCGTCGGTCACCATGTGGAGCGTGTCGGAGCCGTTATAATTGGCGTCCGGCGTGTAGGCGAGGCCGGAGAGGGCGGCGTTGACGTCGCTGAGGCTGCCGCTGATCGTCACGTCGTCCGTGCCGGCGCCGCCGACCGTGGCGCCGCTGGCGCCGACACCCAGCACGCCGTGCTGGACGGTCAGCTCGACGCTGATCGTGCCCGAGGCGACGTCGACGTCGGTCACCGACACCGGATTGGCGTTGGCAGACGTGAAGAGGAGCGTGTGGTCCTCGTTCACCGTCTGCGGCAGCGGCAGGTGGTTGACCGGCGCGTCGTTCTCCGCCGCGATGGCGAAGGAATAGGTGTTCGGCGACTGGTCGGTATCGACTCCGCCGTGGTCGGTGCCGCCATTGTCCTGCACCGCGAAGGTGAAGCTGTCGGAGCCGACATAATCCTGGTTGGGCAGGTAATAATAGCTGCTCGCGGTGAGGCCGGCCGCGGTCATCGTGTCGCCAGCCGCCAGCGCGGTCGGGGCGACTCCGCCGGCGCCGTCCGGATCGTAGTAGATCGTGCCGTTCGCCGGCCCGGTCGAGATTTTGACGCCGGCGAGCGCGTTGCCGTCCAACGGATCGGTGAAACCGAACTCGAACGTCAGGAGCGTGACCGCGGTGTCCTCGTTCGAGTCGGCGTGGACATAGTCGCCGCCGGCCGGCGCGTCGTTGGTGTTGAGGACGTGCAGGGTCACGATGTCGGTGTCGCTGGTGCCGCTGCCGGTGCCGGTGGCGACGGTGCCGCCGACATCGTCGGTGGAGGTCATGGTGAGCGTCGCGTCGCCGACGTAATTGGAATCGCTGGTGAACTTGGTCGTCGCCAGCGCGGTGTTGATGGCGCTGAGCGTCCCGTGGAACGTCATCGTGGTGTCGGCGGTGCCGTCGCTTCCGCCGGTGAAGGTGAGGCCCGTCAGGGTGGTGAGGGTCAGAGTGCCGTGCGTGGCCGTCAGCGTCACCTCGTAGACTCCGGCGGGCGCAAGGGTGGCGTCGACGTCGCTGATCGAGAGGCCGGCGACCGGGCTCTGGAAGTCCTCGTAGACGTCCGTCTCGGTCGGCGCGTTGTTCGTCACCGGGTCGTTGACCGCGCCGATCGTGACGCTGACCGTCGCCGTGTCGGTGTGGCTGTGGCCGTCGCTGATCGTGTAGTTGAAGCTGTCGCTGCCATTGTAATTGGCGTTGGGCGTATAGGTGAGCACGCCCGCGACCACCGAGACGGTGCCGTGGCTGCCGTTAGTCCCGCTAGTGATGGTCAGCGTGTCGTTCTCGGGATCGGTGTCGTTGCCGAGCAGGGTCGAGGTGAGATCGGTCGCGCCCGAATCCTCGTCCACCGTGACGCTGTCGTTGACCGCATCCGGCGGCAGATTGAGCAGGAAGCCGAAGTCGAGCGTGTTGTTGGTGTCGTCGCCGCTGACGCCGGCCCCATTGAAGTCCGGCCCTTCGTTGTTGTAGCTGAGCGTGATCGCCTGGCTGGCGACGGTGCCGTTATAGGCGTCGACGCCGTTGTCGTCGTTGTCGGCATTGTCGTCGGGATCGCCGCCGCCCTGGACGCTCTGCAAATTCTCCAGCGGCTTGCCGGCTGTGAAGTTCACGGCCGCGACCTGGACGATGTAGTCGCCCGGCGCGAGGCCGTTGAAGCTATAGAGGCCGCCGCCGGCCGTCGTCGTCGACGTGACGAAGGTGTCGGTCGCGTCGAGCACGCCCGGATTGCTGCCATTGTCGACGTAGAGGTTGAGGACGACGCCGTCCTTGCCCTCGCCGGAATCGTAGAAGTTGTTCTTGTTGAGATCGTTGAACACCCGGTCGCCGAGCACCAGCGAATCGATCTGCAGCGTCGAGTTGGTCGTGTTCCAGGTCTCGCTGCCGGAGACGTTCTTCGCCGCCGGGTCGTTGTAGGTGACCGTGGAGGTGTTGACGTCCGGGCTGATCTGGCCGGCCGGGAGGTTGTTGAAGGTCGACTGGAAGCTGACCTCGACGGTCTTGCCGGCGTTGAGCGTCGGCACGGTGTAGATCGGAGTCAGCGAGAAGACGTCGCCGGTCACCGAGCCGGGCGCGGCATTGGCCGCCTCGCCCTGCGCCGGCAGCCGCCGCTCGCCGGGGTTGGTGTAGCCGTACATCAGGTCGGCGACGTCGTTGGCATTGTAGTCGTCGACGAGGCCGGCCTGGTGGCCGAGCTCGTGCATGATCACGGTCAGGAGGTCGAGCTTGCCGGCCGCCGGGCCGCCCTCATTGGCCATCAGGCGCGTGCCGGAGCCGTTGAACTCGGCATCGTCGCCCGGGGTCGCGTCGACGAACCAGCCGAAGCCGGCGCCGTTAGAATCGAGTAGGATGTCGTGGCCGGAGCTGGTGCCGGCCTCGACGCCGGGCATGTCGGCGACGAGGAAGTTCGCTCCGCGCATCGCCGCGAGCTGGTCGGGGGTCGCGCCGGCGGCCGCCCAGCGGGCGATCGCCTGGTCGACCAGGAAGCTGATCTCGGCCTGGCTGACGACGCCGTCGTCGACGACCGGCGATGAATCGACCGGGACCGGGCCGGGCGCGCCGCCCTGATCGGTGCCGATGCCGCCGCTGCCCTCGGAGCCGGTGGCGCCGCCCGCGCCATTCTCTTCCGAAGTGCTGACGCCCGGATCGCCGAGCGGCTTGTCCTGGATTGCGCCGTTGGTGGATTGCGGGGCGAAGGTCAGCTCCGCCGCCGGCGGAAGCTGGGTGTTGCTGCCGGTCTGCGCGGGCTGGAGCGTGCTGTTGGTCAGCTTCGCGTCCTGCGCCCAGACCAGATAGGTGGCGTCGCCGGTTATCGGCGCGGACGTGTTGATCAGATTGTTGAGGTGGGAGGCGTCGGCGAAGAAGTTGGTGAGCTGGCGGCTGGCCGTGCCGCCGTAGCTCTCGCCCTGCGTGCCCGTATAGCCGGGCAGATAGTAAGACGAGTTGGTGAAGGCGATCTGGTCGAGGTACATCGGCCCATAGGCCTTGTTCGGCGTCACCGCGGCGCCCGACACGTCGAACGTGTTGTTGCGCACGTCGAGGCCGACCGTGCCGAAGTCCGGATCGTTGCCGCCGGCCAAGGCGTAGAACGGGGCTTTGACGTTGCCGGACATCTGCTCGACAGTGTTGCCGGTGACCGTCACTTCCATGATCGGATGGGTCGTCGCGTTCTGGCCGTTCGCCGAGCGGATACGGATGCCGAAGCCGTCCTTCAAATCGGCCATCACGTTGTTCTGGATGGTGACGAACTGCTCGAGGATGCTGCCGGTCGCCGCCGTCGGGTCCTGCTCCATGCTGACGCTGATCGCGGCGCCGCCCTGGGCGACTCCGACCTGGGTCTGGCCGCCCTGGAAGCCGGCGACGCCGGGAGTGCCGATCGTATTGCCGCTGATGAAGCCGTGGGCGATGCCGGCCGTGCCGACGAACTGCGCCGCGATGGCGGTGCCCTGCGCGCCGGTGACCTGGTTGTTGACGATCGAATAATCGACGCTCCAGGAGGCGCCGCCGCCGGTGCCGCCGATGTCGATCGCGCCGCCGCCCGTGCTCGACGGCGGCTTGGCGAGATCGGGATGGGTGAAGGTGCTGTTCTCGAACGTCAGCTCCTGGTTCGACGTTCCGAAGGCGCGGGTGACGATGCCGGTCTGGTGGATGTCGGTGAAGTCGATCCCGTTGACCAGCATGAACAGGTTGGAATCGTTGTTGGTGGTGACGGTGATGCCGTTATTGCCGTTGGTGGCGTCGTTGGCGGTAAACTTCCCGGCGAAAGCGCCGTCGTCTTCGACGGTCAGGTTCAGGGTGCTGCCGCTGGTCGTGTTGTCGATGCGGAGGTTGTCGGTGAAGGCGCCGCCGATCGAATCGCCCTTGAACGTGCCCGCCCCGATAAGATTGTCGAAGCGGATCGTGCCTTCAAGATTGGCGCCGGCGCTGGTCGTGCCGTAGACGCCGGTGAAGTTGCTGTCCTTCAGCAGGAAGTTGTTCACTGTGATGCCGCGGATGCCGTAGGCCTGATACGTCCCCGCGAAGTTCATGTACGACAGGCTGATGTTGTTCGTGTTGTTGATGTAGATGCCGCTGCCCTGGGTGTCGGTGCCGTCGGTACCGGTCGCGCCGTTGAGCGTTCCGCCCGAGCCGGCGGTAGTGCCGGTGCCGGTGATGGTGAAGCCTCCCGAGCCCATATTGACCAGCGAGATGTCGTTCTTGCTGACCACCTGGCCGGTGGCGTTGACCGACTGAAGGGTGATTCCGGCCGACTGGACTCCGCTGATGTCGATCGCCTGGCCGGTGGTCGTCGAGATCGTGTTGCCGGTGCCGTGGATCTGCAGCGTGCCGGCGCCGGCGGCCGAGATGCCCTTGCCCGCGCCGGTGTTGAGCACGAACCCGCCATTGTGGAAGTCGATCGCCGCGCTGTTGGCGGTGATATTGAGGCCGGTCCCGCCCGTCGTGGTGACGTTCTTGGTCCCGCCGGTGAAGCTGATCGAGCCCGAATTGTTGTCGAGCGAGATGCCGGCGGCGGCGCTGCCGGTGGTGACGTTGACATTGCCGTTGAAGGTGACGCTGGCGACGTTGCCGTTGAGCTCGATGCCGTGGTTGGCGGCGTTGGTGATGCTGCTGACCGTCGTGTTGCCGATGGTGAAGGCGCTCGAGCTGCCGCCGTCGATCCGGATGCCGTCCCCGCTCGCCGCGGCCACCGAGATGCTGCCGATATTGACCTGGTTGCTGTCGATGTTGGTGAAGTTGACCGCCGTACCAGTCACCGTCCCGCCGCTCTGGGTCAGCGAGGCGAAGGCGACGTGGCTGGCGCCGACGCTGCCGTTCTGGAAGTCGAGCAGCTTGCCGCTCGTCGTCGCGACGGTGTTGCCCGCGCCGGTTAGGTTCAGAGTGCCGCCGCCGGTGAAGGTCATGCCGGTGCCGCTGTTGGTCGTGATGTCGAGGCCGTTGCCGCCGCCGGCAGGCGTGAAGTTGATCGTCGAGCCGGTATTGTTGGTGATGCTCGCGCCAATGCCCGCCCCGGTGCCGGTCAGGGAGATGGACTGTCCGCTGAACGTCGCCGTCGAGCTGGCATTGCCGTCCATACGGATGCCGAAGGCGGCCGCGCCGTTGTGGGTGATGTTGCCGGAGAAGGTCGCCGAGCCGCCGGTGCGGTCCTCGATCTCGACCGCCGAGCCGGTGCCGCTCGCGATCGTGCCGCCATAGGTGAGGTTGACGTTGCCGCCCGAATTGGCGGTGCCGCCGCCGCCCACGCCGAGCAGGACGGCCGAGCTGGTCGCGCCGCTGATCGTGCCGGTGGTGATGTTGACGGTGCCGGTAATGAGGCCCGTGCCGCTCGACGCGGTGCCGGCGAGCTGGACGGCGTTGGTCGACGAGCCGCTGCTGGTCAGCGAGTCGACGGTCAAATTGAGGTTGCCGCCGGAGTCGATCTTGATCGCCTCGCCCGCGCCGGTGAAGACGAGGTGGTTGCCGAGCAGGGTGTTGGCCCCGGTCGTGACGCTCGTCACGGCCGTGTTGGCCATGCCGACAACGCCGGCGCCGTTGGCGTTCAGGGTGACGCCCTTGACCTCGTTGTCGGTTGCCAGCGTGACGACGTTGCCGCTGGTCGCGCTCAAGGTCGACGTGCTGCCGCCGACGCTGATCGTGTGGCCGTTGACGCTGAACGCGTTGCCGTCGCCGTACAGCTTCTCCTGCGCCTCGAGCGTGAGGCCCTGGTTGACCGTGCCGTGGACGTAGATCGTATCGCCAGCGCCGTCCTTGTCGCCGGCCCCGTTGAGCTGGCTGAAATCGGTGAAGGAATGGCCGTAGCTGCCGTCGCCGCCGGGCGCCGCACTGCTGTCGACGTACCAGACGAGGCCCTGGACGGTGATGTTGACGGTGCCGCTCGAGATCGACTGCAGGCCGTCGTTGGTGACGAAATAGGTGAAGGAGGCGCCGCCGACATAGCCCGTGTCGGGCGTGAAGTTGAACGTGCCGTCGCCATTGTCGGTGACGGCCCCGTGGGTCGCCGACCCGATCTGGACGGTGAAGCTCGGCGTGTTGTCGTCTGGATCGTAATCGTTCGCGAGGATGGTCGAATAGTTGAACGTCTGGGGGGTGTTGCCGGTGATCGTGCCGAGATTGTCGTCGTTGGCGATCGGGGTGACGGTCACCGTCCCGGGGACGAGGGTGACTCCGTTCAGATTGTCCTGGAAATTGGCCGCCGTGATGTTGGGGGAGCCGGGCGGGTTGATCAGCCGGATGTGGGTGATCAGGGTATCGCCGGGATCGATATAGCCATCGCCGTCCTGGTCGTTGAACAGAGCGCTGGTGCGGGTAACGGTTACGACGGCCATTTTGGTATCCCCCCCGGGAGAATCGCGAACTAGCGGCTGGGCCGGGGTGGCACGCCGCGCTCAATCGGCAAGTGATGCCACAGCGGAGGGGTAGGGTCCAGCCGTTTCGCTTAATCTGGGTTAAGCGGGAGGCGGAATTGACGTCTTACCTCTGCCCGGCATGTCACGGACGCGAAACGATAAACCCTATTCGCGCCCCGCCGTTTCGGTCAGCCGGGTAATCGGAGTCAGGATGTATTGGAGGATCGAGCGCTTGTCGCCGAGCAGGCTGACGTCGGCGACCATGCCGGTGCCGATCGGCAGCGGATGGCCGTAATGGTCCTTGAGCTCGTTGGAAGTGGTCCGCACCTGGACGGTGTAAAAGGTCTCTCCACTCTTTTCGTTGGTGATCACGTCGGGGGCGATGGCGACAACATTGCCGTGGAGCGAGCCGTAGACCGAAGGGTCGTAGGCGGTGATGTTGACCCGCGCCTTCTGCCCGACCCGGACGAAGGCGATGTCCTGCGGCCGAACCATCGCCTCGATCAGCAGGCTCTCCTCGGAGGGGACGATCTCGACCAAAGGCTGGCCGGGCGGAACGGCGCTGCCGACGGTGGTGACGAGGACCCGGTTGATATGGCCGGCGACCGGCGAGCGGACGCTGGTCCGGGCCAGCTTCTCGGCGAGCGCCGGGATGGCGCTTCGGCGGGCGGAGAGCTCGCCCTGCGCCGTCGCCAGCTCGTTGGCGGCGAGGGTGCGCCAGTCCTGCTGCTGCTGGGCGGTCGCCGATTGCGCCTCGTTGATCGAGGCGCGGGCGCGGGCGATCGAGGCCGCCGCCGCCGCCGCCTCGCTGGTCGCGACCGCGTACTGGCTCTCGGCGTCGACCAGCGACATGCGCGGCTCGATGCCTTTCTCGACCAGCGGCCGGATGATATCCAGCTCGTGCCGCCGCGCGTCGCGAGCCGAGACCTTGGCGTCGTAGGTCGCCTCGGCTTCCATCACCGCCTTGTTGGCCTGCAAGATTCGCGCCTGGCCGGTGCCGGCGATCGCCGCCAGCTCGGCCAGGCGCGAGGCGTGAAGCGAGCGCTCGATCTGCACCTGGTTCTGAACCTCGGGGTCGGCCGAGGCGGGGTAGGAAGGCTCGCGCCCCGCCACTTCGGCCGAGAGGCGGGCGATCTTGACCGCCAGCGCGTTGACCGAGGCTTCGCCGCTGCCGAGCTCGCTGCCGCTCTGGGTACGGTCGAGGCGGATCAGCTCCTCGCCGCGCTGCACCGCCTGGCCGACCTTGACCAGGATAGCCTCGACGATCCCGCCCTCGAGGTTCGAGATCACCTGCAAATGCGAGCTGGCGACCACCCGGCCCATGCCCTTGACCGTGCGGTCGAGCTTGGTCAGCGACGCCCAGGTGAAGAAGGCGACGAAGAAGACCGCCACCACCCAGAGCAAAACGTTCGAGGCGGCGCGCGGCCGGATGCGGCCGGCGAGATCCTCGATATGAGTGTGGTGGGCGTTCATCGGTTCAGGCCGCCCGCGGCGCCGGCGTCTGCGGCTGGGAGATGCGCTTCAGCACCTCGTCGCGCGGCCCGTCCGCCACCACCCGGCCGCGCTCGATGAGGAGGATTCGCGAAACCAGGGCCAGCAGAGGCGGCCGGTGGGTGATGAGGACGAGGGTGCGGTCCTTGAGCTCGCCCTGCAGCCGCTGGAGCAAGGCGGTCTCGCTCTGCGAATCCATCGCGCTGGTAGGCTCGTCGAACAGGACGATCCTGGGCCGCGCGGCGAGCGCCCGGGCGAGCGCGATCGACTGGCGCTGGCCGCCCGACAATCCCTCGCCGCGGTCGGCGAGGCGGAGGTCATAGCCGTTCGCCACCTGGCCGATGAAGCCGTGGGTCCCCGACAGCTCGGAAGCGCGGAGCAGCTCCTCGTCGTCCACCTCCTCGCGGCCGAGCACGATATTCTCGCGCACCGAGCCGGTCAGCAGCACGCTCTCCTGCAGCGCGGCGCCGAGGTGGCGGCGCAGCTCGACCGGATCGAGCTGGCGAATGTCGGTGCCGTCGATCATCACCACCCCCTCTTCCGGGGGGTAGAGGCCGAGGATCAGCCGGGCGATGGTCGACTTGCCCGAGCCGACCCGGCCGAGCAGGGCGACATGCTCGCCCGGCTCGATCACGAAGTTCAGCCCGTCGAGCGTCTTCTCCGGTGCCCCCGGATAGCGGAACGAGACGTTGCGGAACTCGATCCGGCCCTTGACGCCGGAGAGCTTCAGCCCCTCGCCCGACGGCCCTTCCGGCGGCAGGTTCATCATCTGGTTGAGCTGCCGGTAGGCGGTGCGCGTCGTCGTCATCCGCGACAACAACTGCGAAATCTGGGCGAGCGGCGCGATCGCCCGGCCGGCGAGGATCGAGCAGGCGATCAGCCCGCCCATCGTCATCTCCTGCTTGGCGATGAGCCCAACTCCGAGCACCACCACGCCGGCATAGGAGATGGTGCCCGCCGAGGTCGCGGTGGTGATGCCGATGCTGGCGACCAGCCGCTGGCGCAGCGACGAGGCGCTGTGCTGCTCGACCGCCCGCGCCCAGCGCAGCGCCAGCAGCCGCCCGGCGCCGGTCGCCTTGACCGTCTCCAGCCCGCCGACCGTCTCGACCAGCACCGACTGCTTCTGCAGCCCCTCGCCCATCGAGCGGGCGGCGAGCCGGTCCATCGCCGGCTGGGTGAGCAGCCCGACCCCGATCACGATCGGGATCGCCGCCGCCGGCACGAACACCACCTTGCCGCCGATGATCGCGACCAGGCCCAGGGTCAGGAAGATGAAGGGCAGATCGACGATGGCGGTCATCGTCGCCGAGGCGAAGAAGTCGCGCAGCGCCTCCAATTCGCGCATCAGGCCGGTCAGCGACCCGGTCGAGCCTTTCTTGAGATCCAGGCGCAGGCTGAGCAGCCGGCCGAACAGGGTTTCACCCACTTCCCGGTCGATCGAGGCGCCGGCGATGTCGACGAAATAAGCGCGCAGCAGCTTCAGCGCGAAATCGAAGATGACGACGATGGCGAGCCCGATCGACAGCGCCACCAGCGAGGAGGTGGCGTTGTTCGGCACCACCCGGTCGTAGACCGTCATCGTGAACAAAGAGGTCATCAGCCCGAAAATGTTGATCATCACCGCGGCGAGCGCGACCTTCAGATAGACGCTGCGATTGCGCCGCATCGGCTCCATCAGCCACGGCGCGAAGCGGGTCTTGGGGATCGGGATCGAGTGCTCAGTCACGCCGGCCGCCGACTTTCTCCGGATTGATGCCGAGCTCAGCCAGCAGCCCGCCGGTTTTCGACAGCAGCACGTAGCGGGCGGCGTCGAGCTCGCTCAGCGCTCTTATGTAGGCGGTGGCGGTTTCGAAATAGGAATCTTCCGCCGCGACCACGTCGAACAGATTGCCGCGGGCTTTGATGAAGCGCTCGACCAGAACGTCGCGCGAGCGGCGGCTGGCGATGTAGCTCGCCTCCATCGCGCGCAGCTGGTCCTCGAGCGCGGCCACGTCCGACCAGGCGATCGAGGCGTCGCGCGCCGCTTCGTCGCGGATGCGGGTCGCCCGCGCGTCCGCAGAGCGGGCGCGGGCCTGGGCCTCGGCGAGCCGCGCCTCGGTGCCGCCGAACAGGCGTTGGCGCATCGTGATCCGGCCGCGAATGTCATAGTCTGTGGCGTTCTCGAACACGCCGTAGCGGCCGGCGTCGACTCCGACCCCGATCTGCGGAAAACGGTCGGCCCTGGTTGCCCGCGCCTCCTGCCGGGCCGAATCGGCCTGCGCCTGGGCCGAGCGCGACTGCGGCCCGCTCATCGCCTTCAGCGAGGCGGCGTCGCGGCTGATGTTGGGCAAGGTCGCGACCGGCGCCCGCTGCAGATTGGCGGGCGGCGGCGTCCCGACCAGCTCGGTGTAGCGGGCCTCGGCATTGGCAAGCTGGCGGCGGAAACCGGCCAGCCGCGTCTGCGCGGAGGCGAGGTAGCTTTCGACCCGCGCCGTGTCGCCCGGCGCCGACACGCCCTGGCGGATCCGCTCCTCGACCGCTGCGCGCAATTCCTCCTGGTTGCGGACGAAATCCTCGGTAAGCCCGACCAGCGCCCGATAGGCGAAGACGTCGTACCAGGCGGCGATCGAGGAGAGGGCGATCTGGTCGGCATTGGCCTCCGCGTCCGCCGCCGCCGCCCGGAGGCGCGCGCCGGCGGCGAGCACGCGGTCCGCGCCGGCGCCGAAGTCGAAGATGGTCTGGCTGACCGAGAGCGTCGCGTCGGTCCTCTGGTCGGGCCGCGACCGCTCGATGATGTTCTGAGGGTCGTTGGAGAATTTGCGCGCGATCACCTTGTAGGACGTGACGCTGAGGTCGAGCGACGGCCGCCGCCGCTCGTTGGCCTCGGCGACGACGTAGCGCGCCTCGGAGGTGAGCGCCGCCGCCTCCTGGGTCGAGGGATGGCGCTCCACTGCGGCGTCGATCGTGGCGCGGAAGAATTCGGGCGAGACCTGGCTGCGAGAGAGGCGCAGGACGGGGTCGCTGGCGAAGTCGATCTTCATCGGGTCGGTCGAAGGCGGCGGCAGCGAGGGGGCCGCGTTCGGCTGCGCGTTCGCCTGGCACAGGGCCGCCTCCCCCGTGCAAAGCGGGAGCGCGAGCGCCATCACTCTCAAAACCTTCAGCATCATTGCCCGAAGCCCGACCCGGCTGGCCCTTTACTTATGTTCGCTCCCCGACACTAGGGAAAACCGCCTCCGCTCAAGGGATTGCGCCCCGGCGCGGTCACGCTTCGCCGCGATCGTCGGGGAAAGTCGCCAGCAAGGCGAAGCGCCCGGCCTCCTCGCCGCCGAGCCAGGTCCGGCCGCCGACGCTGATCCAGACATGCGCCGAGAGGCCTGCCTTGCCGGTCGGGGACACGCCGTAATGGAGCCGCGAATCGATCCCGCGGCGGCGCAGCATGATGTGCAAAGCAAGCCCACGCTGGAAGCAGACTGCCCGCCACGGCGCCCGCCTGCCCCAGGCCTCGACCGCCCAGCGCAACTTGCGCATCCGCGCGTCGTCCGGCGCCGGGCCGGGAGCCGCGGCGCCGCGCGACGCGGCCGCCGCAACCCGGCGGAACGGCAGCAGGCGTATCGCGACGCTTGCGCCGGCGAGCGTCGCCAGCCCCTCGGCGAGGAGGAGGAGGTCGCTGGTGCCCCGGCGGGCGCGGCGGCGCGGGGGCGCGGAGGCGGTCACGGTGCGGGGTTACCGGAAGCGGCGGGCGAGTGGCAACTCTTGTTGCGGGAAGAAGCGCTGGGGTAAGACGGGCTGCGACCCCATTTGAGAGCCCCTTTGCCCTTTCCTCCCGAATTTCGCCTCGTCGCCGCCTGTTGCCGCTGGCCGCCGTCCGCGGCGCGCGACGAGGCGGTCCGCGCCGCCGCGGCCGAGAGGATCGACTGGAACCTGTTTCGAAAGGTCGTGGCCCGGCACCGGGTGGAAGGTCTCGTCCACGATGCTCTGAGGGCTGCCGATATCGCTGCGGCCGCCGGCGTCGAAGCCGGGCTCGCCGCCGCCGCCGCCGGCATCGCGCGCCAGAACCTCGCCTTCGCCGCCGCCGCCCGCAAGCTCGCCGTCGCGCTCGACGCGCGAGGCCTCGCCTTCCGGCTGGTGAAAGGCGTCGCGCTGAACCAGCTCGCCTACGGCACGCTGGCGGTGAAGCGCGCCAGCGACGTCGACGTCGTCCTCGATCCCGCCGATTATTCCGGAGCCGTGCGGATGCTGCTCGAGGAAGGCGCCTGCTGCCTCTCGCCGCATCGGGAGGCAGGCTTCGACGAGGTCATGGCCTGGACGCAGCGCAACAAGCACAGCATCTGGCGCCGCGACGGCGTCGTCGTCGAGCTGCACAGCAGCCTCGTCGACAACGAGCGGATGCTGCCCGGCGTCTCGGCGCGTTCGCCCGCCCAGTGGGTCGAGCTCGCACCCGGCATGGCGGTCCCCACACTCGCCCGCGACGAGCTGTTCGCCTATCTCTGCGTCCACGGCGCCACCCACGCCTGGTCGCGGCTCAAATGGCTGGCGGACGTTGCGGCCCTGGTCAGCAGGGAGCCACCGGAGGAGGTCGAGCGCCTCTACCGCCGCGCCGCCGAGCTCGGGGCCGGCCGTTCGGCGGCGGCGGCACTGCTCCTCTCGAGCGAGCTGCTCGGCCTGCCGCTCGCGCCTCGCCTCGAGGCCGAGCTGCGGGCGAGCCGCGCCGTCCGCTTCCTCATGGCGGTGGCTCGCGACGCCATGGTGCGGGGCGGCGCCGACGCCGAGCTGGACGAGAGCGTCCTCGGCACGGTCGGGGTCCACCTCTCGCATTTCCGGATGGCCCCGGGCCTGCGGTACAAGCTCTCGGAGGCGCGGCGGAAGATCGCTTCGGTCGGCGCTGGCGCCGAGGAGCCGGCCTGGCTGAAGGTCACGGGCCCGGTGCGGGCGCTGCCGCTGTGGCTGTGGCGCCGCATGCGCCGCGCGTCGGGGCGGCCCGCCTGACCCGCCCACCCCCGGATCGAATGGCGGCGCGGCGGGTTGTCTGATAGGCTGGTCGAGCAACGCTGGAGGTGACATGCGACCCTCGATCCTCATCCCCTTCCTGGTCGGCGGCGCTCTGCTCGGCGGCTGCGCGGACGCCTCGCCGCCTCCGGCGCCGGGCGCCGAGACCTGGATCCCCTATGCCGGCAGCGACGGCATCGTCGAGTGGAAGGTGGCGGGTCCGGACGCGCTCTGGGTCCGCTCGATGATGGGCGGCTGGTATTTGGTGCGGACGATGGCGCCCTGCCCGCGGCTGCGCACCGCCAATGCCCTCGGGTTCATCGCCTCCCCGGGCGACCGCCTCGACCGCTACAGCGCCATCCTGGCGGAGGGGCAACGCTGCCAGCTGACCAGCGTCACCCGCTCCGAAGGACCGCCGCCGGATCCAAACGCCAAACACGGCGGCTAGCCTCCTTCCCCTCTCTCCCGGGAACAGGGAGGGGCCCGCCACTCCAGGGCGGTGGAGGGTGAGAGCACGAACCCGCCTCGAAAAAAAGAGCCGCCGCGCCCGCTTGAGGCGCGGCGGCTCCTTCTCTGTCCGGGGCTTAGTGGCCGCGGTTGTGGAAGCCGACCACCAGCGTGCCGATGAACGCGCGCGGCGCGCCGAGCTGCACGAAGGGCACGCTCGTGTTCAGCAACTGGCCGCCGAAATTGCCGGCATAGAATTTGTCGAACAGGTTCGAGACGTTGAACTGGAAGTAGGTGTCGTCGTTGAAGCCGGCCCAGCCGAGCGGCACGCGTACGTCGAGGTTGACGGTCGTGTAGGCTGGAACCTTGGCGCCGTAGACCTGGAACAGCGCCGCCGTCCGCGGTGTGGCCGAGGCGCCGGGGCAGTCGACGACGTTGGTGAAGGCGCCGCCGCCGGTCGCGTTGGTGCACAGGAAGAGCGGCAGATTCTCGTCGTCGACGTAACGCGGGCCGGTGCGCTTCGCCGCGATGCCGATCTCGACCGGGCCGAGATTGGCCTGGACGCGCGCGCCAAAGGCCCAGACCGGCGCGCCCGATTCGCGCTTGCCCTTGGTCAGCGCCAGAATCGGCGTGCCGACGCTGCCCGCCGGGCAGCTGGCCGTCACCGTCGCGGTGCATTCGCCGGCGATGACGTTGTCCTGGATCCGCGACCAGAGGTACGAACCGTAGACGTAGACTCCTAGGGTCTTCGGGATCGCCTGCCAGGCGATGCTGCCGTCGACGCCGTATTTGTGCACGGTGCCGAGGTTCCGGAATACGTTCTGGTCGAGATCCGGATCGTAGGCGGTGGCGAGACGGTTCTGGAAGATCGTGTACCAGCCGGAAATCTGCGCCATCACCGTGTTGGAGCGGTGGCGAAGGCCGACGTCGAAATTGTCGGTCGTCTCCGGCTTAGGCTTCGCCTGCGCGGTCGTGATCGGAAAGAAGAAGCTGTTGTAGAGATTGTCCGTGCTCGGGACCTGAAGGCCCTTCGAGTAATTGGCGAACAGGCTGATCGTCGGCGTGAAATCGAACACGAAGCCGGCGTTCGGCAGGATCTTGTTATACTTGAAGATCCGGCGCTGCGGCCCCTGCACCGGCGCGTTGACGCCGCCGCCGATTGCGACCGTCGGGTTGTTCGCCAGCCACGCCGCCTGGGCGGCGCTGTTGCTCGAGAAGCACTCGACGAAGCCGCTGGCGCTCGAAGTCGCGCAGAAGTTGTTGAGGTCGCGTTTGAAGAACGGGGCGCGGACGCCGATGTTCACCGACAGCCGGCGGTCGATGAACTCGCCGCGATACTCACCCGAAACCTGGTTGAGGATCGCCAGGGACAGGCGGTCTCGCTTCTGCAGGATGTTGCCGCTGACGTCCGCCAGCGGGCTGTTGACCGGGAAGACGTCGAACGGCTCGCCGTTGGGCTGCAGCAGCATGGTCTCGCCGGTCTGCCTGTGGCGACCGCGGTCGAAGGTGTAGTTGATCCGGATCGATTGCGTCTCGCTGATCTTGTAGCGCAGGCCCGCGATGACGCCGTAGCGGTTGGTCTGGGTCTGGCTGGGCGCGAGCACCCGGACCGTGTCCAGCCGGTCGCCGTCGCCGTTGAGGTCGCGCCCGAAATAGGGCGTGCCGCCGATATAGCCGGTCTGGCAGCTGAAATTGGCGGCGTTCGGCGTGGCGACGCACTGGTTCGGAGTGGCCGTGCCGCCGGTCGGATTGACGTCGCGCAGGCCTTCCTGGCCGACGACGGTGCCGCCGCCGTTCGCCTTCACATATTGGAAGCTCGGGTCGACGGTCAGGATCAGGCCGTCGGCGAGGGTGAAGCGCGAGTTGACGCGGATGTTGCCGGTGTTGGACGGGTTGTAGCGCTCCTCGAAATCGCTGCCGCAATTGTTGGCGACGTCGGCGAGGCCCGGCCGGGCCACCTGGTTAGTCTGGCAGCGGGCGATCGTGTAGTCGCGCTCGTCGCGGCTCAGTGGGAAGCGGTTGCCGGCGGCGGAGCCGACGACGCGCGGCGCGGCGCAGGTCGCCGCCTGAGCCGCAGTCTGGTTCGGAGTCGGCTGGCAGTTCACCAGATCCTGGCGCAACGGCAGCGAGCCGCCGAAATTGTTGCGGTTCTCGTTATAGTGGCCGGCGACCGAGATGAAGTCGCCGTTCGAGCCGATCGGCTGGTAGATCTTGGCGTTGAACTGCTGTTTGCGGATCTTGCCGCGGTGGCCGTAGACGAAATCGTTGGTGGCCATGCTGGCCGAGCCGTAGGCGCGGGTGCCGAACGGCCCGAACTTGCCGGTGTCGATCACCCCGAACATCCGGAAGAAGTCGCCGTCGTGGAAGGTGCCGTACGAACCCTGGATCCGCGCGGCGAACTCCTCGAACGGGTTGCGGGTGCGGAAGTTGACCGTCGAGCCGGTCGCCGAGGCGGTCGGGCTGTCGACGTCGGTCGAACCGAGGCTGACGTTGACCTGCTCGATCAGCTCGGGATCGAGCAGCTGGTTGGAGAAGATCGCGTAATTGCCGGTGTCATTCAGCGGAATGCCGTCGAACGTCTCGGAGATGCGGCTGTTGTCGAAGCCGCGGATGATCAGCGTGCCGCCCGACGAGCCGAACGGATCGTTGTTGGTGAAGCTGACGCCGGGGAGCTGGTTGATCGTCTCGTTGATGGTCTGGCCCGGGGTCTGGCGCTGGATGAACTCCTGGTTCAGCACCTCGCGCGTCTTCGACGTGTCGGGCACCTCGACTCCGTTCACCTGCTTGGCGCGGGTGCCGGTGACGATGATGGCGTCCTTTTCCGCTTCGACCGTGCCGGTCGACTGGGCGAAGGCGGCAGACGGAATGGCGAGCGCGCTGGTGGCGCACAAGAGCACGAATTTCTTCATCTTTTCCCAACCCCTAGCTTGGCGGTGCGAGCGCGCCTTGCCCCAGAAACGTGACGGTTCAACTCTGACCGGGGACTTTCGCCGCCTTCGCGAAGCGGCGCCATGAGCCCCCGTGCGAGAATGATTGTCGTCAGCGATCCTCCCGCAAGAATCGCTCTGATCCCTCGGATAGCCGAGCCGCCGCCCGCCACCAACCCCGTCGGCCAACTTACCCACAAACAAAGGCTAAAAACCCAAAGGCGTTGCCTTTGGGCCACTTCGCCGCCCTCCCTCCCCCCGCGCGAAATTGCGCGGCGGGCCGCCTTGGCTTATGCCGCCGCAATGTACCCCCGCCCCGCTCTCGCGAGCCGCCGGTGACCGGCGTCGACGATATTCCCCAGCTGATCGATTCGCTCTGCGAGATGTTCGACGAGTCGATCGCGGCCTTGCGCAGCGCCCTTGCCCGTTACCTGCTCCGAGGTGAGAGGCCCGATGCGGAAGCCCGCGCCGCCGGTCTCTTCGCTTATCCCGAGCTGCGCATCGACTATGGCCACGACCGGCCCGCCCGCTTCCCGCCGCGCGCTTTCGGCCGGCTCAACCAGCCCGGCCGCTACGCGATCAGCATCGCCCGGCCGCGCCACTTTCGCAAATATCTGACCGAGCAGCTGGAATATCTGGTCCGCGATTATCAGATCGAGGTCTCGGTCGGCCGCTCGGCGAGCGAGATTCCCTATCCCTATGTGCTCGACGGCACAGACGACCTCCGTCTAGACGAGGTGAAGGCCGCCGATCTCGCCCGGTGGTTTCCGACCACCGAGCTCGCCCATATCGGCGACGAGGTGGCGGACGGCACCTGGGATTTCAGCCGCCACGCCGACCGCCCGCTGGCTTTGTTCGACGGCCCGCGCGTCGATTTCAGCCTGGCCCGGCTGCGCCATTATACCGGCACCCCGGTCGAGCACACCCAGCGCTACCTGCTCTTCACCAACTACGTCCGCTACGTGGACGAATTCGTCCGCTGGGCGGCCGACGAGTTGAAGCGCGAGGACAGCCCCTATGAGGCGCTATCGACTCCGGGCGGCGTCTTCGTCACGCGCGAGACCGAGGATCCGGTGGCCGAAGTCGCGGCCGGCGCCTGGCGCAAGGTGCAGATGCCCGCTTACCATCTGATCGGCGCCAAGGGCGGCGGCATCACCCTCGTCAACATCGGCGTGGGCCCGTCCAACGCCAAGACGATCTGCGACCATCTCGCCGTGCTCCGCCCGGAAGTGTGGCTGATGATCGGCCATTGCGGCGGCTTGCGCCCGAGTCAGACGATCGGCGACTATGTGCTCGCCCATGCCTATCTGCGCGACGACCACGTTCTCGACGACACCCTTCCCGTCGAGATTCCGATCGCGCCGATCGCCGAGGTGCAACAGGCCTTGTTCGACGCCGCCGCGCAGGTGACTGGGGAGGAGCCGCAGGAATTGAAGGGGCGGCTGCGCACCGGCACCGTGGTCACCACCGACGACCGCAATTGGGAGCTGCGCTTCCAGTCCTCGGCGCTGCGCTTCAACCAGAGCCGCGCGGTGGCGATCGACATGGAGTCCGCCACCGTCGCCGCCCAGGGCTACCGTTTCCGGGTCCCCTACGGCACCTTGCTCTGCGTCTCCGACAAGCCGCTCCACGGCGAGATCAAGCTGCCCGGCCAGGCCAACGCCTTTTACGAACGCGCGATCAGCCAGCATCTCCGCATCGGCATCGAGGCCCTGCGCATCCTCCAGCGCCAGGGCGCCGACCTCCACTCGCGCAAGCTCAGGAGCTTCGACGAGCCCCCCTTCCGCTGAGCCTCAGAGGCGGTGGCGGCGGGTGCGGCCGGCGCGGGAGAGAGGTTCGGCCGACGCGTCGGGGCCGCGGAACAGTTCGTTGAGATAGGCCGAGAGCCGGACGCCCGCCTGCGCCAGCCTTTCCTCCATCACCGGCCGGTACCTGTAGATATAATCCCAGCCGAGGTCGGTGGTGCCCGGCGGCGGATAGACGGTCGGGCGGATCGAGGCGCTCTCGCGGATCCAGTCGAGCGGGTTGGGGTCGCTCCAGGCGATGACCTGCTCGGGCGTCGTGCGCCGCGCGAGCCGCTCGGCGAATTCGGTGAAGGAGAGCTGCTCGTCGTCGACGAGGCCCGTGTCCCAGACCGAATGGAGGTTGGAGGGTCGTCCGGCGAAGTTGAGCTTGACGTCGTTGCCGCCATGGTCGCCCGGCTGGCCGACGTGGAGCGGCTGGTGAAGATCGCCGACGATGTGGACGATGAAGCGCAGCGCCATCTGCTTGTCCTTCATCGACGCCTTGGGATCGAGCAGCAGCGCGCGGAACCGGCGGAGGGCGGTGACCGCGTCGCCTTCGGGCGGCGCCATGTCATACTCGCCGCCGGGGACGGTGACATAATGCCAGGGGGACGCCGTCTTCTGCCAGAACGGGTCCGGGTCGGAGCGCATGTCGTCAGGCCAGGTCGCGGCTTCGTCAAGGCTCTCGCTGCCCAGCAGCAGCCGGACGTGGGCCCGCGCCTCCGCGCTAAGGCCGTGGTCTGCGATGGCGGCGACGACGCGGTGGCCGGTCTTGCCCCAGGCGCAGGCCGGCGAGGCGGCGAAGGTCAGCGAAGCGAATGCCGCGGCGGCGGCGAGGGCATGGCGCAGGGGGCGCGGGGACATCGGGCAAGCTCCTCGTTTTGCGCGGTAAAGCCGCAGACACTTATGGTTTTGCGGCAGGCGGGCGCCCCCGAATCGCCTGCTTGGCGCGCGCAACCTAGCGGCAAAAAGGGGCTGCGCCAGAGGTCCCTTATGCTTTGCCCGCGGCTCCTCTATGAGGTAGCGCGATGACCGAAGACGCCCCCCGCTCCCTCGTCGAGCGCGCCCGCGAGGCGGCGCTCCGCGCCTACGCCCCTTATTCCCGCTTCAGCGTCGGCTGCGCGATTGAATCGGTCGACGGCGAAATCGCGGTCGGCGCCAACATGGAGAATGCCTGCTACCGGCTCGGAATCTGCGCCGAGATCGCCGCCCTCACCGCCGCCCAGGCCGCCTTCGGCCTCGATCGGGTGGCACGGATCGCCGTCGCGGGCGGTCATGTGGCGGATGGGAAGTTGAAAGGTGATTCACTTGTCACCTCCTGCGGCGGCTGCCGCCAGTCGATCCTCGAGGCAGCGCAGCTCTCCGGCGCCGATGTGGCGGTGATCTCGTCCAACGGCGACGGCACGCAGACGCGGGTCGACCCGATCTCGGCGCTGATCCCGCTCGGGTTCGGCCCGGCCAATCTGAAGGATTCGGGGTAGGCGTCGGCGTGGGGACACCTTTCACCTCACACCAGCTTTATCTCCCGTAGCCGCTCCAGCAGGTAATCGTGGGCGGTGATCGGCTCGGGGTATTGGTTCGGCCGCGACGGGGTGATGCAGTCGGGCAGCGTCTCGATCAGGAAATCCGGCCGGAAGTGAAGGAAGAAGGGCATCGAGTAACGCGACACGCCGCGCCGCTCGGGCGGCGGGTTGACCACCCGATGGGTGGTCGAGCGCAGCACGTTGTTGGTGAGGCGCTGCAACATGTCGCCGATGTTGACGGCAAGCTCGCCCTGCTTGGGAGTGACCGGCAGCCATTGCCCGTCGCGGTCGAGCAATTGCAGGCCCGCTTCCTCGGCGCCGAGCAGGAGGGTGATGGTGTTGATATCCTCGTGCGCGCCGGCGCGGACGTTGGGGCCGTCGCCCGGGATCGGCGGGTAGTGGAGCAGGCGGAGGACCGAATTGCCGTCCTTGACCGTGTCGACGAAATAATCCGACGCGAGGCCGAGGTGGCGGGCGATCGCCTCGAGGATGCGCAGCCCGGCTTTGTCGAAGGCGGCGAAGAGCTCGAGGAAGGTGTCGTGGAACGACTGGACCTCGTCCGGCCAGACGTTGGGCGCCATCAGCTCGACATAAGGATGCCCCTCGGGCAGCTCGCGGCCGACGTGCCAGAATTCCTTGAGGTCGTAGGCGGTCGCGCCCTTGGCGGTCTCGATTCCGAACGGGGTATAGCCTCGCGCCCCGCCGCCGCCGGCGACGTGGTAGCCGCGCTTCACCTCTTCCGGCAACGCGAAGAAGGCTTTCGCTTTCTCCTCGGCGCGGGCGATCAGGTCGGCGGGAATGCCATGGTCCGCGACGATGGCGAAGCCGTAGCGCTCGAACGAATTGCCGAGCTCCTCGGCGAAGCCCTCGGGATCGCTGTCGGACGCCCTGAGGGAGACGGAAGCGACGCCGCGGGCGGCGGTGGTGATCGTGTCCATGGAACCGTGTTTAGACCCGCAAGGCGCGGATTCCAACCGAGCCGCTAGGCGACCTCGAGGGTCTCGCCTTTCTCGGACCAGTAGCCGGAGACATACGCCCAGGCTTCTTCCGCCGTCTCGACGAAGCGGAAGAGGTGGAGATCGTCCGGGTTGATCGTCCCCTCGTCGGCCAGCGCCTGCCAATTGACCACCCGCTCCCAGAATTCGCGGCCGAACAGCACGATCGGAAGCGGCTTGATCTTGCCGGTCTGGATGAGGGTGAGCAATTCGAACATCTCGTCGAACGTGCCGTAGCCGCCCGGGAAGACGGCGACGGCGCGGGCGCGGATCAGGAAATGCATCTTCCTCAGCGCGAAATAATGGAACTGGAAGCTGAGGCTGGGGGTCACGTAGGGGTTGGGCATCTGCTCGTGGCGGAGCGTGATGTTGAGCCCGACCGATTCCTGCCCGACGTCGGTCGCGCCCCGGTTCGCCGCTTCCATGATCGACGGGCCGCCGCCCGAGCAGACGACGAACTGGCGCTTGCCGTCGTCGCTCGGCGCGACCCGGCTGACGATCTGGGCGAGCCGCCGCGCCTCGTCATAATATTTCGCTTTCTCCTTGAGCCGCTCCGCGACCTCGCGCTGGTGATCGGTCGAGGCGGCGGCGATCAAGGCGTCGGCCTTGTCGGGCTCCGGGATCCGCGCCGAGCCGTAGAAGACGAACGTCGATTCGATCCCAGCCTCGTCGAGCAGCAGCTCGGGCTTCAGCAATTCAAGCTGGAAGCGGACCGGCCGCAAATCCTCGCGCAGCAGGAAATCCATGTCCTGGAAAGCGAGTTGGTAGGCCGGATCCTGCGTCTGCGGCGCCTGCGTCGGGTGGTTGGCGACCGCCGCATCCTCGCGGGCGGGGTGGAAGACGCGCTTGGGGGGGACGATGTCGTTCATGGCTTCAGCTTACAGCAAAAAGGGGCGGCGCGCCGCAGCCCGGCGGCGATTCGAAGGCGGGCGGGCTTAGCCCGGAAGCAGCAGCCCCGCCAGCGCCGCACTCATCAGGTTGGCGAGCGAGCCGGCGATGAGGGCGCGGATGCCGAGGCGGGCGATGGTCGGCCGCTGGTTCGGAGCGAGGCCGCCGGTCACCGCCATCTGGATCGCGATCGAGCTGAAATTGGCGAAGCCGCAAAGCGCGAAGGTGATGATGGCGACGCTGCGCGGGGACAGCTGGCCGTGCATCTGGCCGAGATCGATGAAGGCGACGAACTCGTTGAGGACGATCTTGGTGCCGAACAGGCCGCCCGCCGTGCCCGACTCGTTCCAGGGGATGCCGATCAGGAACATGATCGGCCGGAAGATCGTGCCGACGATCGCCTGGAAGCTGAGGCCGGGATAGCCGAGCATGTTGCCGATCCCGCCCAGGAGGCCGTTGGCGAGCGCGACGAGGGCCACGAAGGCGAGGACCATGGCGCCCACCGCAACGGCGAGGCGGACGCCGGTCTGCGCCCCCTGCGCCGCCGCCATGATGATGTTGGCCGGCCGCTCGCCTTCCTCGAAGGTCTCGGCGATGTCGATCTGTTCCTCGGCCGGCGCCTCGCCTTCCAGCGGTAGCTCGTCGGGCGCGCGCGGCTCGTCGGGCATGATCATCTTGGCCATCAGAATGCCGCCCGGCGCCGACATGAAGGCGGCGGCGAGGAGGAAGGGCAAGGCCTGGGGGCCGAGCAACTGGGCGTAGGCGAGGAGGATGGTGCCGGCGACGCCGGCCATTCCGACGGTCATCACGGTGAAGATCTGCGCCGGCGGCAAGGCGGCCAGATAGGGGCGGACGACCAAAGGCGATTCGCTCTGGCCGACGAAGATGTTCGCCGCCGCCGACAGGGATTCGACCCGGCCGATGCCGGTGATCCAGCCGATGGCGCCGCCGACCCAGCGGACGATGCGCTGCATGACACCGAGATAATAGAGGATGGCGACGATGGAGGCGAAGAAGATGATCACCGGCAGGGCGCCGAGCGCGAAGGTGTGGGCGAGCGGGTTGGTCGCCTCGGGCCCGAACAGGAATTCGGTGCCCTTGTTGGCGTAGCCGAGGAGGTTCGAGACACCGCCGGAGAGCGCCTGGATACCCGCCTTGCCCCAGCTCGTGTAGATGACGAGCACGGCGATGCCGGCCTGCAGCGCGAAGGCCGCGCCGACGACCCGGATTCGGATGGCGCGCCGGTTCGACGAAAGCAGAAAGGCGATGGCGAGGATCGCGAGGATCCCCGCGAGACCGATCAAATGGTTCATTCTTTCCCCCTCACCAGACCATCCCCCGCTCGCGCGCGCCCGCCGCCGCGGCGAGCCGGTCGAGCGCTTCGCCGATGCGGTCCGCGACGATCAGCTGGTCGCGCCGCGCCGGCGACATGAATCCGCTCATCGTGGCCGTATCGAGGAAGCCGATCAAGCCGTCCCAGAATCCTGATACGTTGAGCAGGGCGAAAGGCTTGGCGTGATAGCCCAGAGCGTTCCAGGTCCAGGCCTCGAACAGTTCGTCGAACGTGCCGATGCCGCCGGGCAAGGCGACGAAGGCGTCGCACAGCTCCGTCATCTTCGCCTTACGCTCGTGCATGTTGGCGACAATGTGGAGCTCGGTGAGGCCGGTATGCGCGACCTCGAGGTCGACCAGCGCCTGCGGGATGACCCCGAAGGTCTCGCCGCCCGCGCCGATCACGGCGTCGGCCACGACCCCCATCAGCCCGCGATGCCCGCCGCCGTAGACCAAAGCGATTCCCCGCCGCGCCATCTCCTCGCCGAGCGCGGTGGCGGTAGCGGCGAAGGCGGGGTCCGCCCCCATCGAGGACCCGCAATAGACGGCGAGGCGCTTCACAGTTCGGCCTCGACCAGCGCCCGAAGGTCCGCTTCGGGGCGGGCGCCGAAATGGGAGATCACCTCGGCGGCGGCGATCGAGCCCATCCTCAGCGACTGCTCGAGGCTTCGGCCCTGCGCCTGGCCGTGGAGGAAGCCGGCGGCGAACAGGTCGCCGGCGCCGGTCGTGTCGACGACCCCGGCGCCGAGGCGCGCGATCGGCACCGCGACGCGTCGGCCCCGCTCGATGGCGAGCGCCCCCTCCGAGCCGCAGGTGACGACGAGCAAAGGAACCTTGTCCTGGAGGGCGGCGACCGCGGCGTCGCGGTCGGGAAGATCGGCAAGTTCGCGCACTTCGTTATCATTGGCGAACAACATGTCGATCGCGCCCGCTTCCAGCATCGCCATCATCTCCGCGCGGTGGGGCGCGATGCAGGCGGTGTCGGAGAGGGTGAAGGCGACCTTGCGGCCGGCCTGGTGGGCGATCCGCATCGCCTCGTCCATTGCGCTGCGCGGGCCCGGCGAACGCCACAGATAGGCTTCGAGATAGAGGATGGCGGCGGCGCGGATCTGGTCCGCATCGAGCGCCTCGCGGGTCAGTTCGTGCGCCGCGCCGCGGAAGGTGTTCATCGTCCGCTGCGCATCGGGCGTGACGAGGATCAGGCAGCGGCCGGTGGGGAGGCCTCCCTTGAGCGGCGGAGTCCGGAACTCGACGCCGAGCGCGCGTATGTCGTGGGCGAAGATCTCCCCCAATTGATCGGCCGCGACCTGGCCGATGAAGCCCGCCCGTCCGCCGAGCGCGGCGACCCCCGCCATCGTGTTCGCCGCCGAGCCGCCGCTCGTCTCTCGCGCCTGGTTCATTTTGGCGTAGAGGCGCGTGGCGGCCGCTGCGTCGAGCACCTGCATCGAGCCCTTGACCAGCCGTTCGGCGGCCAGGAAATCGTCGTCGCTGCTGGCGATGACGTCCACGATCGCATCGCCGATCGCGAGGACGTCGAGGCGGGTCTCTGTCACCGGCGCACTGATGGCGGGAAGCGGGCGGGAGCGAAAGCCCTTTTTGCGGACGGCCAAAGCCGTTACGCAGTCGATCTTATGGAAACTCAGGCCACCCGCGCGATCCCGCGCTCGCTCTTCGTCTATTCGATCTTCTACGGCGGCATGGTGTGCATCGCCGGCGTGCTCGGCGCGAAGCAGGTCGCGCTCGGGCCGCTCGCCGTCGAGGCCGGGATATTCGGCTTCATCCTGCTGGTCGTGCTGGCGAGCACGACCGCGGAGCTCCACGGCCGCGCCGCCGCCGACCGGCTGGTTCGCTTCGGCTTCGTGCCCCTTATCGTCTCGATGGCGCTCATCCAATTGGTCCTCCGCCTGCCCGCGGACCCGGATATGTATCCGCCGCTCAAGGAGGCTTTCCCGGTCGTCCTCGGCCAGGGCGCGCGGATGATGTTCGCGGGCCTCATCGCCTACGGGACGTCGCAGACGCTGAACGTGCTGATCTTCTCGAAGCTGGCAGGGAACGAGGGCAGCCGGCTGCTGTGGCTGCGGGCGATCGTGGCCAGCGTCGCGTCGCAGATCGTCGACACCCTCTTGTTCATCACCATCTCCTTCTACGGCGAGCGGCCGATCCTCGACCTCATGCTCGGCCAGATGCTCGCCAAGGTCGCGCTGTCGCTCGTCCTCGTTCCGGCACTCATCTACCTGCTCGTCGCCCTCGGCCGCCGCCTCGACCGCGGCGCCTGAACCGATGGCCGAACGGAAGACGAAGGCGAAGAAGGGCGGCGAGGCCGCGCCGGCGGCCGAGGCGCCGATCTCGGTCGAGGAGGCCAGGACCGAGCCGGCGCCGCGACCGCTGGCGGCCGACCAGACCCAGATCAGCGTCTCGCGCGGCTTCTCCGCCTGGCTGACCCGCCAGCGCTGCAGCCTCGCTTTCACCTCCTACCAGACCGGCCAGCTCTTCCTGGTCGGCGTGCTGCCCGACGGCCGGGTGTCCTTCCACCAGCAGAGCTACGTCCGCGCCATGGGCCTCCACGCCTCGCCGCAGCGCGTCTATGTCGCCTCGCTGTTCCAGATCTGGCGGCTGGAGAACGTGCTTGCCCCGCACGAGCGGGCCAACGAGCATTTCGACCGGCTCTACGTACCGCGCAACGCCCAGACCACCGGCGACGTCGACGCCCACGAAGTCGCCGTCGACCGCGCCGGCCGCGTCATCTTCGTCAACACGAAGTACAGCTGCCTCGCGACGATGAGCCTCACCCACGGCTTCCGGCCGCTGTGGAAGCCGCCCTTCATCTCCCGCCTTGCGGCCGAGGACCGATGCCATCTGAACGGCCTTGCAATGGAGGAGGGGCTGCCCGCCTACGTCACCGCGGTCAGCCGGTCCGACATGATCAACGGCTGGCGCGACCGGCGGCACGAAGGCGGGGTGCTGATCGACGTCCGCACCGACCGCATCGTCACCGACCAGCTTTCGATGCCGCACAGCCCGCGCCTCCATAACGGCCAGGTGTGGCTGCTCGATTCGGGCCGCGGCATGGTCGCTCGGGTCGACCCCAAGACCGGCCGCAAGGAGGATGTCGCCTTCTGCCCCGGCTTCCTGCGCGGCCTCTCGATCGTCGGCGGCTACGCGGTGGCAACGGTGTCGCTGCCCCGCGACGGCGCCTTCGCCGGCCTTGCCCTTCAGGACGAGCTGAAGAAGCGCGACGGCGAGCCCTGGTGCGGAATCTGCATCGTCGACCTCAAGAGCGGAGACATCGTCGACTGGATTCGCCTCAACGGCGCGATCAAGGAATTGTTCGACGTGGCGGTGATCCCGGAGACCCGCTGCCCGATGGCGCTCGGGGTCCAGTCGCCGGACATACAGAGCCTGATCTCGTTCGATCCGGAATTCGGGCCGCTAGTGCCTGCGGGAGCTCAGCCGAACCGGAAGTGATCGAACCAGGCGGCGCGGATCTGCCGGCCGTCGGGCGTGTAGCCGATCAGCGTCAGCTCCGATTCGGGCCAGACCGGCAGGCGGGCGAAATCACCCCATTCCGTCGTCTCGACGAAGGCAATGCCGCCGGCCAGCGCCTCGTCGGGATTCCCCTTCGCCCATTCCTGCAGGATGTTGCGCGAGGGAACGGCCAAAGCGAGCTGGGCGCGGCTGCGGCGATGCTCCGGATCGGTGGCGCCGCGCAGGACGGCGAAGCGGGCACGAAGATAATCGACATATTCGATCGTCGCGGTCGAGACGGCAATCAGCCGGCCGTCCTTGTAAGCGGCGGCGATCAGCTCCTTGGCGCGCGCCTCGCCGGAGACGCCCGGCGGCAGCAGGTCGAGCCGGGTCCAGAATTCGATCGCGTCGGCCTCGATCGCCGCATCGTCGCGGCGCCAGGCGGGACGGATTTCCAGCCCGCCCGCAGAGGCCGGCGTGTCGCTCCTGGTCTTGCTCGGCTTGGCCATGGGTTTCAATCGACCCGGTAGTGGCTGAACCATGAGACCCGCACCTGCCGCCCGTCGGGGAGGAAGCGGGCCAGCATCAGCCGGGTCCCTGGCCAATAAGGCTCCTTCGCGATCTCGGCCAGCTGACGGCTCTCGATCGCGGCGCCGAGGCCAGCGAGCTTTTCCTCCGGATGCTCGGCCGACCAGCGCTCGAGCAGGTCGCGGGCGTGATAGGCCATGGTCGCGGCGGTATGGCCGCGGCGCAGCTCCGGGTCGACCGCGCTGCGCAGGAAGGCGAAGCGGGCGCGCAGGAAATCGAGCGGGCCGAGGATCGCCGTCGTCACCCCGACCAGCCGTCCGTCCTTGTACGCGCCGAGGACGATCTCCTTGGCCCGCGCCTGCGGATCGACATGGGCCGGGAGCAGGCCGAGGCGCTGCCAGAAGGCAAGGGCGTCGGCCTCCAGCTGCGCGTCGTCGGCGCGCCAGCCGGGGCGGATCTCAAGGTCCTCGGCCGGCGGGACCCGCCAGCCGGTCGGCGGCGGCGTGAGGCCGGTGGGCGTCGCCTCGCTCAGAAGCGCACCCTCACGCCGGCGCGGACCGCGCGGCCCTTGTAATCCTTGCCGAAATCGACCTCGCCGCGGAGGAAGGCCTCGACCCGCCCGGTCGTGAAAGCGGCGCCGGCGCTGATCTCGCCGTGGGTGCGCGGCTTCAGATCGGTCAGCACGAAACTCTGCCCGATGTCGTAGGTGACCTGGTTGTCGTTGCCGAGCTCCTTGAAGCCGTGCGCGGCGATGAAGGGCGAGAAGGTGCCGCCGCCGCCGGTCGGCAAATCGGCGCCGAGCCGCAGGCCGGCGCGGGCGCGGACGCTGTCGCTGGTCTGGAAGGTGACGCTGGCGAGGCTGCCGACGGAATAATCTTCGATGTCGGTATTGACCCAGGAGAGGCCGACCGACGGCTCGGCGTAGAAGCCCCCCGTCGAGCTCCAGCGGAAGCCGGCATTGCCCTGGACGCCAAACACCCGCGCGTTGAAATTCGCCCCGAAGCCGGTGCCCGGATCGTTGCTGACGTCCATCCAGTCCATCTTGGCGAGGCCGTTCAGGAAGAAACCCCCGCTGTTGATCTGGGCATAGAGGCCGGCATTCTTGATATCGAGCTTGGTCTGGTGCGAGCTGGCGAAGAAGCGCGCGTCCGAATTGCCGGCGCCCAGGGTCACTCCGAAGATGGCGCCGCCCGCCTGGTGGTCGATCCCCGCCTGGACGCCCTCGTAGCTCTGCCGGAAGCCGGTATCGAACGTGTCGGTGACGCCGGCGACGGTGATCGACTGCGAGCCCTTGCGGTCCGTGCGGCCGGCCCAGATCTGGCCCCAGACGCTCCAGCTGCGCCGCGCATTGCGGCGGCCGGCGCCGTCACGCGCGGTGTCGAGCTGCGCCGCGATCCCGTCGGCGCTCTCGTACCAGGCATTGTCGGCAATCGAGGCGACGCGGCCGCCCTCGAACACCGCCGCGTCGGGCAGGCCGTAGAGCAGGAAATCGCCGTTCGCAGCATTGTAGCGCAGCACCGAGCGGACGAAGCCGTTGGTGACGTTGCCGCCGGTGAGCGAGAAGGCGCTGGCGCTGGAGCCCACCGAGGCGTCGACCAGCAGGATACCGTTGAAGTTGAAGGTGAAGCGGTTGGTGATGTTGAGGTCGATGAGGGTCGAGCCGTTGGCAAGGCCGGTCACCAGCTTGTCGGCAATGCCACTCGGATAGTCGACGTCGAGGCCGAGATGGCTGGCGCCGCTGCCGTTGAAGGCGGTGCCGGCGAGGGTGAGTATGTCGTTCGGCGCGCCGTCGCGAAGGTCGATGAGGCCGGTATTGTTGAACGTCTCCAGCCCCGTGAAGGTGGTCGCCCCGCCGGTCGCCTTCAGCGTGCCGCTGTTGTTGAACACATCCGTGCCCGCGCCGAAGGCGCTGTTGCCGACCGCGTCGAACAGACCGGCATTGTTGACCACGTCGTTCGAATCGGTGAGGTCGATATTGCCGCGGATCGTGCCGGTCGACGTATTATTGACCGTCGTCGGGCCGCCGTTGGCCTGGATGGCGAAGCCGTTCGACGCCTGGGTGAGGCCGCGGGTCGTCACAGTGCTGCCGGTCGTCGAGGCGACGAAGATCGCATCGGAGCCGGCGCCGGTGACCACCGCCGAATTGCTGTCGACGGTGACCGAGCCGGAACCGGTCGTGCCGAGCACGCCGGGGCTGTTGGCGCCGGAGGTCGTCACCGTCCCAGTCGTGGTGATGACGACGTCGCCGGTCGCTGTGGTGCCGCTGACTCCGGGGCTGTTCGCTCCGGACGTGTTGGCGGAGCCGACATTGACCGTCACCGCCGGCGGATTGGCCAGCGGGAGCGCCAGCGTGCCGATGCCCGAGCCGGCAGGAGCGACCGAGACGGTCGACCCGATCGCCCGGATGCCGGCCGAATTGGCGCCCGTCGTCGTGACGGTCGAGGCGGTGACCGAGACCGGGCCGCCGCTCTTGGCGTAGATGCCGTCGCTGCTGGTGCCGGCGGTGGTGACCGCTCCGGTGCTGGTCACGCCGATCGCGCCCGAGTTTGAAACCGCGCTGATGCCGCGGCTCGAGTTGCCGGTCGTCGCGACGGCGTTCGAATTGATCGTGATCGGGCCGGTGGTTGAGGTCGAATCGATGCCGGCGCTGTTCACGCCGCTGGTCCTCACCGTGCCGGTGCTGGTGACCGTGGTCAGGCCGGTCGTGCTCCGGGTCTGGATGCCGGGGCTGTTCGCGCCGAGGGTGGTGACGTTGGCGCTGGTGACGGAGACCGCGCCGGAGGCCTTGGCGTAGATTCCGGCGCTGCCGCCGCCGGCGGTGGAGACGAGGCCGGTGCTAGTCACGGTGGCGTTGCCGCCCGCGGCGGTGGCGCTGATGCCGGTGCTGCTGCTACCGCCCGTCGACACGGAGCCGCTGGTGACCGAGGCGCTTCCGAGCGTCGCGGCGGCGGAAATGCCGACGCTCGACTGGCCCGTCGTCCTGACCGACGTGCTGGTGACGTTGACCGCGTGGCCGGCCGCATTGATTCCGTTGCTGCTCGCGCCGCTGGTCACGACGGCGTTGCTGACGACGGTGACGGTGCTGTTCGCCGCCGTGGCGTCGATTCCGGCCGAGCCGACGCCGCTGGTCTGGACGGTGCCGTTGCTCGTCACCTTGGCCAGGCCCCCGGCGGTCACGAGGATGCCGGTGGCGAGGTCGCCGGTGGTGGTCACGTCGCCGCTGGTCACGTCGGCATTGACGGTCGCGGCCGCGGCCTCGATGCCGATCGCCTTCTTGCCCTTGGTCGAGACATTCGTGCTCTTCACCGTCGCGCTGCCGGCCTGGACGACGAGGCCGCTGGCGGCATAGCCGGCGGTCGCGACGTTGGTGCTGGTGACGCTCGCCGGGCCGGTGGTCGAGGCGAAGATGCCGCGGCTGTTGTCGCCCGCGGTGGTGACGCTGTTCGAGGTGACGGTGACGGCGCCGTTGGTCGCGATCGCGCTGATGCCGTCGCTGGCGGCGCCCGAGGTGTTCACCGTGCCGGTGCTCGTCACCCTGACCGGTCCTGGGCCGGCTCTTCCCGCGAGTCCGAAGCTCGACGCGCCGGCGGTGCTGACCGGGCCGGCGCTGGTGATGATGGCGGCGCCGCTGCCAGTGACCGAAGCGTAGACGGCGTGGCTGTTGTCGCCCGTGGTGGTCACCGCCGCGTTGGTCACCAGGACGTCGCCGTCATGGGTCGAGGCGCGGATTCCGAAGCTGTTGCCGCCATGGGTGGTGATGGCGCCCGTGTCGTTGACGGTGACGGTGCCGGTCGAGCTCGTCGCCCGGATGGCGTCGCTGCTTGCGCCCTGGGTGGTCACGTCGCCGGCCGTGACGGTCACATTCCCCGTCTGGGTGTAGGCATCGATGCCGAGGCTGTCCGCGCCGGCGGTGGAGACGGCGCCGGTGCTGGTGACGCTGACATTGCCGGTGGTGTTGGAGGCGAGGATTCCGGTGCTCGAATAATCGTGCGTCGTGACGTTGCCGCTGGTGACGCCGACATTACCGGTGCTCGTCGTCGCCACGATGCCACGGCTGTCGTGCCCATAGGTGGTGACGTCGGCGCTGGTAACGGTCACGGCGCCGGTCGTCGCCAGGGCGAAAATGCCGTCGCTATACTTGCCGCGGGTGAGGACGGAATCGCTTCCGATCGTGATGTCGCCGGTGGTCGCCCGGGCGTAGATACCGTCGCTATATTTGCCGGCGGTGGTGACGCTGCCGCTGGTCACCCCGACATCGTTGTCGCCGGTGACCGCGGAGATGCCGATCGAGCGGCTTCCCGTCGTGTCGACCTTGCCGCTGCTGACGCTGACGGTGCCGTGGGTGCTGCTCGCGTCGATTCCGAGGCTGGTCGAGCCGGAGGTGCTGACGATGTTGCTGGCGACGGTCACGCCGCCGTTCACGGTGCTGGCGAAGATGCCGTCGCTGTTCGAGCCGCTGGTCTTGATCGTACCGGTGCTGGTCACGCCGACCGCGCCGGCGCCGCTCTCCGCGTCGATGCCGTCGCTCGCCGACCCGGTGGTGGTGATATCCGTCGCGGTGACGCTGACGTCGCCGAAGCTGGTCTCGGCGTAGATGCCGTCATGGTTGGACCCGCCGGTCGAGATCGCCGCGTTGGCGACGACGGTGACGTTGCCGTTATAGCTCTCGGCATCGATTCCGGTGCCGTCGGCGGTGGTGACGATGCCGCTTCCGACGAAGACGTTGCCGTCGTGGCTGTAGGCGTCGATGCCGTCGCTCGCCGCGCCGGTGGTGACAACCGAGGCGAGGCCGTCGACGGTCACGTTGCCGGAATAGCTGGAGGCGTCGATGCCCGGGCTGCTCGCGCCGGCGGTCGAGATCGCGCCTTCATGGGTGACGAGGACGTCGCCCGACCGGGTCTCGGCGAGGATGCCGGTGCTGTGGCCGCCGGTCGTGGTGACGTCCCCGGCGGTGACGGTCACATTGCCGTAGGGGCTCGATGCCTCGATGCCCTCGCTGTCGTAGCCGCTGGTCTGGACCAGGCCCGTCGTGCTGACCGCGACGTCGCCATTGTAGCTTTCGGCCTGGACGCCCTCGCTGAAATCGCCCGAGGTGGTCGCGTTGGCGGCCGTCACGGTGACGTTGCCGTCGTAGCTGGCGGCATGGATGCCGTCGCTTTCGTAGCCGCTGGTCTGGACCAGGCCGGTGCTGGTGACTGCGACGTCGCCCTCGTAGCTGCCGGCGCTGATGCCGATGCTGTAGTCGCCGCTGGTCGTCACGTCGGCCGCGGAGACGGTGACGTTCCCGTACTGGCTGTAGGCGCGGATGCCGTCGCTCTCGTCGCCGCTGGTCTGCACGAGGCCGGCGCTAGTGACGGTGACATCGCCGTCGTAACTGCCGGCGAGGATCCCGGTGCTGTAGTCGCCGCTGGTGGTGACGTCCACCGCGGTGACGGTGACGCTGCCGTAGCGCGAGCCCGCCTGGATGCCCTCGCTGTCGTATCCGCTGGTCTGGACAAGGCCGGTGCTGGTCACCGACACGTCGCCATCATAGCTGTAGCCCTGGATGCCCTCGCTATAGTCGCCCGAAGTGGTGACGTCGGCGGCGGCCACGGTGACGTTGCCGGAATAGCTCGAGGCGTGGACGCCGTCGCTTTCGTAGCCGCTCGTCTGGACCAGGCCGGTCGCGGTGACGCTGACATCTCCGTTATTGCTGTAGGCATTGATGCCGGTGCTGTAGTCGCCCGTCGTCGTCACGTCGGCGGCGCTGACCGTGACCTTTCCGTTGTAGCTCGTCGCGTAAATGCCGTCGCTTTCGTAGCCGCTGGTCTGCACGAGGCCGGTGGTGGTGACGCTGACCGCGCCGTCGTAGCTCTGTGCGTGGATGCCCTCGCTATTGTCGCCGACGGTCGTGACGTTGGCGGCTGCGACCGTGACGTCGCCGTTCGGAGTCTCGGCGTGGATGCCCGTGCTGTCGCTGCCGGCGGTGCTGACATCGCCCGCGGCGACCGTGACGTTGCCGTAGGTCGAGGTCGCGTCGATGCCGAGCGAGGCGTTGCCGTAGGTGGTAACGGCGCCGGTGCTGGTGACGCTGACGTCGCCGTAATAGCTGTTGGCCTTGATTCCGGCCGACGTGGCGCCGTGGGTGGTGACGTCGCCGCTGGTGATCGTCACCGGCCCGTCCGGAGAATCGGCGTCGATGCCGATGCTGGTCGCGCCGTAGGTGGTGACCGAGCCCGAATAGATGGTGATGTCCTCGGGGCCGCGGGCGTAGATGCCGGTCGAGCTGTTCCCGTGGGTAGTTACGGTGTCGCTGTCGATGAGAATGGCGGGCGGCGCCGGCGGGACGAGGAGCGCGAACGCCTCGGGGCCGCTCAGCGTGCTGACCACCGCCTTGATGCCGGCCGAATTGTCGCCGTAGGTGGTGACCGTGGCGCTGTCGATGGCGATGGCGCCCCCGGTCGTCTTCGCGCTGATGCCGACGCTCGATGCGCCGTGGGTCTCCACCCTGTCGCTGGCGACCGAGATAGAGCCCCCGGAATAGTTCGCATTGCCGCTGGTGGCGGTGATGCCGGTGCTGTTGTCGCCGTAGGTCGTCACCGAGCCGCTGACCACGGTGACGTCGCCACCGGCATATTTCGAACTGCCGCTGTTGGCGTTGATGCCGACGCTGCCGCTGCCGTTGGTGACCACCGTGCCGCTGCCGACGTAGACGGTGCCTCCGGCGGAGCTGGCAAAGATGCCGGTCGCGTTGCCGCCGTAGGTGGTGACCGAGCCGCTGGTGACGCTGACCGCATTGCCTTCATATTTGATGCCGGACACCGCGCTGATGCCAATGCCGCCGTCGCCGCTGGTGACGACCTTGACGCTCGTGACGGTGACGGTGCCGGCGGCGCCATATTTGAAGCCGCCGGTGCTCGTCGCGCTGATTCCGGTTCCGACCGAGGTCACCCTGCCGCTGTCGACGACCACGTTGCCGCCATTGCCGTATTTGAAGCCGCCGCTGCTCGTCGCGACGATTCCGCCGGCCGACGAGTTCACCGTGTCGCTGGTGACGGTGATTGTGCCGCCGGTGCCGGAAGCGTATTTGCCGCCGGAAGCGGCGACAATGCCGGTCGAGCCGGCGCCGGTCGTCACCACCGAGCCGCTGTCGATGGTCACGGAACCGGTCCGGGTCCGGGCGTTGATGCCGATCGAATTGGCCCCGCCGGTCTGCACGCTGCTGCTGGTGATGTCGATATTGGCGGCGCCATAGGCGTAGGAGGAGGCGGCGGTACCGGCGATGGCGTTGATGCCGTTCGAGCCGGCGCCCCCCGTCGTTACGCTGCCGCTGTCGATGGTGATCGAACCGAATCGGGTGCGCGCGTCGATGCCGGCGCTGTTCGCGCCGGCGGTGGAGACCGTCCCGCTGCCGATCGACACGCTGCCGTAATTCGCGCTGGCATATAGGCCGCGGCTGGTGTCGCCGGTGGTGGTGATGGAACCGGAGGTGATTCCGACCGAACCGCCGGCCGTCGCCGAAATGCCGGTGGAGGCGAGACCGTGGGTGGCGACGCTGCCGCTCGTCACATAGGCGCCGAAGGCGTTGCTGTGGGCCAGGATGCCGTTGCTGTTGTCGCCATTGGTAACAACCGTCGTGCTGTCGACATAGGTCGAGCCGAAAGCGTCCGAGGCCTGGATGCCGTCGCTGTAGGCGCCGTTGGTGACGACGCTGCCGCTGGTCACGTGGAGCGCGGCGGCTCCGTAATAGCCGGATCCGCTGACGGCGACATGGATGCCGTCGCTGTGGGCGCCGCCGGTGACCACCGCGTTCGAATTGATGTTGATCGCGCCGCCGGCGCTGGTCGAGGCGGAGATGCCGTCGCTGTATTCGCCGGTGGTGGTTACTGTGCCGGTGCTGTTGATCGCCACCGTGCCCCTAGTGGCTTTGCCGACGATTCCCGTGCTGGCGTAGCCGTGAGTGATCACGTCGCCGCTGTTGACGGTCGCGGTCCCGGAGCCGGTCGCGGCACTGATCCCGTCCGAGCGGTCGCCGGCGGTGAACACCCGGTCCGCGGTGACCGTCGCGTTTCCGCTGGTGCCGTAGCTGTCGCTGCCCGAGCTGGCGACGATGCCCGCCGCCTCGTAGCCGTAGGTGGATACATGGCCGGCATCGACAATGACGTCGGCGCCCGAGAAAATGGGGTTGGAATTGCCGGCCGCGACGATACCGGTGGAATAGTCGCCGATCGTAGTAAGGTCGCCGACCGTCACCGAGACCGGGCCGCCGGCATAGGAGGCCGTCGGACTGGTCGAGGCGGCGATTCCGTCCGAGGATTGGCCCGAGGTGAGCACGGTGTCGGCGATCACGGTGGTGAATTTCTGCGCCGCCGCCGAGATGCCGATGGCGTTGTCGCCGAGCGTCGTCGCGTGGTCGACGTTTACATAGGCCGACCCGTTGGGCGAGGTGACCAGGACGCCCTCCACGCCGGGGAGGGTGGCGTAGATCGACGTGTAGACCGGCCCCTCGACGCGCAGGTCGGCGTCCGGCGCGGTCGAGGTGAGCTGAACGCCCTGCACCGTGACCACGCCCGGATCGAGCACCAATGTGAGGTCGTCGGGGGTGGGGCCGTAGTCGATGCCGGTCGGATAGGGGTTGCCGGCGGGGGTGCAGTGGACGGTGCCGGGGCCGGCGGGCGCCGGGCCGCATTGCTCGCCGGCGAAGGCGAAAGCCGGGCTCGGCGCGATGGCATAGACGAACAGGCTGGTGCCGAGGAGCAGCGCCTTGCGGGTCAGGCCGGGCTTGCCCCCGATTCGGGCCGAGCCGGCGGCCTGCCTGCCGGAATCGACGAAATCCATTCTGCAAACCCCCTCAACATATTCTTTTCCACCCGCTTCGCCCCCAGCAGGATGCGCGGCCTGAAACTACAGGCCGGGCCGGCCTACCGGCTTCTGCCAAAAAACCCGGAGCGTTACGAGTGAATTCAGCAGGTCATGCGACGAGCTTCAAATTCGCTGGACCGCCGTCCGACGCGGGGGCGAATGGCGGAGCGGGAGGGATTCGAACCCTCGATACGCTTTTGGCGTATACTCACTTTCCAGGCGAGCGCCTTCGACCACTCGGCCACCGCTCCGCATGCGCTGGAAGGAGACGCGATCTAGTCGCGCCTCGCCATCAGGGCAAGGCACGCCGATCAAGCGGGAGGGATTGGACGCGCTTCGCGCGCCCGTCTCCGCCGCGCTCCGCGCGGCTCCGGCCCGAACCCTCGATACGGTTTTGCTTATACTCACTTTCCAGGCGAGCGCCTTCGACCACTCGGCCACCGCTCCGCATGCGCTGGAAAGCGGACCCTCTAAAGGCGCCCGATCAGGAGGGCAAGGCGAGCCGGTCGATGGTCCGCGCCAAGGCCAGGTCCCGCCGGGTCAGGCCCCCCGTGTCGTGGGTAGTCAGCGCGATCTCGACCCGGTTCCAGACGTTCGACCAGTCCGGATGATGGTCCAGCTTCTCGGCCGCGAGCGCGACCCGCGTCATGAACGCGAAGGCTTCCGAGAAGTCGGCGAAGGCGAAGCCGCGGCGGATCGCCTTCGCCTCGCTATCGTAGCGCCACTCCGGCAGGCGCCCGAGCGCTTCCTCCCTTTCCGCGTCGGTCAGCTCCATCCTTCCCTCCGTTCGGCGAGTCCATGTCGCGATCGAAGGGGCGGCGTCAATCTCCCGGCTGAAGATCAGCCCGACCAAGTAGAGGCGCATTGACTCTAAATGGCGCAATCCGGAAGAAGCCGGCGTGATCCGACTGGTCTAAGCTTCCATGGGGCAGCCCCCGCGAGGGCCGGCGCGAATGTCCTGTAGGAGAAACGTCATGAGAAGAGAAATCATACTGGCCGCATTGGCAGCGAGCTGCGTTTCGTCGGCACCGGCTGTCGGCAGACATTCGATCAGGCGTGCCTCGCCGCACTTGGAGAGCTCCCTTTTCTCTTCGCATCAGGCTCTTAGCGGCGGATACGTCTGGGGACAGGCGGTCGGCGTGACATCGATCGTGTTCGGGAGCGATCCTCCGAACGCGAACTCGCCAGCGCAGATCGTCATTTTCACGGGGCTGCTGCGGATTACGAAGGCGCCGGCGGCGTCTCTCCCGGACGGCAGAAGGCAGATCGCCTTGAGCTTCGACTCGCAGATGCCGAACGGTGTCTTGGCCGTAAGGAGCGCGAGTACCGCGATGGGCTATGTGAAGGTCGCGGTGGATCCCGACGAGGCTACAAGGTCGACGGGCCTTCTGACCGAGATACCACCTGCTTTGCACCCGAAGAGCCTCAAGGCGGCCGCTCACGCGCAATTGCTATCCACGACGTTGCCACACGAATCCGCGGACGGCCACGCTAAACTTTATCTTCGCTTCGAGCCGGGCCAGGATTGGCACGGTCCGGCCTTCAATGTTCTGAGAAACAAGGATCCGGTGCTTCTCGCCGGCCATATTCATCACGTTCCCCCCGTCACCAGCGCGATCAAGCTCGAGCGGAACATGACGCCGGCGATGCTGCGCGACATTGTCTCTGCGATGCCCGATGCCGATAAGTGGGTTGGCGCCAACAAAACGCCCATCGCCTTGCTGGACGAGACCGGGACTCCCAGAGCTTGGTTCACGGCAAACGTGCATGTGACCACCCTTACCGGCGTTTGCGGGGACGGAAGGGACAATGACCTGGACGGCAAGGTAGACGAAGAGCGGCCCAACAACCTGGACGACGACGGAGACGGGTATATCGATGAAGACGCAACCTGCCCGCAGCCGTGATCGCGCGAGAGGAATTGCGCTCGCTAAGGGAAGGGAGTTGACCGTCTCGACACGCCACCCCGCGCCTGGCGGGAGGGTTGATCGCACGCCCGAGCCGCAACCGTGGGCGGCGTTGGGAGAAGCACGTCCGGCTCTGTGATTGAATCCTTCCCCGCTTCCGCTCTATCCGGCATCCGGATGAGCGAGCGTCAAACCATTGCACCCTCGGCGGCGGACATCGAGCGGCTCGCGGAGGCGGCGATCGCGCGCATGCCGGAGGCCTTCCGCCGCCACCTCGACGGGGTGGTGCTCCGCATAGACGATTTCGCGGAGGACGAGGTGCTCGACGAGCTCGGCATCGAGGATGTGTTCGACCTCTCCGGCCTCTATACCGGCCGCCCGATCGGCGAGCGTTCGTCTTTGCTGTCCGGCGAGCTGCCGGCCATGATCCACCTCTACCGGCGCCCCCTGCTCGACGAATGGGCGGAAAGCGGCGTCAGCCTCGAGGAACTGGTGACCCACGTCATCGTCCACGAGGTCGGCCATCATTTCGGCTTCTCAGACGCCGACATGCACGCGATCGAGGACGCCGCCGGGTGAGCGCGGCGCCGCTCCTGCGGCTCGAAGGCGTGGCGTGCCGGCGCGGCGGCCGGCTATTATTCGAGGGCCTCGAGCTCTCCCTCGGGCCGGGCGAGGCGGCGCTCGTCACAGGTCCCAACGGAGTTGGCAAGTCCAGCCTGATCCGTCTCGCGGCGGGTCTGCTGCGCCCCGCGGCGGGCCGGGTGGAACGCAACGCCTCGCTGGCGCTCGCCGACGAAGCCCCCGCTTTGGACCCGAAGCTGACCGTCGGACGCGCCCTCGCCTTCTGGGCGCGGCTGGACGGCGCCGATCCCGCCCCCGGCCTCGACGCTTTCGGCCTCGCACCCCTCGCCGGCGTGCCGGTCCGCATGCTGTCCACGGGCCAGCGCAAGCGGGCCGTCCTCGCCCGCGTCGTGGCCGGGGGGGCGCCGCTCTGGCTGCTCGACGAGCCCGTGAGCGGCCTCGACGCCGAGGGGCAGGCGCGGCTTGCGGCGGCGATGGCGGCCCATCTCGCCGGCGGCGGCGCGATCCTCGCCGCCACCCACCAGCCGATCGGCCTCGACGCCGCGCGGAAGGTTCGGCTGGGATGAGCGGCCTCGTGCTTCGCGAGCTCCGCCTCGCCTGGACCGGCGGCAGCGCCCTGCTGCCGCCGCTTTTCTTCCTGCTGGTGGCGACGCTCTTCCCGTTCGCCGTGGGGCCGGACGCGCCGCTCCTCTCCCGCACCGGCGCCGGCGCCTTGTGGATGGCCGCGCTGCTGGCGGCCCTGCTGCCGGTCGATCGCCTCGTCGAGCCCGACCGGACGGCGGGCGTCCTCGACCAGCTCGCCGTGCGCGGCATAGCCGAGGAGCAGGTCGCGCTGGCCAAGCTCGCCGGGCATTGGCTGAGCTTCGGGCCGCCGCTGATGCTCGCCGCGGTGCCAGCGGCGGCTTTGCTAAGGCTGCCGTCCGACACTTTGCTGCGGCTCGAGCTCGGCCTCCTCGCCGGCACGCCCGGGCTGGCCGCCCTGACGCTCATCGTCGCCGCCCTCACCGCCGGGCTCAGGACCACCGGCGCGTTGGCCGGGCTCCTGCTCCTGCCGCTCGCTGTCCCGATCCTGATCTTCGGCGCCGGCCTCGCCGCGGAAGGCGCGCCGACCGGCGCCGCCAGGCTCCTCGCCGCCGCCTCGCTCCTCCTCGTCGCCATCGCCCCCTTCGCCGCGGGCGCGGCGATCAGGGCGGGGCGGGACTAGCGGTTCCACCTCGCGAAGATCGCGGTGGGGAGGAGCAGGCCGCGTGCCTCTTCGCGCACCGCCATGTCGCCACACTCCACGCTCCCGCCGAAGCCGGCCAGCGCCTGGTTCAAGAGCTCGCCGATCGCCAGCGCCGACATCCGCACCGCATAGACGGTGAGGACGAGGAAGCGGCTGTCCGCGTCGAGCAGCTTGCGGCAGTCGGCGATCAGCCCGGGCAGCCCCTGTTCGAGCCGCCACACCTCGCCGTTCGGGCCGCGGCCATATTTGGGCGGGTCGAGGATGATGCCGTCGTAGCGCCGGCCCCGCCGCACCTCGCGCGCCGCGAACTTCGCGGCGTCGTCGACCATCCAGCGGATCGGCCGCTCCACCATGCCCGACAGCCTGGCATTCTCCTTGCCGGCCTCGACCGATTTCTTCGAGGCGTCGACATGGACGACGCTCGCGCCCGCCGCCGCCATCGCGAGCGTGCCGACCCCGGTATAGCCGAACAGGTTGAGCGCCTCGCTCCCCTCCCCCAGCCGCTCCCGCATCCACGTCCATTGCGGCGCCATGTCGGGAAAGAAAGCGAGGTGGCGGAAAGGCGTCGCCTGGGCGCGGAACCGGATTTCCTTCCAGCCGAGCTCCCACCCCTCGCGCGGCACCGGCCGAGCCAATTGCCAGCGGCCGCCGCCTTCCTCGTCGGAGCCGGGGATGAACTCCCCGTCCGCGTCCCACGCCTCCTCGGCGGGCGCCCACATCGCCTGGGGCTCCGGGCGGATGAAGCGGTAGCGACCGTAGCGTTCCAGCTTCCTCCCGCAGCCGCTGTCGACCAGGCCGTAATCGGACCAGGGTTCGGCGACGAGGGTGCTAAGGCTCATGCCGCGCGGACGGCGGGAACGCCGATCGTCGCCCGCGCCCGCGGCCCGGCGAGCATCCTCGCGCCGGCCTCGCGCATCGTCTCGAGCGTCACCGCCTCGAGCGCCGCCACGACCTCCGCCGGCTCGACCAGCCGGCCGTAGACCGCGAGCTGCCGGGCAAGGTAGTTCGCCTGCCCCCAGGGACTCTCCAGCGACATGAGCAGAGCGGCGCGCGCCTGGGTGCGGACCCGCGCCAGCTCGCGCTCGCTCATCGTCTCCGCCGCCTCGGCGATGACCTCATCGATCAGCTGCGCCGCCGCCGCGGATTGCCGCCGCGCGGTCGCCGCGTAGACGTAGAAGATGCCGGCGTCCGAATAAGGCTGCAGCGCCGCATAGACGGAATAAGCCAGGCCCCTGTCCTCGCGCACCCGCTGGAACAGGCGGGAGGACATGCCGCCGCCGACCGCGTCGACGAACAGCCGCGCCGCGAAATAGTCGGAGTCGCGCTGGGCGGGGGCCGGGAAAGCGAGAGCGAGGTGCGCCTGCTCGGCGGCCAGGCGCGGAACGCGAGTGCCGCCGGTGAACCGGCCCGGCTCCGGCGCGGCGCCGTGTCCTTCCGGGAGGGTCGCAAAATGACGCTCGGCCAGCGCGACCAAAGCGGCGTGGTCGACCCGGCCGGCCGCAACCAAGGCAAGGCCGCCGCCACGAAACTGGCCCCCCCGCCAGGCGTGGAGGTCCTCGACCCCGATCGCCGCAAGGCTCGCCTCATCGCCGAGCACCGGCCGGCCGAGCGGCTGGTCGGCGAAGGCGGCGGACCAGAGCTCGTCGAAGATGATGTCGGACGGCGTGTCCCGCGCCTCGCCCAGCTCCTGCAGCACCACGTCCTTCTCGCGCTCGAGGTCGGTGGGGTCGAAATGGGGGCGGAGGACGAGGTCGGCGATCAGCTCGACCCCGAGCGGGACATGCTCGGCCATCACCGAGGCGGTGAAGCTGGTCCCGTCGCGGTCGGTCGCGGCATTGAGGTCGCCGCCGACATCCTCGATCGCCTCGCCGATCTCCCGCGCCGAGCGCCCGCCGGCGCCCTTGAACACCATATGCTCGAACAGATGGGCGATGCCGTTGAGCCGCGCCGGCTCGTGGCGCGATCCGCCGTCGGCGTAAAGGCCGACGGCGGCGGTCTCGAGGCCCGGCATCTCGCGGGTCGCGACGCGAAGGCCGTTGCTGAGGGTGGTGAGCTGCATCGAGCGCGGGAGGTAGTGCTTGGCGCCCCGCGCGGCAACTAGGCCCGCCGCCGCTGCCTCAGCGCAAGGCCATAGATGACCAAAGCCGTGACGGCGAAGAGGAACCACTGGATAGCGTAGGAGAAGCTGTTGTTGGGGATGCCCTCGCGCAATGGCTGCCGGCTGGCCTCCAGCCCCGGCGCTGGCTTGAACGACACCAGCATCGGCCGCGGCGGGGGTGCCCGGCCGGTCAGCCGGTTCCACAGCCCCGCCTCGGAGGGCTCGGCGACGATCGTCCCTTCGACCTCTCCACCCTTCCACGCCGGCTTGAAGCGCGGCGCCTGGGAAACGCCCATGTCGGCGACGAAGCCCGGGCCTTCCGCGCCGGTGCGGCATTCGGCGAGGAAGCGGGCGCCGCCGGTGCCCGAGGCCGACTGACCGCCGACCACCCGCCAGCGCACCACCTGCAGGCAGAAGGCGTCGGCGCGGCGGAAGAGCAGCTTTTCGTCGGCCACCCCCACATTGGGCAGCGCCATCGGCGGCAGCTTCGAATTCTGTTCGTAGCGGGCGAGCAGCGCGTCCTTCTCGTCCGCGCGGTGGAGCTGCCAGATGCCGAGCCGCACCATCAGCCCGGCGGCGAGCAGCACGATCATCGTCGGAACGAGCGGCAGGCGGCTCATTGCCGCGGCGCGATCCGCCCCTCGCGCGCCCGGTGCCGGTATTCGAGCGCCAGGAGGAGGCCCTTGGCCACTCTCAACAATCCCACCACCAAGAGGGCGGCAAGCGGAACCCAAAGGATGACGTGCACCCAGAAAGGCGGGCTGGCGCTGAGCTCGAGCGCGACGGCGAGGCCGGTGATCAGCCCGCCGACGATGAAGATGAGGAACGGCGCCGGGCCGTCGCCGACGTTGAAGTCCGAATAATCGAGCCCGCACGCCCGGCATTTCGGCGCGAAGCCGGCGAGGCCCTGGAACAGCGTCCCGGCGCCGCAGCGCGGGCACAGGCCCTTGAGCCCGACGAGGATTGGCGGCGTGTCTCCCCTCCCGCTTGCGGGCGAGGCCGGCTGTGGGGCCTTGGAGGTCACGTGTCAGCCATCCAGCCCACACCTTATTTCCTTCCCGCAAGCGGGAGGGGAGGAAATTTACCCCGCGTAGGACGCGCCCCAGCCGCCCCAGACGTAGACGAAGATGAACAGGAACAGCCACACCACGTCGACGAAGTGCCAGTACCAGGCCGCCGCCTCGAAGCCGAAATGCTGCTGCGGGGTGAAATGGCCTTTGTAGGAGCGCACCAGGCAGACGATCAGGAAGATGGTGCCGATGATGACGTGGGCACCGTGGAAACCCGTCGCCATGAAGAAGGTCGACGAATAGATATTGTCTTTGAAGCCGAACGGCGCGTGGCTGTACTCATAGGCCTGGATGCTGGTGAACAGCATGCCGAGCAGGATCGTGCACCACAGCCCCTTGATCAGGCCGCGCCGGTCGCCGTGGATGAGGGCGTGGTGCGCCCAGGTCACGGTCGTCCCCGAGCATAGCAGGATCAGAGTGTTGAGCAGCGGGAAGCCGAACGGATCGAGGACCTTCATGCCCTTGGGCGGCCACATGCCGCCGACCGCGTCGACCGCGGAAGGAAAGAGCGAGGAATCGAAAAAGGCCCAGAACCAGGCGACGAAGAACATCACCTCCGAGGCGATGAACAGGATCATGCCGTAGCGCAGGTGCAGCTGGACGACCGGCGTATGGTCGCCGCCATGGGCCTCGCCGATGACGTCCGACCACCAGCTGAACATGGTGAGGATGATGCCGGCGATGCCGAGCGCGATGACCGGCACGCCGCCCTTCAGCTCGTGCATCCACAGCACCAGCCCGCCGAACATGCAGAGGGCCGAGAAAGCGCCGATCAGCGGCCAGACGCTTGGCTTGACGAGGTGGTATTGGTGGTTCTGCGCTCCGGCCATTCGCTCAAAATCCTCTCAGTGCCGCGCCGCGGCGCAACGGGCGCTTGCGCGGCGCTTCTCTAGCCTCGCCCCTCGGCCTCGTCCACGGGGTAAAAGGTGTAGCTCAGGGTGATTTCGCTGATGTCCCTGGTATCGGGGTCGCCGGCGAATTTGGGGTCGACGTAGAAGATCACCGGCATCCGCGCCTCCTCGCCCGGCTTCAACGTCTGCTCGGTGAAGCAGAAGCACTGGATCTTGGTGAAATATTTCCCGGCTTGCGGCGGCGAGACGTTGAACACGGCGCGGCCGGTGATCGGCCGGGCGGAGAGGTTGCGGGCGAGGTAGATCGCCATGTTGCGCTCGCCAATGCGGACGAGGTGGGTCTCGCGCTCGGGCTGGAAGCGCCAGGGAAGGCTCGGCGCGACATTGGCGTCGAAGCGGATCGAGACGCTCTTGCCCGGCACCGGCCGCTCGGCGGTCGCGCCGCTCGCCCGCTGGGTGGTGCCGTTGAAGCCGGTCGCCTGGCAGAACAGCCGGTAGAGCGGCACGCTCGCATAAGCGAGGCCGACCATCGCCGCGACGATCAGGAAGGCGAAGAGCGCGGTGCGCTGGTTGCGTTTGGCAATGTCGGCCGCGGCCTGGTTCACCGGTTGATGCTCAGCTTGGCAATGGTGATGGCGTAGACCAGCACCACGAAGGCAGCGAGCAGCAGCGCCATGATGATCGCGCGCATGCGCTGGCGGCGGCGGATCTCCTCGTCGGACGGCGGCGTCGGGTCGTTCACGCCGGCCACCAGCGGTCGACGACCAGCGCCCCGAACAGGACGAACAGATAGAGGATCGAGAAAGCGAACAGGCGCCTCTCGGCCTTCATCTCCGCCGGCTCGGCGGCGCGGCTCAGCAGCACCTGCACCGCGATGCCGACGAAGACCAGGCTGAAGGCGGCGGCGATGAGGCCGTAAAAGGGCCCGGCGAGGCCGAGCGGCCAGGGCGCGACCGCGGCCGCAGCCATCGGCAGGCTGTAGAAAAGGATGTGCTGCCGCGTCGTCTTCACGCCGGCGACAACCGGTAGCATCGGCACGCCGGCGGCGGCGTAATCGGACTTTACGAACAGAGAGAGCGCCCAAAAATGCGGCGGAGTCCACAAAAAGATCAGCAGGAAGAGGAGGACCGGCAGCAAAGTGACGCTGCCCGTCGCCGCCGCCCAGCCGATCACCGGCGGAAAGGCGCCGGCGGCGCCGCCGACGACGATGTTCTGCGGCGTCCGCCGCTTCAGCCACACCGTGTAGACGAGGACGTAGAAGAGGATCGACACGGCGAGCACCGCGGCGGCGACGCGGTTGGTGGCGAGCTCCATCAGGATCACCGAGAAAAAAGCGAGGCCGACTCCGAAATGAAGCGCCGACTGACGGTCCATCCTCCCCGCCGGGATCGGCCGCTTGGCCGTCCGCTTCATCTTCGCGTCGAGGTCCGATTCGTACCACATGTTGAGCGCCGCGGCGGCCCCGGCCGCAAGGGCGATGCACACGATCGCGGTGAAGCCGAGCACCGGGTGGAGGCGGGTCGGCGCGGCGAGCAGGCCGCACAGCCCGGTGAAGACGACTAGGCTCATCACCCGCGGCTTGGTGAGCGCGAGAAAGTCGCGCCAATCGGCGGGCGCGGCGGGCTGATCGGTTAAGGGGACGGTGGTCACGCTCTGGAGCGTATAAGGGCGAGGCGTTGGCAGGGGAAGATAGCGAGCGCGGCATTCGGCGGAGCGTGCGGGAGTGCCGAACGTCGCGACGCAGCCGGCGAGCTCGACTGTGCAGCCGCCCAGAGTCAGACTGCGAGAGATCGGTAAATAACAAACATATCGGAAACGAAAACCGTCGGAACGTCGGTAGATGGACCAGTTATTTGTATCAGAAGTTGATTCGTGCTCTCTTGTAGATTTGTAAGTTCGATATGCAATGACCGAAAAAGACTATTTTCTATGGGAACAGATACTTGTTCGGCCCCACCGCATTCGAGACGCATACTATGGATATTCTCCTCGGATAGAGTCTCCCTTTTTACGTTTAGGTGCAACATGCAGGGCTCGCCCGCAAACCCCGGCAAATCGAACACGAACATGTGCCCGGCCCCCCGTTTGATCAAGGAATCACCCGCACCCGGCAGTTTGACGAGAGCGAGTTGCGGGTGGGGAGCCGGCGGCGTTGGCGGATTTAAGTCGCTCGCAATCGTGATCCAGTTGCTTTCACCGTCGCTGGCGAAGATTCGCGACTCATGGGCGCGGATGCTGACCGGTGCCGCGGAGCCGTCGATGGTGTTGCCTGCCGCCGCTCGCACCGAGAGCTTGTGGCCACCCACCACCTCCGCGACGACGATCTCCTGTCCGCCGGTATAGAGCGGCGTGCGGTCCTGCATCGCGAAGGAAAATCCGGTCTTGATGTTGGGCAGGGGCACGACGAAAGCACCCTGTCCGTTGCACCGGAGGAGAACGTTCGGCAGGGAGATTGGCTCGATTTGCGCCCTCGTCGTCGCTGGGGCAGCGGGAGGCTGTGGTACGACTTTCCGCTGGATCCGCGTGACCGGACCGAAGGTGTTGTGGTCGACGGCGATATTGCTCGTCCCGATCTGCGTGGCGGAGCTCAGCGCGCCGAAGATTGCCGTGGCGGGCGGCTTCAGGAGATTGTTGCCGGTTTGGTTCTGGCCGATGAAGTTGATGATGCACCGGACGTTGTTGTGCGTGATCAGCGGCTTCGGCGGGGGCGGATTGACGCCTGGATCGGTCCTGATGCCGAGGAGCGTATTTTGGACGAAGAAGAACACGCTGCGCGCTGCCGGGGTGCTCGATCCGAGGTCGAACAGCGGTGCGTCACCGCTGTTGAAGATCTGGGTGTTTCCGCAGTCGTCGCGCATGCCGATCTGGACGTGGTTCGCACCTGCCGCACCGTCGACGAAGTCGGAAATGGGGGAGACCGTATTCGCCTGATTGTCGATCGTGATCTGGCCGCCGATCATGCGGAGCTCTTGCAGGATCGCCCCATTTTCTATCGCGACCACCGATCGGGTAGCTCCCGGCCTCGGCCCATAGCCCGCCCATACGACGTCGCTCATCTTCCACGTGCCCGCCGGAACCCGGCATGGCGATTCCAGGGAATCATCGAACTCCAGCATCTTCCGGCCATCGACGCTGTTCAGCTCGCCGACGAGGACAGCCCAGTCCGTGTAAACGTTACCGCAGGCAACCCCACCGGGCCGGAAGACGAATGCGAGTATAGGAGCAATTGGCCGCATGGCGGTGCCTCCCTACGGGAGTCGATGCTATAAGCTCCGCAAACGGAACTACTCGCATGCCGGCCGCCGTTGAGTCGTTTTCTTAATCTATTTTAAGAGCTGGGTCTAGCAAAGTAGAGTGCCACGTATATCCAGCCCGAATAGTGGTTCCGGTCTAGCGGTCAGACACGACCCGCGGACGAGCAAGTGAAGCCGGGCCAGGCGATGGTCGCCTGCTCACGTCTAAGACTCAGTCGATCCGCGGCAGGGTCGAGAATTGGTGGAAGGGGGGCGGGCTCGACAGGGTCCACTCCAGCGTTGTCGCGCCTTCGCCCCACGGGTTGTTCGGCGCCCTGCGGCCGGCGAACAGAGAGACCAAGAGGTTGATGAAGAAGAACCCCATCGAGACGGCCACGATGAAGAAGCCGATCGAGGCGAAGTGGTTCCAGCCCGCGAACTTGTCGGCATAATCGGAAACGCGGCGCTGCATGCCGTCCATGCCGAGGAAGTGCATCGGGAAGAACAGGACGTTGACGCCGATGAAGAACAACCAGAAGTGGAGCCGGCCGAGCCACTCGATGTACATCCGCCCGGACATTTTCGGGAACCAGTAATAGAAGCCGGCGAAGAGCGAGAAAACCGCGCCGAGGGACAGCACGTAGTGGAAGTGGGCCACGACGTAATAGGTGTCCTGCATGTCGGTATCGACGCCGCCGTTGGCGAGGACGACGCCTGTGACGCCGCCGACGGTGAACATGAAGATGAAGCCCAGCGCCCACAGCATCGGCGTCTCGAAGGTCAGCGAGCCGCCCCACATCGTCGCGATCCACGAGAAGATCTTGATGCCGGTCGGCACTGCGATGACCATCGTCGCCGCGGTGAAGTACATCTTGGTGTTCACGTCCATGCCGACGGTGAACATGTGGTGGGCCCAGACGACGAAGCCGATCACCCCGATCGCCACCATGGCATAGGCCATGCCGAGATAGCCGAAGACCGGCTTGCGGCTGAAGGTCGCGATCACCTGGCTGATCATGCCGAAGCCCGGCAGGATCATGATGTAGACCTCGGGGTGGCCGAAGAACCAGAAGAGGTGCTGGTAGAGGATCGGGTCGCCGCCGCCGGCCGCGTCGAAGAAGTGGGTGCCGAAATTGCGGTCGGTCAGGAGCATGGTGATCGCTCCGGCGAGCACCGGCAGCGCCAGCAGCAGCAGGAAGGCCGTCACCAGGATCGACCATACGAACAGCGGCATCCTGTGCAGCGTCATGCCCGGCGCGCGCAGGTTGAAGATGGTGGTGATGAAGTTGATCGCGCCGAGGATCGAGCTGGCGCCGGCGAGGTGCAGCGCGAAGATCACCATGTCGACCGCCGGCCCGGGCGAGCCGGAAGTCGAAAGCGGCGCATAGACCGTCCAGCCGACGCCGGCGCCGTTGCCGGTGCCGCCGGGCACCTGGGTCGATCCGAGCAGCAGCATGACGGCCGGGACGAGCAGCCAGAAGCTGATATTGTTCATCCGCGGGAAGGCCATGTCGGGCGCGCCGATCATCAGCGGCACGAACCAGTTGCCGAAGCCGCCGATCATCGCCGGCATCACCATGAAGAAGACCATGACGAGGCCGTGGGCGGTGACGATCACATTCCACAAATGGCTGGCCTCGTCCGGCGAGGCGCCGGCGCCAGCCCAGCCCTGGAGATACTGGACGCCCGGCTCCATCAGCTCAAGCCGCATCAGGCCGGATAGGGTGCCGCCGATGATCCCCGCCGTGATGGCGAAGATCAAATAGAGCGTGCCGATGTCCTTGTGGTTGGTGGACATGAACCACCGGGTGAAGAAGCCGGGCACATGCTCGGCCTCGTGGTGCGCCTCATGGGCGTCCTGCGCCTCGTAGGCGTGGAGCGGACTGGAATTGGCGGTGGTGTCGGTCATTTGGTTACTGTCCGCGGCTGGTCGCGGCCTGGCTCTGGCTGGTGACCGGCGGAGTCGCCGTTCCCGCAGAGACATTGGCCGGCTCGGGGCTCGTTTCCGTGGCGCTGCCGCCGGCGGTCTGAGTCGGGTTGGAGACGGGAGAATTCTGGGTCGCGTCGGGCGAGGTCGGCTTTACCTGGCCCGGCAGCGTGCCGCCCTTCGAGGCGAGCCAGGCGCGGAACTGCGCCGGGCTCACCACGTCGACCGCGATCGGCATATAGGGATGGCGGGCGCCGCACAGCTCGTAGCAGACCCCGTAATAGAGGCCGGGCCGGTCGACCTTGAACCAGGTCTCGTTGAGCCGCCCGGGCACCGCATCCATCTTCACCCAGAAAGCCGGAACGCCGAAGCTGTGGATGACGTCCGAGGAGGTGACGATCAGCTTCACCACCGCGCCGGCCGGCACCACCATCCGCTCGTCGACGCCGAGCAGCCGGGGTTCGCCCCGCTTCCTGGAATCCTCCGCCGACAGCATGTTCGAGACGATCTCGAAGCCGCCATTGTCCGGGTAGCTGTAGGTCCAATACCATTGATTGCCGGTGACCTTGACGGTGAGGTCCGCCTTGGGCGGCGAATATTGGTGGGCGAGCAGCTTGATCGAGGGGACGGCGATGGCGACCAGGATCAGCACCGGCACCAAGGTCCAGAGAATCTCGAGGGTCGTGTTGTGGCTGTTGCGCGACGGCATCGGGTTGGCGCCGCGGCGGAAGCGAACGATGACGATCAGCAGCAGCAGCAGGACGAAACCCGAGATTGCGAAGATCAGCGGCACCAGAATGTAATCGTGGAAGGTCGCCGCTTCCTTGCCGATCGGCGTGAACTGGTCCTGGAGCCCGACGCGGCCGTCGGGCTGGCCGATGCCGGGAGTAGGCGCCGTGCGGGCGCCGATCGACGCGGCGGCGACCTGGGTGTTCGAAGCCTCCGCTCCGCTCTGCATGCCGTTGGTCGAGACGTCCGCCGGGCCTGCCGGGGCCGCCTGGCTGTTGGCGCTGATCGCGTCGATCGGCTTCTGCGCGGGCGCGGCGGCGGGCGAAGCGGCCGCCGGGGCCGGCGCTCCCGGCTGCGCCGAAGCGGCGGCCGGCACCATGCCCAGGGCGGCGGCGGCAGCGAAAAGCTTGAGCAGTACCTTCATCAAAACCCCTTGCGGCCTCCGGGCGGAGCGGGACGGATTCGGCCCCAGGGGGCGCGAATTGGCGCGCTTATAGGCAGGAGGGTCACCCGCCTCAAGGCTCTTGGAGCGCCTTGAAGCCGCCCCCCGCCCCGCCTATCAGGCAGGGGCCCCCGGAGGGCGGTGGAGAGGCGATGCGCGAAGACGAGATACTGGCCGAATTCCGCGCCGCCGACGCTCTCCTCGAAGGCCATTTCGTCCTCTCCTCCGGCCTCCACAGCCCCCGCTATTTGCAATGCGCGCGGGTGCTGATGGATCCCGCCCGCGCCTCCCGCTTGGCCTCGGCGCTCGCCCACAGCCTGCCGCTCGAGGTCAGGGCGGAGGTCTCGATCGTGGTCTCGCCGGCGATGGGCGGAATCATCATCGGCCACGAAATGGGCCGTTCGCTGGGGCTGGAGGCGGTGTTCCTCGAGCGGCCGGCCGGAACGTTCGAGCTGCGCCGCGGCTTCCGCATCGAGCCGGGGCAAAAAGCGCTGCTCGTCGAGGACGTGGTCACGACCGGCCTCAGCTCCCGCGAGGCGATCGCCGCCGTGGAGCAAGCCGGCGGCCGGGTCGTCGCCGCCGCCGCTCTGGTCGACCGCTCGAACGGCCTCGCCGATCTCGGCGTGCCCTTCTTCCCGCTCATCCGCCTCGACGTGCCGGTCTACGAGCCGCAGGCGCTGCCGCCTGAGCTTGCGGCCATCCCCGCCGAGAAGCCCGGGAGTAGGAAAGTAGCGTGACCGCGCCGCTCCGCCTAGGCGTCAACATCGACCATGTCGCGACCATCCGCAACGCGCGCGGCGGCGACCATCCCGATCCGGTTCAGGCCGCGCTCCTCGCCGCCAAAGCCGGCGCCGACGGCATCACCGCGCACCTCCGCGAAGACCGCCGCCACATACGCGACGAGGACATCGCCGCGCTGATCGGGCAGCTCACCATCCCGCTGAACCTCGAAATGGCGGCCACCGAGGAGATGCTCGAGATCGCGCTCCGCCACCGCCCCCACGCCGCGTGCATCGTGCCCGAGCGACGGGAGGAGCGGACCACCGAAGGCGGCCTCGACGCCGCCGGCCAGGACAATCATCTGATGCCGTTCGTCGAGCGGCTGGCCGGCGCCAACATCCGCGTCAGCCTGTTCATCGAGCCCGACCCGCGCCAGATCGAGGCGGCGATCCGCCTCAAGGCGCCGGTCGTCGAGTTCCACACCGGACGCTACGCCCATCTCGATGGCGAGGCGCGCGCCGTCGAGCTGCGCCGCCTCGCCGACGCCGCCGCGTTGGCGGTCAAGAACGGCATCGAGCCCCATGCCGGCCACGGCCTCACCTTCGCCAACGTCCAGCCCGTCGCCGCGATCGCGCAATTGAGAGAGCTCAACATCGGCCATTTCCTCGTCGGCGAGGCGATCTTCTGCGGGTTCGAGGAGAGCGTGGTGCGGATGCGCCGGCTGATGGACGAGGCGCGGGGGTGAGGAAGGCTACTTTCCGTCATGCCAGCGAAAGCTGGCATCCATGCAGAGTCAGCATGGACCCCAGCCTTCGCTGGGGTGACGGCCTGTCGGGGCCGTCATGATCCTCGGAATCGGCTCGGACCTTTGCAATATCGAGCGCATCCAGGCCTCGCTCGACCGGTTCGGGGAGCGCTTCGTCGCCCGCATCTTCACCGAAACCGAGCGCGCCAAGGCGGAGAGCCGCCCCTTCACCCGCGCCGGCACCTACGCCAAGCGCTTCGCCGCCAAGGAGGCCTTCGCCAAGGCGGTCGGCACCGGCTTCAGGCGCGGCGTCTTCATGAAGGACATCGGAGTCGTCAACGCGCCGTCGGGCACGCCCACGCTGGCGCTGACCGGCGGGGCCAAGGCCCGGCTCGACGCGATCACGCCGAACGGGCACAAGGCGCAGGTGCACCTCACCATGACCGACGATCACCCCTTCGCGCAGGCCTTCGTGGTCATCACGGCGTCGCCGCTGTGAGCGACGTAGAAACTTCCACCGCGGCTCCGCCGCCTGCGGCGAAGCGCCCGTTCGACTGGTGGGGGGAGCTGAAGGCGATCCTGCTGCTCGCGCTCGGCGTGCTCGCCCTCCACACCTTCATCGCCAAACCCTTTTACATCCCGTCGGAATCGATGATGCCGGGGCTGATCAAGGGCGACCGGCTGATCGTCACCAAATATCCCTACGGCTGGTCTTGGGTGAGCCCGACCTTCCACGTCCTGCCCGAGATGGGCGGGCGCCTGTTCGGCCGGATGCCGGAGCGCGGCGACGTCGTCATCCTCCTGCCGCCCGGCGCCGGCGCCGACTGGATCAAGCGGGTGATCGGCGTGCCGGGCGACACCGTGGCGATGCGTGCGGGCCAGCTCTACCTCAACGGCCAGCCGGTGAAGCGGGAGCGGCGGCCCGACGCGATGCTGCCTGTCGACCAGAACCTGCCCTGCGACCGCGATCATTTCGGCGAGCATCGCGCGGCGGGACCTGACGGGCGGCTGTCGTGCCGCCTTCCGGTCTACCGCGAGACGCTGCCGAACGGCCGCGCCTACGACACGATCGACGAGGGAAATACGCCGGCCGACGATTTCGGGCCGGTGACCGTGCCCGCCGGCCGCGTCTTCCTGATGGGCGACAACCGCGACAACAGCGCCGACAGCCGCGTGCCGAGCTTCGAGGGCGGCCTCGGCGGGCCTGTGCCGTGGGAGAATATCGGCGGGCGCGCCGAGTTCATCATCTATTCCTACGACGGCTCGTTCCGCTGGTACAATCCGGTGAGCTGGTTCACCGGGCTGAGGGGCGGACGGGCGGGAACGTCGCTCCGCGCCGGTCCCGCTTCCTGAGCGCCGATCGGCGAGGCTTGACGCGCCCGTCCCTGCGGGCCACTTCGCGGCCACAATTCCTGCCAGGAGCCAAGGGTGAGCCCAAGCGATCCCGCCGCCGCCATGACCGACCAGCCGCCCGAGGCCGTGAAGGCCGCCGACGCCCCCGCCGGGGCGGAGAAGAAGCCGACCGACTGGTGGGGCGAGATCAAGGCGATCTTCTGGCTCGTCGTCGCCGTGCTCGCCTTTCACAGCTTCGTCGCCAAGCCCTTCTACATTCCATCCGAATCGATGATGCCGATCCTCTGGAAGGGGGACCGGCTGGTGGTCAGCAAATATCCCTACGGCTGGTCGTGGGTGTCCCCAAGCTTCCACGTCTTCCCGCAAGTCTCCGGCCGCCTGTTCGGGCGCATGCCCGAGCGCGGGGACATCGTCATCCTCACCCCTCCGGGCGAGACGTCCGACTATATCAAGCGGGTGATCGGCCTCCCCGGCGACACCATCAAGCTGGTCGACGGCCAGCTCTATCTCAACAATTTGCCGGTGAAGCGCGAGCGGCGACCCGACACGATGATCCCCATCGATCCCAACATTTCGTGTAACGACAATTTCAACCAGGCAGGCCCCGACGGCAAGCCCTATTGCCGCCTCCCCGTCTATCGCGAGACGCTGCCCAACGGCCGCAGCTACGACACGATCGACACCGGCCATACGGTCGAAGACGATTACGGTCCGACCATTGTCCCGGCGGGCCATGTCTTCCTGATGGGGGACAATCGCGACAATTCCGCCGACAGTCGCGTCAGCCCCGCCGAGAACGGCCTTGGCGGTCCCGTCCCCTGGGAGAATATCGGCGGCCGCGCCGAGTTCATCACTTTCTCCTACGACGGCTCGTCGAAATGGCTGAACCCGATCACCTGGTTCAGCGCCCTGCGCGGCGGCCGCGCCGGCACCTCCCTCCATCCGGCCGAGGCGCCCGGGAAGTGAACGAGAGCCCCGGCGGCCATGTCGAGCAGGTCGGACCCACCGAGGTCCGCGACCCGCTCGTCCGCCAGGAGCTGAAGAAAGCCAGCGTCTGGTTCGGGCTCGGCCTTATTATTCTAGGCCTCATTTTCCTCGCCCAGCCGCTGCTGCTCATCTTCGCCGGCATCGTCCTCGCCTCGATGCTCGACGGCGGCGCCCGCCTGCTCGGCCGGTTCCTCCCCATCCGCCGCGGCTTCAGGCTCGCCCTCGTCACCCTCCTCGCCGTCGCCTTCGTCGTCTGGACCTTTTACTATGCCGGCGCGACCCTGGTCGGCCAGGCGGAGATCCTGCGGACCGCCGTCACCAACCAGGTCAACCGAATCCTCGCCTGGGCGAACGCCGTCGGCCTCGTCCAGGGCGGAGTCCAGCTCGACCAGCTTTCGGGGCAGCTGATGGGGACGCTCGGCCGGCTCGGCTCGGCCGTCTCGACCGCGCTGGGCGCAGTGACCAGCCTGGTCATGATCCTGGTCATCGGAATCTTTTTCGCGACCGAGCCGAGGCTCTACCAGCGCGGCGTCGCCTGGATGTTGCCGATGGGCTCGCGCGCGGCTTTCTACCGCACCGCCGAGACGATGGGCTTCACGCTGCGGCGGCTGATGGCCGGCCGCCTCGTCGGCATGGCCTTCGAGGGGGTGGGCACCGGCATCCTGCTCGCATTGGGCGGAATCCCGATGGCGGCCCTGCTCGGCATCATCACCGGCCTGCTCGCCTTCCTCCCCAATATCGGCGCGCCGATCTCGGGCGTGCTGATGGTGCTCGCCGGCTTCAGCGTCGGCAACGGCGCGGGGGTGTGGGCGATCGTCGTCTATTTCGTCATCCAGAATGTCGACGGCTATCTCGTCGTCCCCTACGTCGCCCGCCGCACCGTCGACCTCGCCCCCGCCGTCGTGCTGAGCGCGCAGCTGCTGTTCGGCGCCTTGTTCGGAATCCTCGGCCTGATGCTCGCCGACCCCATCGTCGCCATGATCAAGGTGGCGCTGGAGCAACGCTCGGCGGCGAAGCCACAGGAGGAGGCTGTCCGCGGGAACCCGTCACCCGGGGCTTGACCCGGGGTCCACCTTCTCTCGCAGCTGCGCCGGAACAAGTGGATGATCTTGCCTATCTTGCCTACCTCGCCGGTTGTCCCTGCGGCGGGGGCGCTCCGCCCGGTGCCGCTCCCGGCGCGCCGGCGCCGCCCTGCTGCTGCATCTGCTGCATCATCTGCTGCTGCATCAGCGCCCGGTAGGTCGTCATCGGGATATATTCGAGCAGCTTGACGTCGAACTCGAGCGTCGCGTTGGGCGGGATGGCCGGCGGCTGGCCGCTCGCGCCGTAGCCGAGCGCGGGCGGGATGCGCAGGCGGTAGGTGCCGCCCTTCTTCATCATGCGAAGGCCCTCGGTGAAGCCCTTGATCGCCGCGCCGTCCGCCGCCGGCATCGGCAGAGGCTGGCCGTTCATGTTGCTGTCGAAGACGGTGCCGTCCTCGAGCCGCCCGGTATATTGGATGAGCGTCACGTCGCTCGCCGTCGGCGGCGCGCCCTCGCCGTCCTTCAGCACCTTGAAGCCGAGCCCGGAGGCCGTGCGCTGAAAGACATGCGCCGAAGTCCCCGCCCAGGCCACCGCCACGCCAATCGCCACCAGCACGGCGAGCGCCAGCCAGAGCTTGACCACCGAGCCCTTGGGCAACGGACGGAGCGGAACGGCGGTCACGGACATGGGTCATCCCCGATATGTGCGAAGGGCGGCGATACATATCGCCGCCCCGCCAGGAAGCAAGCAGTGTCGGGGGGTCCGATGATCGTCATGCCGGACTTGATCCGGCATCCACCTTCTTGTCCCATCCTCGCCAAGGGAAGATGGACCCCGGATCAAGTCCGGGGTGACGCCCGCTCAAATCCGCGGGCGCCTCAGCGCGTGGCGCCGCCGTCGCGCTCGGCGCGCTTGCGCTCGAGCTTGCGGGCCCGGCGGATCGCCGCGGCGCGCTCGCGGGCGCGCTTCTCGGACGGCTTCTCATAGTGCCGGCGCAGCTTCATCTCGCGATAGACGCCTTCACGCTGCAGCTTCTTCTTGAGCGCCCGCAGCGCCTGGTCGACATTGTTGTCGCGAACGATGATCTGCATAAAGTCCCGTCACTCTCCGTCGAAAGAGGAAGGCGGCGGCCCGTCCGGCGCCACCTGCCAAAGCCGTTCATACCACAAAAATGGGTTCGCCGCGAGACACTTCCCGCGCCGTTGGGCTGGGCCGTTAGCAGGGACGCGGCGGCCTTTCAAGGCTCCAGGTCGCGAAACGCCGGCTCGCTCCTCTCCAGCCGCGCCTGGACCGCGGCCTTGAGGTCGGCGCTGACGAGGGCCCCGGCGTTCCACAGGGCGACGTGGCGCAGGCCCTCCTCGACGGTTCGGCCGCGGCTGTAGTTGAGGCTCATCTTGGCGCCGGCGACGGCGAGCGGCGACTTGGCGGCGATGGTGCGCGCCAGCGCGAGCGCGGCCGCGACCACCGCCTCCCGGTCAGGTTCGATGCGGTTGACGAGGCCGAGGCGGAGCGCCTCGTCCGCGTCCATCCGGCGGCCGGTGTAGGCGAGCTCGCGCACCATGCCTTCCGGGATCAGGCGGGTGAGGCGTTGGAGGGTTCCGAGGTCCGCTGTGATCGCGACGTCGACCTCCGCCACCTGGAAGAAGGCGTCGGCCGAGGCCAGGCGGATGTCGCAGGCGGTGGCGAGGTCGACTCCGGCGCCGATACAGCCGCCGTGGATCGCCGCGATCACCGGCGGCCGCGCCTCCTCGGCGGCGGTGAAGCAATCCTGAAGCCATCTTACGTGCCTTAGCCGCGCCTCGGTCGCCCGGCCGGGATCGTCCGTTGGCGGGAACTGGCTGCCGGCATATTGGAGGTCGAGCCCGGCCGAGAAATGCCGGCCGCGCGCCGTGAGCAGGATGGCGCGTACCGAAGGGTCGGCGCCGAGGCTGCGAAAGGCCTCGCCGATCGCGCCGAACATTTCGCCGTCCATGGCGTTGAGCTTGTCCTCGCGCGCCAGCTCGACATGGGCGATGCCGCCCTCGCGGCCAATCTCGATCCTCGCCATCGCGTCCCCTCCCCTTCGCCCCGCTACCGCTTAGCTTTCCCTAACCTTTCCGGCCAGTTCAGCAACGGCTCATCCGCCCTGGTGCACAAGCCATCCCACTGGGGCGGCCTTGCGCCGAACCAAGGGCGAAAGGAGCTCCAATTCCCATGCGTAAGGCAATTCTGACCATTTTGATGGCGGCGACGGCGGCGACGCCGGCGCTCGCCCAGGACAATGACGGCGGCTGGCGCGGCCGCGGTCATCGCGACGCCACCGGCCAGTCCACCGAGCAGCGCTCCGAGGCGCGTGCCGAGCGGGTCCAGCAGCGCGAGCAGGCGCAGCAGCAGCGCTCCGAGCGCCAGCAGGCGGCTCCTCAGCAGCAGCAGCAGCAGCAGACCGAGGCGCGCAGCTGGCAGGGCCGCTCCGGCGGCACCTGGCAGCGCGGCGAGAGCCAGCAGGCGGTCCAGGCCCAGCAGCAGGCGCAGGTCCGCACCGAGGCCTATCGCGGCTCGCGCGGCGGCAATTGGGGCGGCGGCGACCGCAACGCGCAGCGCTTCCAGGCGGAGCGCGAGGCGTCGCAGCGCAGCGCCGACCAGACGATCGGCGGCAATTACGCCCGCCGCGCGGCTGAGAACGAGCGCAATTACGAGCGGCAGACGCTGCGCCGCGAGGGCCAGCGGGACAATCGCCGCTGGGACGGCAATCGCGGCAACAACGACCGCGGCTACCGCAACAACGACCGCGGCCGCAGCTACAATTGGAACCGCGATTGGCGGAACGACAACCGCTACGACTGGCAGCGTTACCGCTACTCGAACCGGTCGATCTTCAACCTGGGCCGCTATTATTCCCCCTATAACGGCTACGGCTACAACCGGCTGAGCATCGGCCTCGTCCTCGACCAGCTGTTCTTCGGCCGCAATTACTGGATCGATCCGATCTATTACCACCTGCCGCCGGCGCCTCCGGGCACCGAGTGGGTCCGCTATTTCGACGACGTCGTCCTCGTGGATGTCTACAGCGGCGAGGTGATCGACGTGATCTACGACTTCTTCGACTGAGGTCCGGTCCGGCAAAGGGAAGCCCGGGGCGCGCGAGCGCTCCGGGCTTTTCTCTTGTCAAACCGCCCCCCGCCGCAGCATGGATGCGCCTCCTCAACTGGGGCAGCCGATGCTGAAACGCCTCCTCTTCCTGCTCGCCCTGCTGGCCGCCGCGCCGGCCGCGGCCGAAACCCTCATCGTCCATGCGGGCCACCTGATCACCGATCCGGCCAGGCCCGCCGCCGGCCCCTCCACGATCACCATCGTCGACGGCCGCATCCAGGCGATTGCCCCGGGCCTCAACCCGCCACCGGCCGGCGCGCGGCTGATCGACCTCTCGACCAAAACGGTGTTGCCGGGCCTGATCGACGCCCACGTCCACCTCACCTCGATGCCCGGCGAGCCCTTCTGGCAGGAGGCGGTCAACGCGCCCGAATATTATGCCCTCGTCGGCGCCCATAACGCCCTGGTGACGGCGCGGGCCGGCTTCACCACGGTGCGCGACCTCGGCTCCGGCCGCCTCACCGGCTTCGCGCTGCGCCGGGCGATCAACGAGGGCCTCGTCCCCGGCCCGCGCATGCTCGCCGCCGGCGAGGCGCTCTCCACCATCGGTGGTCATGGCGACGTCTCCGGCTTCCTGCCCGAGGTCGCGGTCGCGCTCGACGGCCACAATACCTGCACCGGAGTGGACCAGTGCGCCGCCCGGGTCCGCGAGGCGGCGAAGCTCGGCGCCGACGTGATCAAGTTCCACGCCACCGGCGGAGTCCTCTCGCAAGGCGACAAGAGCCTCGGCCAGGCCTTCACCGACGCCGAGATGAAGGCGATCGTCGACACCGCCCACTCGCTCGGCCTCAAGGCCGCCGCCCACGCCCATGCCGACGCCGGCATCGCCGCGGCGGTGCGGGCCGGGGTCGATTCGATCGAGCACGGCACCTTCGCCAGCCCCGCCACCATCCAGCTGATGAAGCAGCACGGCACCGTGCTGGTGCCGACCCTGATGGCTTTCACCGGTATCCGCGAGCGGCTCGGCAAGGGCATCTACACGCCGATCGTCGAGGACAAGGTGCGCATGACCTTGAACGAGGTCGGCAAGGCGGCCCGCCTCGCCCGCGCCGCCGGCGTGCCGATCGTCTTCGGCACCGACGCCGGGGTCTACGAGCACGGCCGCAACGCCGGCGAGTTCGCCCAATATGTCGAGCTGGTCGGCATGACCCCCGCCGAGGCGCTTGCCACCGCCACCACCGGCGCCGCGCGGCTGCTTGGCATGGAGAACGAGATCGGCCGCCTCGCCCCCGGCTACTCCGCCGATCTCATCGCGGTGAGCGGCGACCCCCTGAAGGACGTGCGCGTGCTCGAGCATGTCGACTTCGTGATGGTGAAAGGCCGCGTCATCCCGTGAGCACCAACCCCGCCACAGCTTCCGCCCTCTACCGCGCCCAGATCGGCCCGTGGGTCCGGCACCGGCTGCAGAACACGCCCGGCGCCTTCAAGATACCCGCCGTGGGCCTCGACATCTTCGTGGTCCGCGAGTTCCTCAGCCCCGAATTATGCCGGCAGGTGATCGAGCTGATCGACAAGGACCGCGTGCCCTCCGGCCTGCTCGCCCCGACCGACGACCCGGAGTTCCGCACCAGCGAGAGCTGCAATCTGCGCCTCACCGATCCGATCAACATCCTCGTCGAGCAGAAGGTCAACGGCCTGATGGGCATCGACCCGCGCCACGGCGAGACGATCCAGGGCCAGCGCTACGCCGTCGGCCAGCAGTTCAAGGAGCATCACGATTTCTTCTACCCCTCCGAGCCCTATTGGCCGGAGCAGGAGCGGCAGGGCGGCCAGCGCACCTGGACCGCCATGATCTTCCTGAACGAGCCCGAAGGCGGCGGCCAGACCGCCTTCCCCAAGGCCAACGTCCGGGTCACGCCGCGCCTCGGCAACCTCCTCGCCTGGAACAATCTCAACGAAGCCGGCAACCCCAACATGTACTCGCTCCACACCGGCCTGCCGGTCGAGGGCGGCGTCAAATACATCATCACCAAATGGTATCGCGAGCGGCCCTGGGGCTGGTACGCCCAGCAGGGCGTCGAGCCCGCGCGGCCCTATTAGGAGGCACGATGAAGAAGACCCTCTTCCTGCTCGCCGGCGCTACGACGGCGGCGGCCGCGCTGGCCACGGCCGTCTACGCCAAGTCCGCCGTCCGTTCCGCGGCCCCGGCCGCGCCGGCGGGGCGGCAGACCGAAGGTCAAAAGCTCGCCGCCCTGTTCCGCGAGAGCGATGAGGCCGGCCTGCGCCGCAACCCGATCCAGGCCCTGTTCCGCGGCGACCTGCGCTACGCGGAGCAGTTCGGCGACTATATCACCGACCGCTACATCGCCGGCGAGAAGGCGGCCGCCCAGGCCGACCTCGCCGCGCTCGCCCGCATCGACCGCTCGAAGCTGACCGCCGATGAACGAATCTCCTACGACGTTTTCAAATGGCAGACCGACCTGAATCTGCGGGGTTACGCACCCAATCTGGTCAAGGCGACGATCGAGCGGCCGATCGACCATTTCGGCGGCTTCCAGGTGTTCGTGCCGGACCTCAGCTCCGGCGAAGGCGCCGCGCCGTTCAAGACCGTCGCCGACTATGAGAATAATCTGAAGCGCCTCGGCGGCTACATCGTCTATCTTGACCGGGCGACCGCCCGCATGCGCCAGGGCATGGCCGACGGCGTGGTCAACCCGAAGCTGGTGATGAAGAACGTCGTCGACCAGCTCGACGGCATCATCGGCCAAGGGGTCGAAGGCTCGACCTTCTACAAGCCGGTCACCAACTTCCCCGCCACGATCCCCGCCGCCGAGCAGGCGAGGATCAAGGCCGAATATGCCGCCTTCATCCGCGACCGGCTGAACCCCGCCCATGCCCGGCTCAGGGACTTCATCAAGAACGAATATCTTCCGAAGGCGCGCGATGCGGTGGGGCTCGGCGCCATGCCGGGCGGGCCCGCCCTCTACCGCTATCTCGTCGAGGCGAACACCACGACGACGATGACTCCGGAGGAGATCCACCAGCTCGGCCTGCGCGAGGTCGACCGCATCCATGGCGAGATGGAGAAGGTCAAGAACCAGGTCGGCTTCAAGGGCGACCTCCACCTTTTCGCCGATTTCCTGCGCTCCGATCCGCGCTTCAAGCCGGCGACGGCGGCGGCGATGCGCGACGCCTTCCTCGCCATCGACCGCCGCGTCGGCGAGGTGGTGGGGCGCGACTTCAACACCATCCCCAAGAGCCCGCTCGAGATCCGTCCCGACCCGCCCTATCGCGAGAAGACCTCGGCCGGCGGCGAGTACAACCAGGGCACGCCCGACGGCTCGCGCCCGGGCATCTTCTACTACAACAGCTACGACCTGCCCTCGCGCTACACCTGGGGCTACGAGACCCTGTTCCTCCACGAGGGCCGGCCCGGCCATCATTTCCAGATCAGCCTCGCGCAGGAGAACACCAAGCTCCCCGCCTTCCAGCGCTTCGGCGGCAACACCGCCTATGTCGAGGGCTGGGCGCTCTATTCCGAGAGCCTCGGCTACGAGCTCGGCTTCTACACCGACCCCTACCAGAATTATGGGCATTTGAACGACGAGATCCTGCGCGCCATGCGGCTCGTCGTCGACACCGGAATCCACGCCAAGGGCTGGACCCGCGACCAGGCGATCAAATACATGCTCGACAATTCGGCGATGAGCCCGACCGACGCCACCGCCGAGGTCGAGCGCTACATCGCCATCCCCGGCCAGGCGCTCGCCTACAAAGTCGGCCAGCTCACCATCCGGCGCCTGCGCACCCGCGCCGAGCAGGCGCTGGGCGCGAAGTTCGACATCCGCGACTTCCACGCCCAGGTCCTCATGTCCGGCGCCCTGCCGATGCGCGTCCTCGAGGAAAAGATCGACGCCTGGATCGCCGCCAAGAAACGCGCCGCCTAAGGCCGCGCGAAAGGAATCTCACGCCGACGAGACTGAAGGCCTCGGAAAGTGGGTTCGCGCAGAGACGCAGAGCCGCAGAGATTCCGAGTGACGGACATAGATCGGATCACTGGCGACGTGCTCGATGCAGCCATTCGGATGCGCTTCGAGGCCGCGTTCCGCATCGATATCCTGGTGGACGACAAGCTGCTGATAGAGGTCAAATCGGTCGACCGGCTGCATCCGGCGCATGCCAAACAGGTGCTCACCTACTTGCGGCTCACTCGGCAGCCCGTCGGGCTGCTGATCAATTTCGGCGGAGCGACGCTCAGAGAAGGCTTTCGCAGACTGGTCAACGACTACAACAGCGCTTCTCCGTCGCCGGTGGTTCGAGCGGAGTGAGCCGTAAGGGAAAGGGAATTTTGCGCGCAGAGACGCAGAGACGCAGAGAGGCTGTGCCACCGATCATTCAGCGAACCTTTTCTGGGGTTGTTAGAATGGGTGCGGCTGGGCACCTCTGCGTCTCTGCGTCTCTGCGCGCACAAAATACGGCATAGGATCAGGTTCGACCTATCCGGAATGATCGCCTTGGTCGGTCTTCACCGCCCCACATCGTCCTCGTCGAGCCAGACGGTGGGGCTTTGCTTGACGACGGCCTTGACGACGCTGGTCTCGTAGCGGCGCACCGCCGGGTCTGAGGAAAGGTAGGCGTCGGCGAAGGCGTTGAACTCGGCCATGTTGCGGGTGACGACGAGCAGCAGCAGGTCGACCGAGCCGGCGATGTTGAGGAGCAGCTGCACCTCCCGCGCCGCCGCGAGCCGGTGACGGAGGGCGGCGATGCCCTTGCCCTCGCCATGTTCGTGCACCGTGACCTGGACGATGGCGCGAAGGCGATCGGCACTGACTTCAGGCGCGAGGATCGCGGTGTCGGCCTCGATCAGCCCGTCCTCCCGGAGGCTGCGCACCCGCCGGGCGATGGCGGAGGGGGAGAGCGCCACCTCCCGCGCCAGCGCCTCGGCCGTCGCGAGATTGTCGGCCTGGAGCAGGTTCAGCAAGGCGACGTCGAAGCGGTCGAGTTTCCTGTTCATGCAATTTGGCCGCCCTTCCGCGCCGTTTATTGGCATAAACCACGCCGTAAAATCGCGCAAAAAGCGCGCCCGCCGATCCATATTCGGAGGCCTGAATGATTTCACCTTGGGGAGGTAAGATGTTGAGCTTTCGTACCGCTTTCGCAATCCTGCTGCTCGCCGGCAGCGGCGGCGCCCTGGCCCAGCCCGCCCCGGCCCCGGCGCCCGCCGCCGGCGCACCGCAGCCACCGCCCGACATCGCCGTCACCCGCGACGAGGTCCGCCGGACGGCCGCCGAGCTCGCCGGCCTTCTCGAGGAAAATTACGTCTTCCCGGACGTGGCGAAGCGCTACGGGGCGATGCTGCGCGCCAATGCGGAAAGCGGCGCCTATGACGGCATCGCCTCCGGCCGCGCCCTCGCCGAGCGGCTGACCGCGGACCTCCGCGCCGTCTCGCCCGACAATCATCTGCGAGTCCGGGTCGGCCCGCCGCCAGAGGCCGGCGGCCGCCGCACCGTTCTACGGGAAGGCGGTCCGGCCCCGGCCGAGGCCCGCGCCGCCGCTCCGGAAGTCCGCCGCGCGCTACCGTTCGAGCCGATCGAGGAGGCGCGCTGGCTGGCGCCGGGCATCGCCTATATCCGCTTCAACATCTTCCCGGGCGATCCCGAGACGGTCGCCGCCGTCGACCGCTTCATGAAGGAGCATGCCGAGGCCAGGGCGATCATCTTCGACAACCGCACCCACCATGGCGGCGGCCTCGCCGAGATGGACGCGATGTTCCCCTATTTGTTCGGCAAGCCGGCGACGCTGGTCCGCATGGACACCCGCCTCTCGGTCGACCGCACACGCGGCAGCCCGATGGGCGATGCGAGGCTGCGCCTCGTGCCGACCCAGCAGGACGTGGTCAGCCGCGATCACTATGTCGAGCCGAGCAAGGCCGAGAAACGCCTGTTCGGCGCCAAGGTCTTCGTCCTCACTTCCGGCGCCACCGCCTCGGCCGCAGAGCACATGACGCTGGCGCTGAAGCGTACACACCGCGCCACGATCGTCGGCGAGCCGACCGCCGGGGCGGGCAATTACGGCGGCCAGAACCCGCTCGACGAGGGCAAGTTCAGCGTCTTCGTGCCCGTCGGCCGCACCTACGACCCCGACACCGGCAAGGGCTGGGAAGGCACCGGCGTCGCGCCCGACATCGCCGTCCCCGCCGACCGCGCCCTCTACGAGGCGCTGGTCAGAAGCGGCGTCGCCGCGCCCGACGCGGAGCGGATCGCGGCCGAGGTCAAGCCCAAAGGCTCGATGGCCCGCCGCACCCCGCGCGCGGGGTGAGCGGGGCTTCTCCTCCCCCGGATTTCCGCGGGAGGAAGACCACGCGTAGCGTGGTGGAGGGGCTTCCTTGGCCGGGGCTCAGTAGAAGAAAGGCCCCTCCACCGCGTTTCACGCGGTCCCCCTCCCCTGCAAAGGCAGGGGAGGAGAGGCCAAAGCCTCGCCGATCAGCTTCCGGCTGTTGTCGATCCCGTAGAGGGCGATGAAGCTGCCCATGCGGGGGCCCTGACTGGTGCCGAGCAGGGTCTCGTAAAGCGCGCGGAACCAGTCGCGCAGATTGTCGAAGCCGTGCGCCTTGCCGACTTCGAAGACCATGTTCTGGATCGCCTCGGCGGACGCGTCGGCGGGGAGGGCGGCGAGCCGCGCATCGAGGTCGCGCAGGGCCTCGGCCTCCTTCGGGTCGGGGGCGCGCTTCCTCAGCGATCCGGCGACGAAGTCGCGGAAGTAAGCCAAGGCGTAGCCGATCAGCGCGTCTAGCTCCGGATGCGTCTCGGGTGATGCGTCGGGCGCGTAGCTTTTGACGAAGCCCCAGAGCAGGTCCTTGTCGTCGGTCGAGGCGACTCCGACGAGGTTCAAGAGCAACGCGAAGCTGAGCGGCATCCGCGCCGGCGGAACCTCGCCGGCATGGACATGGTGGACCGGATTGCCGAGGCGCTGCTCGACCGGCTGGACGGGATAGGCGGCGAGGAATTGCTGATATTCGTCCACCGCCTTGGGGATGATTCCGAACGAGAGCTGCTTGGCCTTCCTCGGCTCGCGGTAGAGGTAGAAGACGAGGCTCTCCTCGGGCGCGTAGGTCAGCCATTGGTCGAGGGTGACGCCGTTGCCGCGGGTCTTCGAGATCTTCTCGCCATTCTCGTCGAGGAACAATTCGTAGTTGAAGCCTTCGGGAGGGCGGGCGCCGAGGATGCGGACGATCCTCGAGCTCTGGGTGACGCTGTCGATCAGGTCCTTGCCGGACATCTCATAGTCGACGCCGAGCGCGTACCAGCGCATCGCCCAGTCGACCTTCCACTGCAGCTTGGCGCCGCCGGCGAGGATCGACTGCTCGACCCTCTGGCCCGTCTCCGGATCGGTGTATCTGACGATCCCAGCCTCCGCCTCGACCACCTCGACCGGCACCTGCAGCACCTTGCCGCTTTCCGGGCTGATCGGGAGGACCGGGGAATAGGTCTGCCGGCGCTCCTCGCGCAGCGTCGGGAGCATCACGTCCATGATCGCCTCGTAGCGGCGAAGCACCTGCCTCAGGGCGTCGTCGAACCGCCCGGAGCCGTAGCATTCCGACGAAGCGAGGAACTCGTAATCGAAGCCGAAGCGGTCGAGGAATTCGCGCAGCAGATTGTTGTTGTGGGCGGCGTAGCTGTCGTGGCCGCAGCCATAGGGGTCAGGCACCCGAGAGAGCGGCTGGTCGAGATGCTGGTGCATCATCTCCTGGTGCGGCACGCCGGGCGGCACCTTGCGCATTCCGTCCATGTCGTCGGAGAAGGCGATGAGGCGGCTGGGCCAGTCGGCCATCTCCGCCAGGGCATGTCGGACCATCAGGGTGCGCGCCACCTCCTGGAAGGTGCCGAGATGGGGGAGGCCGGACGGGCCGTAGCCGGTCTCGAACACGATCTCGCCGGAGGGCGGGCCGTCCGGATAGCGCCGCAGCAGCTTGCGCGCTTCCTCATAAGGCCAGGCCTTCGACAGCAAGGCGGCGGACCGAAGCTCCTCCGGGACGTTCACAGTTGCCCTTTCGTTCCCGCTGCGCCATTTCCTGGGAATGGCCGTCTCTTTGCCTTATCCCGCGCTCCACGCAACCCATGGCGGCATCTGGCTGGCGGCGCCGGACGGGGAGGTGCGGGCGCTCGGGCGGGGCGAGGCGATCGCGCGGGCCGCCGAGACTCCCGCGATAATGCTCAACGCGCCGCTGATCGGTCAGCGGCTCGGCTATCCGGATCTGTCGGGGCTCGACCTGCTGGAGCTGTTCGCCTTCGTCCACCCCGCCCGCTTCGCGGTGCCGACGCCCAAGGGAGTCGCGGAAGCGCTAGGGCTGGAGCCGCCTTCGTCCGACTCCGAGGCCGCGCCCTTCCTGCTCCGCGCCGCCGAGGCGTTGCTGGAGCGGTTGAGGGAGGATTGGCCGGAGCGGGAGGGAGCGTGGGCTTCGGCCCAGTCGCTCTTCCGCCTGCGCTGGACCTGGGCGCCTGCCGTCGGCGAGCGGCTGAAGCGGCCGGAACGGGACGAACGCTGGCTCTTCTCGCGCCTGCCCGAATGGGAGGAGTCGAGCGGCCGCCCGCCGCCGGGGACGGTGCGGCTCGACCCCGACGAGGCGGTGGCGCGGCTCGGCCGGCTGGTCGGCGAGGGCGCCGAAATCCGCCAGGGCCAGCGCGACTATGCCGCCGCCGCCGCGGACGTCTTCGCGCCCCGCGCGGCGCGCGACCGGCCCAATCTGCTCCTCGCCGAAGCGGGGACCGGGATCGGCAAGACTTTGGGCTATCTCGCGCCGGCCTCGCTCTGGGCGGAGCAAGCGGACGGCGCGGTTTGGGTGTCGACCTACACCAAGGCCCTCCAGCGCCAGCTCGACCGCGAAGGCACCCGCCTGTTCCCGGACGCGGCGGAGCGGCGGAAGAAGGTGGTCATCCGCAAGGGCCGCGAAAACTATCTCTGCCTCTTGAACCTCGAGGACGCGCTGCAGGGCGGCTTCTCCGGCCGCGCGGCGATCCTCGCCCAGCTGGTCGCACGATGGGCGGCTTATTCCAAGGACGGCGACATGGTCGGCGGCGACCTGCCGGGCTGGCTTACCAGCCTGTTCCGACGCGCCGGCGCCACCGCGCTCACCGACCGCCGCGGCGAGTGCGTCTATGCCGGCTGTCCGCACTACCGCAAATGCTTCATCGAGCGGGCGGCGCGGGCGAGCCAGGAGGCCGATCTCGTCATCGCCAACCACGCCCTCGTCATGGTCAACGCCGCCCGCGGCCGCGACCTCGCCGACGCCCCCACCCGGATCGTCTTCGATGAAGGCCATCATCTGTTCGAGGCCGCCGATTCGACCTTCGCCGCGGCGCTTACCGGCCAGGAGGCGATCGAGATGCGCCGCTGGATCGTTGGCCCCGAAGGCCGGAGCCGCGGCCGCCGCCGCGGCCTCGCCGCCCGGCTGCTGGACGTCGCCTCCTATGACGAAGGAGGGGCGGCCGCGCTGGAGCAGGCGGTCGAGGCGGCCCAGCTCCTCCCCGGCGATTCCTGGCTCGGCCGCATCGCGGAAGGACTCGCTTTCGGCCCGGTCGAGAAGCTGCTCGCGGCGGTGCGCGGCACCGTCTACGCCCGCGCCACCGCTCAGGATGCCGGCTACGGCATCGAGACCGAGATGGCCGAGCTGGACGGCGCCATCGTCGAGGCGGCGGCGCCGGCGGTCGAGGCGCTGGAGCTGCTGGTCCGGCCGCTGGTCGGGCTCGGCAACCGGCTGCAGGCGGTGATCGAGGACGCGCCCGACTGGCTCGACGGCGCCGCGAGGGCGCGGATCGAGGGGGCGCTCGGCGGCCTCGCCTGGCGCACGCAAACGCTCGCCGCCTGGATCGGCCTCGCCGGCCGCATCGGCGGCCCGGCCGATCCCGATTATGTCGACTGGCTGGCGGTGGAGCGCGTGGACGGGCGCGAATATGACATAGGCCTCCAGCGCCGCTGGCTCGACCCGACCCGGCCGCTCGCCGAGACGGTGCTGAAGCCCGCCCACGCGGTCCTCGTCACCTCCGCCACATTGCGCGGCGGCGAAGGGTGGGACGCGGCGGAAGCCCGGACCGGCGCCGCCCATGTCGGCGGGGCGGCGCGATTCGAGGCGCCGAGCCCGTTCGACTATCGCGCCGATGCCGAGGTGATCGTCGTCACCGACGTCAAGCGCGGCGACGTGCCGCAGCTCGCCGGCGCTTATGCCAGGCTGATCGAGGCTGCGGAGGGCGGCACGCTCGGCCTTTTCACCGCGATCCAGCGCCTCAAGGCCGTCCATGCCCGCATCGCCGACCGCCTCGCCCGCATCGGGCTGCCGCTCTACGCCCAGCATGTCGATCCGATCGACACCGGCACTCTGGTCGACATCTTTCGCGACGATCCACACGCCTCGCTGCTCGGCACGGATGCGCTGAGGGACGGCGTCGACGTCCCCGGCGAATCGCTGCGGCTGGTGGTCATGGAAGGCGTGCCGTGGCCGCGGCCGACCGTGCTCCACGCTGCGCGGCGCGCGGCGGGCGGCGGCAGCGCCTACGACGACCGGGTCGTGCGCGCGCGCCTCGCCCAGGCGTTCGGGCGTCTGATCCGGCGCGAGGGGGACCGCGGCGTCTTCGTCCTCCTCTCCGCCGCGACTCCGAGCCGGCTGCTCACCGCCTTCCCGCCCGGCGTCGCGGTCCGTCGGCTCCCGCTCGATTTGGCGTTGGAGCGGGTGAGATCGCGCCTTTCAACAATGAGCGCTTTGGGGCATCAGGCCGAGCCGGAGAGGCTGCCCGACGAGGCGGAATGAAGATCCTGACCTTGTTGCGGCACGCCAAATCCGGCTGGGACGATCCCGCCACCCGCGATTTCGACCGTCCGCTCAACCCCCGCGGCCGCCGCGCCGCGCGGGCCGTGGCCCGGGAGATGCGCCGCCTCGGCCTGGGCTTCGACCGAATCCTCGCCTCGCCCGCGCGACGCGTAGTCGAGACGATCGAGGCGGTCGCCGCCGAATTCGGCCCGCTCCCGGCGGATTATGACGAGCGCCTCTACCTGGCCTCGCCCCAGATGCTGCAGGAGGTGGTGCACGAAACGCCCGCCGACGCGGAGCGCCTGCTCCTCGTCGGCCACAATCCAGGGCTGGAGAGCCTGGCTCTGGCCTTGGCCCGCGCAGGCCCACTGCGATCGGAGATCGAGCTCAAATACCCGACCGCGACGCTCGCCGAGATCGCGCTGCCGGTGGAGAGCTGGGCGGAGGTCAGCGCGGGCGCGGGCGCGATACGGCGCTTCATCCGGCCGCGCGACCTCGATCCGGAGCTCGGCCCGGAGGACTGGGCCGGACCCGCTTGACTCCGATCGTTGCGCGGCGGCAACAAGAGCCGCCCTCGCGGCCGGTATCCCGCTTCAGAGTCCCGTACCTGTTGGGGAGGAAACATCCATGAACAAGCTATTCGCGGCCTTGCTCGTCCCGGCCTTGGCCGCGGGCCCCGCTTTTGCGGCGAGCCCGCTCGACGGGACCTGGAAGGCGGACCTCGCCTCGGTCAAATGGCCGAGCAAGCCTGACGTCTACGTGATCAAGGGCGGCCTCTATACCTGCCGCTCCTGCGTGCCGCCCGTCACCGTCAAGGCGGACGGGGCGTTCCATGCCGTCACCGGCCATCCCTATTATGACGAGCAGGCGGTGAAGATCGTCGACGCGCGCACCGTCACCTTCGCGCAGCGCAAGGGCGGCAAGGCGATGGGCGAAGCGACCGACACGGTCGCCGCCGACGGCCGCACGATGACCTACACCTTCCGCGACACGAGCAGCCCCAACGGCAAGATCGTCACCGGCAGCGGCACGGAAGAGCGGATCGGCCGGCCCGTCCCGGGCGCGCACGCCCTTTCCGGATCCTGGCGCAACACCAGCATGGGCGACATGACCGACGCGGGCCTCATCATCGCCATGCGGACGGAGGGCAATATCGTCCATCTATCGACGCCGACCGGTATTTCATACGCTGCGCGGCTCGGCGGACCGGCGGTGCCGGTGAACGGCGACCCCGCGCACACGATGGCCTCGTTGAAGCGCACCAATGCCTCGACCTACGTCGAGACCGATACACGCGGCGGCAAAGTGGTGCAGATCGTCACCATGACCGCGCTTCCCGGCGGCAGGGCGATGCACGTCGGCGTCGTCGACCGGGTGCAGGGGACGACCTGGAGCTACAAGGCGCTCAAGCAGTAGGTTCGTACTGAGGCCGCCGCTCAGGCGGCGGTCGCCTCCAGCGCCTCGACCAACGTCCGACGGATCGCGCGCAGGGCCTCGACTGGCAGGGCGCCGGATTCGTTCGCAGGCTCAGGAGCAGCGGTCTTGGCGGCCTCGCCGGTCTCCCGGCTGTCCGCGGCGCCGCTCTGGAGAAGCTGCTGGACGCCTCGGATCGTATAGCCGTCCTGGTTGAGCAGGCGGTGGATGCGGTGGGCGAGCTGGACGTCGGCGGCACGGTAATAGCGGCGGTTGCCCGCCCTCTGCAGCGGCTTCAGCTGCGGGAAGCGAGTCTCCCAATAGCGCAGGATATGCTGCGGCACGCCGAGGTCGCTGGCCAGCTCCCCGATGGTGCGAAAGGCCTGATCGCTCTTGCCGGAAGCGTCCCCCATGGCCGGCCTCAGCCGCCCTTGGCGATCCGCTCGCGCATGATCTGACTGGCGCGGAAGGTGAGCACGCGGCGCGGCGCGATCGGAACTTCGACGCCGGTCTTCGGGTTGCGGCCGACCCGCTCGCCCTTGTCGCGGAGGATGAAGCTGCCGAAGCCGGAGATCTTCACATTGTGCCCGTCGGACAGAGCAGCGCACATATGGTGGAGAATGCGCTCGACGATTCCCGCCGATTCGGCGCGGGACAGGCCGATCTCGCGATGGACGACGTCGGCGAGGTCCGCGCGCGTCAAAGTACCGGCGTCGACCCGCCTGATCGTTCCTGCGTCGGCCATTCGTCTTCCCTCCCCCCGAGGCATCAGGGCTAAACCATAGTCGAGCTTGGCTTCTTGTGCAAACCGCGTCTGCGCCAATGTGCCTTCAGAAGCGGACCACTGCGGCGCCCCAGGTAAAACCGCCGCCCATGGCTTCGAGCACGAGGAGGTCGCCGCGCTTGATCCGCCCGTCCTTGACGGCGGTGTCGAGCGCCAGCGGCACCGAGGCAGCCGAGGTGTTGGCATGCTGATCGACCGTCACGACGACCCGCGCCGGATCGAGCCCGAGCTTCTTCGCCGTCGCGTCGAGGATGCGCTTGTTGGCCTGGTGCGGCACCACCCAATCGACCTGGTCGGCAGTGTGGCCGGAAACGGTCAGCACCTCCTTGAGCACGTCGGCGAGGTTGACGACGGCATGGCGAAAAACCTCCTTGCCCTTCATCCTGAGCTTTCCGACCGTGCCGGTCGTCGAGACCCCGCCGTCGACGTAGAGGAGGCCGTTGTGCCGCCCGTCGGCGTGCAGGCGGGTGGCAAGGACGCCTCTATCCTCGCTCTCCTGCGCCTCGAGCAGGACCGCGCCGGCACCGTCGCCGAACAGCACGCAGGTCGCCCGGTCCTCCCAGTCGAGGATGCGGCTGAACGTCTCCGAACCGATGACCAGCGCGTAGTCCGCCATGCCGCCCTTCAGCATATTGTCGGCGACGGAGAGCGCGTAGAGGAAGCCGGTGCAGACCGCCGCGACGTCGAAAGCGATGCAATCGTCGATGCCGAGCGCGGTCTGGACGCGGGTAGCCGACGCCGGGAAGGTCTGGTCCGGGGTCGCCGTGGCGAGGACGATCAGACCGACCTTCGAAGCCGGCACGCCGGCCGCCTCGAGCGCCTTCTTCGCCGCTTCCGTGGCGAGCGTCGCCGTAGTCTCACCGTCGCCGGCGATGTGCCGCGCCTCGATTCCGGTGCGCTCGACGATCCATTCGTGGCTGGTCTCGACCCTGAGGGCCAGCTCGGCGTTGGTGACCCGGCGCGGCGGCAGCGCCGAGCCCGTGCCGACGATGACGGAGCGCCGGCTCATTGCGCGGCGGCCTCGGTGCGATGGGCGGCGACCCGGTCGAGATCCTCGATGATCTTGCGGGTCAGATCCTCGCGAACCATCCGCGCCGCCACCCGGATGGCGTTGGCGACGCCGTTGTCGGTGGCGCTTCCGTGGCTCTTCACGACAAGGCCGTTCAATCCCAGGAAGACCGCGCCGTTATGGTTGTTCGGGTCGAGATGGTGCCTCAGCAGCTCCGTCGCCGGCCGGGAAATGAGAAAGCCGATCTTCGACCGCACCGAGCTGGTGAAGGCCCGCCGCAGCAGATCGGTGACGAAGCGGGCGGTACCCTCGAGCGATTTGAGGGCGATGTTGCCGGAGAAGCCGTCGGTCACCACCACGTCGACATCGCCGCGCGACAATTTGTCGCCCTCGATGAAGCCGTCGAAGCTGAGACCGAGATAGTCGGCCTCGCGGAGCACGGCGGCGGCGTCCTTCAGCTCGTCCGTTCCCTTCATCTCCTCGGTGCCGATGTTGAGCAGCTGCACCCGCGGCCGCTCGAGATCGAGGATCACTCGCGCATAGGCCGCGCCCATCACGGCGAACTGAACAAGGTTGCGCGCGTCCGATTCGGTGTTGGCGCCGAGATCGAGCATGACGAGATCGTTGGCCCCCAGGGTCGGCAGCAGCGCGGCGAGGGCGGGACGGTCGATGCCCGGCATCGTCCGCAGCGCGAGCTTCGACATCGCCATCAGCGCGCCGGTATTGCCCCCGGAGACCGCCGCTTGCGCCTCGCCTTCCTTAACGGCGGCGATCATCCGCCCCATCGACGTGGTCCTGGCCCGGCGAATCGCCTGGCTCGGCCTGTCGTCGGCGCTGATCGTCTCTGGGCAGTGAACGACCTCGCTGACCACCCTCAGGCCGGGACGCACGGCGAGCTCGGGCGCGACCGCCGCCGCATCGCCGAACAGCAGGAAGGAGAGGTCGTCGCGGCGCTGGTAGGCGAGATCGGCACCGGCAAGCATCGTCGCGGGCCCGTGGTCGCCACCCATCGCGTCGATGGCGATACGCGGCCCGCTGCCCACCTATTGATTCTCCTTATACCGCTCGGCGCCGGTCTTACGCCTCGACGGGCCGGATTTCACGCCCGTTATAATGGCCGCAGGCGGCGCAGAGGTTGTGCGGCAGCCTGAGTTCGCCGCAATTCGGGCATTCCTGATAATTGACCGGCTTCAGCGCGTGGTGGCTGCGGCGCATGTTGCGCTTCGACGGCGAGGTTTTTCTCTTCGGGACAGCCATCCTGGCACCTGTTCCAATAAGCTAGGGTTCGCATGTGGCGAGCACGGTGCCAAAGGTCAACGGCGGGTAGGCCGCGGGCCATGGCGGCCGGAGGGCTCGCTTCGAGCGGCCCCGCCTATAGCGATTTTCCCCCCTGTTGCAAGCGCCGGGGCCCCGTGCGAGTCTCCGCCGCGCGAGGGGGAGGCCGCGCCATGATTCTGCCGATCACGCTCACCATCACCGCGGCCGCCACCCTGCTCAACATGTGGCTCGGCCTGCGCATCAGCCAGCTGCGCAACGCCTATCGCATTTCGATCGGCGACGGCGGCAACGAGGCGCCGATCGCACGGATGCGTGCGCAGGCGAATTACGTCGAGAACACGCCTTTCTTCCTGATTCTCCTCGGGCTGACCGAGCTTGCGATCGGCTCCCATTTATGGCTGTGGATCGTCGCGGCGCTCTATATCCTGGCCCGCATCGCCCACGGCTTGGGGATGGACCGCCCGCGGCCCGACAAGCTGCGCCTGCGCATGATCGGCATGATCACGACGGCCGTCATCCTCCTGGGCCTGGCGCTGCACGCGCTCGTCCTCGCTTATTCCTACCTTCCCAAAGGGGGCCCGGTGAACTACGCGGCCGCCGCCGTGGGCCATGCTTGAGCTGATCGCGGCGGCCCTCGCCGCGGCCGCCACGCCGGCGGTCTGCCGCGGCGTCGCCGAGCCGGTTATCGACGTCCATCTCCACGCCTACGAGGGCGACATTCGCTTCGTCCGCCGCACGCCCAACCCGCGCACCGGTGAGCCGAGCGCAGCGACGGACGGCGCCTCCCACCGCCGCGTCACCCTCTCGGAAATGGCGCGGCTCGGCATCGTCCGCGGCATCGCCAGCTCGGACGGCTTCACCGGACCCTCCGAAAAGATGGTCGCGGCGAGCGGCGGCCGAGTCCTCCTCGGCTACGGGCGGGACGATGTGCCGAGCAGCCGGGATCTCGACCAGCTGCGGGCGATGGCCGCGGCGGGCAAGCTCGCCTTGCTCGGAGAGATCGCACCGCAATATGCCGGAGTCGCGCCCGACGACCCGCGCATGGAGCCGTTCTGGGCGCTCGCCGAGCAGCTCCAGATCCCGGTCGGCTACCATATGGGCAGCGGGCCGGCCCTCATCACCCGGCAAGGGGCGCCCGCTCACCGCGCCGCGCTCGGTCGGCCGCTGCTGATCGAGGAGGTGCTGGTCCGCCACCCCCGGCTCAAGCTCTTCATCATGCACGCCGGATGGCCTTTCGCCGACGAGATCCAGGCGCTGCTCAACTCCTATCCCGACGTCTATGTCGATCTCGGCGCCATCCACTGGTACGAGAACCGCAATGCATTCCACGCCTACCTCAAGCGGCTGGTCGAGGAAGGATTCGGCAAGCGCATCATGTTCGGGTCCGACCAGATGGTCTGGCCCGAGGCCATCGGGGAATCACTCGAGGCCTATCGCGAGGCGGATTACCTGACGCCGCAGCAGCGCCGCGACATCCTGTTCAACAACGCGGTGCGCTTTTTCGGCTGGTCAGACCTGGCCGGCTGCGGCACCGGCTAGCACGCGGTCGGCGACGAACGGGTTGGTCTGCCGTTCCTGGCCGAAGGTGCTCATCGGCCCATGGCCGGGGACGAAGGCGGTGTCGGCGCCGAGCGGCCAGAGGCGACCGGTGATCGCGTCGATCAGGTCCTGGTGGTTGCCCATCGGGAAGTCGGTGCGGCCGATCGAGCCGCGGAACAGCACGTCACCGACGATTGCGAATTTCGACGGCGGGTGGTGGAAGACGACGTGGCCGGGCGTGTGGCCGGGGCAATGATAGACGTCGAGCACCAGCTCGCCGACCGTCACTTTGTCGCCGTTGACCAGCCAGCGATCCGATTCGAATATTTTACCGGTGATGCCGTAATTGCGCCCGTCATCCTCCAGCCGCGCGATCCAGAAGCGGTCCGCCTCGTGCGGGCCCTCGATCGGTACGCCGAGCTCGTCGGCGAGGATTTTGGCCGATCCGCAATGGTCGATATGGCCGTGCGTAAGGAGGATCTTCTCGACCTCCACCCCGTGCTGCCGCGCCGCCGCCGTCAGCCGGTCGAGGTCGCCTCCGGGGTCGGTGAAGGCGCCCCTCATCGTCCGGGTGCACCAGATTAGGCAGCTGTTCTGCTGCAGCGGGGTCACCGGGACGATCGCGGCGCGGAGGGGCGGCTGGGTCATGGTGCGCGACATGGCGGCGGGGCGGGGAAGTTGCAACCGCTGCGGCGGCCCCTCTAGAAGCGGCCGCGATGACGCTCACCCACCTCCAGCGGCTCGAGGCCGAGGCGATCCACATCCTGCGCGAGGCGGCGGCCGAGGCGGAACGGCCAGTCATGCTCTATTCGGCCGGCAAGGACAGCTCGGTGCTGCTCCACCTTGCGCTCAAGGCCTTCGCCCCCGCGCCGCCGCCTTTCCCCCTGCTCCACGTCGACACGACCTGGAAATTCCCGGAGATGTACGAGCTTCGCGACCGCGCGGCGGCACAAGCCGGGATGAAGCTGATCGTCCACCGCAACCCCGAGGCCGAGGCGCGGGCGATTAACCCGATCGACCATGGCTCCGCCCTCCACACCCAGATGTGGAAAACCGACGGCCTCAAGCAGGCGTTGCAGCAGGGCGGCTTCGACCTCGCCATCGGCGGCGCGCGGCGCGACGAGGAACGCGTGCGGGCCAAGGAGCGGATCTTCTCGTTCCGCGCCGCCGGCCAGCGCTGGGACCCCAAGCGCCAGCGGCCCGAGCTGTGGCGGCTCTACAATGCCCGCAAGGCCAAGGAGGAAAGCTTCCGCGTCTTCCCCCTCTCCAACTGGACCGAGTTCGACGTCTGGTCCTATGTCGAGGCGGAGCGGATCGAGGTTTCGTCGCTCTATTTCGCGGCGCCGCGGCGGACGATCGTCCGCGACGGCACGATCCTCGCGCTCGCCGACGAGCGACTCCAGCGGCGGCCCGGCGAGGAAGTGACGGAGCGGCTCGTCCGCTTCCGCACCCTCGGCTGCTATCCGCTGTCCGGCGCCGTCGAGAGCCGCGCCGCGACCATCGCGGAGGTGATCGCGGAGATGCGGGCCAGCCGTCAGTCCGAGCGCCAGGGGCGGCTGATCGACCGCGACGGCGCCGCCTCGATGGAGCGCAAGAAGCGCGAGGGCTATTTCTGATGCCGTCATCGCCCGAGAAGACCCTGCTCCGGCTTATCACCTGCGGGTCGGTCGACGACGGCAAGTCGAGCCTGCTCGGGAGGCTGCTCTACGAGACCGGCTCCGCCTTCGAGGACGAGCTCGCTCTCTGCGAGGGCGACCTGTCGCGACTCGTCGACGGACTCGAGGCGGAGCGGGAGCAGGGGATCACGATCGACGTCGCCTACCGCTTCTTCGCGACCGAGCGCCGCAAGTTCATCGTCGCCGACGCGCCCGGTCACGAGCAATATACGAAGAACCTCGTCACCGGCGCCTCGACCGCCGACCTCGCGCTCGTCCTGGTCGACGCGACCAAAGGCGTGCTGACCCAGACCCGCCGCCACTTTTTCCTGTGCCGCCTGCTCGGCGTCCGCCGCCTCGTCCTCGTGGTCAACAAGATGGACCTGATCGGCTACGATCGGGCCGTCTTCGACGCGATCCGCGACGACTTCCGGCGTATCGCCGAGGGCTGCGAGGCAATTCCGGTGTCGGCGATGGCGGGCGACAACGTCACCTCTCCTTCCGCCAACATGCCGTGGTATAAGGGGCCGAGCCTCCTCGCTTATCTCGATGCGGCCGGGCCCGAGGGACAGGCGAAGCTCGATGGCCCCTTCTGGATGCCGGTGCAGGGTGCCGTGCGGCACGGCGGCTTCCGCGGCGTCACCGGGCTCATCGCCGCCGGGCGGGTGCGCAAGGGCGATCCCGTCTGGATCGTGCCGTCGATCACCGAGACCGCGATCGCACGCATCCTCGTCGGCGCGGAGGAGGTGGCGTCGGCCGAAACGGGCCAGTCGGTGACCCTGTCCTTCTCCCGCGAGGTCGATTGCTCGCGCGGCGACGTCGTCTCGAGCCACGGCATGCCCGAGGTCGCCGACCAGTTCGAGGCGTGGATCGTGTGGCTCGGCGAGGAGGAGCTTACGCCCGGCCGCCAATATGCGCTGAAGCTCGCCACCCAGAACGCGCTCGCCACCCTGCAGCCGCCCAAGCAAGAGCTCGACATGGCCACGTTCGAGCCAGTGCCGGCACGGACCCTGGCGATGAACGCCATCGGCCTGTGCGACCTGTGGACCGATCGCCCGCTCGTCTTCGCGCCCTACGAGGAGAGCCGCGAGCTGGGCGGCTTCATCCTCATCGACCGAGTGAGCAACGACACCGTCGGCGCCGGCCTGATCCGCCACGCGCTGCGGCGCTCCCACAACCTCCATTTGCAGGCCTTCGAAGTGACTCGCGAGGCGCGGGCGGCGATCAAGGGGCAGCGTCCCCGCTTGCTCTGGTTCACCGGCCTTTCCGGCGCCGGCAAATCGACCATTGCCAACCTCGTCGAGGCCAAGCTCCACGCGCGCGGCCGCCACACCCTCATGCTCGACGGCGACAATGTCCGCTTGGGCCTCAACCGCGACCTCGGCTTCTCGGACGCCGACCGGGCCGAAAATATCCGCCGGGTCGGCGAGACGGCGAAGCTGATGCTCGATGCCGGCCTCGTCGTCCTCGCCGCCTTCATCAGTCCCTTCCGCGCCGAGCGCCGGATGGTCCGGGAAATGCTGCCCGAAGGGGAGTTCGTCGAGATTTTCGTCGACGTGCCGCTCGAGGAAGCGGAGCGCCGCGACCCCAAGGGACTCTATGCCAAAGCGCGCGACGGCCTCATCCCCAATTTCACCGGCATTGGCTCGCCCTACGAGCCGCCCGAACAGGCCGAGATCCGCATCGACACGACGCAAACGAGTGCCGAGGTGGCCGCCGACCTCGTCGTCGCGTACATATTGGGGGACCGGAAGTGAAAAGGTTGCTCCTGGCCTTAGCGCTTATCGTCTCCGGCTGCGCGACGGTCCCGCGCGCACCGCCGCCCGCCGCCGCGAATTACGCCTGGGCGACATTCGACGCCCGCGGCATCGAGCGCTCCGGCGCCTCCGGCCTCGCCGACCGCGCCAGCGGCCGAGCGCTCACCATCGACGATCCGGTGCGTATCGCCTCGATCACCAAGCTCCACGTCGCGCTCGGCGTCATGCGTCTCGTCGAACAGGGCAAGCTCGACCTCGACCGCGACGTCTCCGATTATCTCGGCTGGCGGCTGCGCAACCCCGCTTTCCCCGACGCGCCGATCACCTTGCGCCTGCTCCTCTCGCACCGATCGAGCCTCACCGACGGCATCGACTATGCGCTGCCCGTCGACACGAACGTGGAGCGGGCGGTGGCCGACCCCAAAGCCTGGGACGCCGCGCACGCGCCTGGGACCTTCTTCCGATACACGAACCTCAACTTCCCGGTGATCGCTACCGTGATGGAACGGGCGACCGGCGAGCGCTTCGACCGGCTGATGCAGCGGCTCGTGCTGACGCCGCTCGGCCTCGACGCCTGCTTCAACTGGACGAGCTGCTCGGACGCGACGGTGGCGCGCGCGGTGGTCCTCTACGCGCCGGACGGCAAGGCGGTGAAGGACGACCTCCAGGGCCGCCGCCCCGCCTGCCCCGTCGTCCCCGCCGCGGACGGCGGCTGCCACTGGGAGACGGTGCCGACCGGCACCAACGGCGCCCTATTCTCACCGCAGGGCGGCCTCAGAATCTCGATCCGCGACCTCGCCAGGGTCGGCGCCATGCTGCTGCGCGACGGGCGCCTGTCGGACGGCACCGCCTTCCTCAAACCAGAGAGTCTCGCCGAGATGCGCAAGCTCCACTGGCGCTTCGACGGAACGAACGGCGACAGCGAGCAGAATTTCTACTGCGGCTACGGCCTCGCGACCCAAATCCTCGCCCAATGCCCGCCCAGCGACGATCCGTTCGGCAACGGCCGCCCGCGCATCGGCCATGCCGGGGACGCCTACGGCCTGCGCTCGGGCCTGTGGATCGACCGCGCCACCGGCCGCGGCATCGCCTACTTCGCCACCGGCCTCGGCGACGACCCGCCCCGTGGCCGCTCCGCCTACCGCGCCATCGAGGAATGGCTGGCGGCGAAGCTGGGGCGATAAGGGAGAGCTACGGCAGAGCTAGGCGAGGACCGAGCCACCTAGCTAAGCTCCACCGACAGACGCCGCCCGAGGACTTTCGCGGCGCGAGCAAGCGTGTCGAGCGTGACATTAAACTCTTCGGGATCGAGGATGCGGGCAAGCTGAGCGCGGCTAGTCTCCATCAACTCGGCCATGCGAGCCTTGGAGAGCTTCTGCTCAGCCATCGCCTGTTGCAGCTGCAGCGCGATCACGCGCTTGATGGCACGTGCGGTGACCTCTTCACGGACGCCCTCCTCGTCGAGAAATTCGTCGAGGGAAGTGAGCCCCTCATAGGAGCGGGTTCGTTTGACCTCTTCCACTGCTGACACCTCTTATCGGAACTCCTCCTTTCGCCGTCGGGCCAGGTCGAGATCGCCCTTTGGAAGCTTGGCGCTCTTCTTGAACAGCGCATGCACCACCAGCAGGCATTGCCGCGGCCGGTCGAAGAAGAAGATGAGCCTGAACTCGCGTTTCGACGGCAGCGACGATCTTATCTCGTACAATCCGTCGCCGAGGGGGCGGCAAAGCGGCAGTCCCATTGGAAAGCCAATCTGGACCGTCTTCAAATCCTCGCCGAGGACCTTCTTTTCCTCCGACGAAAGCTCACGGATGGCATTCAGAACAATCTTATTTCCGGAGACAGTCTCGTAGAAGAGAACTTCGTGCATGGGATATTCCCACTTTTGCTAAAATGTTGTCGGCCATGTCGTCGTTCCTTCTGGCGGGTCCCCTTGTTTTTTTGTCTGTCAGGTGGGGTTAGGCCTGACCGATATGAGTGTATCAGATATGGTACAGAAGTCAATGCGCTGGCTCAACACTCCACCACATTGACCGCCAAGCCTCCCTGGGCGGTCTCCTTGTAGCGTTCGTTCATGTCGAGGCCGGTCTTGCGCATCGTCTCGATCACCTGGTCCAGGCTGACCCGGTGGGAGCCGTCCCCGACAAGGGCGAGGCGGCTCGCCTCGATCGCCTTGATCGCGCCGACGGCGTTGCGCTCGATGCACGGCACCTGGACGAGGCCGCCGACCGGATCGCAGGTGAGGCCGAGATTGTGCTCCATGCCGATCTCCGCGGCATTCTCGATCTGCCCCGGCGTACCGCCGAGCGCCGCGGTGAGCCCGGCCGCCGCCATCGAGCAGGCGACTCCGACCTCGCCCTGGCAGCCGACCTCCGCGCCGGAGATCGAGGCATTCTCCTTGAACAGCGAGCCGATCGCCGCGGCGGTGAGCAGGAAGATGCGCACCCCCTCCTCGGTCGAATGAGGGGTGAAGCGCTGGTAGTAACGCAGGATCGCCGGGACGATGCCGGCCGCGCCGTTGGTCGGGGCGGTGACGACGCGGCCGCCGGCGGCATTCTCCTCGTTGACCGCGAGCGCCCAGAGATTGACCCAGTCGAGCACGGTCAGCGGGTCGGACAGCGTCCGCTCGGCCTTGTCCAGGAGCAGCTTTTGAAGGGCCGGCGCGCGGCGTTTTACCTTGAGGCCGCCCGGCAGAATGCCCCCGATCGAGATGCCGCGGTCGATGCAGGCGGACATGGCGGCGGCGATCTCGCCCAATCGCCGGTCGATCTCCTCGTCCGGATATTGCGCGCGCTCGTTGGCGCGGGCGACCTCGGCGATGCTCAGCCCCTCCCGCCCGACGATGGCGAGCAGCTCGTCGGCGCAATGGTAGTTGTACGGCAGGTCCCAGGCGCCTTCGGGCGGGGCGTTGCGGACGATCGCCGCCTCGTCCACGACGGCGCCGCCGCCGGTCGAATAAGAAACGCCGCTTTCCAGCAGCGAGCCGCCCGCATCGAATGCCGCGAAGCGCATCCCGTTCGAATGGTGGGGCAGGCGCTCGCGCTGCAGGAAGCGCAGGTCGCGCGGCTCGTCGAAGGTGATGTCGTGCCGGCCGCCGAGCGGCATCCGGCCGCTTTCGCGGATGCGCGCGATCAGCCGGTCCGCCTCGTCCGGGTCGATCCGGTCGGGCCGCCGCCCGGCGAGGCCGAGGAGGATGGCGCGGTCGGTAGCGTGGCCCTTGCCGGTCAGCGCCAGCGAGCCGTAGAGATCGACCTCAACCCGGTCGGTGCGCTCGAGGAGCGCCTTGTCGGCCAGCGCCTCGACGAAGCGGCACGCCGCCGTCATCGGGCCCATCGTGTGGGAGCTGGACGGTCCGACCCCGATCTTGAAAAGGTCGAAAACGCTGGAAACCACGCACTTTTCTCCTGACGCGGGCGGAGATGGGCCTCTCGCCCGTTTCTGGCAAGCCGACGCTCCGTTCGTGCTGCTCGACGATGCGCGGCCGGGCGGGCGGGCGCTGCTGTTCCGCTCGCCGGAGGCGGTGCTGGAGGCGCGGTCGCCGGAGAAGGTGCGCGTTTGTCTCGCCCGGCTGCGCGCCGAGACCCGGCACGCCGCCGGCTTCCTCGCCTACGAAGCCGGCCACGCCTTGGAGCCGAAGCTTGCGCCACTCGCCCGCACGGCCGGACCCGGCGCGCCGCCGCTCCTCTGGTTCGGCCTGTTCGGCGCGCCCGAGGCCGTCGACGTGGTAGCCCTGCTGCCGGACGGCGCAGGAGCCTGGGCTTCGGCGCCGCGGCCGCGGATCGAACGGGAGGCCTATCTCGCCGCCGTCGCGCGGGTGAAGGAGCATATCCTCGACGGCGACGTCTACCAGGCGAACCTCACCTTCCGCGCCGAGGTGGCGACGGCCGGCCACCCGCTCGCCCTCTACGCCGCGTTGCGGCCCCGGGCGTGCGCCGGCTGGGGCGGAATCGCCTTCACCGGCGCTCACTGGATCCTCTCCTTCTCGCCCGAGCTCTTCTTCACGCTTGAAGACGGGCGGGCCGTCGCGCGCCCGATGAAGGGGACGGCCCCGGCCGGCACGGATCCCACGCGGCTTCGCGACGATCCCAAGCAACGCGCCGAGAATCTGATGATCGTCGATCTCATCCGCAACGATCTGTCGCGGGTATCCAGGCCGGGGACGGTGAAGGTCCCCGAGCTGTTCGCGGTCGAGACCTATCCGACCGTGCTGCAGATGACCTCCACCGTCATCGCGGAGATCGAGGAAGGGATTGGCCCGGTCGACCTCCTCGCAGCGGCCTTTCCCTGCGGCTCCGTGACCGGCGCGCCGAAGATCAGGGCGATGGAGCTGATCGCCGCGCTCGAGGAGGAGCCGCGCGCGGTCTATACCGGCAGCATCGGCAGGCTTGCGCCGGGCGGCGAAGCCGCGTTCAATGTCGCGATCCGCACGCTCGTCCTCGAGGCGGGAGAGAGCCGCGCGACGCTCGGCCTCGGCTCGGGGATCGTCGCCGACAGCTCGCCTGAGGAGGAGTGGCGGGAGTGCCTCGCCAAGGGAGCCTTCGTGAAGACCGGCCGCAGCTTCGACCTCATCGAGACGATGCGCTTCGATCCCGAGGAGGGCGTGGCCGAGATCGAGCGCCACCTTGCCCGCATGAAGCGCAGCGCCGAGGCGCTCGGCTTCGCCTTCGACCGCCACGCCGCCCGCAACGAGTTGCAGGCGGCGACCTTCTCGCTCAAGGCGTCGCGGCGGCTGCGCCTGCTCCTCTCGCGCAGCGGCACCATCGCTATCGAGACTCGGCCGATCGCCGACGCGCCGGCCGGTACGGTGCCGGTGCGGATCGTCCCGCTTCCGGTGGAGCCGGAAGATTTCCGCCTCCGCCACAAGACCAGCGACCGCGCTTTCTACGACGAGGCGCGCCGCGCCTCCGGCGGGTTCGAAGTGTTGTTCGAAGATCGTGAAGGCTTCCTCACCGAAGGTAGCTTCACCACCCTCTTTGTAGAGAGCGAAGGGCGGCTGGTGACGCCGCCGCTGGCGCGGGGGCTGCTCCCCGGTGTGCTTCGCGAGCGGCTGATCGGAGAAAAGCGCGCCCTTGAAGGAGAGCTTCGCAGGAACGACCTTGAGGGCGGCTTCTACATCGGAAATTCCCTGCGCGGGCTGATCCCGGCGCGGCTGGCGGAGGACTGACCATGGACAGGATGAGAGTGGCGGCGGTCGCTGGCGGGACCGCGGCGTTGGCGGCGATGCTGTTGGTCCTGGCCCAGCCCGGGAGCATCCGGGCCGAAGCCGCAGCCGCGCCCCCGCCGAAGATAGACGTGCCGGCGCGCGGCCCCACCCAGGTCGCCGTCTTCGCCGGCGGCTGCTTCTGGGGAATGGAGGGCGTCTTCGAGCATGTGAAGGGCGTCCGCCAGGTCACTGCCGGCTATGCCGGCGGCAGCCGCGCCGACGCCCGCTACGAGCAGGTCGGCACGGAGACCACCGGCCACGCCGAATCGGTGCGCATCGTCTACGATCCCAAGCTGGTGAGCTACGGACAGCTGTTGCGGGTCTTCTTCTCGTCGCACGATCCGACCGAGATCGACCGGCAGACGCCGGATGTCGGCCCGAGCTACCGTTCGGCGATCTTCCCGCAGGACGCCGCCCAGCGCCGCGTCGCCGCCGCCTATCTGGCCCAGCTCAACGCGTCCCACGCTTTCCCGCGGCCGGTGGCGACCAAGATCGAGACCGGCGCTTTCTATCCGGCCGAGGATTACCACCAGGGCTTCGAGCGCAAGCACCCGGACCATCCCTATATCCGCCGCTGGGACCTGCCCAAGCTCGCCGCGCTGAAGGCCAACTTTCCGGCGCTCTACCGAAGCTAGGCGGCGATCGGAAAGCGGAGCAGGCGATCGGCGACCGGCACCAGCGCCTCGGCGCGCGGCCCGATGGCGCGGACGATCTCCGGGTGGGCGGCGTCGAGCCCGCCGGTCAAGGAACCGAAGGCGGGGAGGATGAGCTTGCGCTCGGTCGCGACGAAGCAGCGGCGCGACACCCGGCGGCCGCGGTGGCTGATCCGCAGCTTCGGGTGGAAATGACCGGAAAGCTCCGGGCGCCGCTCGGCAGGATCGGCCTCGTGGCGGAGGAGGAGTCCGTCGACCTCGGCTTCCTCGGCGATCCGTCCACCGCAATGGTCGAGCAGCCCGGCGTCATGGTTGCCGGTGATCCAGGTCCACCGGGTCGCGGCGGTGAGGGCCGTCAGCATCTCCCGCGCCCGCTCGGCCAGGCGCTCGCAGCCGAAGGGGTCGTGGAAGCTGTCGCCGAGGCACCATATCTCCTCGGCGCCGGTCGAGACCGCGAGGGCGGTGAGGTCGGCCAGGGTTGCGACGCTGTCGTAAGGCGGCAGCATCTGTCCCAGCCGCGCGAACCAGCTCGCTTTCTCCAGGTGCAAGTCGGCGATCAGCAGGGCGCGGCGAGAAGGCCAGAAGATCGCTCCTTCCGCCAACGCCATCATTTCGCGGTCACAGAACGAAAAGCGAACCATGCGCCGGCTATAGACCGGCGGGCGGCTCGATCAAGCGGCTTGGCGATGCGCCGCAAAGAAAGGGGACGGCCATGGCGACCGTCCCCTCCCTGTCGTCAGGCAGGGGCGGTTTCGCGCTGCTCGTCCGCCGTCTCCGTCTCGCGGGCGCCGTCGGCCTCGATCGTGCGGGGGGCAGCCCCGTTGATCGCGATCTTGCGGGGCTTCATCGCGTCGGGGATCTCCCGGACCAGATCGATCGAGAGCAGGCCGTCCTTCATGTCGGCATTCGCGACACGGACGAAGTCGGCGAGCTCGAAGCGCCGCTCGAACGCGCGGGTGGCGATGCCCATATGGACGAAATTGCCGTCGCGGTTGCGGGTCTCGGCCTTGCGGCCGGTCACCGTCAGCAGGTTCTGCCGCGCGGTGATGTCGATGTCGCTGGGGCTGAAACCCGCCACCGCGAGCGTGATGCGGTAGCGGTCGTCGCTCAATTTCTCGATGTCGTAGGGCGGGTAATTGTCCGCCTGCTCGCGGCTGGCATTTTCCAGGAACTCGAACAGACGGTCGAAGCCGATCGTGGACCGGCGATAGGGAGTGAAATCGAAGCTTCTCATGATCCTTGTCCTCCTATGAGCAACATGGGCACGAAGGTCCGGCACGAGGCCGGAGCCCCCGTGGGTACAGGCCGGACACCGCAAACTGGTCGTCCGGCGGGGGGAATCTAGGTGAGGGAAAAGGGGGTTCAAGGGGCCGGGGCGAGGTTCGCCTCAACCGCCTCTTCTAGCTCCCCCACCGTGAACGGCTTGCGCAGGATCTGGACGTCATCGCCCAGCGCCTCGATCTGCTCGCTCTCGGCATAGCCGGTGATGAAGACGATCGGCAGGTCGGGTCTCGCGCGGCGCGCGGCGCGGGCGACTTCGGCGCCGTGCATGTTCGGCATCGCATAGTCGATGAGGGCGAGGTCGGCCTCCCAATGCCGCAGTCGTTCCAGCCCCTCCTCGCCCGATTCGCAGGCGGCCACGTCATGGCCGAGGCCGGCCAGCGAATCGACCAGGAAGCTGCGCACGTCGGCATCGTCGTCGATGACGAGGATGCGGCCCCGGCGACTCGTGTCCGCGGGCGCCGCCGCGTCGCCCTTGCCTTCCGAAGGGCCTTCGACCGGCGCCGCGGCGACGGGAAGGAGCAGCCGGACCTCGGTGCCTCGCCCCACTTCGCTGTCTATCTTGAGCGTGCCCCCCGATTGCTGGACGATGCCGTAGACCTGGGCGAGGCCGAGGCCGGTGCCCTTGCCGAGCGGCTTGGTCGAATAGAAGGGCTCGGTCGCGCGGGCGAGCACATCGGGCGGCATCCCCTCGCCGGTGTCGGCGACGGAGACTCGGACATAATCGCCCGGCTCGACGCCCGAGCCGAGGGCGAGCGCCTCGCGGCAGGTCGAGATGGTGAGCGTTCCGCCGTCGGGCATCGCATCGCGGGCGTTGATCGCGAGATTGAGGATCGCGTTCTCGAGTTGGTTGGCGTCGCACAGGCCATAACCGGCCTGCGGGTCGAGCTTGGTCTCCAGGGTGACGGCGCGGCCGATCGCGTGGCGCAGCAGGGTCTGCATCCGCTCGATCACCTCGTTGACAGGCACGGGCGCCATACTGATCCGCTGGATGCGCGAGAATGCCAGCAGCTGGCCGGTCAGCTTGGCGCCGCGCCGGGCGGAATCCAGACCGGTCTCGGCGATGCGCCTGAGCCGCGGATCCTCCACGCGCGAGGCGATCAGCTCGAGGCCGCCCATGATCGGCGTCAGCAGGTTGTTGAAATCGTGGGCGATGCCGCCGGTCAGCTGCCCCACCGCCTCCATCTTCTGCGCCTGGCGTAGCGCGTCTTCGGCGCGGAGGCGTTCGCCGACTTCCGCCTGGAGACGGTCCAGCGCCTGGCTGAGGTCCGCCGTCCGCTCGGCGACCCGGCGCTCCAGCGTCTCGTTGACCTCGCGCAGCGCCGCCTCGCCGCGTTTCAGCTCGGTGATATCGTGGGCGGCGCCGATGAAGCCGGCATGCTCGCCGTGGGGACCCCAGCGGGGCTGCGAGGTCGAGCGCAGCCAGCGCCATTCGCCATGGCTTTTGTAGCGGCCGACCAGCTCGAAACGCTCGAGGCTGGCCTCGCCCGCCACCGACTCGGCAAGGACCCGCGGCGCGTCCTCGGGATGGATGACTGCGCGCCAGTCGAAATTGACCGCTTCCTCGTAGCTGATCCCCAGAAATTCGACATAGGCGCGGTTGACGAAGCTGCGGGTGCGGTCGAGCCGGGTCACCCACATCGGCACCGGCGCCGAATCGGCGATCAGGCGGAACCTTTCCTCGCTCTCCCGCAGCGCCCGCTCGGCCATGACTCGCTCGGTGACGTCGTAGCCGTCAGCGATGATGCCGGTGACGGCGCCCTGCGCGTCGAGGATCGGCTGGAAGACGAAATCGAGCAGCCTTTCCTCTCGCGGCCCGCCCGGCTCGCGCTGGAGACTCACCGCGGCGGACTGGCCGATAAACGCCTCGCCGGTGCGGTAGACCTGATCGAGCAGTTCGACGAGGCCCTGGCCCTCAACCTCCGGCACCGCCTCGCGGACCGGCTTGCCGATCAGATCCCGCTGCCCGACCAGCTTCTGGTAGGAGGCATTGGCCATCTCGAAGACATGGTCGGGGCCGCGCACCACGGCCATGAAGCCGGGGGACCGGTCGAACAACTGGCGCAGCCGCTCGGCCTCGCCGATCCGCTCCCGTTCGGCGAGCACCTGCGCCGTCGTCTCGGTGCAGACGCAGAACATGCCTTCCGCCTCGCCGCGGTCGCCGCGCAGGGTGCCGTAGGAGAAAGTGAACCAGGTCTGCTCCGGATAGCCCTTGCGGGTCATGGTCAGCGGCAGATTCTCCCGGTAGGTCGGCTCGCCGGCAAGGGCGCCGCGGACGAGCGGCTCGATGTCGCTCCAGATGTCCGCCCAGATATCCTCGAAGGCGTGGCCGAGCGCTGCCGGGTGCTTGCCGCCGAGGACGTCGGCATAGGCATCGTTATAGAGGAAGCGCAGCTCCGCGCCCCAGGCGATGAACATCGGGAATTTGGTGCTGAGCAGCATGCCCGTGGCGGTCTTCAGCGCCTGCGGCCAGGCGGCCGGGGGGCCGAGGGGATTCGAGGCCCAGTCGTAAGCGCGCAGCCGCTCGCCCATCTCGCCGCCGTCGGCGAGGAAGGCGAGGCCGTCTGGGCCGTCGGAAGACACGGGAGTGAAGGACGCCATTCGACAAATCGCTCCCGCGCACGGCCCCCAGGCGGCGCGGCGCAGACACTAGCGGCGGCGCGGCGGCGGGTCTATCCTCACGCCCGACGAGAGGAGAGCGTCCATGTTCACGGACATGAGGGAGGGACGCGCCGAGGATTGGGCGCACATCGCCGCCGAGCACGGCAAGCACCAGAAGGGCGTCGCCGCGCGGCAGATCATGGAGGGCCTCGCCCGATTGGAGGCGATCGAGGTCGGCTTCGCCGCCAACCAGCTCACCCACTCGCTGATGGCGGGCACCCTCGCCCGCCGCGCCGGCGCGACGGACGAGGAGATGGTCGCCGCCCTATGCCACGACCTCGGCAAGCTCTTCTCGATCCCCAATCACGGGCCGATCGCCGCCGAGATGCTGAAGCCCTACGTGCGCGACGACATCTACCACGCCATATACTGGCACCAGGAATTCCAGGGCCGCTATTATTTCGAGCATCTCGGGAAGGATCCGGAGGGACGCGAACGCTTCAAGGGCGAGAGCTGGTACGCCTTCGCCGAGAAGCTGGTCGACGAATGGGACGCTCCGGCCTTCGACCCAGCTTTCGACGTCGATCCGCTGGAGAGCTTCGAGCCCGAGGTCACGCGGGTCTTCTCGAATCCGCGGTCGATGGTGTGACCCTCGTCATGCCAGCGTAGGCTGGCATCCATGCTGAGTCCGCATGGGCCCCAGCCTTCGCTGGGGTGACGGGAGGCTCGCGACATTCGCCCCTTCCTCGGGAACCGCCGCGCCCCCGCCCCGGTTCTGCGCCGCATGGCTCTCGACCCCGTCCGCTGGCCGCCCGCTTCCGAATGGCGCGAAATCCTCTCCCGCACCTGGAGCGAGGCGAGCGACGACAATGTCGGCTTCCTCGCCGCGGGCATCGCCTTTTACGCCTTTCTCGCCTTCGTGCCCCTGCTCGCCTCGGTAGTTTTGGTCTACGGGCTCGCCGCGGAGCCGCAGACGGTGGCGGAACATATCGGCAAGCTGTTCGCGACCCTGCCCCGCGACGCCGCGGCGCTGATCGCCGACCAGCTGAAAAGCCTCACCGCCAGCCCGAAGTCGGCCAAGGGGCTCAGCCTCGTCGTCGCCCTCGCCCTCGCCATCTACGGCGCCAGCAAGGGCGCGTCCGGAATCGTCATCGCCCTCAACATCGCCTACGAGGTCAAGGAGACGCGCGGCTTCGTAAAGACGACTGCGCTGGCGCTGGCGATGACGGTCGGCGGGCTCCTCGTCCTGCTGCTCGCCGTCGCGGCCATCTCGGCGAGCGCTGCGATCGAAGCCATCCTCCCTTTCTCCTCGCCGCTCCTCCATTTCCTGCTGCAAGCGGCCTTCTGGGCCGTGGCCGTAGCGACGGTCGCAATCGGCCTCGCCGCCGTCTACCGCTTCGCGCCGAACCGACCCGAGGCGCCTTGGGTGTGGGTAAGCCCAGGCTCGGCCACGGGGACCTTGCTCTGGCTCGTCGGGACGGTCGGCTTCGGCCTCTACGTCTCCCATTTCGGCAATTACAACGCGACCTACGGCTCGCTCGGCGGCGTGGTCGTCTTCCTCACCTGGCTCTATCTGTCGGCCTACATCCTCTTGATGGGCGGCGAGCTCAATTCGGAGCTCGAACGCCAGCAGAAGATCGACGCCGGCGAGGCGGCGGAAGCGGCGCCGAGACCGGCTGCTTCGGTCTCCGCCCCGGCCGCCGAGGCGGCGTCCGCACCGGCGGAGCGCGGGCGCGGGCGCATCGTCCCGGTCGCGGCGGCCCTGGCCGCACTGGCGACGCTGCGCTGGTGGCGCCGCCGGCGGCGGGAGCGGAAACCCCCGTTCCTCGACCGCCCGGTGGCGCCGCTGCGCTGGAACCGGTGATCCGGGCGGCCGCGGCCGCAATCCAGTTGTGGATCGTTCATCCAGGCTGTGCTAGCTCTCGCTTCAATTCAGTCACTTGAATTCAGTCACTTGGGGGGTTCGCGGGTGAACAGGTTCTTCGGCGCGTGGACAAAGTTCGGTCCGTCGCTATTTGTCGATGGCTACTCGCCGCGTCTGGCGAACGGCGCCGACTCCGGCGATCTGGCGTCGATCGCGGTGGCCTTCCGCGCCGCCGCCGCGGCCGTCGAAGCCGCCGCCGCGCCCGAATCGGCTGCGGCGCCGCTCGCCGATTCGGTGGTCCCGCTCGCCGCGCCGCTCCGCGCGCTGCCGCAGATCGGGGCGCTGCCGATCCAGGCCGTCACCCATGCCGCGGCAGAGTCCGATACGCCGGGGCAGGCGATTGCCTTCATGGGCGCCTTGCTCTCCACCTCGACCGGCGATTCGGTGGCGATGGTCTATTCGGACCCGCACGGCAGCGCAGGCTCCAGCCTCCTCTACGACACCAATACCCATTCGATCCTGACCGGCGGTATCGACACGCTGGGTCTCGGCAGCGGCGATCAGGACCAGCTGGTAATCGGCGGCGACATCAGCGGTCTCGGCCTCGATCCCAACGTCGATTATTTCGAGCAGATAGTCTTCCTCGGCGGCGCCAGCTATTCGCTGGCGAGCGCCGACTCGAACGTCGGCGCGGGCCATAGCCTGACCATCGACGCGATGCCGCTCGGAGCGAGCGACGGCCTCACCTTCGACGGCTCGTCGGAGAGCGACGGACGATTCGTCTTCGACGGCGGCGCCGGCGCCGACCATTTCACCGGCGGCGGCGGGGAAGACGTCCTCTACGGTCTGGGCGGGGCTGACACCCTGGCCGGCGGCGCCGGCGCCGACCGCTTCGCCTACACGGCAGTCTCGGAATCGACCGGCTCGCATTACGACACGATCGTCGATTTCCATTTCGGCGAGGACGTCATCGACCTCCCCGTCACCGTCACGGCCCTCGACCAGGCCGTCGGCCATGGCAGCCTCTCGACCGTAAGCTTCGGCGCCGACCTCTCCGCCGCGCTCGGCGCCTCGGCGCTCGGAGCGGGCCATGCCGTCCTGTTCACCGCCGATCAGGGCGAGCTTTCCGGCCAGACCTTCCTGGTCGTCGACGCCAACGGCCAGGCCGGCTACCAGGCCGGCGAGGATTACGTCATCCACCTCGCCGCCGCGCCGCCCGCGGACCTCAGCGGCCACGCTTTCCTCGTCTAGTCGACCCGCATCGCCAGCTCGGCGAGGCTCTCCGCCTCGATCAGGATCTGGTCGTCCGCGGTCCCCTGGGCCATGCGCTCGCGCCCGATGATGGTGAGCACCGGCACGGCCATCGGCGACACCCGGTCGAGGACGACGTGAAGCATCGTCGCCTGCGCCCGGTCGAGCAGCCGGGCAAGGCGGCCGACATCGGTCATCTTCTCGCGAGCGTCTGCCCAGGCGGCCTTCAAGAGCAGATGATCGGGCTCGTAACGCCGCAGCACGTCGTAGATGAGGTCGGTCGAAAAGGTGACCTGCTTGCCGGTCTTGCGTCTGCCCGGGTGGGCGCGCTCGACGAGTCCGCCGATCACCGCCACCTCGCGAAAGGCGCGCTTCAGGAGGTGCGAGCCTTCGACCCAGTCTACGAACTCCTTCTCGAGGATGTCGGGGGAGAAGAGCGCGGCGGGATCGACGATCGGCTCCAGCCCGTAGCAGGCGAGCGCATAATCGTTGGCGACGAAGCCCAGCGGCTTCAGGCCCGCGCTTTCCATCCGCCGGGTAATCAGCATGCCGAGCGACTGGTGCGCGTTCCAGCCCTCGAAGCTATAGGCCGCCATGTAGTGAATGCCCTCGTGGGGGAAGGTCTCCACGAGCAGCTCGTCCGGCGCGGGAATGGCGGAGCGGTATTCCTGCACCCTCAGCCATTCGCGCACCGGATCGGGGAAGCGCGGCCATTGGCCGCGGTCGTGGAGGAAGGCGCGGACGCGGTCGGCGAGGTTGGTGCTGATCGCGATTCGCGCGCCCATATAGGTCGGGATTCGCGCCGACTTCGACGTCGCGTGGACGATGAGGTCGATGCCGTCGATCCGCTCGACCTCCAGCACCAGGCCGGAGAAGAAGAAGGTGTCGCCCGGGCTCAACGTCTCGGCGAAATTGTCCTCGACCGTTCCGAGCAGCCGGCCGTTCCTGAAGCGGACGTAGTAAAGCGGCGTGTCGACGATGATGCCAGCGTTCATCCGGTGCTGCTGGACGAATCGGGGATGCGACACTCGCCACAGCCCGTCGGGGCCCCGCACGATGCGGCGGAAGCGGTCGTAGGCGCGAAGCGCATAGCCGCCGTTCTCGATGAACGAGAGGACGGCCCGGAACGACTCCTCCTTCAAGCCCGCATAGGGCGCCGCCGACCGCACCTCGTCGAGCAGCGCCTCCTCGTGGAAAGGTGCCGCGCAAGCGACCGCCATGATGTGCTGCGCGAGTACGTCGAGCGCTCCGGGACGGAAGTTCTCGGCATCGAGCGCGCCCTCCTCGACAGCGTCGAGCGCGGCGCGGGCCTCGAGATATTCGAAGCGGTTGCCGGGGACGATGATCGCCTCGGAAGGCTCGTCGAGGCGGTGATTGGCGCGGCCGATCCGCTGCATCAAGCGCGACGACCCCTTCGGCGCGCCCATCTGGATCACCAGATCGACGTCGCCCCAGTCGACACCGAGATCGAGGCTGGCCGTGCAGACGAGCGCCCGGAGGCGTCCCTCGGCGACCGCCTTCTCGACCTTGCGGCGCGCCTCGAGCGCGAGGGAGCCGTGATGGATGCCGATCGGAAGCTGCGCGTCGTTCACCGCCCACAGGTCCTGGAAGATCAGCTCGGCGAGCGACCTCGTGTTGCAGAAGATGAGCGTCGTCCGATGCAGCTCGATCTCGCGCATCACGCTCTCGGCCGCCCAGCGGCCGGAATGGCCCGCCCAAGGGATCTTGTCCTCCTCGGGCAGCATGATCGAGAGGCGCGCCGGCGCTCCCGGGTCGCCCTCGACCAGCTCGACCAGCTCGGCGTCGCCATGGGGGGCGAGCCAGCCGCGGAACGCCTCGGGGTCCGAGACGGTGGCGGAGAGACCGACTCGGCGGAGCCGCGGCGAGAGGCGCTGCAGGTGGGAAAGGGACAGCGACAGGAGGTCGCCGCGCTTGCCGGTGGCGAAGGCGTGGATTTCGTCGACTACGACGGTGCTGAGTTTCCCGAAGAGCAAAAAACTGTCCTCGTGGCTGAGCAGCAGGCTCAGCGATTCGGGCGTGGTCAGCAGCATCTGCGGCGGCCGCACCCTTTGCCGCGCCTTGCGGTCGGCGGGCGTGTCGCCGGTCCGCGTCTCGACCCGGATAGAGAGACCCATCTCCTCGATCGGGGTCAAGAGGTTGCGCTGCACGTCGACCGCGAGCGCCTTCAGCGGCGAAATGTAGAGGGTATGGAGGCCTTCGGTGGGCGCCTCGATCAGCTCGGCGATCGAGGGAAGAAAGCCCGCCAGGGTCTTGCCGGCCCCGGTCGGCGCGACCAGCAGCGCGCTTCGCCCCGCTCGTGCAGCGGCCAGCATCTCCAGCTGATGCCGCCGCGGCGCCCATCCCTTGGCCTCGAACCAGCCGGCGACCGGCGCCGGGAGAGGCTGGGAACCTGAAGGCAGCACCGCCATATAGAGCACATGGCCCCTCTCGGTTCCTGGGTGAAGCCTTTCCCGGAAGGCATTTACGTGAAGCCCGCCGACGCCTGGATCGATCCCTCGCAGCCCAAGCCCAGGGCGATGATCACCCACGGCCATAGCGACCATGCCCGCGGCGGCCACGGCGAAGTGTGGGCCACGCCCGAGACGCTGGCGATCATGGCATGCCGCTACGGCCCCCAGCCGGGGGGCCGCGCCTTCGCTTACGGGGAGGCGGGGCGGCTCGGCGAGGTGGAGGTGAGCTTCGTCCCCGCCGGGCACGTTCTCGGCTCGGCCCAGATCGTGCTCGAGCACAAAGGCGAGCGGGTGGTCGTGTCCGGCGACTATAAGCGGCGCCCCGATCCGACCTGCGCCCCGTTCGAGCCGGTGCCGTGCGATATCTTCATCACCGAGGCGACCTTCGGCCTCCCAGTCTTCCGCCATCCGCAGACGGCCTCGGAGATCGACCGGCTGCTCGGCCGCCTGCACGAGAATCCGGAGCGCTGCGTGCTGGTCGGCGCCTATGCGCTCGGCAAGGCGCAAAGGCTGATTGCCGAGCTGAGGTGCCGGGGCCACCACGCGCCGGTCTACATCCACGGCGCCCTTCAGCGCCTCTGCGACCTCTATCGCGAGCACGGCGTGGAACTCGGCGAGCTCCGCCCCGCGACCGGCGCGAAGAAGGACGAGCTGCGCGGCCATATCGTCGTCGCGCCGCCGGGGGCGCTCAACGACCGCTGGTCGCGGCGGCTGCCCGACCCGATCACCGCCATGGCCTCGGGCTGGATGCGGATCCGCCAGCGGGCGCGGCAGCGCAACGTCGAGCTGCCCCTCATCATCTCCGACCATGCCGATTGGGACGAGCTCACCGCCACCATCGAGGAGCTGCAGCCCAGGGAGGTGTGGATCACCCACGGCCGCGAGGACGCGCTGATGCACTGGTGCATGACCCGCCAGATCAAGGCGCGCGAGCTCAACCTCGTCGGCCGCGAGGACGAGGACGATTGACGATTCGGCCGTGAAACGGCCCCGCCGGCACAAGTTCCATCGACTCGTCCCGCTGAGCCGGCCGCTCATCGTCTCTGGCGCGGCATTTTGTTGACTCACTCTCCGCCCGCCCCCCATCTCCCTCTCAGTCAGCGGGGGCGCTGCGGCCGGAACGTCCGGCGGCGCGCCAGACGGGCGGGGTGTCCCCGGAGCTTCGAGCTCCCCAGGATCGAACGGCCGCACATCGATAGGGTCTAATGCTCGGTTCATTCCGGCCGCGGATTTTCGCGGCCATGGTCCTCGGCCTCACCAGCCTGTTCGCCGCGCCGGCCATCGCCGCCGAAGCGCAGGTGGCCCCGGCGGTCGAGACCGCCAGCGTCTCCAACCTCCCCAGCCTCGCGGCGATCGTGCGCGAACAGACCGCGCAGACCGTCGCGGACCAAGCCGCCGCGGCGCAGCAGGCCGCCCAGGCCGCCGCGCTGCAGGCGCTTCCCACCGCCACCGCGCGTCCGCTCAAGGACCTCGTCCTCTCGTTCGTCGACTTCGGCAACCAGGACGATCAAGAGCTCTGCCTCGCCAAGGCCGTCTATTTCGAAGCGCGCAGCGAGAGCCTGGAGGGCCAGCTCGCCGTCGCCGAGGTGGTGCTCAACCGCGCCGCCTCCGGGACCTACCCGCCGAGCGTCTGCGGGGTCGTCACCCAGCACGCCCAATTCTCGTTCATCCGCGCCGGCCGCTTCCCGGCGCCGAACCTGTCGAGCGATGCCTGGCACAAGGCGCTCGCCATCGCCTCGATCGCCCGCAAGCACCTCGCCAGCGAAATTGCCTCCAACGTGCTCTGGTACCACGCCGATTATGTCGCCCCCGCCTGGGGCCGCCAGCGCACCCGCGTCGGCCAGATCGGCGCCCACATTTTCTACAGCTGAACCGGTCTGCTCAGCCGCTGAGGTCCGCCACCGAGAAGAGAATCAGCGCGGCCACCGCGAGGATCGTCCAGCGCACCGCTTTCTCCAGCGCGAAATTGCTCGTGCGCGACAGGATGAGGGCGCTGGACGGCATGATCAGGGCGAACAGGCCCACCGACAGCGCCACCCCCGCTTTCCAGTCGAGCAGCGCGAATCCGGCGACGGCGAGCGCCGTCCAGAGGATGCAGAAAGCCAGCGCTTCAGGATAGAGCTTGGGCATGACGCCCTGTAGCCCGGACGCGGCCGGCATCGCCAGCCCGCACCGATCAGCCGGTGCGCTTCCCCGTCACGGCCGAGACATAGTTGACCGGTGCGTGGTCGGCGAGTTCGCGGACGAGGACGTTGCGCCAGACTTTCCAGGCATATCGGCTGGCGTAGATCACGCGCCCGGCCCGGCGGTCCTCCGCCAACTCCTCCGCCGTCGGCGGGTCCACATGCACCTGCCCCGAATGGTCGATATAATGCTCGCCGGAAAGATGGGCGTAGCCGATGAGCGCCGGCGGCACGGCGGTGACTCCGTCCGTGCAATCGACGTAGCGCCGGACCATCCGCCCGGCGAACATCGCCGCGAAGGCCGGGTCGCCGACCCGGGGAGAGCCGAAAGTGACGAGCTCCGCCTCGCCCCGCTCCGCCGCCAGCAGCGTCGCCATCGCGGCCCCCAGGCTGTGGCCGGTGACCACAAGCCGTTTCCCGTCCGCCGCGCCGAGCCACTTGCCGATCGCCGCTTGCAGGGATGTGTAGGCGGCGAGGAACCCCTCGTGGACCCGCGCCGCGGCGCCGAACGGCACGAGCTTGAGGCGGGCGTCGGCAACGAGGTCGAGCAATTTGCCGGCCTCGGTGCCGCGGAAGGCGACGAAGCGGCACCCATCTGGCCTCGTGGTGCCGAAGGCCTGCGCGCCGCGCGCCGGACCCTCGAACGGCTCCGCGGCAGTGAAGCCCGCATGCTGGAGTGCGGCGTCAAGCCGCGGCGCGTCCTTCAGCTCGAAATGATAATAAGCGAGCCGGGAGAGCTCGGCACAAATCTGGTCGATGTCCCAGGCCGCGCTGAACTCCGGCAGAGGATCGCCGGACTCGGGCACGTATAGCGACTTGCGGGTCGGATCATAGTCCATGGCAGCCCCCCGCCGAAAGCGGCACTCTAAGGCTCGTCATGCCCTTGCACAAAGATTTCGTCGCCGTCAGTGCGCTGCCTGCGGGCCGCGCTCGATTCCGGAGCGAGCGAGCTGTTCGTCGATCTGCGCCATCAGCCGCTCGAGCCCCGCTTGGTCCTTCGCCTCGGCGCGGGCGACGAGCACGTCCTGGGTGTTGGAGGCGCGCAGCAGCCACCACCCGTCCGAGGTCGTCACGCGGGCGCCGTCGGTGCGGTCGATACTGGCGCCCTCCGCCTCGAGCCGGTCGAGCACTTCGTCGACCACCGCGAACTTGCGGCTCTCGTCGACCTGGAAGCGGATTTCGGGCGTGTTGACCATGTGCGGCATGGCGTCGCGCAGCGCGGTGAGCGAGCCGCCGAGCCGGCTCACCGCCTCGATCAGGCGCAGGCCCGCATAGATTCCGTCGTCGAAGCCGTACCAATTGTGCGCGAAGAAGATGTGGCCCGACATCTCGCCGGCGAGCGGGGCGCCGGTCTCCTTCATCTTGGATTTGATCAGGCTGTGGCCGGTCTTCCACATGAGCGGCTTGCCGCCGAGCTCCGCCACCCGGTCGAACAGGGCCTGGCTGGCCTTGACGTCGGCGATGATCGTCGAGCCGGGCAAGGCCTCCAGCACCGGCTCGGCGAGGATGGAAAGCAACTGGTCGCCCCAGATCACCCGGCCCTCGCCGTCGACCGCGCCGATCCGGTCCGCATCGCCGTCGAGCGCGATTCCGAAGTCGAGCCGGTTGTCGCGGACGAGGCCCTTCAAATCCTTGAGGTTGGCCTCGACGGTCGGATCGGGATGGTGGTTGGGAAAGCGGCCGTCGACCTCGGTATAGAGGGTGAAATGCTCGCCCGGCAGGCGCTTGACGACCCGCTCTACGACGGGCCCGCCGGCGCCGTTCCCCGCGTCCCAGCCAACTCGGAACGGCTTCCCGTCGAAGCCCTCGAGCAGGCGGTCGACATAGCGGTCCATCACCGCCTCGTCGGAGACACTGCCCGCGCCCTCCGCCCAGTCGCCGGCGGCTGAGAGGCGGCCCAGCGCCTGGATGCGCTCCCCGAAGAAGGCCTCGTGGCGAAGCACCATCTTGAAGCCGTTATAATCCGCGGGATTGTGGCTGCCGGTGATCTGGATGCCGCCGTCGACCCCCAGTTCGGCCTCGGCATAATAGAGCATCGCGGTCGGGCCGAGGCCGATGCGGACCACGTCGCAGCCGCTTTTCCTCAGCCCCTCGACCAGCCGCGCCTCTAGGCCCGGCGAGCTTTCCCGCCCGTCCCGCCCGACCGCTACCCGGCGACCGCCGGCACCGCGCACGAAGGTGCCGAAGGTCCGGCCGACTGCTTCGGCATCGGCTTCGCCCAGGGTGTCGCCGACGACTCCGCGTATGTCGTACTCGCGCAGCGACGTGGGATTGAAGCGGTGGCTCATCGAATACTCCGGAAGATCGCGGGAATCGCTCTCAAGACGCGCGAGGCTTCCGGCGGTTCATTTCGGCGACGAGCGCGTCGCGCGCCGCATTGACTCGGTGGGCGAGCTCGTCCGAACCGCCGGCATCGGGATGGACGCGGGCGATGAGCCTCCGGTGCGCCTCGCGTATCTCGGCGAGCGTAGCGCCTTGCCGGACGCCGAGCAGCCGGCGCGCCTCCTCGACGGGCACGGCCGGCATCCGCGGCCGCAGCCGGCGGCGCCAGGCGCCCCAAAGCATTGCTCCGGCCATCAGCGCCGCGCCCGGCAGCAGCCGCCCGCGGAACAGCAGCTCGAGCCCGAGCAGGAAGACGAGGCCCGCGGTGACGTCCTCGTAGGTGAAGCCCTTGAGGCGGCCGGTGAACCAGGCCCAGACGAGCAGCCCCGCGCCGATGAGGACGAGCGGGCCCAAGGCTCAGCCCGCGGCGGCGGCGCGAGCGGGCGCGGCGGTGCCGTTCTCCTGGGGGAGCCCGAAGCCGGCAATCATCTCGCGCAACTCCTGGCGCGCGGCGATATGGGCGATGCCGACCTCGCCGAGATAAGGCAGGTCGAGCAGGGTCAGCCCCTTGGGGAACAGCTCGCGGTAGATGACCCGTTCCCCGAGCCCGGGAATGACGCGGAAGCCGACGCGGCGCGACAGCTCGCCCAGCGCCTCGCCGACGCGGCGCATGTTGCGCGCCTCGATATGCTGCATGCGGTTCCTCAGCACGACCCAGTCGACGCTTGCGCCATGGGTCTTGGCGCGCTGGGTGCGGCTGTTCCACACCAGCTCCGCATAGAAGCTCGGCCGGCGCACGCGATAGGTCTCCGGATCGACCTGGCCGATCAGGTCGAGGTCGACGAAGCTGTCGTTGATCGGGGTGACCAGGGTGTCGGCCCTCAGCATCGCCTTGCGCGCGTCGGGATCGTCGCGGCCCGGCGTGTCGACGACGAGCACGTCCATCCCGTCGGCCAGCCGGTCGATCACCAGGTCGATCGGCTCGCCTTTGGCCGGGTCGAACGTGTCATAGGCCGGCGTGGGCAGCTCGACGCCGAGACGCTTCACCGTCTCGGCTCGGTTGTCGAGGTAGCGGCCGAGCGTGCGCTGCCGCGTGTCGAGGTCGAGCGCGGCGACCCGCCGACCCGCGGCGGCGAGGGCTACGGCGCTGTGCACCGCCGTGGTCGACTTGCCGGTGCCGCCCTTCTCGTTCGCGAAGATGATGAAATGCGCCGCCGCCATCTGCCTCTGTCCGGACCTTGTTCGTCTTGATTCTGCCCCGCACGCCCCGCAAGGGCGACGGCGAGGTGATATCGGAGGTGGGAAGAGGGTGCAAATCGTCCGTGACCTCGAGACGCTGCGGGAGGCCGTGGCGGGGCTGCGCGAGAGTGGCGGCACGATAGGGTTCGTGCCGACCATGGGCGCCCTCCACGGCGGCCACATGGCGCTGGTCGACGAAGCGCGCCGCCGGGCCGGCGGCGTCGTCGCCTCGATCTTCGTCAACCCCACCCAATTCGGACCGAACGAGGACCTCTCCCGCTATCCCCGCCGCGAGGTCGGCGACGCCCAGATGCTCGAAGCGGCCGGGGTCGAGATCCTCTGGGCTCCCGACGTCGAGACGATGTACCCCAATGGGGCGAAAATCACCGTCCGCGCCGGGCCCCTGGGCGCCCTGCTCGACGGCGCGACCCGGCCCGGCCATTTCGACGGCGTCGCGACGGTGGTCGCCAGGCTGTTCGACCAGGTGCGGCCCGATTTCGCACTGTTCGGCGAGAAGGATTACCAGCAGCTTCTCGTCGTCCGGGCGATGGTGCGGGAGCGGACTCTGCCGGTCGAGATCATCGGCATCCCCACCCAGCGCGACGCCGACGGCCTCGCTCTCTCCTCGCGCAACCTCTATCTGACGGAGGAGGAGCGCCGCGCCGCCCGCGCTCTGCCCCGGGCGCTCGGCGAAGCGGCGGCGGCCATCCGGGGCGGCGCCGGCGTAGCCGAAGCGCTGGCAGGGGCGCAGGACAAGCTCGCCAAAGCGGGCTTCGACCCGATCGACTATGTCGAGCTGCGCGACGCGGAGACATTCGCGCCGATGGCGGAGCCGGACCGTCCCGCGCGCCTGCTCGCCGCCGCCAGCATCGGCTCGACCCGCCTCATCGACAATTTGCCGGTCGAGCCCGCCTGAGATGGTAATTGGGCCGTTAACCATTTGTTGGTGATCTTCGCCGCAACCTGCCGCCGACGCGCGAAACAACAGGGGGCATGTCAAATGGGGATCAGCCTGAAATCCGCCGCTTTCCTCCTGGAAAGCCGCCTCGCCGACGCGGCGATGGGCAAGCCGGAAGCGCTTTATGAGCTTGGCATCGCTTACTCGACCGGCACGCACGGAATGGAGGTGGACCTCGTCGAGGCGCACAAATGGTTCAACCTCGCCGCCCTCAATGGCAGCCTCGAAGGCCAGACCTGCCGCGCCGAGATCGCCGAGGAGATGAGCGCGAGGGAGATAGCCGAAGCCCAGCGACAGGCCCGGGCCTGGCTCGCCGAGGCCGGGATGAGACGGGCGGCGTAATTCCTCCGCTCCCTGAATTCAGGGAGCGGAATTCAATGTGCCCCCTTTGTCATACTTCCTGAACCACGCCAGGATCGCCGCCGCCTTGGCCGCGGCCTGGCTGGGCCGCGAGGCGATGGCGCCGTGCCCGACGCCCGGCACCTTGACCAGAGCCGTCGGCACCCCCTCGATCTGCAGCGCCGCGTAGAGCTGCTCCGCCTCGCTGACCGGAGTCCGGTAATCGTCGCTCCCGACCACCACCAAAGTCGGCGTGTGGATGTTGCCGGCCAGCGACAGCGGCGAGCGCGACCAATAGCCCTGCGGATCCTCCCAGGGCAATTTCTCGAACCAATAGCGCGACGTGAACAAGGTCATGTCCATGGTCAGCGCCTCGCTCGCCCAGTTGATCACCGGCTTCTGCGCGGCGGCGGCTTTGAACCGGTCGGTCTTGCCGACGATCCAGGTGGTGAGCACGCCGCCGCCCGAGCCGCCGGTGACGAACAATCGGTCGGGATCGGCAAAGCCCTGCGCGACCGCGGCATCGACCGCGGCCATGAGGTCGTCATAGTCGCGGCCGGGATAAGCGTGGTGGATGAGGTTGGCGAATTCCGCCCCGTAGGAGGAGGAGCCCCGCGGGTTGGCGTAGAGCACCGCATAGCCGGCGGCGGCGTAGAGCTGGTCGTCGGTCGAGAAATACGGCCCGTAGGCGGCGACCGGCCCGCCATGGATTTCGAGGATCAGGGGCACGCGCTGGCCCTGCTGGTAGCTCGGCGGCAGCACCAGCCAGGCGTCGATGGGCCGATTGTCGAACGAGGTAACCGCGATCTTGCGCACCTCGCCGAGCCGCTTCGAGCCGAGCAGGTCGGCGTTCAAATGGGTGAGCAGCCGCATTGGCCCCGCGCCGCGGACGAGGGCGACGTCGGCGGGCCGGGACGGACTGCCGCTGGTGAAGGCGACGCCGCCGTCCCTTGCAACGGTGAAGGTGCCGCCCGCATAGGGCCGGTCCAGCCCCGAACCCGCGAGGGCGTCGGTGACCGGCCGCACCGAGCCGTCCAGCCCGATCCGCGCCACCTTCACCTGGCCGCGATCCTCATATCGGACGAAGATCGACCGCCCGTCCGCCGCCCAGAGCGGGGCGTTGACGCTGCGGTCGAGGCTCTCGGCGAGCGCGCGCCGGCCGCTGCCGTCGCGGCTCATCACGTAGAGGATATTGCTCTGGTAGGAGAGGCGCTTGTCGTCATAGCCGACATAGGCGACCAGCCGGCCGTCCGGCGACACCGCCGGCTGCTCGTCGGGCCCGCGGCGGTCGGTGAGGGAGCGGACCGTGCCCGAATCGACGTCGAGCGCATAGACTTCGGTGTCGAACGGCTCGCGCTCCCAATTGGCGTTGCGGTTGCCCGACAAGACGAGGGTGCGGCCGTCCGGCGCCCAGGAAAGCGGACCGTCATTGTTGCGCGCGCCGAAGGTGAGCTGGCGCGCCGCGCCGCCGTCGGCCGAGACCAGGAAGAGCTGGGTGAAACCGGGCTTGGCATAGCCCGAATCGTCGGAGCGATAGGCGATGGCCGTGATCACCTCGAGCGGCGGCGCCCATTGCGCGCCCTCGGGCCTGGCTGGCGCCGAGCCGAGCTTCATCCCCTCGTCGGGAACGAACATCGAGTAAGCGATGCGCTGGCCGTCGGGCGACCAGGCGATCGAGGAGGGCGAATCGGGAAGCCCGGTGATCCGCACGGCTTGCCCGGTGTCCATCCAGCGCACGAACAGCTGCGGAGCGGCGCCCTCCGCGGTCGAGACGTAGGCCAGGCGCCGCCCGTCCGGCGACCAGCGCGGGGTGGAATGGCTGCCGGGCCCGGCGACGAGCGGCCGTTGCTCCCCGGTCCGGGTATCGACGATCCAGATCGTCGCCCGCATCCGGTCGGTCATCACGTCGCCGGAGCGCCGGACATAGGCGATCTTCGCCCCGTCGGGGCTGATCTGCGGGTCGGACGCGACTTCGAGCGAGAAGAGGTCGCTCCCCTGGAAGGTCGTCGGCGGCGCGTCGGGCGGCGCGGCTGCGAGCGGCGCTGCGGCGCCGAGCAGCAGCAGGAAGGCACAGGCTTGGCGGATCATCGGCCCCTCTCCTCGTCTTTCGCCTCTCCCTTGCGGAAAGGCGCCATTTCGGCAAGCGCGTCGATCTCCCGCGCCACCGCCTCGCGCTCCCGCTCGAGGAAATCAGCGACGGCGCGGCGGAAGCTCGGGTCCGGGATGAAGTGGGCGGAGTAGGTCGGCACCGGCGCGTAGCCGCGCGCCAGCTTGTGTGCGCCCTGCGCCCCCGCCTCGACCCGCGAGAGGCCGCGGGCGATGGCCGCGTCGATCGCCTGATAATAGCAGATCTCGAAATGGAGGCCCGGCACCTCGGCCACCGTGCCCCAGTAGCGGCCGTAGAGCGTGTCGGCGCCGATCAGGTTCAGCGCGCCCGCGATCGGGCGGCCTTCGAACATCGCGAAGACGAGGAGTATCCGGTCCGCCATCCGCTCGCCGATCAGCGAGAAGAAGGCGCGGGTCAGGTAAGGCGCCCCCCACTTTCTCGAGCCGGTATCCTGGTAGAAGGCCCAGAAGGCGTCCCAATGCGCCTCGGTGATCGCATCGCCGGTCAGATGCACCACCTTCAGCCCGTCGAGCGCCGCCGCCCGCTCCTTGCGGATCGCCTTGCGCTTGCGGGACGAGAGCGCACCGAGGAAATCCTCGAAGCTGGCATAGCCGGGGTTCGACCAGTGGAACTGGGTGTCGACCCGGATAAGCCACCCCGCCGCCTCGAACAGCGCCACCTCGTCCGGCGCGATGAAGGTGGCGTGGGCGGAGGAAAGGCCGTTCTGCTCCACCACCGCCTCCGCCGCCGCTATGAGCGGCGCGGCGAGCGCCGGGTCGCGGGTCAGCAGCCGGCGTCCGGGCACCGGCGTGAACGGCACTGCGATCTGCAGCTTGGGATAATAATCCCCGCCCGCCTCCTCCCAGGCCTGCGCCCAGCCATGGTCGAACACATATTCGCCCTGGCTGTGACTTTTGACATAGGCCGGAGTGACTGCGGCGGGCCTGCCGTCCTGCCCATCGATAGCGATCGGCGCGGGCTGCCAGCCCGTCCTCGCCGTCGCGCTGCCCGATTCCTCGAGCGCCGAGAGGAAGGCGTGGGTGAGGAACGGATTGCCGGTGCCGGCGCAGGCATCCCATTCGGCCGCTTCGAAGCTGCCGACGCCGCGCCCGATCCGCGCGATGACCTCGCTCATGCCGGCGGCATCTCGAAGATGATCTGGTCGGCATGGGCCGCGCCCCGCGCGCGGTCCGCCTCGCTGCGCACCGTCCAGGTGTAGATCGGTACGCCCCGCGCCCGCGCCGCGGCGGCGAAGGGGGAGGGAAGGTCGCGAATGTCGTAAGCGAGAAAGTCCGCCCGCGAGCGCCAGAGCGCCAGCCGCCGCCCCAGCCGCCCGCGTAGCCCTTTCTTGCCGCGCTCGCTGACGACGAGGCCGCGCAGCCGCTCCGGGGCCCGGCGCGCGAACCAGGCGCCCACCTCCGGGTTGAACGACATCACGCCGACCGGGCCCGCATAGCCTTCGAGTGCCCGCGCCACCGCCTCGCAAAGCGGGGCCACGTGCCGATCCGGCGCCTTGACCTCGATCAGCACCGGCACCCGCGCCCAGACGATTTCGAGCGCCTCGCGCAGCGTCGGCATCACCTCGTTGCTGGTGTAGAGCCGGATCGAGCGGAGCTCGGAAGCCGTCAGCGCCGCGAGCGGCCCCGATTTGTTGGTCAGCCGGTCGAGCCGGTCGTCGTGGAACACCATCGGCCAGCCGTCGCGGCTCAATTGCACGTCGAGCTCGATGCCGTAGCCGGCCTCCGCGGCCGCCCGGAAGGCGCCGTTGCTGTTCTCGACCCGCCCGCCGCCGTGGAGCCCGCGATGCGCGAACGGCACGGCGCCCAGGCGCTCGAGCTCAGCCTGCCTTGACCTGGACGATCGCATCGATCTCGACGCAGGCGCCGAGCGGCAGGACGGGGACTCCGACGGCACTGCGGGCGTGGCGGCCGGCCTCGCCGAACGCCTGCTCCATCAGCTCCGAGGCGCCGTTCACCACCTTGGGCTGGTCGGTGAACGATCCGGCGCTGTTCACGAAGGCGCCGAGCTTCACCACGCGCTCGACCCGGTCGAGGCTGCCCAGCGCATTCTTCATCTGCGCGAGCAGCATCAGGCCGCACGCCCGCGCCGCGCGCTGCCCGAAGGCGAGATCGCGATCCTCGCCGAGCCGACCGGTCAGCAGCTCGCCGCTCTCGAACGACACCTGCCCGGAAATGTAGAGCATATTCCCCGCCAGCACCGCCGGCACATAGGCCGCGACCGGCGCGGCGGGTTCGGGAAGCTCGACGCCGAGCTCGGCGAGGCGGGAGGCGATATCGGTCATGCGCCGAGGCGTAAGCACCGGCCGCACCCTCGGGTCAAGCGCCCTCCCGCGCGACCTGGAAGCCGGCGAAGCTCTGGTTGACCGGCATCAGCTCGAGGCGGTTGATGTTGACGTGGGAGGGCAGGTTGGCGACCCACCAGATCGTCCCGGCGAGATCCTCGGCCGTCATCGGGTTCATGTCGGCATAGAGCGCGTCCGACGCCGCCTGGTCCCAGCCGTTGCGCACCAAAGTGAATTCGGTCTCGATCATCCCCGGCTCGATCGAGGTGACGCGGACTCCCGTGCCGTGGAGGTCGGAGCGCAGGTCCAGCGAGAATTGCGTGACGAACGCCTTGGTGCCCCCATAGACCGCGCCGCCGCGATAGGGGTAGGTCGCCGCCACCGAGCTCAGGTTGATGATGGCGCCGCGGCGCTCGATCAGGCCCGGCAGCAGCTTGCGGGTGAGGGCGACGAGGCTGGTGACGTTGGTCTCGATCGAGTCGAGCGACGGGGCCAGCTCCGCCTGCTGCAGCGGATCGAGCGGCGGCGCCAGGCCGGCATTGTTGAGCAGCAGGTCGACCGCGCGGAACCCCTCCGGCAGGGCGTCGACCGCCCCGTCCATCGCCGCGCGATCGCGCACGTCAGCTTCCAGCGGCAGGAAAGTCTCGCCCAGCTCCGCCGCGAGCGCGTCGAGTCGGTCCCGCCGCCGGCCGGTTCCAACCACCCGCCAGCCCCCTTGCGCGAACCGCCGCGCGGAGGCCGCGCCGATTCCCGCGGTGGCGCCGGTGATGAAGATCGTCCTGGTCATTCGGAAGCTGTCCTTCAGTCTGCTGGGGGAGCGCCGCTCGTCAGGCGCTCGAGGATCCAGGGCGTCGCCTCGGCCCAGAGGTCGATGCGGGCGTGGGCGTGCGGCGCCGGGGGGGTGTGGGCGGCGAGGCGCGGCTCGGCGATCATGTGCAGCCGCCACACGCCGGGCGCGTGCTTCGCCACCGATTCGTGATGGACGGCCAAGTCGTCGATGAACAGGGCGGCGCCGGGCCGCATCTCCTCGATCAGCTCGAGGACGGGCCGCCCCTTGCCGCCGCGGTTGCACAGCACGCGGTGGCGAATGTCGAACCGGCCGAGCTGCTCGACCCGCCCCGCTTCATAGTCGTCGCCGATGTTGGTCAAGATGACGATGTCGGCGACGCGGCCGATCTCGGCCAGAGCCTCCACCGCGCCGGGGACTAGATTCTGGCGGTGCATCTCGGTGTCGAAGAAGCCGCTGAGCAGCGGCCAGACCCTTTCCTCCCCCACCGGCGCGCCCGAGCGGTCGCGCAGCGCTTCGCGGAAGCCGGGCGCGGTCAGGTCGAAGCTCATGCCGTGCGCCTCTCCCACCCATTCCGCAAAGTGCGAGATCATGTGGAGCAGGACCTCGTCGCAATCGGTGACGAGAAGCGGGCGGCCGCTCATCCTTCCAGCCTCCGCCGCGCCTCGATCAGGACGCCGGGCTCGACGCCGAGCGCCTCGGCGCAGGCGAGGAGGTCCGGCTCGTAGGCCTCGAGAAAGCCGAGCACCGCCGCCAGCACCGAAGGCTCGGCCAGCCGCTCCCGAAGGTCCGCGCCGGTCAGGCCGGTCAGCGCCAGCAGCCGCTGCGCCCGCGCCTCCTCGGCCAGGGTCCAGGCGAGCGCCGAGAGCGCCAAAGCTTCCGGGTCCGGCGGATTTGTGCGATCTCGGAGCATCTTCTACAGGTGCGCCGGTGGGCCAAAAAATCCTGGTTGTCGAGGACAACGAACTCAATCTGAAACTGTTCTGCGACCTGCTGCGCGCCCACGGCTTCGAGGCCGAGCCGGTGCGCGACGGGCGGGAGGCGGTCGACCGCGCCCGCGCCTTCCGGCCCGAGCTGATCGTCATGGACATCCAGATGCCGCACGTCAGCGGGCTCGAGCTGATCGAACAGTTGAAAGCTGATTCGGATCTCAGGTCCGTGCCGATCATGGCCGTCACCGCTTACGCCGCCAAGGGCGACGAAGAGCGGATCCGCGAGGCGGGCGCGGAGGGCTATGTCTCCAAGCCGATCTCGCTGATGCGCTTCATCGAGTCGGTCCGCGCCCTGCTGGCCGCGCCGCGGCCCGCGCCGGAGGCGAAGGAAGAGGTAGCGGTAACGCGTCATTTCCAGGCCGCGGCCGAAGCCGTCTTCGATGCCTGGCTCGATCCGGCAAGCGCCGGCGCGTGGCTGTTCGCGACTCCCGACGGCGAGAGCGTACGGGTCGAGATCGATGCCCGCATCGGCGGCCGCTACGACATCGTCGAGCGGCGAGGCGGCGAGGCGGTGCTCCATACCGGCGTGTACGAGGCCATCGAGCGGCCCGGGCGGCTCGTCTTCACGCTCGCCGTGCCGCTTTATTCAGAGCACGAGGACCGCGTGACTGTGGCCATCCGCCCGGACGGCGACGGCTGCGAGCTGACGCTAAGCCAGACTCATTCGCCCGACGCCCCGGCCTCGCCGGAGCAAATCGAGCGGGGCTGGAGCATGATCTTGGCGGGGCTCGCCGAACGGCTTGAAGGAGACGGGAATGATTGAGGTCTATGCGTTCAAATGGGTGCCGCCCTTCGCGCAGGGGCTGGTGCGCGACCTTCGCGTCCGCTGGGCGCTGGAGGAAGCGGGCCTGGCCTACGCGCCGCGGTTGATCGGGCGGGAGGATCAGGACAGCGCCGAATACCGCGCGCACCAGCCCTTCGGGCAAGTTCCAGCCTACGAGGAGGACGGTCTCCAGCTGTTCGAATCGGGCGCCATCGTCCTTCACATCGCCGAACGCGGCGACGCGCTCCTGCCGCGCGAGCCGGCGGCGCGGGCGCGGGCGGTGCAGTGGGTGTTCGCGGCGCTGAACAGCATCGAGCCGCACGTCCAGCAGATCGCGCTGATCGACGGCTTCTACAAGGACGAGGAATGGGCGAAGCTGCGCCGCGCCGGCGCGCTCGACTTCGCCAACCGCCGCCTTGACGCGCTCGCGGCCCGGCTCGGCGACAAGGAATGGCTCGACGACGGGCGCTTCACCTGCGGCGACCTGATGATGACGACGGTGCTGAGGATTGGCGTCGCTTGCGGGCTGCTGAAGGGCCGGGAGGCGCTGTCGGCCTATGTCGCGCGCTGCGAGGCCCGCCCGGCCTTCCAGAAGGCGCTGGCCGCCCAGCTCGCCCCGTTCGCGGAGAACGCGCCGGGTTAGGGGCATACCAGCGGCCGCGGCCGCGGCGCCTATTTGATCTTGGCTTCCTTGAACGCGACGTGCTTGCGCACGACCGGGTCGTATTTGCGGAAGGTCATCTTCTCGGTGATGTTCCGCGGGTTCTTCTTGGTGACGTAGTAGAAGCCGGTGTCGGCAGTGCTGACGAGCTTGATCTTGACGGTAGTCGGCTTGGCCATGACAGCCTCTCGGCAAACGGGTTTGTGAAAAAATAAAAGCGGCGTCCCCGCCGCTCGAATGCACCGACGCCTCTGCCTCCCGCGCGGCGATATGTCAAGACGGAGGCCGGGCCTTAACTTTCCGGTAACCATATCGGCGCATCGTCCCCTTCGAACACGCAAGGGAGTGCAGCCATGCATGCCGGGAACGACGCCATCCTGCTGGTGAGGGCGGAGCTCAGCGAGCGGCTCGACAGCCTTCGCGCCCAATCCCGCCGCGCCTCGGCGCGCGATTTCACCGACGCGGTCGAGTCGATCCGCCGCATCGCCTCCGCCTATGGCCTGACGCCGGTGGCGCGTATCGCCGAGGCGCTCGGCCACGCCGCCGCCGACGGCCCCGCCTGCCCCCGCGCCCTCTATCTTTCGCGCCTCCAGGAGGCGATCGGCTGCGAGCGGATGGACGACGGGGCGATCGAGGCGTTGCTCGCTTCCGTCTCCGTCCGCTTCTGCGGCTGAAGCTTGGACGCGCTCCTCACCGCCTTCCTCGCCGCGTCGCTCGGCGAGTGGGGCGACAAGACCCAGCTGCTCGTCGTCCTGCTCGCCGCGCGCTACCGCCGGCCGGCGCCGATCCTCGCCGCGATCGCTGTGGCGGCCACCGCCAACAGCCTGATCGCCGCCTTTGCCGGCACCCTGATCCACGGCACCATCACCCCCCGCGCCGCCTCGCTGCTGCTCGCGCTCGCTCTGGTCTTCGCCGGGGTCGCCGGGCTGATCGGCTCGGAGCCGAAGGACCGGCCGGGCTGGCGGCTCGGGCCGTTCCTCGCCACCCTCATCCTCTTCACGCTGGCGGAATGGGGCGACAAGACCCAGTTCGTCACCGCCGCCATCGCGGCCCGCTTCGACGCGCTCGTCCTGCCGGCGGCCGGCGCCGCGGCGGGCATCCTCGTCTCCAGCCTCCCCGCCGCGGCGCTCGGGCCGCGGCTGGCCCAGACCGTGCCACTGAAGGCGATCCGCATAAGTGTCGCCTGCCTGTTCCTGCTTGCCGGCCTGTGGGTCGGAGTCAGCGCCCTTCGGCTGATCTAGGCCCGAGGGTCAGGAGCCACATGTCGGGCGGAGCGCCGATGCGCACCGGCAGGCCGCTGGTGCCGAGACCGGCGGTGACGATCAAGGTCCTCCCTGATTCGTCGATCCGCCCGCAGGCGTAGCGCTTGCCGTAGGCCGACATGGTCTTGAGCGGCCCATAGAAGGGCAGGCTGACCTGGCCGCAATGGGTATGGCCGGCGAGCATCAGGGTGACGTCCGGTGGAAGGTCGGGGAATGGGTCCGGGCTGTGGCTCAGCACCAGCTTCGCGCCCGGCAGCGCGCGCAGCGCCGCGACGGTCGCGGCGAGATCGTCGTGCTGCGTAAAAGGATCGTCGAGCCCGCCGATCGCCAGCGGCCCGACTTCGACCGCGTCGTTGTCGAGCACTTGGATGCCGACCGCCGCCAGGCCGGCGCGGGCCGCGTCGGCGTTTCGCCAATGATCGTGGTTGCCGAGCACCGCGATCGTCGCGAGCCGGGGCGTCAGGCCGGCGAGCGGCGCCAGGGCGTCCGGATAATCGTAGAGACGGGTGGAGAGGCTTTTGTCGGAGATGTAATCGCCGGCGATCAGCACGACGTCCGGCGCCAGCGCATTGGCCTGCTCGACGATCCCCGCCAGGCGCTCGGGAGTCATGTCCGGCGCGCCGACATGCACGTCGGAAAGGAGCAGGACCCGCAGCGGCGGCGCCCCAGCCGGCCAGTGCGGCAAAGCGACGGCCGCCTCGCGAACGATCGGCGGCCGGGTCGCACCCCAATAACCGTAGCCCGCCAAAGCCGCAGCCAGGCCGATGAGCATGAGCAGGACGCGGCGCGCGGACACAGGCCGAGCCTAAGCGAGGCCGCGGCGCGGCGGAAGAACGCTCACGCCGGCGCCGTCTCCAGCGCCGGATAGTCGACATAGCCTTCCGGTCCCTGGCTGTACCAGGTCGGCATGTCGTCGCTCGCGAGCTCGGCTTTGGCGAGCAGGCGCGCCGGAAGGTCGGGATTGGCGATGAACGGCCGGCCGAAGCTGATCGCGTCGGCCTTTTCTTCCTCGAGCGCCGCCTCGCCGGACGGCCCGTCGAAATCGGAATTGAGCACCAGCGGCCCCGGGAAGACCTTGCGGATCGCCGGCGACACCGGCGGCATGTCGGACTTGCCGAACGTCCCCTCAGGCCCCGGCTCGCGTAGCTCTAGGAAGGCGAGGCCGAGCTCCGCCAGCGCCGCCGCGGCGGCGGTGAACAGAGCGTGCGGATCGCTGTCCTGGCACCCCTGGGTCTCGCTGTTGGGCGAGAGGCGGACGGCGGTGCGCTCCGGGCCGACCATGTCGGCGATCGCCCGCGTCGCCTCGACGAGCAGGCGGATCCGGTTCTCGACCGGGCCGCCATAATCGTCGTCGCGCAAATTGGTGCCGTCGCGGAGGAATTGGTCGATCAGATAGCCGTTGGCGGCGTGGAGCTGGACTCCGTCGAAGCCCGCCGCGATCGCATAAGCCGCCGCCCGGCCGTAATCGGCGAGGAGGCCCGGTATCTCGTCGAGCCGAAGCGGGCGCGCTTCCGCATAAGGCTGCCGGCCCTGATAGGTGTGGGCCTTGTGCGGCGCGATGGTCGCCGAGGCGGAGGCGGGTGGCTCGCCGGCGAGGAAGCTCGGGTGCACCACCCGGCCCATGTGCCAGAGCTGGCAGACGATTCGGCCGCCCGCCTCGTGCACCGCCTCGACCACCGGCTTCCACGCCTCCCTCTGTTCCTCGCTCCAGATTCCTGGCGCGTAGGGCCAGCCGAGCCCCTGCCGCGAAATGCCGGTCGCTTCGGTGATGATCAGCCCGGCGGAAGCGCGCTGGGCGTAATAATCGGCCATGATCGGAGTCGGCACGTGCTCGCGAGTGGCGCGGCCGCGCGTCATCGGCGCCATGACGATGCGGTTGGGGCACAATGTGGCGCCCAGCTGGATCGGATCGAAAAGGCTCGGCAAGAGGGACTCCTTGACGCGGGTTGGCGGCGAGCCCTAGCGGCCGGCAAGCCGACATGCACCCATCTCCGTCTCAAACCGCCGCGCGCGCGGGCCGCTATGCCTTTCCCGCGCTCGTCCTCGGCAACCTCGTCCTCGCGGTCGGGCCGTGGATGGTCCGGCGCGCCGACGTGGGGCCGATCGCCTCGGGTTTCTGGCGGCTCGCCCTCGCCATTCCCTTCCTCGCCGCTTTCGCCTTGATCCAGCAGCGCGGCCGCGAGGCGCCGCCGCCCCGGCTCATTGGCCTGGTCGCGATCGGCGGACTGTTCTTCGCCTCGGATCTGGCCTGCTGGCACCTCGGCATCGGCATGACCAAGCTCGCCAATGCCAGCCTGTTCGGCAATGCGTCGAGCTTCATCCTGGTCGTCTACGGCTTCATCGTGCTGCGCCGGCTGCCGCGACGAATGCAGGCGCTCGCCCTCGCCTGCGCGGCGGGCGGGGCGGCTCTGCTGATGGGCTCGAGCTACGAGCTCAGCCCGCGCAACTTCCGCGGCGACCTGTTCACCCTCGCCGCCGGCCTGCTCTACACCGGCTACCTCCTCGCGGTGGACCGGGCGCGACGGACGATGGCGCCGATGCCGGTCCTCGCCGTCGCCACCGCCGCCGGCGCGCTGCCCCTCCTCCTCCTCGCCAATATGCTGGGCCAGAGCGTGATCGCGACCGACTGGACGCCGCTCATCATCCTCTCGATCGGCAGCCAGGTGATCGGCCAGGGCCTCCTCGTTTACGCGGTCGGCTACCTCTCCCCCGTCGTGATCGGCCTCGGCCTCCTCGCCCAGCCCGCCGCCGGCGCGGTGATCGGCCGGCTGGCCTATGGCGAGACGATGAGTGTGGCGGACGCCGCCGGCGCGGTGCTGATCGCGGTCGCGTTGGTGCTGATCCGCCTGCCGGAGCGGCCGCTTGCATCCAAAGACCCCGAGGATCATTCTTGACGCCATGGCCGAGCCCGCCCTCGCCCCTGCCGAAATGACCCTCGACGAGCTCAAGCTCGCGCTTGCGCCGAAGATCGCGCCCAATGCGGCGTTCGACGGGTGGGGCGACAAGGCGCTGGCGATGGCGGCGGCGGAGATCGGCGTGCCGGCGCCGCGCGCTCGGCTCTGCTTCCCGGGCGGCGGCGCGGAGATGATCGACGCCTGGTTCGATTCGATCGACCGCGCCATGGCCGAGGCCTTCCCGCTCGAGCGCATCGAGGCGATGAAGGTCCGCGAGCGGATCCGCGCGCTGGTCATGTTCCGGATCGAGCGGATCGAGCGCGACAAGGAGGCGCTGCGCCGGGCGCTGGCGATCCTCGCCTTGCCGCAGAACCTCCCGCTCGCCGCCCGCCTCGGCTGGCGCGCCGCCGACCGGATGTGGCGGATCGCCGGCGACCGCGCGACCGACTTCAACCATTATTCCAAACGCGTCATCCTGATGGGCGTCTACGCCTCGACACAGCTCGTCTACATGGATGACGACAGCGACGGCCTCGCCGCCACCCGCGCCTTCCTCGACCGCCGCATCGACGACGTCATGCGCTTCGAAAAGGCCAAGGCGCAGTGGCGCGGCAACCGCGATCGCCTTCCCTCCCTCAGCCGCTTCCTCGGGCGGCTCAGATACCCGGCGGTGTGATATGAGAGAGCCCGTTCACTCGAAACCCAGATGGCCGATCTTCGTCGGCATCTTCGTCTTCCTCGGCAGCATCGCGACGGTCGCCTACACGTTCGGCGAGGTCTGGTGGGGATGAGCCTCCGGCCGCTCGCCGAGATCGCCAGCTACCACGCCCATCTCTATTTCGATCCGGAACGGGAGCGCGAGACGGCGCTGGGGCTGCGGCAGGCGATCGGCGAGCGCTTCGCCGTCCGCCTCGGCACGGTCTGGGACCGGCCGGTCGGCCCGCACAGCCGAGCCATGTACCAGGTCGCCTTCGCGCCGGAGCTGTTCGGCGCCTTCGTCCCCTGGCTGATGCTCAACCGAGGCGGCCTCTCGGTGCTCGTCCACCCCAACACCGCCAATCAGCGCCGCGACCATCTCGACGACGCCTTGTGGCTCGGCGAGCCGCTGTCGCTGAAGGGCGAGATCCTCCCCGCCGAAGACGGCGAGGCGGAGCTTGCGGGCCCGGCGAACACCGAGCCGACGACGGCGCCCTGATTCCCCTCTCCCTTAGAGGAGAGGGGTTAGGGGTGAGGGGTTGCAGCGTCCGCGAAAGAGGCGCCGGGTGCGAACCTTCTTACGCCGGAACCCCTCACCCCTTACCCCTCTCCCCCCGGGAGAGGGGAGATCAGTGGTCCGTCGCCTCGATGGTCGAGTTGAACGGCGGCTCGTTCCGCATCGACGCCGCGACCCGCTCGACCTGCTCCATCGCGCGCAGCAGATTGCCGCCGGCGAGCTTGGCGAGGTCGGCGTCGCTCCAGCCGCGGCGGGCGAGCTCGGCGAACAGCACGGGATAGGCATCGACCCCCGGCATGCCCGCCGGATGGGTGCCGTCGATGCCGTCATAATCGGAGCCGATGCCGAGATGGTCGATGCCCGCGATGTCGCGGGCATGCTCGACATGGTCGGCGACCACCGACACCGGCACCGCGGGCTCCGGATGGGCCGCGTCCCAGGAATCCTGCGCGGCCTTCCGCCGCTCCGGCTGACCCGGATAGACGTTCTTGAGCCGCGCCGCCTCGGCGTCGTGCGCGCCGCTCCATGCCCGATATTCCGTCGAAAGGAAGCCGGGAAAGAAGTTCACCATCACCACCCCGCCGTTCGCGGGCAGCAGCCGCAGCACGTCGTCGGGCACGTTGCGGGGATGGTCCATCAGCGCCCGCGTCGAGCTGTGGGAGAAGATCACCGGGGCTTTCGACAATGCGATCGCCTGTCGCATCACGTCGGCCGAGACGTGGCTCAAATCGACCATCATGCCGAGCCGGTTCATCTCGTGCACGATCGCCCTGCCGAACGGGGTGAGGCCGTGGTGGACCGGATCGTCGGTCGCCGAATCGACGAAGTCGTTGTTGAGCGAATGGCTGAGCGTCATGTAGCGGGCGCCCAAAGCGTAGAACATGCGCAAGGCCGCCGGCGAGTTGCCGATCTGGTGGCCGCCCTCGATTCCGATCAGCGAGGCGACCTTGCCCGCTTTCTCGATGCGGCGGATGTCGGCGGCGGTCGAGGCGAGCTCGAGCCGGTCCGGGTAGTGCGCCACCATGCGATGGACGATGTCGATCTCTTCCAGCGTTGTGCGGATAGCTTCGTCGCCCTTCAGAGCCGCCGGGATCCACACCGACCAGAATTGCGCCCCGACATGGCCCCTGGCGAGCCGGGGCAGGTCGGTCTGCAGCGGGTGGCCGAGCCGCGAGGTGTCGGCGCTGAGGTCGAGCGGCTTGCGCCAGAAATCGTAGCCGTCGCGTATCTCCCAGGGGAGGTCGTTATGGCCGTCGATCACCGGCGTCTGGCCGAGCACCCGCTCAACTCTCTGCTCCGGAGTCTCGGCCTTCTTCGGCGCGGCGGCGGCCGGCGCGGCGGCGACCGCGGCGAGGGCGAGCAAAGGCAGGAAAGGCTTCATCGGATCGTCCCCTTTTCGGCGCCAGACTAGAGGCTTGCGCGCCCTTGCCAAGGGCGGAGCGCGGCCGCTCTTGACGTTCGGACTAATGTGTTGAGGATGCGCGCCTTTCCGGAAGTGAGGGATCGTCCGAATGAGGCTCGTCAAGACCGTCATCCTCGGCGCCGCTCTGGCCGGCGCCGCCGCCACCGCCCTCCACGCCCAGGCGAGCGCCGACGATCCCTATCTCTGGCTCGAGGACGTCTCCTCGCCGCGCGCGATGGACTGGGTCAACGCCCACAACGCCAAGGCGCAGGCGGTGCTCGAGGCGGATCCGCGCTATCAGGCCTATTACACCGAGGCGCTCGCCATCGCCCAGGCCAAGGACCGGATCCCGTTCGGCCGGTTCCTCAATGGCCAGGTCTATAATTTCTGGCAGGACGCCGACCATGTCCGAGGCGTGTTCCGGCGCACCAGCCTCGCCGGCTACCAGGCGGAATCGCCGGCCTGGGAGACGGTGCTCGACCTCGACGCGCTCGCGGCGTCCGAGAAAGCGAACTGGGTCTACAAGGGCACGATCTGCGCGCGCCCCGCCGAGCGGCGCTGCCTCATCCTCCTCTCCGACGGCGGCGAGGACGCGGTGACGACCCGCGAGTTCGACCTGCCGACGGGCAAGTTCGTCGACGGCGGCTTCGTCATCCCCAAGGGCAAGTCGAGGGCGGCCTGGGAGGACGAGAACAGCCTCCTCATCAGCCGCGAATGGGCGCCGGGCGATCTCGGCCGCACCGGCTATCCGTTCATCGTCAAAAGGCTCAAGCGCGGCCAGCCGCTCTCGGCGGCGGTCGAGGTGTTCCGGGGCAGCGCCGAGGACGGCGGCTACGGGGTCACCCCCTACGTGCTTCGCGACGGCGAGAACCGCACCCTCGCGGTGATCGACCGGCCGCTCGATACCTTCCGCTCGGAAACCTACATCCTGACGCCCAAGGGCGCGCAACGGGTCGCCATCCCGGCCAAGGCCAGCCTCAACGACATGGTCGCCGGCCGGGTGATCATCGAGACCCGCGAGGATTGGACTCCGCCGGGAAGCGCGACGACCTACCCCGCAGGCGCCCTGCTCTCGGTCGACCTCGCCCAGCTCAAGGCCGATCCGGCGCACCCGAGGCCCACCCTCGTCTACTCTGCCGGCCCGCGCGAAGCCTATCAGGGCTCGACCGCGTCGAAGGGCGTTCTGCTCGTCTCGACCCTCGACAATGTCCGCGGCCGCACCCTGCTGTTCACGCCGGGCCCGCGCGGCACGTGGAAGCGGAGCGCGCTCCAGCTTCCCGACAATTCGACGATCGGCGTAGTTGACGCCAGCACGACCGACAACAAGGCGTTCGTCTCGGTGACCAGCTTCCTCACTCCGCCGTCGATGTGGCTGGCCGACGCCGGCACCGGCCAGGCCCGGCAGATCAAGGCGCAGCCGGCCAAGTTCGACGCCTCCAACCTCGTCGCCGAGCAATATGAGGCGACGTCCAGCGACGGGACCAGGATCCCCTATTTCCTGGTCCACCGCAGGGACATCAAGCTCGACGGCAACAACCCGACCTTGCTCTATGCCTATGGCGGCTTCGAATCCTCCTCGACCCCGGCTTATTCCGCGACCACCGGCAAGCTCTGGCTCGAGCATGGCGGAGTCTATGCCCTCGCCAACATCCGCGGCGGCGGCGAGTTCGGGCCGAAATGGCACGAGGCCGGAATCGGAGTCAAAAGGCAGGTCATCTACGACGATTTCGTCGCCGTCGGCCGCGACCTCATCGCCCGCCATATCACCACGCCGCGGCGCCTCGGCATTCGCGGCGGCTCGAACGGCGGCTTGCTCACCGGAGTCGCCTTCACCCAGCATCCCGAGCTGTGGAACGCGGCTTTGATCGAGGTGCCGCTGCTCGACATGATCCGAATCTCGAAGATCGCCGCCGGCGCCTCGTGGGAAGGCGAATATGGCAGCATCGACAAGGACCCGGCGGTCCGCGCCTTCTGGGAGAAGGTCTCGCCCTACCAGAATCTGCGGAAGGGCGGCGCCTATCCCGAACCGTTCATCTTCACCACCACCAAGGACGACCGCGTCGGGCCGCAGCATGCTAGGAAGTTCGCCGCCCGCATGGAGGAAATGGGCCTCCCCTTCCTCTATTACGAGAACACCGAAGGCGGCCACGCCGCCGGCGCCAACCTCAAGCAGACCGCCCACACCAGCGCGCTGGAGATGATCTACCTGACCAGGAAGCTGATGGACTGAGGCTCGGCGGCTAATTGTTATTGATAATCAATTGCAATTGCGATAGCCGGGCAGCCATGTTCCGCTGGCCCGCGATCCTCTTACTGTGTCTGCTCGCCTTCCTCGGCGCAACGCCCGCCGCGGCGCAGCAGGGCGACGTTCAGACCAGTTGGCGGCTGCTCGATTATCTCGCCGTCGACTATCCGGGCGCCGTTCGGGACGGGCGCGTCGTCAGCGCCTCGGAATATAAGGAGATGAGCGAGTTCGCGGCCTCGGTTCGCGAACGGCTCGGCGCACTGCCGCAGAAGCCTGACAAGGCGCGCCTGGTCGCCGGCGCCGACGCCCTGCGGGCGGCGATCGGACGCAAGGCGGCGCCGGACGAGGTCGCGAAGCTCGCGCACGGCCTCGCCGCCCGGCTGATCGCCGCCTATCCGGTTCCGCTCGCGCCCAAGACCATGCCCGATCCGGCGCGGGGCGACTCGCTCTTCGCCGAGAATTGCGCGGCCTGCCACGGCGCCGCGGGTGACGGGAAGGGGCCGATGGCGGCAAAGCTCAATCCGCCCCCGATCGCGTTCGCGGACCGCGAGCGGGCCCGGCAGCGCAGCCTTTTCGCCCTCTATCAGGTGATCGGCCAAGGCCTCGAAGGCACGGCGATGCAGAGCTTCGGCAATCTGCCCGACGCGGACAAATGGGCGCTCGCCTTCCGCGTCGGTCGCTTCGCTTACCCTCCGGCGCTTGCCGAGGAGGGGCGAAAGCTGTGGCAGAGCGACGCCGCCTTGCGCAGCCTCGTGCCGGACGCCGCCGCGTTGACCGGGCTTACCGAATCCGGCCTTGCGCAGCGGATCGGCCCCACCAAGGCGGCCGCAATCGTCGCTTACCTGCGCAACGACCCGGGCGCCGTCGGCCGCCAGGGCGGCTCCTCGCTGACCATCGCCCGCGAGCGGCTCCGGCAGAGCCTCGCCGCCTACGACGCGGGCGACCGCAATGCCGCGAAGGAGCTGGCGCTCGCCGCCTATCTCGACGGCTTCGAGCCGATCGAGCCCATGCTCGCGGGCCGCGACGCCGGGCTGCTGGCGCGGGTCGAGACCAAGATGGGCGAGCTGCGCGGCGCCATCGCCCAGGGCCAGGACATACCGCAGGTGCGCGAACGGGTCGCCGCCCTCGAGGCGCTGATGGACGAGAGCGAGCGGGCGCTCGCGCCCGAGCAGGGCAGCGCCGCCTCAACCTTCCTCGGCGCCTTCACCATCCTGCTGCGCGAAGGCCTGGAGGCGTTGCTCATCGTCGTCGCGATGCTCGCTTTCCTGCGCAAGGCGGACCGCGCGGAGATGGTGCGTCCGGTCCACTGGGGCTGGATCCTCGCTTTGCTCGCCGGCCTCGCCACCTGGTGGGCGGCGACCAATTTGATCGCGATCAGCGGCGCCAGCCGAGAGCTGACCGAAGGCTTCGGCTCGGTCCTCGCGGCAATCGTCCTGCTGTTCGTCGGCATCTGGATGCACGGCAAGGCGCAGGCCGACGAATGGCAGCGCTACATCCACGAGAAGGTGGGCCACGCTTTGTCGAGGAAATCGGCCTGGTTCCTGTTCCTGCTCGCCTTCGTCGCGGTCTACCGCGAAGTGTTCGAGACCATCCTGTTCTTCGCCGCCCTCTCCGCCGACGGCCGGCTCGGCGCGCTGATCGCGGGCGCGGCGGCGGGTCTCGGCACGCTCGCCCTGATCGCCCTGCTGATGCTCCGCTTCAGCCGGCGCCTGCCGATCGCCAAATTCTTCTCCTACAGCTCGCTGCTGATCGCGGCGCTGGCGGTGGTGCTGGCCGGCAAGGGCGTCGCCGCGCTCCAGGAGGCAGGGTTGCTGGGGGTGATGCCGGTTTCCTGGGCGCCGCGAATCAGCATGCTCGGCCTTTATCCCACCGTGCAGGGGCTGGTCGCGCAGGCGGCGACTCTGGCCGCCCTCATCGTCGGATTCGGCCGCAACCGCCGGCCCGCCAACCGGCTCGCCACGGCCTGAATCGGGTAGCGCCGGGCAGTCGGCTCGCTTATCGTCCGGGCGAATCCGAAAAGCACTGGAAGGAAGAAGGATGGCGGGCGTCAACAAGGTGATCCTGGTCGGCAATCTGGGCGACGATCCGGAGAGCCGCTCGCTCAACAATGGCGGCGAGGTGGTGAATATGCGCGTCGCCACCTCGGAAAGCTGGAAGGACAAGGACGGCAACCGCCAGGAGCGGACCGAGTGGCACCGGGTCGTCATCTTCAACGAAAATCTCGGCCGCGTCGCCAAATCCTATCTGCGCAAGGGCTCGAAGGTCTATCTCGAAGGGCAGATCCAGACCCGCAAATGGCAGGACCAGTCGGGCGCCGACCGCTATTCGACCGAGATCGTGCTGCAGCGCTTCCGGGGCGAGCTGGTCCTCCTCGACAGCCGCGGCGGCGGTGGCGGAGGCGGCGAGGATTTCGCCGGAGGCCACGAGGCGGGCGGATCGAGCTTCGGCGGCGGCGGCCGTCCCCAATCGCGCCCCGCGCCGGCGTTCGATTCGGATCTGGACGACGACGTTCCGTTTTAGGCTGTAGCGCCGGCCTACCCTCGTCCTCCCAGTGGAGCGCAGCTCCATGGGGAGGACTGGAGGTCGAACACTTATCCCCCCAGCTTGTCCTTCAGCGCCGCAAGGCCGGCGAACGGCATCGACTCGGCCCGTGCCTGCTCCTCGCTCTTGACCCCCGCATCCTTCAGCGCCGCTTCCGCCGCGGGGGAGCGGGGATAGGGATCGAGGCTGAGCGAGAGCGTCTCGGCGACTGCTTCGCCGAGGTCGATCGCGCCGCCCTCGTAGAACATGACGTCGAGCTCCCGCTCGCCCAGCTCCACCGCCTCGTCCGGCGCGGCGGCGGCCGGCTGGGGCTGGAAGTCGATTCGGAACGGCTCGACCACCGTCGCCGCCACCGGCTCCCCCGTGGCGACGCAGCTCTGCACCACCTCGGCCGCGAGGGTGCCGGCGGCGATGACGGTCGCGCCGGCGCAGGTGAGAGCCGCCTCGGCCGTGAGGCGTCCGATCGAAACGAGGCCGAAGCGCGCGGCTAGCGCGGCACGCTCCGCTTCCCCGGCCTCGATTTCGAGGCGGCAGGGCTCGGCCCCGAGCGTATCGAGACGGATCGGGCGGCTGAACTCGGGGGTCATTCGAGCTCTCCGGCCAGCAGGCGTTCGAGCGGTACGGCGCCGAGCGCGCCGTGCCGGCGCCGCAGCCTCTCGGCGACGAACCGCACCGCCTCCTCAGAAGGGGGCGCGTCGCGGAAAACGTTCCGTCGCACCGACGCCTGGAAGGCCGCGGCCTCGGCAAGCGTCTCCCGGAAGCTCGCCATTCGCCCGGCCAGCGCGCCCATCAGCTTGCCGATCCCCTTGCCCACCATCAGATCGCCGGTACCGAGCTCGCGCAGGCTCGCGTCCATGTCGTCGACGAACAATTCGGTGAGCAGCACCGCCTCCCGGCGCTTTTTGTCCCCGTCCCCCTCCAGCCGCAGCAACACGAGGGCGAGCGAAGCGCAGAGCATGTCGAACCGCCCGTCGACGCTGTCAGGGACGCCGCCGCCGCGGTACCAGACAGGGTCGCGGGCGTCGGCGACGATCGCCGCGTAGAGCGGGCGCAGCGCAAGCCGATCGCCCGGAGGTCCGAAAAGGCGCTGGAAGAGGGTCAGGACAGGATCTCCGGCGGGGGCGCGACTTGCGCCCGTGAGGCTTTGTCGGATATTGGGGTCCGGTGTCGCGGGCCGCAAGGCAGGCGAACGGGGGCGCCGCTTCGAACCGACCCAATCGGGAGTGTTTTCAATATGATCCTGCGCAACGGACGCCGCGTCCTGGTGGCCGCCGCCGCCGCCGGCCTCTTGCTCGGCGGGTGTACCCGCGTCGTCGCCCGGCAGGGCTTCAACCTCGACGAGACTTTGGCCGGCGCCATCCAGCCCGGCACCGACAATAAGGAATCGGTCGCGAGCACGCTCGGCCGGCCGAGCTTCACCGGCGGCTTCGGCGACAGCGACTGGTATTATTTTTCGCGCATGACCAAGAACATGGCGTACAGCAACCCGCATCCCTCCAGCCAGACCATCCTCCACATCCGCTTCGATTCCGCCGGCAACGTCGCCTCGGTGGAACGCAAGGGGATGGAACAGGTCGCCTCGATCCACCCGGTCGACGACAAGACCCCGACGCTCGGCCGTCACAAGAACATCTGGGACGAATTGTTCGGCAATATCGGCACGGTCGGCTCCGCCGGCCAGGGCCGCCGCTCGACCGACAACCCGAACGGCCCGGGCGGCTAAACCGGAACCCGTCATGCCGGACTTGATCCGGCATCCACCTATTGTTCTTTCCAATCGGATCGCCAGGAAGATGGACCCCGGATCAAATCCGGGGTGACGGTGCTGCATGAGCCCGCAACGTCCTAGCGGACGATCTCGCCGGCGGCGAGGACCGCCAGCGTCACCAGGTCGGACGCGCTCACGGTCATCGACGCCACCTGCACCTGCTGCTCCATGCCGACCAGGACCGGGCCGATCACCGAATCGCCGCCCAGCTCCTTCAAGAGCTTCGCGGAGATGTTGGCGGTCTGCAGGCCCGGCATGACCAGGACGTTGGCGGGTCCGGTCAGGCGGCTGAACGGATAGACCCGGGCCATCGCCGGGTTGAGCGCGACGTCGGGCGACATCTCGCCTTCATATTCGAAACCGACGTCGCCGCGCCGGTCGAGCACTCGGACGCCTTCGCGGATGCGATCGAGATAGGTGCCCTCGGGGTCCCCGAAATTCGAGTAGGACAGGAAGGCGACGCGCGGCTCGTGGCCCATGCGGCGGGCGACGCTCGCCGTCTGGATGGCGATCTCGGCCAATTGTTCGCCGGTCGGCCGCTCGGTCACCGTGGTGTCGGCGATGAACGTGGTGTGGGACTGGCCGACCAGGACGTGGACTCCGAACGGCGTCGTCCCCTGCTTGGCGTCGAGCACCCGCAGCACCTGCCTCAGGCTCTGCGCATAGGGGCGGGTGACTCCGGTGATCAGCGCGTCGCCCTCGCCGAGCGCGAGCAGCAGAGCGGCGAAAGTGTTGCGGTCCTGCTTCACCATCCGCTCGACCTGCCGGTGCAGATAGCCCTTGCGCTGCAGCCGGGCGTAGAGATGGTCGGTCATCTCCTCGAGGCGGCCGTAGACGCGGCTATTGACCAGCTCGTAATCCTCGGGCCGCTCGACTCCGAGGTCGCGCAGCCGGTCGTAGACGTCCTCGCGGCCGACCAGCACCGGTATGCCGTAGCCCCCGTCGCGGAAAGCGATGGCGGCGCGCAGCACGACATCTTCCTCGCCTTCCGCGAACAGCACCCTTTTCGGGTCGGCGCGGGCCGATTCGTAGGCGAGGCTGAGCACCGAAGTGGTCGGGTTGAGGCGCGAGCGGAGCTGGGTGCGATAGGCGCCGAGATCCTCGATCGGCCGCTGCGCGACTCCGCTCTTCATCGCCGCCCGCGCGACGGCAACCGGCACCACCTCCATCAGCCGCGGGTCGAACGGCGCGGGGATGATGTAATCGGGCCCGAAATTGTGGGCCCGCCCGCCATAGGCCGCCGCCACTTCCTCCGGCACCTGCTGGCGGGCGAGGTCGGCGAGCGCCTCCGCGGCGGCGATCTTCATGTCATCGTTGATCGTCGTCGCGCGCACGTCGAGCGCGCCGCGGAAGATGAAGGGGAAGCCCAGCACGTTGTTGACCTGGTTGGGATAGTCGGAGCGGCCGGTGGCGACGATCGCATCGGGCCGCGCGGCCTTGGCGTCGGGCGGGGTGATCTCCGGGTCGGGGTTCGCCATGGCGAAGATGATCGGACGCTTGGCCATGGCCATGACCATCTCGGGCTTGAGCGCGCCGGCCGCGGAGAGGCCGAGAAAGACGTCCGCGCCGACCAGCGCCTCGGCCAGCGTCCGCGCCTCGGTGTCGGCGGCATGGGCCGACTTCCACTGGTCCATGCCCTCCGGACGGCCCTCCCAGATCACGCCCTTGCGGTCGCACATGATGACATGGTCGTGGCGGACGCCCATCGCCTTGATCAGCTCGGTGCAGGCGATCGCCGCGGCGCCGGCGCCGTTCACCACCACCCTGACGTCCTTGAGCGCGCGATCCGTGAGGTAGCAGGCGTTGATGAGGCCGGCGGCGGTGATGATCGCGGTGCCGTGCTGGTCGTCGTGGAAGACCGGGATGTTCATCCGCTCCTTCAACGTCTGCTCGATGATGAAGCAGGCCGGCGCCGCGATATCCTCGAGGTTGATGCCGCCGAAGCTGGGGCCCAGCAAAGCCACGGCATTGATGAACGCGTCGCTGTCCTCCGTGTCGACCTCGAGATCGATCGCGTCGACGTCGGCGAAGCGCTTGAACAGCACCGCCTTGCCTTCCATCACCGGCTTGGCGGCAAGCGCGCCGAGATTGCCGAGGCCGAGGATCGCGGTGCCGTTGGAAATGACGGCGACGAGGTTGCCCTTGGCGGTGTAATCGTAGGCGGCGGCCGGATTGGCGGCGATCGCGCGGACCGGCACGGCGACGCCGGGCGAGTAAGCGAGGCTGAGGTCGCGCTGGGTCGCCATCGGCTTCGAGGCGATGATCTCGATCTTGCCCGGCCGCCCTTCCGAGTGGAAGTCGAGCGCCTCCTGTTCGGAGAATGTGACGTTGCTGCCTTCACTCATTCCCAGCCTCTCTCTTTTGCCCGCGCCTTAGGCCGCAACCGGCGAAGGGGGCAACAGGCGTCCACCTTTGGCGTTCCCCCCGGCGCGCTTAGGCTCTAACCTCCCCGCCATGGCCTCACAGGCGAAGAGCGGCGGAGCCCCGACCCCGATGATGGCGCAATATCTCGCGCTGAAGGCGGAGGCCGAGGGCTGCCTGCTCTTCTACCGGATGGGCGATTTCTTCGAATTGTTCTTCGACGACGCCAGGGCGGCCGCGGCCTGCCTCGATATCGCGCTGACCGCCCGCGGCGAGCATGAGGGCGAGCCGATCCCCATGTGCGGCGTCCCGATCCACGCCGCCGAGACCTACCTCGCCCGCCTGATCCGGGGCGGCTTCCGGGTCGCCATCGCCGAGCAGGTCGAAAACCCGGCGGAGGCGAGGAAGCGCGGGCACAAGGCGGTCGTCAACCGCGCCATCGTCCGGGTCGTCACGGCCGGCACGCTGACCGAGGAGGCTTTGCTCGATTCGCGCAGCGCCAACTGGCTGGCGGCGGTGGCGCGGGTGGGCGAGCGCTACGGCCTCGCCGCGGCCGACGTCTCCACCGGCCGCTTCGAGCTCGGCTCGATCCCGCCCCACGCGCTCGACGCGGAGCTCGCCCGCCTCGCCGCCGCCGAGGTGGTCGCCCCCGAGGCGATGGCGGGAACCGCCGTAACCGAACGCAAGGCCGGCTTCGACAGTGTCGCCGCCGAGCGCCGCCTGAAGGAAAGGTTCGAGGTCGCGACGCTCGACGGCTTCGGCGCCTTCGACCGCGCCGCCCTCGCCGCCGCCGGCGGGCTGCTCGCTTATCTGGACGAGGTGGCGCGCGACTCCCTGCCCTTCCTCCGCCCGCCGGTGCTGCGCGCCTCGGGCGACCACATGATGATCGACGCGGCGACGCGGGAGAGCCTGGAGCTCACCCAGAGCGCGACCGGCGGCCGGTCCGGCACCCTGCTCGCCGCCGTCGACCGGACCGTCACTGGCGCCGGCGCGCGCCTGCTCGCAGCCGATCTCGGCGCACCCCTCCTCGACCGCACGGCGATCGAGGCGCGGCTCGACCTCGTTTCCCTGTTCGAGCGCGACGCGGGGCTGCGCGAGAGCCTCCGCCGCCAGTTGAAGGCGCTGCCCGACATCGGCCGCGCGCTCGGTCGCCTCGTCTCCGGCCGCGGCGGGCCGCGCGACCTCGGACAGCTGCGCGACGGGCTCAACGAAGCGCGGCGGCTCCACGCCCGCCTGGCCGGGCTGCCGGACCAACCGTCGCTCCTCGCGGCGCTGCTCCCGGCGCTGACCGGCCATGGCGAGCTCACCGACCTCCTCTCCCGCGCCCTCGTCCCCTCGCCGCCGATCGACGCCAGCCAGGGCGGCTATATCGCCGAAGGCTATGACGCGGCGCTCGATGCGCTGCGCACCTCCGGAGGCGAGGGCCGCCGCGCCATCGCCGCGCTCGAAGCCCGCTACCGCCAGCAGACCGGCATCGCGACCCTCAAAATCCGCCACAACGGCGTGCTCGGCTACCATATCGAGGTGCCGGGAAAGAATGCCGACAAGCTGATGGCGGCGGAAAGCGGCTTCACCCACCGGCAGACCCTCGCCGGCGTCGTCCGCTTCAACGCGCCGGACCTCCACGAGCAGGCGCTGCAGGTGACCCAGGCGGGCAACCATGCCCTCGCCGCCGAGGCCGCGCATCTCGAGGAGCTGACCGCCGCCGCCCTCGCCCGCGCCGAGCCGATCGCCGAGGCCGCCGATGCCCTCGCCCGGCTCGACGCGGCCGCGGCCTTGGCCGAACGGGCGGCCGAGGGCGGCTGGACCCGGCCTTATTTCGCGAGCCACAATTGCTTCGAGGTCGAAGGCGGCCGCCATCCGGTGGTCGAGGACGCGCTGCGCGCCTCCGGCGCCCGCTTCGTCGCCAACGATTGCGCCCTCACCGAGGACGAAAGGCTGTGGCTGGTGACCGGCCCCAACATGGGCGGCAAGTCGACCTTCCTCCGCCAGAACGCCTTGATCGCAGTGCTTGCCCAGGCCGGCGCCTTCGTTCCGGCCGTGCGGGCCAAGCTCGGCCTCGTCGACCGATTGTTCAGCCGCGTCGGCGCCTCCGACAACCTTGCCCGCGGCCGCTCGACCTTCATGGTCGAGATGGTCGAGACCGCCGCCATCCTCTCCCAGGCGACCGAGCGCAGCTTCGTCATCCTCGACGAGGTCGGGCGCGGCACCTCCACCTATGACGGCCTCGCCATCGCCTGGGCGGTGGTCGAGGCGATCCACGACGTGAGCCGCTGCCGCTGCCTGTTCGCGACCCATTACCACGAGCTCACCCGCCTGGCGGAGCGTCTCGACGCCCTCTCCCTCCACCACGTCCGCGCGCGCGAGTGGAAGGGCGACCTCGTCCTCCTCCACGAAGTGGCCAAGGGCCCGGCCGACCGCAGCTACGGCCTCGCCGTCGCCAAGCTCGCCGGCCTCCCCGCCCGGGTGCTGAGCCGGGCGAAATCCGTTCTCGCCAAGCTCGAGGAAGGCCGCGACGCGACGGGCGGCATCGCCGCGGGCCTTGACGATTTGCCACTCTTCGCCGCCGCCGCGGCCGAGGAAGCAGCTGCGCCCGAGGACCCGCTCCGTGCGGCCCTGGGGGAAGTGGAGGCAGACGCCTTGTCGCCGCGCGAGGCGCTCGAGCTCGTCTACCGGCTGAAGCAGCTCGCCGCCGGGGAGGGCTGATGCCCGCCCGCTTCGCCGCCGTCCCGAACAAGCGCGCGATCGTCGACCGCCGCGCTCTCGCCGACGCGCTGAGGAGCGGCGATCGCAAGGCCGCGGCCAAGCGGCTCAAGGCCGCGCTTGCCGCCGGCCGTGAGGAAATCGCCGCCAAGCTCGAGGACAAGCCCTGGCAGGGGAGCGAGGCCGCCGCGGCCTACGCCTATCTCACCGACCAGATCGTTCGCCTTGCCTATGATTACGTCGCCGAGCGGCTCTTCCCCAATCCCAATCCCACCGCGGGCGAACGGCTGCTGCTGATGGCGGTCGGCGGCTACGGCCGCGGCGAGATGGCGGTCCATTCCGACGTGGACCTCGCGTTCGTGACGCCCTGGAAGCCGACCGCCTGGGGCGAGCAGGCGGTCGAGGCGACGCTCTATCTGCTCTGGGACCTCGGGCTGAAGGTCGGCCATTCGGTGCGGTCGGTGGACGAGCTGATCGCCGTGGCGACGGCCGACCAGACGGTCCGCACCGCTTTGCTCGAAGCCCGCTACGTGTGGGGCGACGGGACCTTGTTCGACGAGGTCCAGGCCCGCTTCCGCCGGGACGTGCTGGCCGGCAGCGCCCGCGCCTATATCGCGCAGAAGCTGGAGGAACGGAGCGAGCGGCACCGGCGGATGGGAGACAGCCGCTACGTGGTCGAGCCCAATGTGAAGGAAGGCAAAGGGGGCCTGCGCGACCTCCACACTTTGTTCTGGATCGGCAAGTACATCTATCAGCTCGAAAGCGTCGCGGATCTGGTCGAGGCCGGCCTGTTCACGCCGGAGGAGCTCAGGCAGTTCGAGCGCGCCGAGCGTTTCCTTTGGGCGGTGCGGTGCCACCTGCACATCGTCGCCGGCCGCGCCGAGGAGCGCCTGACCTTCGACTACCAGCGCGAGATCGCGGCGCGGATGCGCTATGCCGACCGGCCGGGAAAATCGCCGGTCGAGCGCTTCATGCGCCACTATTTCCTCCACGCGAAGACGGTGGGCGACCTTACGGGAGTCTTCCTTGCCCATCTCGACGACAAGTTCGCGGCGAAGGGACGCCGCTTCGGCCTGCCGACGATCCGCCGCCGCCCGCGCAAGCTCGAAGGCTTCGTGCTCGACCGCGGCCGCCTCGCTCTGCCCTCGGACGGCTTTTTCCGGGAGGACCCTGTCCGCCTCGTCCGTCTGTTCGCACTCGCCGACCTCTACGGCCTCGAGATCCACCCGCTCGCAATGCGGGCGGCGGCGCGGGACGCAAAGCTGGTCGAGGCCGAGGTGCGCACCGACCGGGTGGCGAACGCCCTTTTCCTCTGCATTCTCACCTCGCCGCGCGATCCCGAGACGGTGCTGAGGTGGATGAACGAGGCCGGCGTGTTCGGCCGCTTCGTGCCCGACTTCGGCCGCGTCGTCGCGCAGATGCAGTTCGACATGTACCACCATTATACCGTCGACGAGCATTCGATCCGGGCGATCGGGCTCGTCTCCAGGATCGAGCGCGGCGAGCTCCGCGACGACCATCCGCTCGCCACCGCAATCTTCCGCCACATCTCCTCGCGCCGGGTCCTCTACGTCGCGACCCTGCTCCACGACATCGCCAAGGGCCGGGGCGGCGACCACAGCGTGCTTGGCGCGGAGGTGGCGCGCGGCCTCTGTCCGCGCCTGGGCCTCAGCGACGCCGAGACGGAGACGGTGGCCTGGCTGGTCCGCTGGCACCTGCTCATGTCCGCCACCGCCTTCAAGCGCGACCTCTCCGACCCGAAGACGATCCAGGATTTCGTCGAGCGCGTGAAGAGCCTCGAGCGGCTGCGGCTGCTCTTCCTGCTGACGATCGTCGACATCCGCGCGGTGGGCCCGGGCGTCTGGAACGGCTGGAAGCGCCAGCTGCTGAGGGCGTTGTTCGAGGCAGCCGAGGAGAGCCTGCGCCTCGGCCACAAGGAGAAAGGCCGCACCGATCGGATCGCCGCCGTCCAGCGCGACCTCGCCGCGCGCCTCGGCTGGGAGGAAAGCCGCTTCGTCCGCCTCACCTGGCGGCTCCCCGATTCCTATTGGCTCGCCGAGCCGACCGAGGTGATCGAGGCGAATGCCCGGCTGATGGACGCGGCCGACCGCGCCCCGGCGACGGCGCGCCCGCTCTCAACCGCGGTGCAGGCGGAGCGCGGCGCCACCCTCGTCAGCGTCTATGCGAAGGATCAGCCCGGGCTGTTCTTCCGCCTGACGGCGGCGATGAGCCTCGCCGGCGGCAACATCATCGATGCGCGCATCCACACCACGAACGACGGCATGGCGATCGACAATTTTCTCGTCCAGGACGCGGCCGGCGAACCTTTTGCGGAGCGCCACAGGCTGAAGCGGCTGGAGCAGGCGGTGCTTGCTGCTCTGGCCGGCGAGGAGCCGGCGATGGGGCGGCTCGAGGCGAAGGCCCTGCCGCTGCCGCGCGCGGAGGCCTTCACCATTCATCCCGCAATCTTCATCGATAACCTCGCCTCCAGCCGCTACACGGTGGTCGAGGTCAACGCCCGCGACCGCGCGGCGCTTCTTTCCGGCCTTGCGCGCGCGCTCTACGAGAGCCGCGCGGCGGTCCATTCGGCCCATATCGCGACCTATGGGGAACGGGCGGTCGACGTCTTCTACCTCACCGACGTCATGACCGACCGCAGGATCGAGAGCCCGGCGCGGCTGAAGGCGCTCCACGCTCGCCTGCTGCGCGCCGCCGGCGACGAGGGCGCCGCCGCACGCCGCGCAGCCTGAGGGAGGGAAAGAACCGGGGACAGTCTGTCTGTCCCCGGTTGAGCGCCGGAGCGGGGACAGCCAATAGGCTGTCCCCTTATCAGAAGCGGAAGCGGCCGGTGACGCCGTAGGTCCTCGGTTCCGCCAGGAAGGCCGAGAAGATCTGGCGCCCGCCCGGGAATTGCGGGTCGACGAACGGCGCCGACGTCGCGCCCGCCTGGAAGGGCGAGTTGAAGGCGACCTGGGCATAATCCTGGTTGAACAGGTTCTGCGCCCAGAATTCGAGTGCCCAGCGCTCGCGCGGGCCGCGCAGGCCGATACGGGCATTGACCACCGCATAGGCATCCTGCCGCTTCTGCGGGAAGAGGTCGGAGCCCGTATTGTAGTCGCTTGTCAGGCGGGCATCGACATAGAACAGGCCGTGAAGGCCGCTGTCGCCGATCCGCGGCGTCCAGGTCACCGAGGTGGTTCCGACCAGGCCCGGCGCGTTGGACAGATGCTTGCCCGGCAGGACGCGAAGCGCCGGATCGAGCGGCACGCCGCTCGAATTGCCGACCAGGTTCGAGCGGTATTTGGTGTTGGCGTAGGTGAAGCCCGCGGTGATGTCGAGGTCGCGGGTCGGGCGGAACGCGGTCTCCAGCTCGACGCCCTGCGAGCGGACGCCCCAGGTGACGTCGCCGGCCGCACAGGCGCCGGTGCTCGCGCTGAGGTCGCGGTCGGCGCCGGCGAGGTCGGTCTTGCAGCCGTTGATCGTCTGCACGAGGAAGACCGTGCCGTTGAACGTGTTCAGCTGGAAGTTGCGGAAATCCTGCCGGAAGATGGCGAGGTTGGCGGTGACGACGCCGTGCGAATATTTGGCGCCGACCTCGTAGGCGTTGTTGATCTCCGGATCGAACTGGAGATTGCCGACCAACGCCTGGGCGCCGCCCGGAGTCGCCGAGAACGGGAGAAGCGGCGACTTGAGCGCCGAGCGGTCGAGGTTGAAGCCGCCCGCTTTGTAGCCGCGCGAGTAGCTCGCGTAGAGCATCAGATCCTCGACCGGCTTCCAGCTCAATACACCGGTGCCGGTCAGCTTATGCTCGCTGCGCCGATCGGTGATGGTGACTCCGTTGATTTCCGAAGTAGCGTTGCCCTGGCAGGTGAGGGCCAGGAGGCCGCCCGCCACGGCGGCGAGCGCCGGGTTGGTGAGGAACGGCACCAGCGCCGCCTGCTGCGCCGGGCAGGCGACGTTGTCGTTGCCGAAGGTCGCGTGGAAGCGCTTGCGCTCGTTGGTGTAGCGCAGGCCCGCCGTGAACGCGACCTGGTCGGTGATATGGAAGATGTTGTGGGTGAAGAAGGCGTAGTTGCGGCTGTTCTGGTAATAACGGTCGATCGTGCTGCCCTTGTCGTTGACCGCGTCGAGCCGGTCGAAGGCGGCGAAGATGATCGGCGACGCCGCGCCGAACAGGGCCGGGCGGGCCGCGAGGCAGCCCGGCGAGGTTGGCGAATAGAGCGCCGCCAGCCCGCCGCCCGAGACGATCCGGCAGGTCGCGAACCGGCCGTATTGCGTTCCGAAGCGGAGGTTGTCGGTGAGGTTCAGATTCTCGTCGGCGTAATAGCCGCCGATCAGCCAGTCGAGATGGTTGTTGAAGGTGGTGCCCTGCAGCCTGAGCTCCTGGCTCAGCGTCCTGAAGTGGCGGAAGAAGCCGTTATTGACCGGGCTGCGATAGAGGATGTCGACGGCGCTGTAGTCGATGTCGCCCGGCTGGCCGGAACGATAATCGCGCCAGGCCGAGATCGAGGTGAGGGTGGTGTTGGCGCCGAGCTTCCAGTCGACCTGGAGCGAGACGCCGCCGTCGGTCGTGTGGCCGTGATACGTGCGGCCCGGGCTGATGTAGATGTTGCGGCTGTAGGGGTTGCTGAACGCCGCCAGCGGTTCGCCGAGGTCGCGCAGCACGTTGATGATGTTGTTGCCGGCCGGATTGACGACGCCGCCGACGAGGATCGGATTGACCGGATCGTTGAGGCCGTCGATCCGCGAGTTGACGCTTCGGTCGACATAGACGGCGCCGCAGCAGCTCTCATTGCGCTTGGTATAGTCGCCGATCAGGCGGACCTTGATCTGGTCGTTCGGCTCGTACAGCATCTGGCCGCGCACGAAGAAGCGGTCGCGGTCGTTGACCCGGCTCTCGACGCCGACCGGGTTGACGACGTGGTAGAAGCCGTCGCGCTTCTGGTAGACGCCGTCGATGCGGAAGCCGAGGCCGCTCTTGCCGATCGGGCCGGAGAGGGCGCCGGAGAGGCGCCACATGTTGTAATTGCCGTAGCTCGCCTCGGCGAAGCCCTCGATCTCGTTGAGGTTCGGCTTCTTGGAGATGATGTTGAGGAGGCCGGCCGAGGCGTTGCGGCCGAACAGGGTGCCCTGCGGGCCGCGCAGCACCTCGACCCGCTCGATCTCGCCGAGCTCATTGAGGCCGACGCCGGTGCGGCTGCGATAGACGCCGTCGATGAACACGGCGACCGAGCTTTCGAGGCCGGGATTGTCGCCGACGGTGCCGATGCCGCGGATGCGGGCGGAGCCGTTCGCCTCGGTGCCCGTCGAGGAGACGAGCAGCGAGGGCGCGAGCTGGTTCAGCTGGCGGATGTCGCTCGCGCCCGAATTCTGGAGGGATTCGGCCGAAATGGCCGAGACGGCGATCGGCACGTCCTCCAGCACCTGGGAGCGGCCCTGGGCGGTGATGACGATCTCGTTGCCATTGGCGTCGTCGGTCGGCGTCACGTCCTTGTTGGGATTGACCTCGGCCGACTGCTGGAGCGGTCCGGACTGGCCGGTCGGGGTCGTGCTGTTCTGCGCGAAAGCGGGCGTTGCCATGAGCGCGACGGCGCCCGCGGACGTCAACCAGATGGTCTTCATGATTACCCCCTCCTCGATGTTATTTTGAGGCGGAGGCTAATGAAAAGGGGGAGGCGGTGCCAGCCGAAAAATCGCAGTTTCCCGCCGGTTCCGGCCCCTCATGGCAAAAGCGCAACAATTCGGTTGCTAAACGAAACCGGTCGTTTCGCCGCCGCTACGGAAAGCGCTATTTCGGCGCGAGCACCATGAGCATCTGGCGGCCTTCCATGCGCGGATGCTGCTCGACCTTGGCGATCTGGGCGACATTTTCCTGGACGCGCTGGAGCAGCAGCATGCCGAGCTGGCCGTGCGCCAGCTCGCGGCCGCGGAAGCGCAGGGTGATCTTCACCTTGTCGCCTTCCTCGATGAAGTCGTGGACCTTCTTCATCTTGGTGTCGTAATCATGGTCGTCGATGTTCGGACGCATCTTGATCTCCTTGATCTCCTGCGTCTTCTGCGACTTGCGGGCGAGGTTGGCCTTTTTCTGCGCCTCGTACTTGAACTTGCCGACGTCGAGGAACTTGCAGACGGGCGGATCGGCATTGGGGGAGACTTCGACGAGATCGAGGCCGACTTCCGCGGCCTGCTCTATCGCTTCGCCGGTAAGGAGCACCCCCAGATTTTCGCCATTCTCATCGATCACGCGCACCTTGGGCACGGAGATGAACTCATTGTAGCGGGGGCCGTTGAGCGGCGGCGCCATCGGGCGCCGGGTAAGAGGCGGACGTATAGCAGTGTCTCCTGAATTGCCTGCGTTGCTGCGCTTTACCTAGTGTTTCGGCGTCCGGAATGAAAGGCGGCGGCGGCGCGCGAACTTTTTTCCCGCGTCCCTGTTGCGCAGGAGACGCGGGGACGTCACCCAAACGACGAGCCTCGCTGCAAATCCGGCGGGGTTGCCTCGGCGCGGAGCCGGGCCACCGCCTCGTCGAGCGCCAGCACCTCCTGCCGCGCGCCTTCGCCGAGCGGGCGCAAGGCCACCGTCCGCTCCTCCGCCTCGCGCTTGCCGAGGACGAGCAGATTGGGAACTTTGGCCAAGCTGTGCTCGCGCACCTTGTAGTTGATCTTCTCGTTCCTGAGGTCGAGCTCGGCGCGAAGGCCCGCCGCGGCCAAAGCCGCATGCACCTCCATCGCATATTCGTCGGCATCGGAGACGATCGTCGCCACCACCGCCTGCACCGGAGCCAGCCACAGCGGGAGGCGGCCGGCATGGTGCTCGATCAATATGCCGATGAACCGCTCGAACGTGCCGAGGATGGCGCGGTGCAGCATCACCGGCCGGTGCCGCTCGCCGTCGGCGCCGACATAGGTCGCGTCGAGCCGGTCGGGAAGCACGGTATCGGCCTGGATCGTCCCGACCTGCCAGGTCCGCCCGATCGCGTCCTTCAGGTGGAATTCGAGCTTGGGCGCGTAGAAGGCGCCCTCGCCAGGCAGCTCCTCCCAGCCGAACCCGGCCGAGGCGCGGCCGGCGAGCGCCACCGCGTCGCGCAACTCCTGCTCGGCGCGGTCCCAATCCTCGTCGCTGCCGAAACGCTGCTCCGGCCGCAGCGCCAGCTTGATCTCGTATTTGTCGAAGCCGAGGTCGCGGTAGATGCCGTCCAGGAGGTCGCAGAAGATCCGCACCTCCTCCACCACCTGCTCGGCGGCGCAGAAGATGTGGGCGTCGTCCTGGGTAAACTGCCTGACCCGCATGATGCCGTGCAGGGCGCCGTGCGGCTCGTTCCTGTGGCAGCAGCCGAACTCGGCCATCCTGAGCGGCAGGTCCCGGTACGACTTGATGCCCTGCCTGAAGATCTGGACATGGCCGGGGCAGTTCATCGGCTTCAGCGCCATCAGATCGCCCTCGCCGGTGAGCACCGGCTGGCCTTCCTCGGTGCCCGGCACCTCGTCCGGCACGACGAACATGTTCTCGCGATACTTGCCCCAATGGCCCGAGGCCTCCCACAGCCGCGCGTCCATCAGCTGCGGGCTCTTGACCTCGTCATAGCCGCCGGCGTCGAGCTTGCGGCGCATATAGGCCTCGAGCACGCGCCAGATCATATAGCCTTTGGCGTGCCAGAAGACCGAGCCCTGCGCCTCGGACTGGAGGTGGAACAGGTCCATCTCCTGGCCGATCTTGCGATGGTCGCGCTTCGCCGCCTCCTCGAGCCGCGTCAGATGCTCCTGGAGCTGCTTCCGGTTGAGCCAGCCGGTGCCGTAGATGCGCGAGAGCATCGCGTTCTTCTGGTCGCCGCGCCAATAGGCGCCGGAGACTCGGGTCAGCCTGAACGCCTGGGGGTCGAGCTTGCCGGTCGAGGCGAGATGAGGCCCCCGGCACAGGTCCACCCAATCGCCCGAGCGGTACATGGTGATCGTCTCGTCGGCGGGAAGCTCCATCACCCATTCGGCCTTGAACGCCTCGCCCTGCGTCTCGAAAAACGCCCGCACCTCGTCGCGAGTCCACACCTCGCGGACGAGCTTCTCGTCCCGCGCGATGATGCGGCGCATCTCCTCCTCGATCCCCGGCAGATCTTCTTCGGTGAAGGGGCCGTGCTCCGCCGTCGGCGCGAAATCGTAGTAGAAGCCGTCCTCCGTCGCCGGCCCGAAGGTGATCTGGGTGCCGGGAAAGAGGTTCTGCACCGCCTCGGCGAGGACGTGGGCGTAATCGTGGCGGACCAGCTCGAGCGCGTCCTTCTCGTCCCGCGCGGTGATCAGGGCGAGCTCGGAATCGCCCTCGAGCGGCCGGTTGAGGTCGCGCACGTCGCCGTCGACCCGCGCCGCCAGCGCCGCTTTGGCGAGGCCAGGCCCGATCGCCGCCGCGACGTCCGCCGGCGTCGTCCCCGGCTCGACCTCGCGCACGGAACCGTCGGGAAGGCGTATCTTGAAGGGCTTCGTCATATCGGAGGGGCATGTAGCGAGTGGCGGGCGCTTCCTCCACCCCCGTCGGAGCGAATGGGCTTGCGGCGCGGCGCGCGGCGTTGCAGTCTCCGCCGCAACGGGGGAGTCGCAAAAATGAACGACATGCAGGGGGTTACCGTGCCCGCCGAGGCGGAGCCGGAAAGCGCGTTCGCGTTCGAGGGGAGCTGGCGGGAATATCTCCCGATCGCCCTCACCAACCTGCTGCTGATCGTGGTGACGCTCGGCATCTACCGCTTCTGGGCCAAGGCCCGCGAGCGCCGCTACCTTTGGAGCCGCACCCGCTTCATCGACGATACGCTCGAATGGACCGGCACCGGCAAGGAGATGTTCATCGGCTTCGTCGTCGTCATGCTGGTGCTCGGCCCGCTCTTCTTCGGGCTGCGGCTGCTCGTCGAGGCGCTGACCATCCGCGGGCAGGGCGGCGCGGTCGCGCTGGTCGCCCTCGTCTCCTACGGAATCTTCTTCTACCTGATCGGAATCGCCCAGTTCCGCGCCATTCGCTACCGCCTGAGCCGCAGCTTCTGGCACGGAATACGGGGGGGAAGCAGCGACGGCGGCTGGAGCTACGGCTACCAATATCTGTGGAAGACGATCGCCGGCGGCCTCGTCCTCGGCTTGCTCATCCCGTGGAAGATGGCGAGCCTGTGGAACGACCGCTGGAATAAGATGAGCTTCGGCCAGCATCCGATCGAGGCGGGGGCGAGCTGGGAAGGTCTGATGGGCCGCTGGCTGCTCATCTACCTCGTGCCCGTCGCCGGCCTCATCCTGTCGGTCGTCGCGGGGGGAATGTTGTTCGCGGCCGCCTCGGTGGGGAGCGGCGGGAGCCCGGCCGCCGTCATGGGCGCGGTCTTCGTCGCCGTGATCGGCTTCTATCTCCTCTTCCTGATCGCAAGCCTCAGCTATTACGCGGCTTATTACCGGCAGATGGTCGAGGCGACGTCGTGGGGCGGCCTCGACTTCGTCTTCACCGCCCGCACCAGGGACTGGCTGAAGCTGATTTTCGGCTCGATCGGCCTCATCATCGTCACGCTCGGCGTCGGGTTCCTGTTCGTCGGCTATCGCAACTGGTCGTTCGCGGTCAGGCACCTCGAAGCCACCGGCGAGATCGACCTCGACACCCTGCTCCAGTCGCAGACGGCGGCGCCGCGCGAGGCGGAGGGCTTCGCCGACGCCTTCGACATCGGCGCCTTCTAGGGAGCCGGGCTTGAGCGTCCCCGGCTGGCTCTACGACGGCTCGAGCGCCGTCCGGCGGGAGGTCGAGGTGCGCTCCGCCGCGGGCGGCGGCCTCGACATCCACTTCGCAGACGGCAGCGCCGATCACGTCCCGCGCGAGGCGCTCTGCCACATGGAGACTCGCCGCGACGGCGACGTCTACGGCCGCAGCGACCTGCCGGGCTGGCGGCTCGGACTCGCCGGCACGGCGGAGGAGATCGAGGGCCTGCTGCCCCGGCGCCAGAAATACGGCCGCTGGATCGACCGGGCGGGACTTGTCCCGTCGATCCTGATCGCCCTCGCAATCTCCGCCGCGGTGCTGTTCGGCGCGAACCGCTTGCCCATCCTCCTCGCGCCCTACGTGCCGGCTTCGTGGGAGAAGAAGTTCGGCGACGCCCTGGTCGGCGATTTCGGCGGCCGCTTCTGCACCGGCGCCGCCGGCCAGGCCGCCTTGCGTAAGCTGGCGCGCGAGCTCAGCCCGGACGCCGACCGGCTCAACATCCGGGTGGTCCACGTGCCGATGGTCAACGCCGCGGCGCTGCCGGGCGGCAACATCGTCATCTTCGACAAACTGCTCGCCGAGGCGTCAGGCCCGGACGCCGTCGCGGGCGTGCTCGCCCACGAAATGGGCCACGTCCAGGAACGGCACGTGACGCAAGCGATGATCCGGGAGTTCGGAGTCAGCGCCCTGATCAGCGTGCTCGGCGGGACCGCCGGCTCCGGCATCGACACGCTCGATTCGCTCCATTATTCGCGCGGCGCCGAAGCGCAGGCCGACGGCGACGCGATCGTCACCCTGCGGCGAGCCGGCATCTCCCCCGCGCCGACCGCCGATTTCTTCCACCGCCTCGCCGACCAGGAGAAAATTTTCGGCCGCGCCGACGCCGCGCTCGGCTACGTCTCGACCCACCCGCTCACCGCCGACCGCGAGGCCCGCTTCCGCGCCGGCGCAGTCAAGGGCGCCGCCTACAAACCGTCGCTGAGCGCGGAGGAATGGGCCGCGCTCGCCGGCATCTGCCGCGACGGTCATTGAGCGGATTGGACTATCTCGAAACGCGGGGGCGCCGCCTCGCCTGTCGCCGGCGTACCGGCCGGGCTCCCACCCTCATCTTCCTCTCCGGCTACGCGTCAGACATGGAGGGCTCCAAGGCCAATGCGCTCGACGCCTGGGCGGCCGACCGCGGTCAGGCGATGCTGCGCTTCGACTATGCCGGCTGCGGCGCCAGCCCGGGCGACTTCCAGGCGCAGACGCTCGCCGGCTGGCGCGACGACGCGCTGGCGATGATCGACGCGGTGGTGGAGGGTCCGGTCATCCTCCTCGGCTCGTCGATGGGCGGCTGGCTGATGCTCCTCGCCGCCCTCGCCCGCCCGGAGCGCGTGAAAGCCCTGGTCGGCATCGCCGCCGCCCCGGATTTCACCGCCTGGGGCTTCAACGACGCGCAGAAGGAGACGATCCTCGAGGCCGGCCGGCTGGTCGAGCCTTCCCCCTGTGGCGACGCCCCCACCATCACCACCCGCGGCTTCTGGGAGAGCGGCGAAGAGCTGAAGCTGCTCGGCGCCCCCATCCCCTTCGCCGGCCCCGTCCGCCTCCTCCACGGCAGCGCCGATTCCGACGTCCCCTGGCGCATCTCGCTCAACCTGATGGACCGCCTCGCCACCCCCGACGCCCGCCTCACCCTCGTCAAAGGCGGCGACCACCGCCTCTCCCGCGACCAGGACCTCGCTTTGCTGCTGGCGAACGTCGAGGAGGCGGTCGGACGCGTCGGGTGAGCGCCGTTCAGGCGGCGTGCAGCCTCGCGCGTTAGGGCGGGGGGCGTGACTCCGATCCTTCTCGCGCTTGCCGCCGCCGCCCCCGGCCCCACGCCGGCGATTCCCGCCAGCTTCAAGGCTTGCGCCGAGCTCGTCCGCTCGGCGCCGGAGCGGGCCGCGCCGGCGGCGGCGGAATGGTTCGCCAAGGGGGGCGGCCTCGACGCGCTGAATTGCCGCGGCCTGGCGCTGGCCGAGCTCGAGCGCTGGAGCGACGCCGCCGCCGCCTTCGAGCAGGCCGCGCTCCAGGCCGAGCAGGCCAAGGACAGGCGCCGCGCCGACTTCCGGGTCGAGTCCGGCAATGCCTGGCTCGCCGCCGGCGATCCGGCCAGGGCGCGCGCGGCCTTCGACGCCGCGCTGGCGACCAACCTGATGACTCCGCCGCTCCAGGGCGAGGTCCTGCTCGACCGCGCCCGCGCCGGCGTCGCCGCCGGCGACCCGGCCGCGGCGCGGACCGACATCGACAAGGCGCTTGCGCTCGTCCCCACCGACCCCTTCGCCTGGTATCTCTCCGCCGCCCTCTCCCGCCGCGAGCGCAACGTGGCGCGCGCGAAATCCGACATCGCCAAGGCGGCCGCGCTCGCCCCCGACGACGCCGCCATCCTGCTCGAGGCCGGCAATATCGCGGGCCTCGGGGGCGACGTGCCGGCGGCGCGCGGCTTCTACGCCCGCGCCGCCAAGGCGGCCCCCGACACTTCCATCGGCCGCTCCGCCGAAGCCGCGCTCGCCGAGAATGGCGGCGAGAACCCCGCGCCGGAGCCGCCCGCGACCCCGCCGAAGCGGTAGATCTCGCCTAATCCTCCTCGCCCTCGTCCCACATCTTCGTACGCTCCGCGGTGAGCCAGGCGGCGAGAGTTTCGCGGGGCACCTTGGGGTAGCGCAAAGCGGCGAAGGCGAGAAAGGCATCGCGATAGGCGAGCCATGCCCGCTGGGCCGAGCGGATTCCGTCGCGGGTGACGGTGCCCGGCGCGTCGCTCGGCTCGATCGATTGAAGCGCCTTGCGGTAGCGCGCATTGAGCGCGGCGTCGGCGGCGACGAACTGGGCGTGGCCGAGAGCCGGCGCCCGCCCCGCCTCGAGCTTTTGCACCATCGCCAGCAGCGCCTTGTCGAGCCGCTCCACCGCGTCGACGTAGAAAGCGCCGCGCAGCGTGCCGCTCATGTCGATCTCGCCTTCCGCATGGGCTTGGGCGAAGGCGTTGTGGACCGCCTTCATCCGGGCGAGCGCCTGCTTCTCGGCCGGCGACCAGGCGGCGGTCAGCCGCGCCCAGACCGCGTCGCGCCTGGCCCGCTCGATCTCCGCCGCATGCTCGGCGCACTGGCCGCCGGAATTGCCGCTGGTGATGTCGTCGCAATAATCGAAATCGTCGCCGCGCCAGCCTTTCGCCCGCCGTTCGGCAAGGTGGCCGATGCGGCCGATCATCTCCATCGGCGCGCCCTCGATGCCGCAGGCGAGGTGGATGGCGATTTCGAGATTCTTCGCGGCCCCCTTGCCGTTGGCGTAGATCGTCATCAGCATCGCCCGGCCGGAGAAGGGGCCGTCGCCATTCCCGCTCTCGGCCTCGAGCAAGGCGCATTGCCGCGCTTTCACCGGATCGGCGGGCATCCCGATGCCGTAATAGAGCTTCTCCGAATCGCAGCCGTCGAGCGCCCGCGCCGCGGCCGGGCCCGGACGGTCGCCGGCCGGCGGCTCGCGGTCCTTCAGCTGCCGGCAGAGCGCCTTGGACGGCGCATATTCGGCGGTGCTGGTGAATTCGTCCTTGGTGTCGCCCCAGTCCCAGCGGGCGGCGGGAGCGGCGGCGAGCGAGGCGCCGAGGGCGAGGGCGAGGGCGGCGGCTTTCATGGGCGGGAGGCTAATGCGCCGCCGCTGGAACTCAAGCCTTCGCCAGGCCTATAGGGCACGCGAAAGGAGCCTTCGCTTGAAATACCTCCACACCATGATCCGCGTCTCCGACCCGGACGCGACGATACGCTTCTTCGAAACGCTCGGCCTCGAGGAGGTACGGCGGATGGACAATGAGAAGGGCCGCTTCACGCTCATTTTCCTCGCCGCGCCGGGCGACGAGGAGGCGCAGGTCGAGCTCACCCACAATTGGGATGAGCAAGGCTATGGCGAAGGCCGTAATTTCGGCCACCTCGCCTACCGGGTCGACGACATTTACGAAACGTGCCGGCGGCTGATGGAGGCGGGAGTCACCATCAACCGCCCGCCTCGCGACGGCCACATGGCCTTCGTCCGCACCCCCGACAATATCTCGATCGAATTGCTCCAGGCGGGGGCCGCGCTCCCGCCGGCCGAGCCCTGGGGCTCGATGCCGAACACGGGGCACTGGTGATGCTCGAGATCGTCCCCGTCCCCGTCCTCTCGGACAATTATGTGTGGCTGGTCCATGATCCGGATTCGGACGAGACGGTGGCGGTCGACCCGTCGGTGGCCGATCCGGTGCTGGCCCAGACCGCAGCGCGCGGGTGGCGGATCACGCAGGTGTGGAACACCCACTGGCACCCGGACCATACCGGCGGCAACGACGCGATCCGCGACGCCACCGGCTGCACCGTCACCGGGCCCGCCGAGGCCGAGCGGGTGTCGCGGATGGACCGAATCGTCGCCGGCGGCGACCGGGCGAGGATCGGCGGGATCGAGGCGGAGCTGATCGACATCCCCGCCCATACCGCGGGCCACGTCGCCTTTTATCTGGCTTCCGAACGGGTCGCCTTTACCGGCGACACTTTGTTCGCGATGGGCTGCGGCAGGCTGTTCGAAGGCAATGCCGAGCAGATGTACGGCAATATGAAGCGGCTCGCCGCTTTGCCGCCCGAAACGCGAGTCTATTGCGGTCATGAATATACGCTCGCCAACGGAGTCTTCGCCCTCACCGTCGAGCCGGACAACGCGGCGCTCGTCCGCCGCGTCGAAGAGGTCCGGGCGGCCCGCGAACGCGGCGAGGCGACTCTTCCGACCACGATCGCGCTGGAGCGCGCCACCAACCCGTTCATCCGCGCTTCAAGCGTGGAGGCGTTTGCTGAGCGACGCCGGGCCAAGGACGAATATCGCGGCTGAGGCGCCGAGTCGCCGCGCCGCGCGTTGAGCCCAGCGAGGAGGTTACGATGAGGAACATCGTCATTCTGGCATGTGTGGGCCTGGCGGCGGCCTGCACCATGAACGAGCCGACCGAGGCGGACCGCACCGCCCGCGAGGCGTTGCTGTCAACGGCGCTGAGGGACTACGAGCCGGCGGGCCCGCCGGTCTCCTGCGTCCAGATGCGGCAGCTCGCCGGCAACAAGTCGGCCGGCGACGCGATCGTCTTCGAGGGCACGACCCGCGAGAGGCTGTGGGTCAACCGCCCGGCTGGCGGCTGTCCGGACCTGCGCGACCGCGCGCTGGTGACTCGCACCTCGTCCGACCAGCTCTGCCGCGGCGACATCGCCACAATCCTCGACCCGGTCAGCCGCGTCACCTACGGCGGCTGCGGCCTCGGCGACTTCCAGCCCTACCGCCGCCGGCCGAGCTGACCCGTCATGCCAGCGCAAGCTGGCATCCATACTGAGTGCGTACCCCGCGCCGATTTCGCATGGACCCCAGCCTTCGCTGGAGTGACGGCTCATCTCTTGTAGAGCGCGTCGAGGCGTTCGCCATAGACCTGCTTGAGGACGTGGCGGCGGATCTTGATCGACGGGGTGAGCTGTTCGTTGTCGACCGAGAAAGGCGCGTCGGCGAGGATGAAGCGGCGGACTTTCTCGATAACCGACAATTGCGCGTTCACCCGGTCGACCGCTTCGGCCAAGCCGCGGTGATAGGCCGGATCGTCGCGGAGCTCGGCCGGGTCGTTCGCCTTGCCGTTCGCCTTGGCCCATTCGGCCGTCCAGTCCGCCTCGGCAACGATGAGGCCCACCAGATAAGGGCGGCGATCGCCATGGACCATCGCCTGGGCGATTTCGGGCTGCAGGGTCAGCATGCCCTCCACCCGTTGCGGCGCGACATTGTCGCCTTTATCGAGGACTATGAGGTCCTTCTTGCGGTCGGTGATGACGATGCGGCCCTTGTCGTCGACATGGCCGACATCGCCGGTATGGAGCCAGCCGCCGACGATGGTGCGCTCGGTGAGGCCCGGGTTGCGCCAATAGCCTTTCATGACCAGCTCGCCGCGGACCAGGATCTCGCCATCCTCGGCGATCCGCACCTCGGTGTTCTTGAGCGGCGGCCCGACCGTGTCTAGCTTGATCCCGGCCCTGGGGCGGTTGCAGCTGATCACCGGCCCCGCTTCGGTCTGGCCGTAGCCCTGGAGGAAGGTCAGGCCCAGTGCGTGGAAGAAGATGCCGACTTCGGGGGTGAGCGGCGCGCCGCCCGACACCATCGCCTTGATCCGCCCGCCGAACTTGGCGCCGATCCTGGGCCGGAGGGTCCTGTCGAGCAGGAAGTTCATCGGGCGGTCCCAGACCGGCAGGGTTCCGGCATAATCCTTGGCGCCGATGTCGAGCGCCCGCTTCATCAGATAGGCGGGGAGCTTGCCCTGCTTCTCCACCTCCTTGAGGATGCGCTGGCGCAGCACCTCGAACAGGCGGGGAACGACGACCATGATCGTCGGCTTCGTCTCCTCGATATTGGCGGCGAGCTTCTCGATCCCCTCCGCGTAATAGATTTGGGCGCCGAGCCCGATCGGAAACATCTGGCCCCCGCTATGCTCGTAGGCATGGCTGGCGGGGAGGAAGGAGAGGAAGACCTCGTCGTCCCAGCCGAAATCCTCGGCGATCACCGCGAGGCAGCCCTCGACATTGTGGAGCATTGCGCCGTGGTGGAGCATGACTCCGCGCGGCGCCCCGCCGGTGCCCGACGTGTAGATCAGGCAGGCGAGGTCGCCCCGCCCGAAATCGGCGCCGGCCGCGCAGGCGGCGACGTCCGGCGGCTCCGACGCGATCAACGTGGCCCAGTCGTGATACTGGATGTTGCTGGTCTGGCCGCCGGGCAGCGCCTCGATGCCGATGACATGCTCGCAGCCCGAGCTGCGCTGCGCCGCCGGCAGCACCGATTTCGCCAGCTTGTGGGTCGAGACGATCACGGCGCGGGCGCCGCTGTCGTCGATGATGTGCTGGTGGTCCCGTTCTGTATTGGTCGTGTAGGCCGGCACGGTGACGCAGCCGGCGGCCATGATCGCAAGGTCGGCGATGCACCATTCCGGCCGGTTCTCGCTGACCAGCATCACCATGTCGCCCTCGCGCAGCCCGAGCTTCCTGAGCGCGGCGGCCAGCGAGGCGACCCGCTCCGCCGTCTCGCGCCAGCTGATCGGCCGCCATTTCTTGTCGACCTTCGCCCACAGGAAAGGCGCTTCGCCTTTCTCGGCGGCGCGGGTGAAGAACATCGTGACGAGGTTCGGGAAATGCTCGAACTGCCGCATCTTCCTCCCCCTCCCGCCCCCCGGCTCGCTCATTCGGGCGGCCTCTCCTGGGCGCCGGCGCGGACGATGCGCGTGACCTCGCCGGTCTCGCTCATGCCGACGCCTTCGCTGCGCGGGTCGGCGGCACCCGCCCAGCGGCCGTTCACCCGCTCGATCGCGTTGGCCTTGAGGCCGAGCGGCGCGACCTGCACCTTGTGGCCCAGCGCGCGCAGCGCCGGCGCCATCGCCTCCAGCGCAGTCCCCTTCTCGGCGATCGCGGTATCGCCTGGAGAGTAGAGCAGGCCGAGGCCGATCGCCTCCTGCGCGCTCATGTTCCAGTCGAGCACCGCGACCAAAGCCTTGGCGACCTGCGCGATGATCGTCGAGCCGCCGGCGGCGCCGAGCGCGATCCGGACCTTGCCGTCGGGGCCGTAGACGATGGTCGGCGCCATCGAGCTGCGCGGCCTCTTGCCGCCCTCGACGCGGTTGGCGGCCAGATAGCCGTCCCTGACGGGCACGATGTCGAAGTCGGTCAGCTCGTTGTTGAGCATCGTCCCGTCGACCGACAGGCCCGAGCCGAACGGGCTTTCGATCGTCGTCGTCACCTCGATGACGTTGCCGGCGCGGTCGACCGCGACGAGGTCGGTGGTCCCCGCCGCCTCGCCCGGCGGCGCCCGCAGCCGCGCCGGCGCGCCGCGCGGCGTTCCGGCATTGGCATGGACCATCGTCCGCTCCGGCGAGATCAAAGCGGAACGGGAGGCGAGGTAGGCGGGATCGAGCAGCCCCGCCACCGGCACGTGCACGAAATCGGGATCGCCGACATAGAGGTCCCGGTCGGCGTAAGCGAGGCGCGAGGATTCGGCGAACAGATGCCAGGCGACCGGCGAACGCGGCCCGAGCGCCGCCATGTCGAACCGCTCGAGCTGCTTCAGGATCATCAGCACGGTGACTCCGCCCGACGAGGGCGGGCCCATGCTGCACACTCTGTAGGCGCGGTAGGTGCCGCAGACCGGCGGCCGCGGCTTCGCCCGGTAGGCGGCGAGATCGGCGAGACTCATCTTCGACGGGTTGCGCGCCGCGCCGTTCACCGTCACGACGATCTTCCTGCCCTGCGTCCCGGCGTAGAAAGCGTCGGGTCCGGCGCGCGCGATGCGCTCGAACAGGGCCGCCTGCTCCGGGTTGGCGACGCGCGTTCCCGCCGGCAGCGGCTGTCCGTTGCGGTCGAGGAAGACCCCGGCCGCGCCTGCGTCGACGAACCCAGCATAGGAGCGCATCATCGTCGCGAAGCGGGGGCTCAGCACCCACCCGCCGCGCGCCAGCCGGATCGCCGGCTGGAACAAAGCCGCCCAGGGCAGCCTCCCGCCGCTCCTGTGGGCCATCGCCATCGCCCGGAGCGTTCCGGGGACGCCGACGCTGCGGCCGCCCGGTATCGCTTCCTCATGGCCGAGCGGGGTCCCGTCGGGCCGGTAGAACCAGCGCGCGTCCGCCGCCTTGGGCGCCGCCTCGCGGCCGTCGATCGTCGTCGTGCCGCCGGTCGCCGCATCGTAGCGGACGATGAAGGCGCCGCCGCCGATGCCGGCGCTCTGCGGCTCGACGACGTTGAGGGCGAGCATGGTGGCGATGGCGGCGTCGGTCGCGCTGCCGCCCTTGCGCAATATCTCGACCCCGGCCGCCGCCGCGCGCGGGTCGGCGGCGGAGACCATGCCCGGCTCGCTGGCCGCCGCGGTGTGCGCCGGCCTTCGGGCCTCGACGGGAGCGGCAACCAGGGCGAGAGCGGCGAGAAGGAAACTTGAATAGCGGTTCAACATCGCGCGCGACACTAGCCGCCCGCGCCCGCACCGCAAGACCTAAGGGTCTGGACCCTCAGCCGCCGCGCTGCCGACCGCATCGTCCAGCCTGGCGAATCCGTCGCGCTCCAGCAGCGCCTTCAGCTCCCGCGCGATCCGCCGTGCGAGGCCGGGCCCTTCGTAGATCAAGGCCGTGTAGAGCTGGACCAGCGACGCCCCGGCCTGGATTCGTTCGTAGGCATCCGCGCCGCTCTCTATGCCGCCCGCCGCGATCAGCGGGATCTGGCCGCCCGTCGCACGGCGGAAGTCCCTGAGGCGCTCCAGCGCCAGCGCCTTCAGCGGTGCACCCGAAAGACCACCCGTCTCACCAGCAAAGCGGGAACGGAGCGGCGGGCGCGAGACGGTGGTGTTGGCGACGATGAGCGCATCGAGCCGGTGGTGGAGCGAGACCTCGGCGACGTCGTCGACCTCCGCCGGCCCAAGGTCCGGCGCGACCTTGAGGAAGAGCGGCGGGCCGCCCGCGCCGCGTGCCTCCACCACCGCCGCGAGCAGCTCGTCCAGAGCGCCTTTGTCCTGAAGCCCTCTCAGGCCCGGCGTGTTCGGCGATGAGACATTGACGGTGAGATAGTCCGCCACTGCCGCCATCGCCCGCACCCCGCCGGCATAGTCGGCGATCCGGTCCGGCGAATCCTTGTTCGCGCCGATATTGACGCCGACGACGCCCGCTCTCCACCGTTCCAGCCGACCGCGCGCGGCCGCCTGGCCGCCATTGTTGAAGCCGAGCCGGTTGATCACCGCCCGGTCCTTCGCGAGGCGGAACAGGCGCGGCTTCGGGTTGCCGGGCTGCGGCCGCGGCGTCAGCGTCCCCACCTCGACGAAGCCGAAGCCGAGCCCGAGCATGGCCGCGAACACCTCCGCATCCTTGTCGAACCCGGCGGCAAGGCCGACCGGATTCGGGAAGTCGAGCCCGGCGACCTGCGTGGCGAGCACCGGGTCCGCCTCCTCCGGCGGTCGCGCCGGCGCAAGCTTCAGCGCCGCGATCGTCAGCCGGTGCGCCCGCTCGGCGTCGAATGCGAAGATCAGCGGGCGGATCAGGGGGTAGAGCGCCATCGCAACGGCTATGCCAGCCAGGACCCCAGCCGTCACCCCAGCGAAGGCTGGGGTCCATGCTAAGTCTTTGCCAAGTGCAGTATCAGCATGGATGCCAGCCTACGCTGGCATGACGGTGTCCGTTAAACGCCTTGATTTCCCCCCCGCTCCCCGCCACATGCAATCCGCCCGAATCAGTCCGATTGGAGCCATGCGCCTCACCTCGCTCGCCGATTACGCCGTCGTGATGATGGCCGCCGCCGCCCGGCACGCCGCCGGCGCGCGGCTGACGGCGGGGCTGCTCGCCGCGGAAACCGGCGTGCCGCTGCCGACCGCCCAGAAATTGATGGGCCGGCTCGCATCGGCCGGCCTCCTCAACTCGGCGCGCGGCACAGGCGGCGGTTTCCGGCTGGCGCGGGAAGCCGGCGGAATCAGCCTCGCCGACATCATCGAGGCGGTCGAGGGGCCGATCGCCATGACCAATTGCATCGAGGGCTCGTCCTACGATTGCGCGCTGGAGCCGAGCTGCCGCGTCAAGCCGCACCTCAACGCGGCCAATGTCGCGGTGCGCGGCGCCCTCCAGGGCGTCAGCCTCGCCTCGCTCTCGGAGATGAAGTCGTGAGCGAGGTCCGCAACCGCGAGGCGCAGGAAGCGGTCGATCGCGCATCGACCTATGAATGGGGCTTCACCTCCGACATCGAGCAGGATTTCGCCCCCAAGGGCCTCAACGAAGACACGGTCCGCTTCATCTCCGCCAAGAAGAACGAGCCCGAATGGATGCTTGAGTGGCGCTTCAAGGCCTACCGCGCCTGGCTGACGATGGAAGAGGTGACCTGGGCCAAGCTCGACATCCCCGAAATCGATTTCCAGGACGCTTATTATTACGCGGAGCCCAGGCAGAAGCCGACGCTCGCCTCGCTGGACGAGCTCGACCCCGAGATCCGCCGCACCTACGAAAAGCTCGGCATCCCGATCGAGGAGCAGAAGGTCCTCGCCGGCGTCGAAGGCGCGCGCAAGGTCGCGGTCGACGCGGTGTTCGACTCCGTCTCGGTCGCCACCACCTTCCGCGAGGAGCTGGCCCGCGCCGGCGTTATCTTCCTCTCCATTTCCGAAGCGGTCCGGGAATATCCCGAGCTGGTGCGCAAATATCTCGGCTCGGTGGTGCCGCAACGCGACAATTACTTCGCCTGCCTCAACAGCGCGGTCTTCTCCGACGGCACCTTCGTCTACATCCCGGAAGGGGTGCGCTGCCCGATGGAGCTGTCGACCTATTTCCGCATCAACGCGGCCAATACCGGCCAGTTCGAGCGCACCCTGATCGTCGCCGACAAGGGGAGCTACGTCTCATACCTCGAAGGCTGCACCGCGCCGATGCGCGACGAGAACCAGCTCCACGCCGCCGTCGTCGAATTGGTCGCGCTCGACGATGCCGAGATCAAATATTCGACCGTCCAGAACTGGTATCCGGGCGACGCCGAAGGGCGCGGCGGAATCTACAATTTCGTCACCAAGCGGGGCGCCTGCCGCGGCGCCCGCTCGAAGATCAGCTGGACCCAGGTCGAGACCGGCTCCGCCATCACCTGGAAATATCCCTCCTGCATCCTCCAGGGGGAGGGCAGCGTCGGCGAATTCTATTCGGTCGCCCTCACCAACAATCTGCAGCAGGCCGATACCGGCACCAAGATGATCCATATCGGCAAGAACAGCCGCTCGACCATCATCTCCAAGGGCATCAGCGCCGGCCGCTCGAGCAACACCTACCGCGGCCTCGTCCGGGTGCTGGCGAACGCCGACAACGTCCGCAACTTCACCCAATGCGATTCGCTGCTGCTCGGCGACAAATGCGGCGCCCACACAATCCCCTATATCGAGGTCCGCAACCCGACCGCCCAGATCGAGCACGAGGCGACCACCTCGAAGATCAGCGACGATCAGCTCTTCTACGCGATGAGCCGCGGCCTTTCCCGCGAGGATAGCGTCGCCCTCATCGTCAACGGCTTCGCCCGCGAGGTGCTGAAGCAGCTCCCCATGGAGTTCGCCGTGGAAGCGCAGAAGCTGCTCGGCATCAGCCTGGAGGGGAGCGTAGGATGAGCCTCTGGGTTTTCATCGCAGCCATCGCGGCGGCGGATCCGCCTCCGCCGCCCGTCGAAGTGAGGGTGCCGGTGATCCGCCGCGATGTGATGACGGGCCGGTTCGAGATACCGGACGAGCTCGTTCCCGCGGTGGTTCCCTATATGCAATGCCTCAATGCGAGCGCCGGCATCCCCGTCTACCGGGGCAACCGAGAGGCCCTGATTGCACCACCGCCGGGCATTACGAAGGGCAGCGATTGCAGCGGCATGCGCAAGCAAGCCGCCAAGACGGCGGACAAGCTCCTCAAGGCGCGCGGTCACCGGGATGCGGCGGAGCGCCATGCCCTGATCGCCCGGGTGCTGGGCGAGGCCGACGATTTCGTGTCGCGAACCCAAGCGCCCACGCAACCGCGGAATTGAAACGATGCTGAACATCGACAACCTCCACGCCACGGTCGCCGACAAGGCGATCCTCAAGGGCATCACCCTGGCGGTGAACGCGGGCGAGGTACATGCGATCATGGGGCCGAACGGGGCGGGCAAGTCGACCCTCGGCTACGTGCTCGGCGGGCGCGAGGGCTATGAGGTGACGGAAGGCTCCGTCGCCTTCGAGGGCCGCGACCTGCTCGCGATGGGGGCGGACGAACGCGCCGCCGCTGGGCTGTTCCTCGGCTTCCAGTACCCGGTGGAGATACCCGGCGTTTCCAACGTCCAGTTCCTGCGCACCGCGCTCAACGCCCAGCGGCGGGCGCGGGGCGAGCCGGAGATATCGGCCGGCGACTTCCTGCGGCTGGCGCGGGAGCAGGGCGACGCGCTCGAAGTGTCGATGGACATGCTCAAGCGCAACGTGAACGTCGGCTTCTCGGGCGGCGAGAAGAAGCGCAACGAGATGGTGCAGATGGGGATCATCGCCCCGCGCCTCGCAATCCTCGACGAGACCGACAGCGGCCTCGACATCGACGCCCTGCGGGTGGTCGCCGACGGCATCAACCGGATCATGCGCGCGCCCGACAAGGCGGTTCTGCTCATCACCCACTACCAGCGCCTCCTCGACCTGGTCGTGCCCGATTTCGTCCACGTCCTCGCCGACGGCCGCATCGTCCGTTCGGGCGGCCCCGAGCTCGCCCACGCGCTCGAACGCGAAGGCTATGCGGAGGTGGCGGCGTGAGGCCCGCAGCGCTCCAGCTCGGCCATGACCCGCAAAGGAGGGCAGAAACCGATTTCCTACAGCCCTCGGTTTGTGGTTTGTTCCCCCTTATGGCCCCGTCCGCCTCCCGTCCTGCAAAAGCGACACTCCGGAAGGTTCGGGCGGCCATTTTTCATCCCTTAAGGAAGCCGAAACTTCCGAAACTTCCGCGCGAAGCTGTCGCTTTCCGCAGCCTCGAGACGCGGCCGTGATGCAGCTCGACCTCCCCTCGAGTCGCCGCGAAGGCTGGCGCTGGAGCGATCTTTCGGCGCTGCCGGAGATCGCCGCGCGGGCGCCTGCGGGGACTGCGCCCGACGCAGTGCCGTGGATCGACTGCGTCGCGCCAGGCCCGCGGCTGCTGTTCGTCGACGGCAGGCTCGATTCCGCGCGCAGCGATCCCGGTCCGGTCGCGATCGGCGCCGTCGCCGCGCAAGCCGGCGACCACGCTCTCGCCCGCCTCGCCGGGCGGGACGGCTGGTCGCTTCGGCTCGGCCGCGATCACGCGCCGGCGGGGCTGGTCCAGATCGTCCACGTCACGACCGGCGGGGCCGACCATCTCGCCGCCGAGATCCTCCTCGATGAGGATGCCCAGGCGTCGGTCGTCGAGACCTTTATCGGCGAGGGCTGGGCGAACCGCCTCACCGGCCTCACGCTCTTTCGCGGCGCCCGCCTGATGCTGGCGCGGCGGGTGATGAGCGACTCCGGGTTCGCGAGCGTCACCGACCGAGCCACGATCGGTGAGGGCGCGAGCCTTATCGTCACAACCCTCGCCGGAGGCGGTGCCGACACCCGCCTCGACGGCGAGATCCGCCTCGCAGGCGAAGGCGCCTATGCGGAAGCGGGCGGCGCCCTCCTCGGCCGCGCACGCCAGCGCCACGACGCCAATCTCGTCGTCCGCCACGAGCAGCCCGGCGGGACCAGCCGTCAAATCTGGCGCTCGGTCGCCGACGACCGCGCCGCCTGCTCGGTGGCCGCCCGGGTCGGGGTGGCCCGGGGCGCGCAGAAGACCGACGGCGAGCAGTCGCTGAAGGGGCTGCTCCTCTCCCGCAGCGCTTCGATCAACGCCAAGCCGGAGCTCGAAATCTTCGCCGACGACGTCAAATGCGCGCACGGCTGCGCGGTCGGCGAGCTCGACCGCGACGCCCTCTTCTACATGGCGAGCCGCGGCGTCCCCCGGGCGGAGGCCAGGGCCCTCCTCACCCGCGCCTTCGTCGCCGACGCGGTCGACCGGATCGGCGAGGAGGCAGTGCGCGAGGCGTTCGCGAACGATGTCGAGAGCTGGTTCAACACCCCTCTCCCTGCAGGGGAGAGGGAGGGGCCCGCTGCCGAAGGCAGTGGGAGGGTGAGGGCACGTGGAGGCTAGATCGCCGTGCCCTCACCCCCCCATTGCTGACGCAATGGGTCCCCCCCTCTCCCCTGCAGGGAGAGGGACCACCCCCCTCGACCTGGTCGCCGATTTCCCCGCCATCCCGCAGGGCTGGGCCTATCTCGACAGTGCGGCGACCGCGCAGAAGCCGCGGCCGGTGATCGACGCGATCGCCCGCGGCTATTCCGAGACCTATGCGACCGTCCATCGCGGCGTCTACCAGCGCTCCGCCGAGATGACGCTCGCCTTCGAGGCGGCGCGGCGGCGCACGGCCCGGTTCATCGGCGCCGGGGCGGCCGAGGAGGTAGTCTTCGTCCGCGGCGCGACCGAGGGGATCAACCTGGTCGCGCAGAGCTGGGGCGGCGTCCATCTCAAGCCCGGCGACCGCATCATGCTGTCGGTGCTCGAGCACCATTCGAACATCGTGCCGTGGCAGATGATCGCCGAGCGGACCGGCGCGGTCATCGACGTGGCGCCGCTCACCGGCGACGGCCGCATCGACCTCGACGCGATGGCGGCGATGCTGACGGAGCAGCACCGGATCGTCGCCCTCGCCCACGTCTCGAACGTGCTCGGCTCGGTCCTTAACGCCCGCCGCGCCGCCGACCTCGCGCATGCCGCCGGCGCGCTGCTGCTCCTCGACGGCTGCCAGGCGGTGCCGCGCATGCCCGTCGACGTCGCGGCGCTCGGCTGCGACTTCTACGTCTTCTCGGGCCACAAGCTCTACGGCCCGACCGGCATCGGCGTGCTGTGGGGCCGGACCGAGCTGCTCGAGGCGATGCCGCCGGTGCAGGGCGGCGGCGCGATGATCGACAAGGTGACCTTCGAGCGCACCACCTATGCCCCGCCGCCGGCCCGGTTCGAGGCGGGGACTCCGCATGTCGTCGGCGTGCTCGGCCTCGAGGCGGCGATAGCCTATGTCGAGGCCATCGGACTCGACGCTATCGCCGCCCATGAGGGAGCGCTGGTGCGCGAGACTCGGGACGCTTTGGCCTCCCTCAACAGCGTCCGCCTGTTCGGCCCGGAGGATTCGGCCGGAATCGTCAGCTTCGCGGTGGAGGGGGTGCACGCGCACGACGTCGGCACCATATTGGACGAGAGCCGCGTCGCCATCCGCGCCGGCCACCATTGCGCGCAGCCGCTGATGGCGCATCTCGGCGTCGATGCGACTGCGCGGGCCAGCTTTGGAGTCTATAACGGTCCCCGCGACGTCGAGGCGCTGGTCCGCGGCATCGAGAGAGTGCGAAGGATCTTCGGGTGAACGAAGAACGGAGAATCGAGGTCGAGGAAGTCGAAGGCGTCGACCCGCCGCCCAAGGCGCGCGTGTCCGACGTGTTCGAGCGCAAGCGCGATTATCTTGAAGGCTTCCTCAAGGCGAAGGCGCCGGAGGCCGTGGCGGAAGCGCCCGGCGGCGATCTTTACGAGGCGGTGATCGAAGCGCTGAAAGACATTTACGACCCCGAAATCCCGGTCAACATCTACGACCTCGGCCTGATCTACGATGTCGAGATCACGCCGGAGCACCACGCGAAGATCAAGATGACGCTGACGACGCCGCATTGCCCGGTCGCCGAATCGATGCCGGGCGAGGTGGAGCTGCGCGTCGGCTCCGTCCCCGGCATAGGCGATTCCGAGGTGGAGCTGGTCTGGGACCCGCCCTGGGACCCGCAGAAGATGAGTGACGAAGCGAAGCTGGAACTGGGAATGCTGTGATGAATGCACCGACCACAAATCCCCGCGCCCGTCCGGCGGCGCTCACCCTCACGCCAGGCGCCGAGGCGCGGATCGCGGCGCTGATGGCGAAGGCGCCGGAGGGGACGATCGGAGTCAGGCTGTCGACGCCGCGGCGGGGCTGCTCGGGCCTCGCTTATTCGGTCGACTATGTGAGCGAGGCGAAGCCCTTCGACGAGCGGATCGACACGCCCGCCGGCGCCTTCTACGTCGACGCGGCGTCCGTCCTCTATTTGATCGGCAGCGTGATGGACTGGCAGGAAGACGATTTCACCGCCGGCTTCGTCTTCGCCAACCCCAACGCCAAGGGCCTGTGCGGCTGCGGCGAGAGCTTCACCGTCTGACCGGCGACCCGGCCGAAGGAGAGAGAATTTGGGTGGCGTTGCCCGCAACATGACGTTCGTCAACAAGGATCTGGTCGAGGTCGACGACGGCACCTTCATCGACTGCGAGTTCCGCTGGGCGGTGCTGCTCTATGGCGGCGGCGGCCATCCCAAGTTCGAGAATTGCACCTTCGGCGACATCAGCTGGCAGTTTGAGGGGCCGGCGCTGAGGACCATCCAGATCCTCCAGCTGATGGGCGCCTCCGCCGAGGGGCACGAGCTCATCAAGGACCTGTTCCAGTCGGGCAAGTACCTGACCGAGTAGCGGCCTTCACCGCCCGCACCGGGATTCCGGAAGGGGATTCCCTCATGGTTAGCCGTGCGTTAACCCTTGCCGTCTAGGCTTCGCCGGGTCGCTCGGAGGACGCGTGATGGGAGACGAGGATTTCCTGCTCCAGCTCAAGGGCTACGGCCTGATGACGGCCGAGATCAGCTATTACATGCCCGATCATCCCGCCCTCCTGCAGCTGTTCGTCTGGCAGCAATATGATGTCGCGCCGCGTTTCCCGGTGCTGCACGGTTTCCTCGACCATTGGCGGGTCAATATCGAGGCGGCGATCCATTCGGTCCGCATCGCCCACCAGCACCTCGTCCGCCCGGCCGAGTGGCGCGCCGTCGACGGGGTGATCACGATCAACTGAAGGGAGTCGGGGACAGTCACTTTCATCTGCCGGTGCCTGATGTACACTCGCCGGCGGATGAAAGTGACTGTCCCCTCAATCGTCGCGGCCCTCGCCCTCGCGGCGCCGGCGCTCGCCAACGACACGACCGCGGAGACGGCGGCCGGCGGCCTGGTCCTCAGCCGGTCGGACGCGATCGACATGGTGTCCGAAGACCTGTTCGTCTCCGAAAAGGCGGTGCGGGTCGCCTACGTCTTTCGCAACCGCGCCCCGCGCGACATGACCGTCACCGTCGCCTTCCCGATGCCGGACCGCCAGCTTCTCGCCGAGAATTACCAGGACGTCGCCTTCCCCTCAGGCTTCAGGACCCTGGTCGAGGGGCGGCGGGTGACGATGCGAGTAGAGCGCAAGGCGATGCTGAAAGGCCGGGACGTCACTGCCGCGCTCACGGCGCTCAAGGTGCCTGTGAGCGGAGAGAAGATCGGCGCGGCGCTCGACCGTCTGGCGAAGGCGGAGCAGCAGCGCCTGCTACGCGCAGGCCTCGCCGAAACCGACGAATATGATGCCGGCCGCGGCATGGGAAAGCACCTCGTCCCCGCCTGGACGGTGAAGGAAATTTGGTACTGGGAGCAGACCTTCCGCGCCGGCCGCGACCTTCATGTCGAGCATTCCTACGTCCCCGGCACCGGCGGCAGTGTCGGCACGATGCTGGTCGATCGCAAGGCCCGGACCGAGCCGGAGGGGCGGCGGATGATCGCCGATTACTGTCTCGACGGGGATTTCCTCGCCGCCGTCGACCGGCGGGCTGCGGCCACCCGCGCCGAATTCGCGATCCTGCCCGAAAAGCGGATCGGCTATGTGCTGACCACCGGCGCCAACTGGCGCTCGCCGATCGGCCGCTTCCGCCTGGTGGTGGACAAGGGCGCCCCCGACAATCTGGTAAGCTTCTGCGGCAACGGCATCCGCAAGGTCTCGCCGACCCGCTTCGAGATGGTCATGACCAACTGGCGCCCGACGCGCGACCTCAAGGTGCTGCTCATCGGCCCCGCCGCGCGGGAGTGACGCTCAGAAGCCGAGGGTGAAGCGGATCGCGGCCCCGAGATCGGAATCCTGCGCCGCGATATTGCCGGGCTGCCGCCGCGCGAAGGCGTTGGCGCTGAGATCGCCGCCGAGCAGTGGCACCGAATAGGCCGCCTCGAGGTCGATTTCCCGCCCGGTCGGCGCGAGGCCGTAGAGGCGGCTCTCATAGCCCGCCGTTAACGTCGCATAATCGTAGGAGACGGGGACGCTGAGGTTGAAGCCCCCCGAGCGCACGCGCAGCGGCTGCATCAGCCTCACCGCCAGCCTGTCGCCGGCTGAGAAGGCACCGCGCTTGGTGAGATCGAGGCTCCAGGCGTCGGTGGAAAGGCGGCCGCCGGTCGCCAGCGCCGCGCCGCCGGTGGCACTGGTCCAGCCGCGCCGGTAGCTTGCCGCCGTGCCCCAGCCACGGCCGAGGTCGAGGGCCGCACTGGCGTCGGCAAACCAGCTCGTCGCGCGGCCGACGCCGAGCATGTCGGTGAAGCGGGCGCCGAGCACCGTCGCTTGCTCGTCGAGGCGGGTTGCGGACAAGGTGACGCTCGCCGGCCCGAACCGTCGGTCGAGCGCGAGCGCGGCGATGCTGTAGCCGGGCTGGATCAAATTGCGGTTGAGGCCCGGTTGCCACACCTGGCCGCGCTCGCCGGTGACGGTGACGCCGACCGGCCCGAAGGTCTGGCGCAGGCCGAGGCTGCCGGCGCCGGCGCCGTAAAATCCCATGCGGGTCAGCGGGTCGCGGGCGACGAGGAAGGCGCCGCCCTCCTGCCGCGCCAGCCGCTGCTGTAGCGTCCGCCCACTCTCCGACAGGCCGAGCGCCACGGCGGTCCGGCGGCTCAGGCGGCTGATCGCGAGCCCAGACAGGATTTTCGCCTTGCGCGCGTCCTCATAGGTGAGGCCGAGCTGCGCGAAGCCGACATTGGGCTGGCCCATCGGGTTGCGCTGCAGCGTGATCGAAACAGCTGTGCCGCCCGCTGCGACGGAGGCGCTGTGGATGCCGCCCTGCAGGCCGCTTGCCAGCGGTTGCTCCTGCGCGGCGTGCCGGAGCGTATCGGCGAGGTTCATGACATAGGCCCGCGAATAGCCGTCGAGGATGACGACCCCGGCCAGCCGCGGCCCTGCATCGCCCATCGGCGTCGATCCGGTGCCGCCGGTCGGGCCCACCGGTATCTTCGAATCCGGCAGCGACAGCGTCCCCTGCGGCGCGAAGGCGCGGGCGATGTTGAGGATGCCGTGACCGTAGACCGCATCGACGCCGGGCGCGCCCGCATCGTCCGCCGAGCTGAACAAGATCCCCATGATCTGCTGGCCGGTCAGGTTGGGGAAGGCGCCGGCGAGAAGCGCCACGGCCCCGCTGATCACCGGGGCCGAGAAGGAGGTGCCGGACCATAGGAAGAGAGTGCCGGTCTGGTCGGGCGCGAGGACTCGGGAGCCGATCGCGGCGAGGTAGAAGCCCTGGCCCGACCCGGCACGGTTCGAGAAACTGGCGAGGTTGCGGGTCGAGTCGATGGCGCCGGCGATGATGACGTTGCCGGCCGCCGAGGCGGCCAGCGCGAATCCTTCGGGATTGTCGCCGGTCGACGTGTCGCCGCTATTGCCCGCCGACATGACGACGATGATGCCGGCCGCCGCCGCGCGGGCGATGGCTTGGTTTACCGCGACGCTCGGATCGTCGCCGCCCAGCGAGATGTTGATGACCCGCGCGCCCGCGAGGCGGGCGAAGTCAACCGCCTTGGCGATGTCGCCGCTGCTGTGCTTGCAACCATTGTCGCCGTCGCAGTCGTTGGGATTCGAGGTGTTGAGCGAAATGATCGTCGAGTTGAACGCGACGCCCATCATGCCGGAGCCGTTGCGGGCCGCGGCGGCGACGGCGGCAGTGGCGGTGCCGTGGCCCTCGGTGTCGGTGATGCCGCGGTTCGAGGCGACGTCGCGGCTCGCCGGATCGATCTTGCCGGCGAACTCGTCGAGATTGGGGTTCACGCCCGTGTCGACGAGGGCGATCTTCACGCCTTGGCCGGTGGCGCCGGCATTGTAGGCGGTGATCGCGCTGTGGAAGTTGGCGCCGTTGGAGCGCCGGTATTCGGCGTCGTCGTAATTGGTCCCCGGCGGCGGGGGCGGCGGCGGCGGCGGAGGCGGCGGCGGGACTGGGACCGGTGGCGGGGGCGGCGCGGGGGTGATCGGAGTCACCCCGCCGCCACCTCCGGTGCTGCCGCCGCCGCATCCGCTCAACGCCAGCGCCACGACGCAGGCGGAGAGGACGAGCCTCACTTTACACGAACTGCCGTTCATCGACCCTCTCCGGCCTAAGCTTTTGTCAGCTTTAGGATTTTTCGCCCCTCCCTTACCTCCCGCAAGCTTTCATTTTGCTGAAGACGATGCCTTGCGCTAGGGGCAACCATGCTCCCGGCTCCCCTGCGGCACGTCGACGCCTGGATTTTCGATCTCGACAACAGCCTCTATCCGGCCTCCGCGAATCTGTTCGAACTGATAGACGTTCGCATGGGCCAGTTCATCCAGCAACTAGTCGGCTGCGGTCCGCAAGAGGCGCGGCGGGTGCAGAAAGGCTATTTCCGCGACCATGGGACGACCCTGGCCGGCCTGATGAAGACCCACGGCACCGACCCCCGCGAGTTTCTGGATTTCGTTCACGACATCGATCTCGCCCGCATCTCCGCGGATCCGAAGCTGGTGACGGCGCTCGACAGGCTGCCCGGCCGCAAGTTCGTCTTCACCAACGGCGACGATTCTTATGCGCGCCGGGTGCTGGACAGGCTCGGCCTCGCCAACGCCTTCGACGGCCTGCACGACATCCACGCGATGGGCTACGTGCCCAAGCCGCACCCGGACGCGTACCAGGTCCTGTGCGAACGCTGGTCGATCGATCCGTCGCGCGCCGTGATGATCGAGGATATGGCGCGCAACCTCCATCCCGCCAAGCAGCTCGGCATGGTGACGGTGTGGATCGACAACGGCTCGGAGCAGGCGAGTCACGAGGCCGATCCGGCCTTTATCGATTATCGCATCGCCGATATCGGCGAGTGGCTGACCGAGATCACCGGGGACCCGACATGATCGAGACGCTGAAGCAGAGGATCGACGAGGCCTGGGAGCGGCGGGACTCGATCGGCGCCGGCGACGCCGAGGTTTCTGAGGCGGTCCGCTACGCGCTCGAGCTGCTCGACGGCGGCGAGGCGCGAGTCGCGGAGCCGGGGGACGGCGGCTGGACCGTCAACCAGTGGTTGAAGAAAGCGGTGCTGCTCTCGTTCCGCCTGTCGCCGATGGAGGCGATATCCGGCGGCCCCGGCGGCGCGCCCTGGTGGGACAAGGTGCCGTCCAAGTTCGCCGGCTGGGAGGCGGCGCAGTTCGCCGCCGCCGGCTTTCGCGCCGTACCAGGCGCGATCGTCCGCCGCGGCGCCTTCATCGGCAAGGGCGCGGTGCTGATGCCGAGCTTCGTCAACATCGGCGCCTATGTCGGGGAAGGTACGATGGTCGACACCTGGGCGACAATCGGCAGCTGCGCCCAGATCGGCCGCAACGTCCATATCTCCGGCGGCACCGGCATCGGCGGGGTACTCGAGCCGCTGCAGGCCGGGCCGGTGATCGTCGAGGACGATTGCTTCATCGGCGCGCGGTCCGAGGTCGCGGAGGGCGTGGTGGTCGAACGCGGCGCGGTGCTGTCGATGGGCGTGTTCCTCGGCGCCTCGACCAAGGTGGTCGACCGGATGAGCGGTGAGGTCTTCATCGGCCGGGTGCCGGCTTATTCGGTGGTGGTCCCGGGCGCGCTGCCGGGAAGGGACGGCGGCCCGAGCCTCGCCTGCGCGGTCATCGTCAAGCGTGTCGACGCCCGCACGCGCTCCAAGACCAGCATCAACGAGCTGCTGCGAGACTAGCGGCGCCGGAAGGCCTGCTTGAGGAGCGTCGCGGCCTCCGCCCCCTGCCAGTCGAGCTGCCCCGTCACCCGCCACTGCTCGCGCCCCTCGGCATCGAACAGGATGGTCGTCGGCAGCACCTCGACGCCGAGGTCGGTCATCAGCTGCATCTTGGGATCGCGATAGGCTTCAATCGTCGTGAATTGCTGCTTGGCGAAGAAGGCGTCGACCTTCTCCGGCCCGCCTGTGTCCTGGCTGAGCGCGAGGACCTGGAGCTTGCCGCCCTCGGCGGCGGCGAGCTTGTCCAGCGTCGGCATCTCCTGGACGCAGGGCGCGCACCAGGTCGCCCACAAATTGACCAGCAAGGGCTTGCCCTCGAGCTCGGCGAGATTCACGTTCTGCCCGTCCGGATCGAGGAACCCCGTCTGCGGCGCCGGCTTGCCGGCATGGCTGCGGTCCACCTTGCCGGCCGGCGCGGGCGCTTCGACCCCGGCCTGCGTGTTGTCCGGGGCCGCCTTGTGGCAGCCGGCGAGCGCGAGCAGCAGGGCGAAGCAGGCGGTGCGCATGGCCGCGCGGTACCGGCGCCGGCGCGGCTCGGCAAGGCGCGGCGCCTTTTGGGCGTGACCGGACGCGCCACCCTCGGCTATGGCAGCGACGGCCATGCAGCGCTTGATCCTCCTCGCTCCGCTCCTCCTGCTCGCCGCGTGCGGCAGCCGGGACGACCTGCGCCCCGTCTCGGCGGAGAAGACGCCCGAGAAGCCGGCCATGGCGGCGCGGGCGCCGACCACCGACGAGCTGCTGACCCCGCCCCCCATCGCCCAGCCGCAGCGCCAGGACGACGGCCTCGCCCGCTCGCAGGAGCGCAAGGACGACCGTTTCGACATGCCGCCGACGCGCTGAAATGCCCGTTCCCTGTCCGGAGACGAGATGAAGAGAGTTCGCAGGGCGGTGTTCCCCGTCGCCGGCCTCGGCACGCGTTTCCTGCCGGCCACCAAGGCGATGCCGAAGGAGATGCTGACGATCGTCGACCGGCCGCTGATCCAATATGCGGTCGAGGAGGCGCTCGAGGCGGGGATCGAGCAGATGATCTTCGTCACCGGCCGCGGCAAGACCGCGCTCGAGGACCATTTCGACATCGCCTACGAACTGGAAGCGGTGATGCGCGGGCGCGGCAAGCCGCTCGACATCCTCGATTCGACTCGCATGCCCGCCGGCGCCATCGCCTCCGTCCGCCAGCAGGAGCCGCTCGGCCTCGGCCACGCCGTCTGGTGCGCCCGCGAATTGGTCGGCGACGAGCCCTTTGCCGTGCTCCTACCCGACGATTTGATGGTGGGCAGCCCGGGCTGCCTCGCCCAGATGGTCGAGGCCTATGAGCAAGTGGGCGGCAACATCGTCTGCGTCGAGGAGGTGCCGCGCGAGCGCACCGCCAGCTACGGCGTCGTCGCCCCCGGCGCCCGCGACGGCCGGCTGACCGAAGTGAGGGGGCTCGTCGAGAAGCCGCAGCCCGAAGACGCGCCCTCCAACCTCGGAATCGTCGGCCGCTACATCCTTCAGCCGGAGGTGATGAGGATCCTCGACGGCAAGGAGCGAGGGGCCGGCGGCGAGATCCAGCTGACCGACGCGATGGCGAAGCTGATCGGCGTCCAGCCCTTCCACGGCGTCACCGTCGAGGCCGAGCGCCACGATTGCGGCGACAAGGTGGGCTTCGTGAAGGCCAATATCGCCCTCGCCCTGAAACGCGACGACGTGGCGCCGGCGATCCGCGCCTGGCTCGCCACATTGGGATGAGCTGCACCGCCCTCCTCGTCGGCGACGGTCCGCCCAGGCCGGTCTCGGCGGAGGAAGCGCGCGCCTATACCGGCCCCGGCTTCGTCTGGATGCATGTCGACGGCGAGGACCGGCCGAGCCTCGGCCTGCTGCTCGGCCAGGACATACCCGACGTCGCCGCCAACGCCCTCGTCGCCACCGAAACCCGCCCGCGCTGCGAGCGGATCGAGGAGGGGGCGATCATCAACCTTCGCGGACCCGCGGCCGAAGGCGTCGACATCTCCGACCGGCTGGTCTCCATCCGCATGTGGGTGCGCGCCGGAAAGGTCAGCTCGCTCACCCGCCGCCCCCTGCTCGCCACCGCGGCCGTGCTCGACGCGATGAAGGCGGGCACGATCATGGACCCCGGCGACCTCGTCGCCGCCTTCGCCCGGGAGATCAGCCGCGAGCTCGATCCGCAGGTGGCCGCGCTCGGCGACGAGCTCGACGATTGCGAGACCGAGCTGCAGGGCGGCAACATCTATCATCTGCGCGCGATGATCGCCTCGATCCGGTCCCAGGCGATCACCTTCCGCCGTTTCGTCGCGCCCGACCGGGACGCGCTCAATACCCTCTCGCAGCTCGACTTCGCCTGGCTGGCCGAGGACGACCGACTCCACATCCGCGAGGCGGGCGACCGCTTCGCCCGCATGGCCGAGGAGCTCGAGGCGGTGCGCGAGCGCTCGGCCCTGCTCCACGAGCAATTGACCGACCTTCGCGCCGAGGAGATCGACCAGCGCGGCCTGCTCATCTCCGTCGTCGCCTTCATCTTCTTGCCTCTGACCTTCATCACCGGCCTGCTCGGCATGAACGTCGAGGGCATACCGTTCGCGAAGGAGCCGTGGGCCTTCTGGGGCGTGTGCGCGGTGTGCGTGGCGCTCGGCGCCGCGGTCCTAGCCTGGTTCGCGCGGAGGCACTGGCTGCGGCGGTGAGAAAGCCCCGCCCCTTCAGGGGTTGGGGTGCGGAATGTCGCCGAGCGCGGCGGGCGTGACAACCGCCGCCCCTCGATCCCCTCCCTGAAGGGGAGGGGAGGCTATCTGCCGAACCTCTCCTTCAGCGCCAGCATCGCCAGCGCCGCCCTGGCCGCTTCGCCGCCTTTGTCCTTGTCGTCGCGGCGGGCGCGGGCGAGGGCCTGAGCTTCGTTCTCGACGGTGAGGATGCCGTTGCCGATGGCCAGGCCGTCGAGGGTGAGGGCCATGATCCCCCGCGCGCTCTCGCTCGAGACGATTTCGAAATGATAGGTCTCGCCGCGGATCACGACCCCCAGCGCCACGAACGCGTCGTAGCGTCCGATCTCCGCCGCCAGCGCGATCGCGGCGGGAACTTCCAGCGCCCCCGGCACCGTCACGGTCTCGTGGCTATGCCCCGCCGCCTCGATCGCCGCCCGCGCGCCCTCAAGCAGCAGATCGTTCAGATGCCGGTAGAAGCGCGCCTCGACGATCAGCAGCCGGGCCATCTCAATCCTCCACCTTGATCGGCCGCTCGGCGACGATCTTGAGGCCATAGCCTTCGAGCGCGATCGGGGTGTGGTGGGTGTTGGTCAAAAGGATCATGTCGTGGATGCCGAGCGCGGAGAGGATCTGCGCGCCGCCGCCATAGTCGCGGAGCTGGTCCATGTCCTTGGGCGCCTTGCCGGACCGTGCGTTGAGGATGTCGGAATAAGGCGCCTGGCGGTCGAGGCAGACGATGACGCCCGCGCCTTCCCCGGCGATCGCCTGCATCGCCCCGGCGAGGAGGCCGCTCCTCGCATTCGCCTCGCCGAGCGCGTCGGCGAAGAGGTTGAGCTGGTGCATCCTCACCAAGGTCGGCCGCGACGGATCGAGCTCGCCCTTGACCAAGGCCACCGTCTCCCGGCCCACCGCCTTGTTCAGGAAAGCCTTGGCCGTCCAGGTCCCGCCCCAGACGCTCTCGAACTCGGTCTCGGCGGTCTGTACGACGAGATGGTCCTTCTTGAGGCGGTAGGCGATGAGGTCGCGGATGGTCCCGACCTTGAGGCCGTGCCGCTGGGCGAAGGCGACGAGGTCGTCCATCCGCGCCATCGTTCCGTCCTCGCGCATGATTTCGCAGATCACGCCCGAGGGATTGAGGCCGGCGAGGCGCGCGACGTCGACCGCCGCCTCGGTGTGGCCAGCGCGGATCAGCACGCCGCCCTCCCTCGCCACCAGCGGGAAAACATGACCGGGTGTCACGATATGCTCCGGCCCCTTCGAGGCGTCGATCGCCACCGAGACAGTGCGGGCGCGGTCGGCGGCGGAGATGCCGGTCGTCACCCCGTCCTTCGCCTCGATCGAGGTGGTGAAGGCGGTTTCGTGGCGGGTGCCGTTGTGGCGGCTCATCAGCTCGAGCCCCAGCTGGTGCACCCGCTGGTTGGTGAGCGCGAGACAGATGAGACCGCGGCCGTGGGTCGCCATGAAGTTGATCGCGTCGGGCGTCGCCATCTGCGCGGGGATGACGAGGTCGCCCTCATTCTCCCTCTCCTCGTCATCGACGAGGATGAACATGCGGCCGTTTCGCGCCTCGTCGATCAGCTCCTCGGGCGACGAGAGGAAGCCCCGCTCCATCAGCTCCGCGCCTCCAGCATCCGGCCGAGATAGCGGGCAAGGATGTCGATCTCGAGATTGACACCACGCCCGCGTACGAGATCGCCGAGCGTGGTCTCACCGGCGGTGTGGGGGATGATGTTGATCTCGAAGCGAGCGCCCTCGACCGCGTTCACGGTGAGCGAGACACCGTCGATTGCGATCGAACCCTTGCCTGCGATGTACCGCGCCAGCGCTGACGGGGCGTCGATCACCACCCGCCGGGAATCCCCGACCGGCTCGACAGCCGCGACCTTGCCGACGCCGTCGACATGGCCGGTGACGATATGCCCGCCGAGCTCGTCGCCGAGCCGCAGCGAGCGTTCGAGGTTCAGGCGCCGGCCCTTCGCCCACATGTCCGCTGCGGTGCGGCTCACCGTCTCGGCGGAGACGTCGACTGCGAACCAGTCCGGGCCCTTGTCGACGACCGTCAGGCACACGCCGGAGCAGGCGATCGAGGCGCCAAGGTCCACCTTCTCCATGTCGAAGCCGCAGTCGATCCGGAGGCGCAGGTCGCCCCGCGTTTCGACGGCGGCGATGCGCCCGACGTCGGTGATGATTCCGGTGAACATCAGGCCTCCCGCTCGCGCTCGTAGACTTCGAGCCGGTCGATTCCAAGCCGCAGCTCGTCGGCCAGCCGCCAGCGGCCATGGGCGTCGGCGAGGCTGGTGAGGCCGATGTAGCCGACCGAGGACTTCCCTTCGCCGATCAGGATCGGCGCGCGGTAGATTAGCAGGCGATCGACCAGGTCGGCGGCGAGGAAGGCGGAGGCGGTGGCGGAGCCGCCCTCGACCAGCAGGTCGTTGACGTCGGCAAGGTCGAACACGTCCTCCGGCCGCGACAGCCTGGTCCAGCCCTCGACGGGCTCGCCGCGAGTGAGGAGAGCGCGGCGCGGCGAGCGCTCTTCCATGCCGGGAAGACGGACGTCGAGCTTGGGCTTGTCCGCCTCGTAGGTGCCACGGCCGACGAGGACCATGTCCGCCCGGGCCCTTTCCAGGTGCACATGAGAGCGGGCGTCCTCGCCGGTGATCCAGCGGCTCTCGCCCGAGGGTAGGGCGATCTTGCCATCGAGCGACAGAGCGAGCTTCAGGGTGATCTGGGGACGGCGGAGCCGCTGCCGAATGAGGAAGCCCGCCATCGAACGCGCCGCCGCTTCAGCCCCGGCCCCGGCCTCGACGGCAATGCCGGCAGCACGCAGCCGCTCGAAGCCCCCGCCGGCGACGCGCGGATCGGGGTCCTGGAGGGCAGCGACGACGCGCAAGATGCCGCTATGGGCGAGGAGATCGGCGCAGGCGGGGCCGCGGGAACTGGCGTGGCAGCAGGGTTCGAGCGTCACGTAGGCGGTTGCCCCCCGCGCCGCGTCGCCCGCCTCGTCCAGCGCCATTTGCTCCGCATGCGGGCGGCCGCCGGGCTGGGTCCAGCCGCGTCCCGCGACACGTTCGTCGGCGACGATCACGCATCCCACATTGGGATTGGGCGCGGTGCGGCCGCGGCCGCGTTCGCCGAGGGCGATCGCCGCCCCCATCCAGCGCGCGTCCCCGGTCAAATTCCGATCTTCTCCAAGTCCTTGTCCAGCTTGCGGAACTGGCGCTGGCGCTCCTTCAGCGCCGCCTCCCGTTTCGCCTGGTCCCTTTTCTGGTCGGCCTTGATCTGCTCGTCGGTGCGGTTCGCCGGCCAGGAATCGACGTAGATGAGCTGCGGCCCCGGCGCGATGCCGTGCGAGCTGTCGTGGTAGAAGCCGGCGACGATGAGGAGCGGCATGGCGATCGCGACCAATGCGCCGATCCACTGCACGCGGCTGCGCTGCCGGGTGAACGCGCGTATGTCCGCGATTAGCGCGCGCGGGCCGACGGGGCGGGGGAACCAGGACATGGCCCGAAGATAGGCCCTGCCGGTCCCCCGCGCCAGTGGTCGGGGAGCGCGCTGCCGCGGTTCAGCCCTCCGGCAGCACCCACTTGATGGCGTTGGCCACCGTGTCGGTGGTTGGCCTGCCGTCGCCGTCGCGGGCCGGGGAGAAGCGCGCGCGGCTCTTCATCAGCCTGCAGGTCGCCGCATCGAGCGCCGTCGACCCGCTCGATCCGGTGACGGCGCAGTCGCTCACCCGGCCGTCGGCGGAGACGACGAGCCGGAAGCGGGTGACGCCCTGCTCCTCGCGCCGGATCGCCTCGGCCGGGTAGTCGGCATCGGAGACGTAGCTGGCGAGGTTCGCCCTGGCGCGCGCCGGCTCGACCTTCTTCGGCTCGGAGGGCAGCGTCGGGAACGAAGACGGCGCAACGATGTCCCCCGGCGTGGTGGTGAAGGTCAGCCGCACGGGATTCGTGGGCCGCGCATCACTCTCGAAAGTCGGGCGCGGCGGCAGGTCGATAAGCGGGGGAGGCCGGTCGATGACCTGCGGCTGCTGCGGAAGCTCGACCTGCGACTTGGGCTGGGGCTTGGGCGGCGGCGGCTTGTCCAGCGGCACCTGGAACACATCGGTGGGGCTGAAGACCTGGCGGAACACATCCGGCCCCTTCGCCAGCACGAGCGCGCCAATCGCCGCGCCGTGCAGCAGAATGACGGCGGCCAGGGCGGTCTTGTTGGGCTTGGTGGCGGGGGAGAAAGCGGCGGCAGTCATGGCATCTCTCCTTCGGCTTGGTCGCAGTTGCGACTTTATGAGAGGTTATCTCATAACATGATGTTACAACATTACGCAATGTTGCGAAAGAGGCTTTGTTCCCTGGGCGCAAAAATCAGGCGCGGAGGCGGTTCACGGCCTCGTCGCGGCCGATCAGAGGGAGGAGCGCAGCCATTTCCGGCCCGCTGTCGCGGCCGGTCAGCGCCCGGCGGAGCGGCAGGAACAGGGCCTTGCCGGCCCGGCCTGTACCAGCCTTGAGCCGCGCCACCAGCTGGGGCCACGGATCGAACGCCCAATCGACCTCGGCCAGCGCCTCGGCCGCCGCGTCAAGCAACGGCCGATCCTCCTCGGCCGCTGGCGCCTCGACGTGGCCGTGGAGAATCTCCCACCAGTCGGCTGCCTCGGCGACGGTCGTCAGATTCGGCCTGAGCGCCAGCCAGTCGGCCTCGCCCAGGCCGGCCGGCAGGCGGTCCGCCACCGCCGCGAACGGCAATTGGTGGACGATCTTGGCGTTGAGGCCGGCAAGCTCGTCGAGGTCGAACCGCGCCGGCGCCCGGCCGAAGGTCGCGAAGTCGAAGCCGTCGACCAGCGGCCCCGGCTCCGTCACCGGCTCGACCGGAAGGCTGGTGCCGATCCGCGCGAGCTTGGCGACCAGCGCGATCGGCTCGATGCCCTGTTCCCTGAGCGCCTCCACACCGAGCGAGCCCAGCCGCTTCGACAATTTCCCCTCGGAACCGACCAGCAAGGCCTCGTGGGCGAAGGCCGGCGGCGGCGCGCCGAGCGCCTCGAACATCTGCAGCTGCAGCGCGGTGTTGGCGACATGGTCCTCGCCGCGCACGACGTGGGTGATGCCGAGCTCGACGTCGTCGACCGTCGAGGGCAGCATGTAGAGCCAGCTGCCGTCCTCGCGCCGCACCACCGGGTCCGAGAGCAGGCGCGGATCGAAATGCTGGGGGCCGCGGACGAGGTCGGCCCATTCGATCGGCGCGTCATGATCGAGCCGGAAGCGCCAGTGCGGCCGCCGCCCTTCCGCTTCGAGCCGCGCCCGCCCCGCATCGGACAGCGCCAAAGCGGCGCGGTCGTAGACCGGCGGCTTGCCGCGCCCGAGCGCGACCTTACGCTTGAGCTCCAGCTCCTGCGCCGTCTCGTAGGCCGGATAGACCCGCCCGGCCGTCTTCAGCCGCTCCAGCGCCGCCTCGTAGGCCGCGAACCGCGCCGACTGCCGCTGCTCCGCGTCAGGGGCGAGGCCGAGCCAAGCAAGGTCTCGCCGGATTCCTTCTGCGAATTCCTCGCGCGAGCGCTCCCGGTCGGTATCGTCCAGCCGGAGGAGGAATCGCCCTCCGTTCTTGCGCGCCCACAGCCAATTGTGCACCGCGGTGCGGACGTTGCCGACATGGAGCCGTCCGGTCGGCGCGGGGGCGAAGCGGGTGATGACTTTCATCGTCGCGGCTCTAGGAGAAGCCGGCCGGATATGCCAGTTGCCACCCCGCCCTCCACCTTCCTATGGAGGCGCTCGCGCCTCGGAAGGGACTCCCAGATGAAGCTGATGGCCGGCAATTCGAACCTGCCGCTGGTGCGGGACATCGCCGCCTATCTCGAGCTGCCGATCACCGACACGTCGGTGCGCCGTTTCGCAGATGAAGAGGTGTTCGTCGAAATAAACGAGAACGTTCGCGGCGAGGACGTGTTCGTAGTCCAGTCGACCTCCTACCCGGCCAACGACCATTTGATGGAGCTTTTGATCTGCATCGACGCCCTCCGTCGCGCCTCGGCGAAGCGGATCACGGCGGTGCTGCCCTATTTCGGCTATGCGCGGCAGGACCGCAAACCCGGGCCGCGCACGCCGATCTCGGCCAAGCTGGTCGCCAACCTCATCACCGTCGCCGGCGCCAACCGGGTGCTCTCCGTCGACCTGCATGCCGGCCAGATCCAGGGCTTTTTCGACATCCCCACCGACAATCTCTGGGCGGCGCCGGTCATGGCCGAGGACATCAAGGAGAACTTTTCCGGCCGCCCGATCACCGTCGTTTCGCCGGACGTCGGCGGCGTGGTCCGCGCGAGGGCGCTCGCCAAGCGGCTGAACAACGCCCCCCTCGCCATCGTCGACAAGCGTCGCGAGAAGCCGGGCGAATCGGAGGTGATGAACATCATCGGCGACGTGGCGGGGCGCTTCTGCATCCTGATCGACGACATCGTCGATTCGGCCGGCACTTTGTGCAACGCTGCCGCCGCGCTCAAGGAAGCGGAAGCGGAGGACGTCGTTGCTTATTGCAGCCACGGAGTCCTCTCGGGCGGCGCCGTCGCCAGGGTCGACAATTCGGTGCTGAGCGAGCTCGTCATCACCGATTCGATCGAACAGGGCGAGGCGGCCAATGCCACCCCCCGCATCCGCCTCCTCACCATCGCGCCTTTGCTCGGCGAAGCGATCAAGCGCATCGCCGACGAGACGTCGGTCTCGAGCCTGTTCGACTAAGCCGCGGCCCAAGGATCGAAGCTGCCGAAGGTCCAGACATGGCCTTCGGGATCGCGGGCCGTATAGGCGCGCCCGCCATAAGGCTGGTCCTCGGGCGGCATGAACACGTCCGCACCCGCCGCGATCGCGCGTCCGTGGTGGGCGTCGACATCGTCGATCACCACGTAAAGCGTCAGAGTGTTGCCGCCCGCCTCGGCGACCGTCCTCAGCGGCGCATCGCGCGCGAAGTCGGTGGCCTGCACGCTGCTCAGCATGATCATGTTGCCGTCCAGCACCAGCTGGGCATGAACGACCAGCCGCGGATCGGCGGCATCCGGGTAGACGTCGCGCCGGTCAAAGCCGAATGCAGCACAGAGGAAATCGATCGCCGCCGGCGCGTCCCGGTAGCGCAAGGCGGGGATGATGGCGGGTTTCACCGGCATGAATTTTCTCCCGATAGTCTGCGCCGCTCTACCGTCCGGCGGCCGACCAGGCTTGTACGATCGGAACCTCAGCCGTCGCGAACGCCCCCTTGGTTCGGGATCAGCCTGGCGCGGAGCTGCCCGGGGCCCATTCCGGAGAAAGCGAGCACCTCGCGGTGCAGGTGCGACTGGTCGACATAGCCGTGGTCGAAGGCGAGACCGGCGAGGCTGTCGGCCGGGCACGCGGCCAATGACGCGGCGAATCTCTCGAACCGGGCGAGGCGGCGAAAGCGGTCGGGGGCGAGGCCGGTGGCCGCGCGGAAGCGGCTCGCGAAGTGCTTGCGGCTCCATCCGATCTCCGCCGCCAGCACCGCCGAGGCCGGGCCGCAGGCCGAGGCGAGCCGGCGGATCGCCCAGCCGATCTCGCGGTCGCCCGGATCCTCCGCCGCGAGGCGGGCGGCCAGGAACCGGTCCAGCAAGGCGAACCGCTCCCCGGCCCCGTTCGCCTCGCCGAGCGCGCCACCGAGATCGTCCGCGGCGCGGCCGATCAGATCGCGCATCGGCACCGCTTTGTTGGTGAGCTCGGCCGGCGGCATGCCGACCAGCGCCGCGAGGCTTCGGAGGGGAAGCCCGATCTGCACCCCGTCCTGGCGGCCCGCACCCCGCGAAAGCGAGGTCGAATCGGCGATCCCGGCAACGAACCCCTCCCCGGCTTGCAGCACGATGCCACGGCCATCGGCGCCGGTGATCTCGAGCGGATCGCCGAGCACGAAGATCAGCACCGCGCTGGTTGCGGCGAGCTCACGGCGGGTGGTGAAGGAGAGATTGGCTTCCCAATAGCTCGTATAGCGCCCGACGCGGCCGTGGAGAATTGCCGCCGGCGCCGCTTCGGCCATCTCCCATCGGTCGATGCCGTCGTCGTGCGCGCGGATTGAGACGGGACGGGGGCAATCCATCGGCGGAGCTTAGCCGGCGAGCGCGCCCGCGGCCACCATGACGATCTTGCCTTCCCGGCCGCGCCCCTCTATAGGCGCCGCTTCTTTCCACCTTTGGAAAAGACCGAACGGCCCGGCCAACAGGGCTGCCGTGGCTGTTCAAAACCGTCGCGCCCTAGCGCGCACAAGGAGACGAAAATGCCCAAGCTGAAGACCAAGAGCGGCGTCAAGAAGCGCTTCAAGCTCACGGCGACCGGCAAGATCAAGCACGGGGTCGCTGGCAAGCGCCACCGGCTGATCAGCCACAACGCCAAATATATTCGCCAGAATCGCGGTACCGAGGTGCTCGCCGACGCCGATACGGCGCGGGTGAAGGCCTGGGCGCCCTACGGCCTGAAGTAAGGAGGAACCGCCATGGCACGCGTCAAGCGCGGGACCACCACCAAGGCCCGCCACAAGAGGATCCTCGAGCAGGCGAAAGGCTATTACGGCCGCCGCAAGAACACGATCCGAATCGCCCGACAGGCGGTCGAGAAGGCCGGTCAATACGCCTACCGCGACCGCAAGGTGAAGAAGCGGAGCTTCCGGGCGCTGTGGATCCAGCGGATCAACGCCGCGGTCCGCCAGGAAGGGCTGACCTACGGCCAGTTCATGCACGGCCTGAAGCTCGCCGGAGTCGACCTCGACCGCAAGGTCCTCGCCGACATCGCCATGCACGAGGGCGAGGCGTTCAGCGCCATCATCGCCCAGGCGCGGTCGGCGCTGCCGGCGCAGGGGGCACAGGCCTCGGCCTGAGCTTCTTGTCGCGCTGAGACAGGAAAGGCGCCGGGGGGTAAACCTCCGGCGCCTTTTTCCGTTCTGTCGCCATGTCAGCGGCGGCTGGCACCCATGCCGCTTCCTCGTCGCCACCGCCATATGGGCCCCAGCCTTCGCTGGGGCGACGGCTCAGTGCATCTGCTCCGCAGCGATCGAATAGCGCAGGGTCGCGCTGCGGCTCTTTTCCGGGCACCCGCTGAGCCTCGTCCATTCGGTGCGAGCCCGGCGCTCGTCCTCGAAGGGACCTGCCATCGTCTCCGTGCCCGGGATCAGGGCGCGGAAGTCCGGGCCCTGATATTCGCCCCCGATCACCCAATAGCGTTTGATCATGGCGGCTCTCCTCATTCGGCGGCGACGGCGGTGATGAACTGTTCGGCCTCGGTGGATTCCGCGAGAGCGATGGTAGAAGCCTCGCCGCCCGACAGGGTCTGCGCGACGAGATCGAAATAGCCGGTGCCGACTTCGCGCTGGTGGCGAGTCGCGGTATAGCCGGCGGCCTCACTGGCGAACTCGGCCCGCTGCAGCTCCGAATAGGCCGCCATGCCGCGGTCGCGGTAGGCGCCGGCCAGCTCGAACATCGCATGGTTGAGGCTGTGGAAACCGGCCAGGGTGACGAACTGGAACTTGTAGCCCATCGCGCCGAGCTCGCGCTGGAAGTTGGCGATGGTCTCGCGGTCGAGATTCGCGTTCCAGTTGAACGAGGGCGAGCAATTATAGGCGAGCCTCTTGCCGGGAAATTGGCGGTGGACCGCCTCGGCGAAGCGCCGCGCCTCCGCCAGATCCGGGCGGCTCGTCTCCCACCAGAGCAGGTCGGCGTGGGGCGCGAAGGCGAGGGCCCGGGCGATGCAATGGTCGACGCCGGTCCCTTCCCTCAGTCGGTGGAAGCCCTCGGCGGTCCGCTCGCCGGTGAGGAACGGCCGGTCGCGCTCGTCGATATCGGACGTGATCAGCCTGGCGCTCTCGGCGTCGGTGCGGGCCACGAGAATCGTGGGGACTCCGCAGACGTCGGCGGCGAGACGGGCGGCGGCGAGGTTGCGGATTTGCGCCCCGGTCGGGATCAGCACCTTGCCGCCCAAGTGGCCGCATTTCTTCTCAGCTGCCAGCTGGTCCTCGAAATGCACGCCGGCGGCGCCGGCCTCTATGTAGGCCTTCATGATCTCGAAGGCGTTCAGCGGCCCGCCGAAACCGGCCTCGGCGTCGGCGACGATCGGCGCGAACCAGTCGCGCCCCCCTATCCCCTCTTTGCGCCCGCCGCCCTCGGCATGCTCGATCTGGTCGGCGCGCTGCAGGGTGCGGTTGATCCGCCGGCACAATTTCGGCCCGGCGTTGGCCGGATAGAGCGATTGGTCGGGATACATGGCCCCGGCCGTGTTGGCGTCGGCCGCGACCTGCCAGCCGGAGAGATAGATCGCCTTCAGGCCGGCGCGGACCATCTGCATCGCCTGGTTGCCGGTGACGGCGCCGAGCGCGTGCACATAATCCTCGGTCCGCAGCAACTCCCACAGGCGGGCGGCGCCGCGGCGGGCCAGACTATGCTCGATCGCCACCGAGCCGCGCAGCCGCGCGACCTCGGCGGGCCCATAAGGCCGTACGATGCCGTCGAAGCGGCCGGGCGGCGCTGGAACGAGGTCGGCGAAGTCGGTCATCGGCGGGCCTTTCGAAGCCAATAGGCCGGCCCATGAACCCTGAAACGGCCCCCGTGTCGCACCGGAAAGGGTCGCGCTGTCACGATATGACTTGCGACTCGTGTGAAGCTTTGACAATGTTGCCGCCGTGCCCGCGCCCGAACGCAAGCTCTATCTCGGCGGTCGTCTCAGACGACTTCGCCGCGAACTGGGCCTCAACCAGAGCGCCATGGCGACCGAGATCCACATCTCGCCGAGCTATCTCAACCATCTCGAGCGCAACCAGAGGCCGGTGACGGCGCAGGTGCTGCTTCGCCTCGCCGAAATCTACGATGTCGACCTTCGCGCCTTCGCCTCGGAAGGCAGCGAGGGGACCGGCATTGACCAGCTCGCCGAAATCTTCGCCGATCCTTTGTTCGCCGACCTCGGCATCCCGCGCTACGAATTGCTCGAGGTCGCCGACAATGCGCCCGCCATCGCCGACGCGGTCGCCCGCCTCTACGCCGCGCTCGTCGAGCGGCGGCAGCACCCGGTCGGCGGCGCGCCGGACGAGACGTCGCTGGTCACGCCCGAGGCGTGGGTGCGCGACCATATCCAGGCCCAGCGCAACCATTTCCCCTACATCGAGGAGGCCGCCGAGACGCTGGCGGGCGCGCTGGCCGACCCGGCCGGAATGTTCGAGGCGCTGCGTCGCCGGCTCAGGGAGGCGTTCGGCACCGACACGCGGATCGCCCCGCCCGAAACGCTCGACTTCGCCAGCCAGCATTACGATTTGCACCGCAAAAGGCTGATGCTCTCCGCCTTGCTGCGGCCGGAGAGCCGGACGTTCGGCGCCGCCTACCAATTGGCCCTGTTCGAGTTCGGGCCGATGCTCAAGCGGATGGCCGAGACCGCCGGCGCTCCGGACCTGCCGACCCGCCGCCTGCTGACCATGAGCCTCGCCAATTACGCCGCGGGCGCGATTCTGATGCCCTACGACAGGTTCCTCGCCGAGGCGCAGCGGCAGCGCTACGACGTCGACCGCCTCTGCGCCGAGTTCGGGGCCAGCGTCGAGCAGGTCTCCCACCGCCTGACCACCCTCGCCCGCACCGGCGCGCGCGGCATCCCCTTCTTCATGCTGAGGGTGGACGCCGCCGGGAACATTTCCAAGCGTTTCGCCGGCGAGGCCTTCCCCTTCTCGCGCTTCGGGGGCACCTGCCCGCGCTGGAACTTGCACGCCGCCTTCCAGACGCCCGGCCGCGTCGCCACCCAGATCGTCGAGACTCCGGACGGGATGCGCTTCTTCACGATCAGCCGCACCGTCGACCGCGCCGTCCGCCTCGACCCGCGCGAAAGCTCGCAGCTCGCCATCGGTCTCGGCTGCGACGTCAAACATGCGGCCGCGATCGCCTATGCCGACGGCCTCGACCTCGCCAAGCCCCTGGTCACCCCGATCGGCCCCGCCTGCGCGATCTGCCCCCGGCAACGCTGCCCCCAACGCGCCGCCGCCCCGGCGGGGCGGACGCTGGCCCTCAACGAAATGCAGAAGACGATCTCGCCTTATCCGTTCCTGGGGTAGCGACGGGCGCCGTGCGGGGAACGAGGCCGATTTGGGTTCACGAAGGCGCGGAGGGGTCGAGGTCCAGACACTCGTTCGGCGGGTGACAGTCACCGTTCCTGCGCGCAGTTGCCAACTAGCGAAACCTGCGCTTCAATCTGGTTAGAAGGGACGGGCGCATGGGGAGAACGGCTGGATACGACATTACCATCTCGTTCGTAGCTCCAACGTTCGACCGCCGGCGAATGGAGCAGGTGATCCATCACCACTTCGGCGCCGAGGACGTGAACATCACGATCGAGCTGCATCCCGAAGCAGCTACGGTCCGCCACGGCCGGCTCCCGACATGGGAGCCGAAGCCTGGAACTGGCGCCGCCGAGCTCCTCAGTCTTGTGCGCGAAAGAGGGGTTATACGCTCGCGCGAGTTTAAGCACATTGCGAATGTCAGGGCAGCGCTCGCGCTCCTGCTGATGGACGGCCATATCGAGAAAGTTCGGCACGGTGTGTACAAAGCCGGCGGCCTCGACGTCGCAGTCGAGGAGAAGATCGGCCGCAGCCATCCGCTTGGCCCGCGTCAGCAGCAAATTGTTGACGCGCTCGCGACACCGCACACAGCCGCTGAGCTCCGCGAACTGGCTGGGGTGAGCAGGCAGGCGATCGACCAGTTGTTGAAGAAACTCATGAAGGAAGGCCGAATTCGAAGAATACCAACTGCCACGGAGACTTCGGATTGGCTGTACGTTCGGTCGGGCCATCGAGATATCGACGCCATCGCCGCGCGCACGCCCTCCCTTACGCGGACGGAAAGAAACCTGCTCAACTTGCTTCCTTCTACGGGCGGCGCGAGAGGGACCGCGCTAAATGGACGCCTGGGCCCCGGGTACCGCGTCGTCCTCCGACGGCTGGTGGTGAAGGGGCTGGTCGAGGATGTCGGCACGCCAAAGCGCCGCGTCGTCCGTCTCACCCGGAAAGGCCTTCAACACCCGGCCTATGAGCATGATCGCGAGCACCTCGACGCGATCGATGAGACCGCCGCGTTTAAGCCAGCCTATATAAAGCTCATGTTGGCCTTGGACGCTTTGGGGGAGGCGCGGGCGCTAGACCTTACTGATGTCTCAGGCCTCAAGCCGAAAAGGCGTTGCGGGACCGGTCAGCATCTGCAGCGGCTGCGCGTGACTGGGTACGTCGAACAGTCAAAAGTAGAGGGCCGCGCACCGCTGTACCGACTCACCAAGCAGGGTCTGGCGGCCATCTCCACGGCTAAGGCGAAGGGACGTTCGATCTCACGTCGCGAAGCGCAAAAGCGGCTTTTGGGTGCGCGAGCCGCACGAAAGCTCCTTCAATCGGGCAAGCAGACCAGAGCGAGCTTAGGGGCGCTGAGAAGCTCGCGCACACCGGAACTGCTCAGTATCGTCTTGCGTGAGCCAGGGCTGAGGGCTCCGGAGATACACGGCAGGCTCAGCCGGCCGTACGCGGACGAAAAGAGCGCATATGTCGCGCTGACAGAGTTTGAGCGACGGGGCTTGGTTGAGAGGACCCAACTGGGGCAGCGAGCGCCAGTCCAGTGGTCAATTACGGCAACCGGCTCTGCTATGCTTGCTGAGATCATGGCAGATCCACACGCTCCGGATTCGGCGGGTGACAGTCACTAGTGACATTCACTCCCCACTCACCGCCTACCGACGCGGCGATTTGCCGAACTGAAATCCGTCCCGCAGACGGTATCCGTCATACTGCGACACAAGGGCCGGCCACAGGACCCAGGCGTCGCCTTCCCTGGACCTAGGAATGGCGACCAGCAGACCCGAGCGCCCATTGGCGAAGGGAGAATCGCAGCTGTTCTCCTCTGGCAGGCGCAAGATGATCCGCTCCCCACGATAAGCGCCCGCGATCGGCCTCGTGACCCGCGCTTCAAGCCCCGACGTGTAGAGCTTCCATTGATCGGACGTCTCGATCTCGACCTCGGCGATGAATGTATCTTTGGGAAGCGGGTTCGGCAAACCCGAGTGGATGAGCGCGAAGTTTCGCGGGCCGCCGCAAGCGACGGCCGATTGTGGAATGGCCAAGCTCGCCAGGGCAAGCGCTGGAAGCGCCAGTTTCATGCGGGCTGCCTAAAGGACCCAATGTCCGCTTTCCAGCCATTGCCGACATTCCCAGGGGTGCGGGATGATCGCGGCGAGGAAGCGATGGGCCCAGTCGAAGGCAGGTCAAGGAAGCTCTTACCGCCGATCCCGGTTCTGATCGTGGTCGTTGGACTGGTCGTGCTGGTGCCGCTCGGCTCCTGGACCCTCGTGGGGATCCGGGATTGGGGGTACGGCGGCTCGCCTGCCGCGGCCTTGGACGCTCCCTATTTCTGGGGCGTGCTGCTGCTCCGCCTGGGCGGCGCCATCTTCCTGGCCCTCCTCCCGACTTTCCTGAGAACGCCGGCAAGCATCTGGATTGCGATCACCAGCGTCTGGCTCGCAGGCCCGGCCCTTCAATGCTTTTGGCAGGAATATTCATTTTGGCGGCCAGCGGCGGACAGCGATCATTACCACCATCGCCGTTCCGCCTGTTCGCGTGGTGGAGCTTCGGGCCTGCCATCATGACATTTTGCCTTCTGGCGTTCCGCTCATCGAGAGAAGCTTACGGGCTCACATTCCGGCGGTCTGCCTGACGTCCGCTTTCCACCTTAGCGGGGGCGGCGAGGCCGATTTGGGTTACGCGGAAGCGCGGAGGCGCGGAGGGGCCGCAGCGGCGAAGCAAATGATAGCGGTCTGCACCCTGGAACCTCCCCGCTGGAACTCCGGCCGAAACAGCACGTTTCGCACCCGAACCGTCAATTTGACGACGCTGAAGGAGGAGGTTGTGGGAAAAGGCATATTGCTGTTGCTGTTGGGCATTCCGCTGCCGATCATCCTCCTCCTGCTGCTGATCTGGCACTGATCATGGCAACCCAATCCTATAGCGCGGTCGACCCGGTCCTCTATCCGGGCGGAACCACGACCGAGTCCGGAGGCTCCGCCGTGTCCTGGTCCGCGGTGGCGGCCGGCACGGTCGCCGCAATTGCGTTGACCCTGACCCTTCTGACCCTCGGCTCGGCCTTTGGCCTTGGCTCGGTTTCGGCCTGGCCAGGTGTCGGCGCGAAACCGACGAGCTTCACGATCGGCGCCGGCCTCTGGCTGATTGTCACGCAATGGCTCTCCGCAGCGATGGGCGGTTATCTTACCGGCAGGTTGCGGGTGCGGTGGCACGGTCTGCACACCGACGAGGTCATGTTCCGCGATACGGCCCACGGCCTTCTGACCTGGGCAACCGCGACGGTGCTCATGGCTATTGTCGCTATTGCCGCGGTCGCCTTGGCGAGCCTGGCTCCCGCCCCGGCCGATGTTCCGACGACCAAGGAAGCAGTGGAGGCGGCGCGAAAGGTGGCGACCACCTTCGCCGCGTTCACCGGCCTCTCGCTTGTCATCGGGGCGTTCATTGGAAGCGTCAGCGCAGCGATTGGTGGCAGGCTTCGGGACATGCATCCCTAGGTTGCACTGCGGGCGCTTCTGCTGGAGCCCGTCCGAACGATCGCGATCGGCGGACGCGAGCTGGCGGTCGAGGCCGCGCGCCTCTACCGCGCGCTGCGGCGCAAGGGGATCATCGTCCGAAGCACGATCGATACTTTGATCGCGGCGCGCTGCCTCGCCGACGGCCTCATTTTGCTCCACGGCGACCGCGACTTCGTGCCGTTCGAGCGGGAGTTCGGCCTGGCCCTGGTCCGCCAGACGCCGCATTGAGCCTGCGTCGCCCGGTGACCGGGGGGTTCATCTTCTCCGCGCCGCGTGAGAGAAAGAAAGCCGAAGCCGCGTAAGGAAGGAGGAGCCGTCGATGCGCAGGATGATCGGGGCGGCGTTCGTTTCGCTCGACGGGGTGATGCAGGCGCCGGGCGGCCCGACGGAGGATCCGACCGGCGGCTTCGAGCATGGCGGCTGGATGGCGGGGCTGTTCGACGAGGCGGTCGGCCGCCGCATCGGGCGGCTGTTCGGCGGCGAGTTCGACCTGCTGCTCGGCCGCCGGACCTACGACATCTTCGCCGCCTACTGGCCGTTCGCGCCCGACGACCAGAAGGACATCAGGGATCCGTTCGACCGGGCGACTAAATATGTCGTGACCGCCGGCGAGGCGCCCTTACCGTGGCGGAACAGCGAGCGGGTGACCGGCATCGACGCGGTGGCGGGGGTCAAAAGGAGCGCCGGCCCCGACCTCATCATCCAGGGTTCCTCCTCGCTCTACCCGCAGCTGCTGGCGGCGGGCTTGCTCGACGAGCTGGTGCTGATGATCTTCCCGCTCGTGCTCGGCTCGGGCAAGAGGCTGTTCGGCGAGGGCACGCCGGCCGGGGGGATGCGCATGACCGAGCACGAAGTCACGCCGGCGGGCTCGATCATCGCCGCCTACCAGCCCGCGGGCGAGGTCCGGACCGGGAGCTTCGCCTCGCCCGACCCCAGCCCGGCCGAGCTGGAGCGCCGGAGGAAGATGGCGGACGGCAGCTGGTAGGCGATCGCGCCGGTCAGACCGGCCTCGGCACCCTCGGCCTTCCCCGCTCGCATTCCAGCGCCGCGCGGTCCCACTTGGCGAGATTGGCCGCGGCGGCGTAGGTCGACTCGAGGAAATCGAGCAGCAGGGCGTCGGGATCGGGCGCGCTCCGGACCACCTCATAATCGAGGATGAACTCGCCATAGGCCTCGTCGAAATGGCCTTGGCGCGGCTCGACCCGTGCCGCGGCGAAGCCTTCGGGCGGGGGCCAGGCGTAGGAATAGAAGAAGGGGCCTCCTCCCATGCCGGCGCCGCCGGGCCAGAAGCCGGCGCTGGACACTTCGTGGCTATAGGCCTCGCGGGTGATCGCGTCGGGAAGGTGCGGGACTCCGCCCGGGTGGGGCGGCGCGGGGCGGCCGGAGAAGCGGGTGACGGCGAGGTCGAAGCTTCCCCAGAAGAAATGGACCGGGCTCGCCTTGCCCAGGAAGGCGGAGCGGAAGAGGCGCAGCACCCGATCCGCGTGAAGCAAAGCGCGCAGCAGGCGCTCGGCGCTGTCGCGGTCGTAGACTCGCTCGGCGCGGTCTTCGGCGAAGGGGATGGAAGGCTCGACCTCGTTCGGCGCGGCGTCGAGCGGCACGTCGCGCCGCGCCTCCTCGAGCAGCGCCAGCACCTCCGTATGGAAATCGGCGAGCGTCGTCGGCCTCAGCGGAACGCGGCGGGTGCCGCGGGCGTCGGCGAAGACAAAGTCGTGGTCGATGAGGTCCAGACCGACCTCGAACGGGGCGCCGGCCCCGTAGAGCGGCTCGGTCCTGAGGCCGCGCGGATGGAGATGCAGGGCCGTGTGCCAGCTATGGTTGCGCCAGGGCAGCAGGGCCGCGGCCGCCTTGCCGACGATCTGGCTGACGAGGTGGAGGGTGGCGATGGTCGGACCGTCGCGCAACGCGGAAAGCTCGGGCCATATGCGCTCCGGCATGCCCCCTTGTAGCGGCGGCGGGGGCGCCGGGCCAGCGGCGGCATGGGACAGTCACTTTTCCCAAGGCCGCATGAAGGCGAGCGCCATCGTGCGGAAAAGTGACTGTCCCCGTCGCACGGATTTCGTCTAGAGCGCCCCAATGTCCGATCTCGACCTGCTTGCGAGCGACCTCATCGGCCGCATCGAGGCCGTTGCCGACCTCCAGGCTCTGGAGGCGGAGCGGGTGGCGGCGCTCGGCAAGCAGGGGTCGGTGACCGCGCTCCTCAAGACGCTTGGCGGCATGACGCCGGAGGAGCGGCAGACCAAGGGGCCGCGCATCCAAGCGCTGCGCGAGCGGGTCAGCGAGGCGATCGCCGCGCGCAAGGCGGCACTGGAGGCGGCGGCGCTGGACCGGCGCCTCGCCACCGAGACTCTCGACATGACGCTGCCGGTTGCGACGGGCCCGCAAGGCACAATCCACCCGGTCAGCCAGGTGATGGACGAGCTCGCCGAGATCTTCGCCGACCTCGGCTTCTCGGTCGCCACCGGGCCGGAGATCGAGGACGACTGGCGCAACTTCACCGCGCTCAACATCCCCGAGACCCACCCGGCGCGAGCGATGCACGACACTTTCTATTTCCCGGCGGAGATGGACCGGACGGCCGAGCAGGCGGCGCTCGACCCCGGCTTCGCCGGCGGGGATACGCTGCGGATGCTGCTGCGCACCCACACTTCGCCGGTGCAGATCCGCACGATGCAGACGCAGGCGCCGCCGCTCTACATCATCGCGCCCGGCCGCACCTACCGATCGGACAGCGACGCGACCCACACGCCGATGTTCCACCAGGTCGAAGGCCTGGTCATCGACCGCGGCATCACGCTCGGGCATCTGAAATGGACGCTCGAGACCTTCGTGCGCGCCTTCTTCGAGCGCGACGACATCGTCCTTCGCCTCCGCCCCTCTTACTTCCCCTTCACCGAGCCCTCGGCGGAGATCGATGTCGGCTACACTCTGGTAAAGGGCCGGCGGGTGCTCGGCGGCAGTGACGGCTGGATGGAGCTGGGCGGCTCGGGCATGGTCCACCCGCGCGTGCTCCGCGCCTGCGGGATCGACCCGGGCGAGTGGCAGGGCTTCGCCTTCGGCTGCGGCATCGACCGGCTCGCCATGCTCAAATACGGCATGGACGATCTGCGCGCCTTCTTCGACGGCGATCTGAGGTGGCTGAAGCATTACGGCTTCTCCGCCCTCGACGTTCCGACGCTAAGCGGGGGCGTGGGGGCGTGAAGTTCACCCTTTCCTGGCTGAAGGAGCATCTCGACACGTCCGCCTCGCTCGAGGAGATCGTCGAGACCCTCACCCGCATCGGCCTCGAGGTCGAGGGGGTCGAGAATCCGGCGGAGAAGCTCGCGCCGTTCACGATCGCCAGGGTGCTGACCGCCGAGCGGCACCCGCAGGCGGACAAGCTTCAGGTGCTCACCGTCGATGCGGGGACGGGCGAGGCGATCCAGGTCGTCTGCGGCGCCCCCAACGCCCGCGCCGGCCTCGTCGGGGTGTTCGGGGCGCCGGGCGCCCATGTGCCGGGCAGCGACCTCGTTTTGAAGGTGGCCGCGATCCGCGGCGTCGAGAGCCGCGGCATGATGTGCTCGGTACGCGAGCTGGAGCTGGGCGACGAGCATGACGGCATCATCGAGCTCTCCGAAGACGCGCCGGTCGGCGCCGCCTTCGCGCCGTGGGCGGGGCTCGACGATCCGGCGATCGAGGTCGCGGTGACGCCCAACCGGCAGGATTGCATGGGCGTCCACGGCATCGCCCGCGACCTCGCCGCCGCCGGCCTCGGCACGCTGAAGCCGGCCGAGACGCGGGAGATTGCCGGCGCCTTTCCCTGCCCGCTCGAGATCCGCACCGACGATCCCGAAGGCTGCCCCGCTTTCTACGGCCGCGTCATCCGCGGAGTCCGCAACGGGCCTTCGCCGCAATGGCTGCAGCGAAGGCTGAAGGCGGTCGGCCAGAGGCCGATCAGCGCGCTGGTCGACCTGACCAACTACATCATGCTCGGCTACGGACGGCCGCTTCACGTCTACGACCTAGCCCGGCTGAACGGCGCGGTCGTCGCCCGCCGCGCCCGCGACGGCGAGGAAATGCTCGCCCTCAATGGCAAGACCTATGCGCTCGACCCGACGATGACCGTGATCGCCGACGATTCGCGAGTCCACGACATCGGCGGAATCATGGGCGGCGAGCATTCAGGAGTCACCGAGGCGACCACCGACATCCTCATCGAATGCGCCTATTTCGACCCCGAGCATATCGCCCGCACCGGCCAGAAGCTGGCCTTGACCTCCGACGCGCGGAGCCGCTTCGAGCGCGGCATAGACCCGGCCTTCGTGGAGACCGGCCTGGCCCTGGCGACGGCGATGGCGATCGAGCTGGCGGGGGGCGAAGCTTCCGAGATCGTCCGGGCGGGCAGCCCGCCCGACCTGTGCAAGGTCGTCGACTACCGCCCCGCCCGCGCCCGCGAGCTGGCCGGCATCGACGTCCCCGAGGCGCGGCAGAAAGAGATACTCGGCCGGTTGGGCTTCGGAGTGGAGGAAGGCGAGACCTGGCGAGTCTCTGCCCCCTCGTGGCGGCGCGACGTCGACGGTGAGGCCGACCTCGTCGAGGAGGTCGCGCGGATCCATGGTTATGACAAGGTGCCCGCGACTCCGCTGCCCCGCGCGGCGGGCGTCGCGCGGCCGACGGCTACTCCGGAGCAAATGGTCGAGCGCAAGGCGCGGCGGATGGCGGCCGCCCGCGGGCTCAACGAGGCGGTGACCTGGAGCTTCGTCTCGGAAGCCGAGGCGGCGCCGTTCGGCGGCGCGGCCTGGGTGCTCGACAACCCGATCAGTGAGGATTTAAAGGCGATGCGGCCGTCGCTGCTGCCGGGCCTGCTCTCGGCAGTTCGGCGCAACCTGGCGCGGGGCGCCGACAGCGTCCGCCTCTTCGAGCTCGGCCGCCGCTACCTCGCCGACGGCGAGCGGCCGACCCTCGGCCTTGTCCTCGCCGGCGAGCGGGACGGGCGCGACTGGCGGAGCGGCAAGACGCGCAGCTTCGACGCCTATGACGCCAAGGCGGAAGCGCTCGCCATCCTCGCCGCCGGCGGCGGCCGGGTCGAGACTCTGCAGGCGCTGGACGGCGCCTCCGCAGTCTACCATCCGGGCCGCTCGGCGCGCCTCTGCCTCGGGCCGAAGACCGTGCTTGCCGAATTCGGCGAGCTCCACCCGGCGACGCTGAGGGCCTTCGACCTCGACGGTCCGGCGGTGGCGGCGGAAATCTACCTCGACGCGCTACCGCAGAAGCGCGCCAGCGGGCCCATGCGCGACGCCTACGCCCCGCCGGCCCTCCAGGCGGTGAAGCGCGACTTCGCCTTCCTCGTTGCGGAAAGGACCGCCGCCGACGCTCTGCTGCGGGCGGTACGCGGCGCCGACCGGCAGGCGATCGCGCAGGTTCGGCTGTTCGACGTCTTCACCGGCCCGGGCGTGCCGGAAGGGCAGAAGTCGCTCGCCCTCGAGGTGATTCTCCAGCCGGACGACAAGAGCTTCACCGACGAGGAATTGAAGGCGATCTCCGACCGGATCGTCGCCGCCGCCGGCAAGGCCGGTGCCCGCCTCCGCGACTGAGCCCTCGGTCCGCGCCAGCTTCGCCGAGCAGGCGGGCTGGTGCGACAAGCTCGGCTCGCCCTTCACCGCCTTGCTGTGCCGGACGCTCGGCGAGACGCTCGACCGGACCACCGCCGCGGGCCGCCGCGTCCTCGAATGGCCGGGCGATCCCGCGCCGTCGGCCGATGCGCTGGCGCTGCGCCTTTGCGGCGGCCTCCACGGACTCGTCCGCGCCGGCGTTGTGCCGCAGCTGGCCGCGCTCTATCCGCCTCATCCGACGCCGCGCGAGGCGGCGCTCGCCGCCGCCTTGCGGCCGGTGCTCGACCGGGCCGACCTGATGCCGTGGCTCGACAGTGCGCCGCAGACCAACGAAGTCGGGCGCTCGGCGGTGCTGATGGCGGGGCTGCTCGTCGCGGCGGACGCGCTGCGGCGACCGCTCCACCTGCTCGAGCTCGGCGCAAGCGCCGGCCTCAACCTGATCCTCGACCGGTACGGCTACGAACTTGGCGGCCGCCGCGCCGGCGATCCCGCCTCGCCGCTCCGGCTCCGCCCGGAGTGGAAGGGCCCACCGCCGCCCGTGGCGGACGTGGTGGTTGCCGGCCGGCGGGGCGTCGATCTGCGCCCCGCCGACGACCCGGACCGGCTTCTCGCCTATATCTGGCCCGATCAGGAAGAGCGGCTCGTCCAGGCCGAACGGGCGATCGCGCTGCGTGCCGCCGATCCGCCTCCGGTCGATGCGGGCGACGCGGGCGATTGGATAATCATGCAGCTGGACCGCCCCGCCGCGGAGGGGACGGCGCGCATAATCATGCACTCCGTTGCATACCAGTACTTTCCGGAGGCGACGCAGGCGCGGGTGGCGGCCGCGGTCGAGGCCGCGGGCGAGCGCGAGCCGCTGGGCTGGCTGCGCATGGAGAAGGTGCCCGGCGACGAGCGCTACAGCCTGCGCCTCCGCCTGTGGCCGCGCGGCGAGGACCGGCTGCTCGCCTGGACCCACCCCCACGGCCGCTCGGTCAGCTGGCTGGAGCCTCCAGCGCGTTGATCGCGGCGTGGACCCGTGCTTCGATCTCGCGGCGGGGGAGGCCCGGCGGGATCGGCTCGCCGAATCGCATGGTCACAAGGCCCGCGGACTTGACGAAGCTCCGCCGCGGCCAGAGCCGGCCGCTGTCGAGCGCGACGGGGACCACCGGCAGGCCGAGCGCGCGGTAGAGCCCGGCGAAGCCCGGCTGCAGCGCCGGAGATTCGCCCGGCGCGACCCGCGTGCCTTCCGGGAAGATCACCACCGGCCGCCCCTCGGCTCGGGCGCGTTCGCCTTCCTTCATCATCCGCCTCAGCGCCGCTGCGCCGCCCGAACGGTCGACCGCGATCATGCCGTATCCGGTGGCGAGCCAGCCCCAGAGCGGGATCCGCGCCAGCTCGCGCTTCATGACGATGCGCGGAGCACGGAGCAGGACGACCAGCTCCAGCGTCTCGAACATCGACTGGTGCTTGGCGGCGACGAGGACGGCGCCTGCCGGCACCTCGCCCTCGATGCGGGTGCGGATGCCGAGCAGGCCGGCGGCGCAGGCGCGGTGGAAGGCGGCCCAGGCGTTGGCGACGGCGCGGACGGCGCGGCCGCCGAACGGCAGCGCCGGCACCCCCGCCGCTACGAAAAGGATAGTGCCGGCGTAGAAGACGAAGGTGAAGAAAATCGACCGGACGAACCGCATCAGAGGCCGACGAAGACGGCCGCCCGGCGGAGCAGATATTTGTTATATTCCATGAACAGCTGGCGGAAGCTGGGGCTGCTCTCGACCGCGTCGCCGGTCAGGGTGACGCCGTCCGGGAGCTGGCGGGAAAGCTCGAAGCGAGCACGGCGCATGTGCCAATCGGTGGTGACGAGGCGCAATGTCCTGAAGCCGCGGCGCTTCACCCATTGCGCCACCTCATCGGCATTGGAGCGGGTGTCGACCGATTCCCGGCCGAGATCGACGCAGCAGCGGAACTGAGCGGCGCGGTCCGGATATTGGGCGGCGAGGTCGATCGGGCGCACGGTCCGGGCGACTCCGGAGACGAGCAGGCGCTTCGCCTTGCCGCCGGCGAGCAGGTCGAGGCCGCGCTCGATCCGCCCCGGCGCGCCGGTGAGGACGACGATCGCGTCCGTCGGCTGGTCGCCGGCCGGGCGCGGCAGCGCGACGGCGAACATCGCATAGCCGAGAAGGTAGAGGAGAGCGAGAAAGGCGAGAATGCGGACGATCACAGCATTCGCCCCAATGCACGAAGGATGGCGGCGCGCGCCACCAAAGTCGCCAGGAGGATTCCGAAAACGGGCAAAGCGACGAGCAACAGCCAGGCCGCCGCCGGAATCTCGGCCGAACCGAGCAGATCCGAGCCGAGCGCGGCGACACGGCTGCCGATCAGGAGCAGCACGGCGGCGGCGGCCACCAGGCCGACACCGCCGCCGAACGCCGCGTCCAGCGCGATGCGGCGCTGGAACAGCCGGGCGACCTGCACGTCAGTCGCCCCCATCAAATGCAGCACCTCGATCGTCGCGCGATGGGTGTCGAGCGCCGCCCGGGCAGCAAGGACGACGGTGGCGGCGGTCGCGGCGATCATCAGCAGAACGAGGGCGACGGCGAGCCATTGCAGCGCCCGCATCAGCCGCCCGAGCGGCGCCAGCCACTGGCCGTTGTCGTCGACGCGGGCCGAGGGCGCCACCGTCTCGACCGCCGCGCGCAGCCGGTCGAGCTGGGCGTAGGCGGCGGGAGTGAGGTCGACGTCGATCATCGCCGGCACCGGTATGTCGCCGCCGAGCCCGCCGCTGCCGAGCCAAGGCGCCAGCAGCCGACCCATCTCCTCATCGCCGATGCGGCGCACCCCCTCGACCCCGGGCTGGTGCTGGAGCAATGCCACGGCGTCACGCGCCTCGGCGTCGCGCCGGTCCGGATTGGCCTCGACGATCTGCACCGTGGCGCGGTTGCCGACATCGGCGCTGAGGCTTCGCGCGGCGCTGCCGAGGCCGAAGCCGGCGGCGGCGGCGAGCAGGGTCAGGAACATCATGATCGCCAGCACCCAGGGCATGGGGCCGGCGAGCCGCCCTTCGGGCAGCAGCCGCGCGTCGGCGGTGGCGAACCTGCGGACGCCGGTCTTCACGCGCCATTACTCCCGATTTCCGGCCGGCGCGGCGGGTGGCGCAGCGCGCCGGTCGGATCGAGCAGCTCGCCGCGATCGAGCCGCAGCATCTCCGACCGGCCGATCGACGAGATGAGGTGGAGATCGTGGGTGGCCACCACCACCGTCGTCCCGAGCTTGTTGAGGCCGTCGAAGAGATGCAGCAGGCGCTTTGCCATCTCGGGGTCGACGTTGCCGGTCGGCTCGTCGGCGACGAGCAGCTCGGGCCGGGCGATGACGGCGCGGGCGATGGCGACCCTCTGCTGCTCCCCGCCCGACAGCGTCGCCGGCCGCGCCGTCGCCCGGTGGCCGAGGCCGACCCAGGCGAGCATCTCCTGGACCGGGCCCTCGAGGTCGCGGTCCTGCACGCCCGCGACGCGCAAGGGCAAGGCGACATTGTCGTGGGCCGAGAGGTGGGGAACCAGCCGGAAATCCTGGAAGACGACCCCGATGCGCCGGCGGAAGCCCGGCAGGCGCTTCCTCGGCATGGTGACGATGTCCTCATCGAACAGTCGGATGAGGCCGCGGCTCGGCCGCTGGGCGAGGTAGAGGAGCTTCAGCAGCGAGGTCTTGCCGGCGCCCGACGGCCCGGTGAGGAAGTAGAATCCGCCCTCCCGCAAGGAGAAGCTCAGGTCCGACAGAGTCTCGGCGCCGGTCCCGTAGCGCAGGCCGACATTGTCGAACTGAACGATCGTTCCGCTCGTGCTCAGATACGCCTCCGCCGGGTCGCGCCCCTCCGCCCCTCAATGGCATGGCCGGCGGCGGCGCGTAAACCTGTCAAAGCCGAAGCTTGCATGGCGCGGCTCGAATGTGCTTGGTCTCGCAAACCAAGGTGAAGGGACGTCTTGTAGCCGATGATCCTGAGCTGTCCTGCCTGCAAGACGCGCTATGCGGTGCCGGACAGCGCGATCGGCCCTGCCGGGCGGCAGGTCCGCTGCGCCTCGTGCCGCCACAGCTGGTTCCAGGCGCCGCCGCCCCCCCGCGCGGCCGCGCCGCCGCCGGATCAGGCCGAGGAGCGCGCGCCACCCTCTTTCGTCGCCCCGCGGCACGCGCCACCCCCTCCTCCGCCGCCGGCGCCTGCGCCGCCACCCCCGCCTCCAGCGGTGCCGGAAGCCGTCCGCCGAGCGCCTTCGAGCGCCATCCTCGGCCCCGCACCCGCCGAGGAGCCACAGGATTTCGATGCCTTCGCCCACCAGCCGCCTTTCCGCCCCCGGCGCAACCCGGCGCGGATCTGGACGATGGTGGCGGTCGCCGCCGCTTTGCTGATGCTCGCCGCCACCGCCGCAATCTCCTGGTTCGGAGTGCCGAGCCTCGGCGGCAGCCTCGCTCTCATCGGCCAGGGGACGCCGCTCGGCATCACCGGCACCGCCTCGCGCCAGCCGCTCGAGAGCGGCAACAGCGTGCTGAACGTCACCGGCCGCATCTGGAACCCCACCCGCACGGTCCAGCACGTGCCCTCGATCCGCGCCGAGCTTCGCGACGGGGCCGGCAAGACGGTCTACGCCTGGTCGATCTCGCCCCCAGTCTCCGAGCTCCAGCCCGGGCAGAGCGCGACGATCAACAGCGCCGAAGTGGACGTGCCGGCGGCGGCGAAGCGCCTTCACCTCGGCTTCGGCCCGGCGGTCTGAGGCTTAGCGGGGGGCCGTGCGGATCGGCATCCTGACCGGCGGCGGCGACGTGCCGGGGCTCAATCCCTGCATCCGCTCGATCACCCTCTCCGCCGATGACCTCGGCTGGGAGGTGACAGGTTTCCGCCGCGGCTGGGAGGGGGTGCTCGCCATCGACCCGCGCGATCCCTCGACCATCGCCGCCAACAGCCTCCCCCTGACCCGCGAGGGCGTGCGCGGCATCGACCGGATGGGCGGCACCATCCTCCACACCTCGCGCACCGACCCGCGCACCCTCCAGGCCGGCGACCGGACCGCCCATGTGCTAGAGGTGCTCGAAGCGCTCGGCATCGACGCCATGGTGACGCTCGGCGGCGACGGCACCTTGCGCTTCTCCGCCCATCTCTCCGCCCAGGGGGTGCCCGTCCTCTCCATCCCCAAGACGATGGACAACGACGTCTACGGCACCGATTATTGCATTGGCTTTTCGACGGCGGTGAGCCGCTCGGTCGAGGCGATCAACGCGCTGCGCACCACCGTGGAAAGCCACGAACGGATCGGAGTCGTTGAGCTGTTCGGGCGCCGCAGCGGCGAGACGGCGCTGCTTGCCGGCTTCCTCGCCCAGGTCGACCGCACCATCATCGCCGAGGTGCCGGCCGATCTCAGCGTGCTCCTGCCGTTGCTGGGCGAGGACAAGAGGACCAACCCGGCCTGCTACGCCATGTGCGTGATCTCCGAAGGCGCGACGATCCGGGGCGAGGCGGAGGATGGCACCGAGCTCTCCAGGCCGGCCAGCCAGCGCGGCGACCTCGGCATCGGCCAGCGGCTCGGCCGCGCGATCACCGAGCGGCTCGGCAGCGGCGTGGTCATCCAGGAGCTTGCTTATTTGATGCGGGCCGGCGAGCCCGACGCGATGGACCGGATGGTCGGCCTCGCCTTCGGCGCGCTGGCGGTCCAGCTGCTGGCGCGCGGCGACGCGGGGCGGATGGTGACTCTGACCGGGGGCAATTACGACCATGTCCCGATCGACACCCTGCTCAAGGGCCGCAAGTCGGTCGACGTCGGCGGCCTCTACGACCCAGCCGCCTACCGCGCCAAGCTGATGCGCGTCGAAGGCATGCCGATGTTCCTGTATTGAGGGAGCTGAATGGGGACAGTCACTTTTCCGCACGACGGATCCGTACCGTAACCGCCGTGCGGAAAAGTGACTGTCCCCGTTGCACCCACCGGACCCCTTTGCTAGAGGCCCGCTCTTGCCAGCGCCGGGGGTCCGCCCGGCGGGTTTCACGTGCGGTCGTGGCGGAACTGGTAGACGCGCAGCGTTGAGGTCGCTGTGGCCGAAAGGCCGTGGAAGTTCGAGTCTTCTCGACCGCACCACATCGTGCCGGTAGGAAACCGTCCGGGGGACGGTTTCGGCACGATATCCCCCGGAAGAGGGTCCATGGCAGGCTCGGCGAACTCCCGCCCCTTCGGCTTCTGGATCTGCCTCGCCCTCGTGATCGGCAACATGATCGGCTCGGGCGTCTATCTGCTGCCGGCGAGCCTGGCGCCGTTCGGCTGGGCGGGCGTGTTCGGCTGGCTCTTCACGATCGGCGGCGCGCTGTGCCTTGCGATCGTCTTCGGCCGGCTGGCGAGCGCCTTTCCCGAAGCGGGCGGGCCCTATGCCTATGGCCGCGAGGCGTTCGGGTCGTTCGTCGGCTTCGTCGTCGCCTGGACCTATTGGGTGTCGCTGTGGATCGGCAACGTCGCGGTCGCGACCGGGGTGGTGGCGCCGCTCGGCACGCTCGTCCCGCTCGTCGCAGCCCACAGAATCTGGTGGACGCTCGGCATCCTGTGGCTGCTGACCCTGGTGAATTGCCTCGGCGCCAAGCTCGCCGGCGGCCTCCAGGTGGGGGTAACCGCCCTCAAGTTCCTGCCGCTCGCCGCAGTCATCCTGCTCGCCGCGATCGTCCTCGCGCGGCAGGGAATTTCGGTGTTGCCGCCACTCCGCGCCGAGCATTTCGCTTTCTCCGGGCCGAGCGGAATCGGCGCTGCGGCGACTTTGACCCTGTGGAGCTTCCTCGGACTCGAATCGGCGACAATTCCGGCCGAGAAGGTCGAGAATCCGCGGCGAGTGATCGGCCGGGCGACAGTGGTGGGAACGGCGGTGACGGGCCTCGTCTACCTCTTCGCCTGCTCGGCGCCGGCTTTGCTGCTGCCGGTCGACGAGGCTTCACGCTCGGGCGCGCCGCTCGCCGACTTCGTCGCCCTGCATTGGGGGCCGGCGGCCGGGGCGATACTCGCCCTGTTCGCGGCGATCACCGCCTTCGGGGCGTTGAACGGCTGGATTCTCCTCCAGGGCGAGATGCCGTGGGCGATGGCGAGCGACGGGGTGTTGCCGCGCTGGCTGGCGGCGCGTTCGAAGCGCGGCACCCCGGTCAGGGCCTATGTCGTCACCAGCTGCCTGATCACCGCCGTGCTGCTGCTCAACGCCGCCCGTAGCGCGACGGACCTGTTCAAGTTCCTGATCCTGCTCGCCACCACCGCGTCGCTCGTCGCCTATCTCGTCTGCTCGCTCGCCGCGATAATGCTCCCGGCGCGGCGGCGCATGGCGAGCGGTAATCTGCTCTTCTCGGCCGCCTTGCTCGGGACGGCTTATTCAGCCTGGGCAATGTGGGGCGCGGGGACCGAGGCGAACCTCTGGGGACTTGGCTTGATAGCGAGCGGCGTGCCCGTCTTCCTCTTCATGCGCCTGAAACAAGGCGCAGACGCATGAGTTGTACCCCGCGACCAGGGGAAGTATGCCGTCATGACGCAAGAGGAGCGGATCGACATGTCCGAGCGGGAGTGGCGCGAAAAGCTCTCGCCGGAGCAATATCATGTGCTCCGCGAGGCGGGGACTGAGCCGGCGTTCAGCGGACGCTATGTCGACAATCACGAGGCGGGCGAATATCGCTGCGCCGGCTGCGGCGAGACTTTGTTCGCGAGCGACACCAAGTTCGACAGCGGCAGCGGCTGGCCGAGCTTCACCCAGCCCGCGGGCCAGGCGATCAGCGAGCATAGCGACGCCAGCCACGGCATGCGCCGCGTCGAGGTGCGCTGCGCCCGCTGCGACGGGCACCTCGGCCACGTCTTCCCCGACGGCCCCGGCCCTACCGGCCTGCGCTATTGCATCAACAGCGCCGCGCTGGATTTCGAGCCGAAGGGCGAGGGCTGAGGAAGATGCGCCCGCTTGTAGGGCGACTCGTCTGGCCCTAGGCTGGCGGCGATGGCCAGTGACGCTTCCTCCCGGTCGCCGCTCAAGCGGTGGACGATCGGCGCCCTCAAGATCGGCTTCTATTCCGCCCTGCTGGGGCTCGTCGCCTTGGCCGTCGCCGTCGCGGTGGCGATGAGCGAGCTCCCCGATTATTCCGAGCTCGTCAACCGCAACAAGCTCGGCCAGATGATCCGCGTCCACGCCGCCGACGGATCGGTGCTTGTCGCGCTGGGGCCGAGCTTCGGCGACTGGCTGCAATATAACGAGATCCCGCAGGTGATGAAGGACGCGATGGTGTCGGTCGAGGACCGGCGCTTCCGGAGCCATATCGGAATCGACCCGATCGGTCTCGCCCGCGCCTTCAGCATTAGGATCACCAAGGGCCGCTGGACCCAGGGCGGCTCGACCATCACCCAGCAGCTCGCCCGCAACATCTTCCTGACCAACAACCGCACCTTCGGCCGCAAAATCAAGGAGGGGATCCTCGCCCTCGCGCTCGAACGGCGGTTCAGCAAGGACCAGATCCTCGAACTGTACCTCAACCGCGTCTATTTCGGCGGCGGCGCCTACGGCATCGACGCGGCGTCGCGGAAATTCTTCGGCCATTCGGCGCGGACCCTGAACCTGTCGGAAGCGGCGATCATCGCCGGCCTCGTCAAGGCGCCCTCCAACTACGCGCCGAGCGCCGACGCCGAGGCCGCCAAGGGCCGCGCCGCCGTGGTCATCAAGCTGATGCAGGAGGCGGGGAAGATCACGCCGGAAGAGGCGGCGAACGCGGAGCCGGCGCGGGTCGGCATCGTCCCGACTCCGAAGCAGAACAGCGTCCGCTATTTCACCGACTGGGTGCTGCCGCAGCTCGACACCCTGATCGACGAGTCGGTGCAGCCGATCGAGGTCTGGACGACGCTCGATCCCAACATGCAGAAGCTCGCCGACCAGGTTATCAACGCCACCACTCCGGCCGGCGCGCAGGGGGCGCTGGTCGCGCTCGACCGCGACGGGGCGGTTCGGGCGATGGTCGGCGGGCGCGATTATGTGAGCTCGATCTACAACCGCTCCACCCAGGCGGCGCGCCAGCCCGGTTCCGCCTTCAAGCTGTTCGTCTACCTCGCCGCGCTCGAGGCGGGGCACAGGCCGGACGACATGATCGCCGCCGATCCCATCGTCATCAACGGCTGGAGCCCGCGCAACAACGGCCATGTCATTACCGGCCAGGTCAGCCTGCGCCAGGCCTTCGCCCAGTCGATCAACACCGTCTCGGTACGGCTCGGCCAGGAAGTCGGATTCTCGACCGTCGCCGACATGGCCCAGCGGCTCGGCATTACGACCAAGGTCGTCACCCATCCCTCGATGGCGCTCGGCAGCTCGGAGGTGCGGCTGATCGACATGACGCGAGCCTTTGCCGCCGTCTCGGCCAAGGGCGTCGCGGTCGTGCCTTACGGCATCAAGCGGGTGACGACTTCGAAGGGCGAATTGCTCTACCAGCAGCAGCCGCCCGACAACCGCGTCCTGTTCACGCCGTGGATCGCGGCCGAAATGACCGACCTCATGCAAACCGCGGTTCTGACCGGCACCGGCCGCGCCGCCCAGATCGGCCGGCCCGTCGCCGGCAAGACGGGCACGACTACGCTGAACAAGGACGGCTGGTTCCTCGGTTTCTCGAGCGGCCTCACCACCGGCATCTGGATGGGACGCGACGACAACAAGGTGGTTCCCGGCCTCCAGGGGGGCACGGCCCCGGCGCGCGCCTTTCACGACTTCATGATCCGCGCGGTCGCCAACCGGCCGGTCGAGAATTTCGAGACCCAGGTGAAGCCGCCCGACTGGCAGCAGGAACCCGACGACGAGGCCTGGTATGGCGCCGCCGACAACGGCCAGCAGCAGCAATTCGTCGACCCCGATGGCAATCCGTTGCCCTCGAGCGGCGGAGTTCCACCCGAGGACGAGGAGCAGGCCGATCCTCGCCCCCGCGATCAGGCCGCGCCGCCGCCCGAGCAGCGGCCCGAACAGCGGCCGGAGCGGCTCGACCGCGACTGGCTCGATCGGGCGATCAACGGCGACCGGCCGCGGCGCGAGCCGGGCCCGTCCCGCCGCCCGCCCGCTGCGCCGCCGGCGCCGCGTCCGTCACCCTCTGGGGACGATGCGATGGAGCCCCGCGCCGCGACTGCGCAACCATAAGCGCGCCCGCCGCGCGTCGCCGCCGGCCAGCCGCTCGACCAAAGCGTGGAAATCGGGCCCGTGGTGCATGTGCACCCGGTGCGCGACTTCGTGGGCCACGGTAGCGCGGCGGACGAATTCCGGGACGAGGATCAGTCGCCAGCTATAGCGTATCGCTCCGGAGGCCGAGCAGCTCCCCCAGCGGGAGAGCGGATCGCCGATACCCACCCGGCTCACGGTCACGCCGGCCAGACCAGCAAACTCGCGAGTCTCGCGCGAGAGCAGATCGAGCGCCTGCCGCTTGAGCCAGCGCACCACCCGCGCCTCGAGATTCTCCGGCGGCCCCCCGACGAGCAGCCGGCCGTCGAATGCAGCGACGGCGCGCCCCCGCTCCGGAGCCCAATCGACGCGGTGCGGCTCGCCGTGGAGGGGCACAATGCCGTCCGGCACGATCCGCTCCGCCGCCTGGACCTCGAGCAATTGCTTCTCTATCCATTCGCGATGGCCCGCCGCCCATTCGAGGGCCTGCCCGCGCGAGGCGCGGCGGGGAATGGTGAGGACGATTTCGCCGGTGCGACGGTCGACCCTCAGCCGCATCGCGCGGGCGCGGCCGGAGACGTTGATCTTCAGCGCCGCGCTGCGACCGCCCGCCTCGAAGCGCAGCTCAGAGCTCACGGTCGACCAGATGGAATTCGAGGTCGCCCGCCTCGCCCTCGCTGATTGACCAGCCGCGCACCGACATTCCGGCGCGGTGGACCGATTCGGGATCGCCCGAGATAAGCGGATGCCAGTCGAACAAAGGCTTGCCCTCGGCGCGCAGGCGGTAGGCGCAGGTCTTTGGCAGCCATCCCATCCGGGCGACATTGTTGGCGCTGAGGCGGATGCAATCGGGCACGATGGCGCGGCGGCCGCGATAATTGGTGCAGCGCGCGCTGTGGGTGTCGAGCAGCTTGCAGGCGACGCTGGTGGCGTGCACCTCGCCCGTATCGGAATCCTCGAGCTTGTGCAGGCAGCATTTGCCGCAACCGTCGCAGAGCGCCTCCCATTCCTCCCGGCTCAATTGCGTGAGCGGCTTCTCCCAGAATTTCATCTGACCCACCGGTCCAGGGTGCGGGCGATGCCGTCGACCCCTTGGTCGTCCGGCAGGAGCGCGATCGGCTTGCCGTCCGGGCCCATCAATATCTCGGCCCGGCTGTGGTTGACGTTGTAGCCGCCGCCGGGCTGCGCTTCGCCTTTCTGCGACCAGACGGCATATTCCTTCGCGACCCTTGCGATCTCCGCGGGCGGCCCGGTGAGGCCGACGAGGCGCGGATGGAAGTTGGCGACATATTCCTTCATCACCGGCGGCGTATCGCGCTGCGGATCCACGCTGACGAAGATCGGCACGACCTTCTCGGCGCGGGCCCTGTCCCTGGCCTCGAATGCCTTGAGCCCCTTGCCGATGGCGGCGAGGTCCGTCGGGCAGACGTCGGGGCAATGGGTGAAGCCGAAATACATGATCCGGTATTTGCCGGCGAAATCGCGGTCGCTGACCGCGCGCCCGTTCTGGTCGGTGAGCGTGAACGGTCCGCCGATCACGGCGCCGGCGAGCGGCGGCTCGGCGCGGCCGGACGTGCAGGCGGCGAGCGCCAGCAGGAGCAGCATCAAGGCGCGGAATTTGGGGCGTTCGTTCATGGCGCAGGCAGCTCCCTCTTGCTATAGGCAGGCCTCCAAGTCGAGACTGGGGTGAGATAAGTGGTGAAAGCTTTCGGCCGCGCGTTCGCGGCGTCGGTGGTCCTGATCGCGGCGGCGGTGCCCGCCGGCGCGCAGCAATATTCGGAAGGCTACACCTTCATCAAGGCGGTGAAGGACCGCGACGCGACCAAGGTGACGACGATGGTCGCCGTTCCCGGCACCACGGTGATCAACGCCAAGGACCAGGATTCGGGCGAAGCGGCGATCCACATCCTGACCCGCGCCCGCGACTATACCTGGCTCTCTTTCATGCTTGGCAAGCGCGCCAACCCCAACATCCAGAACCGCATCGGCGACACCGCGCTGAGCCTCGCGGCGCAGATCGGCTGGACCGAAGGCGCCGACCTCCTTCTCGCCCACGGCGCCAATGTCGATCTCGCCAACGGCCGCGGCGAGACGCCGCTGATCATGGCGGTCCACACCCGCGACATCGCCATGGTGCGCCTTCTCCTCTCCTACGGCGCCAACCCCGCCAAGACCGATCACTCGGCCGGCATGTCCGCGCTCGATTACGCACGGCAAGACAATCGCACCCAGCCGATCCTGAGGCTGCTCGAGAGCGTGCAGAGGCCGGCGCGCGCGGCGGCGGGTCCCAAGCTCTAGGCGAAGGAGGCCAGCGCCGGGTCGAGACCGCCGACGAGGCGGCGGGCGGCGCGGCGGGCGAATCGCAAGGTCTCCGCCTTGCGCCGTGCCGGGGCGAGCTTGCGCACCGGCGCCTCGCGGATCACCGCAGCTTCGTAGCGGTCGGCGACCAGCAGGCCGCAAAGGTGGGGATGGAACCCTTCGGCCTCGAACGGCGAGAGATCGAAGCCGCCCGGCACCGCCCAGAAGAAGCGGTCGCAATAGCCGAGATAGTCGATCCACTTTCCGTCGCCCATCAGGTCGGCGCGCGACACCTTGATCTCGACGATGGTGATGATGCCGCTCGAATCGATCGCCATCATGTCCGCCCGTCTGCCGTTGGGCAAAGGCACTTCGCACAGAGCGAACACGTCCTGGTTGAAGAACAGCCGCGTTACCCCCCGCGCCACGTCCTGCGCGGCGAGGGGGGCGTCGGCGAAGCAGAGCTGCGGCTGGGGACTCGGAAGACTCGGGGAGGCGGCCATCGCGTCAGGCTAGAATGAATCGGGAACGGAGAAAAGCCTCAGCGGTAGAAGACGTGGTTGCCGATCGCCGCCACCCGGGTGACGCCGTGCCAGCCGGGCGAGACGGAGCGGGCGTGAAAGAACAGGGCCCTGCCGGCCGGGCTCTCGACATGGCCGTCACGCGCCGCGCGGGCGATGGCGAGCGCGGTGTGCCAGGCCGCCGAGCCCCGCGCGATCGCCGGGAAGCGGCCGCCGCGGACGAACGAGAATTGGCCGTGCTGCTTGACGACTCCGCAGGCGGTGGTCGGGAAGCGCCCGGAACGGGTTCGGTTGAGGATCACGCGGGCAACCCCGAGCTGGCCCTTCAGCGGCTCGCCCTTCGCTTCGAAATATACGGCCCCGGCGAGGCATTCGAGCTCGGCGTCGACGATGCGCACGCCCGGTTCCGAAGCCATGGCCTCCGCAAGGCTGTGCGGAGCTTCGACCGCCGGCGAAGCCGGCTGGGGCGTCGCTGGCGGCGCGGCCTCGGGCGGGGCCTGAACCGACGATTCGGGAAGAGTCTGAATCACCGCCGGTACAGGCGCGGCCGGCGCATCGATCTGCCACGCGAGGGAGGGCGTGGCATGGAAGGTGATGCCGAGGGCCGGCACAAGCAAAGCCGCGGCAAAGGCCGCAGCCCGGGAAAATCGCAACATTCAACTTCTGATCAGTGCGGCCGGCTCGTCCACGCCGGAAGCCTATTCGAAAAAGGGCGGCTTCCCTGACTGCCTTCCGTCTCGCGTGGCCGCCCCCTCCGATACCCCGGCTGGACGGCCCCCCGCTGCTCGCAAAATCGCTGCAACGGCGGCTAGGTGTTGCGGTGCAGCAGAGTCAATCGAAGGCGGTCATTTCAGCGGCGAACCGTTCGCCTGACGGGACGTCCAGCTCCAAGACCCATAAATCCGGGTCGAATCGCCTCCGCCGGGCGATGAGTGCCGGAACTTCGGCGGCCCCTTCCGTCGAGCGGCCCCAGACATAACGTCCGTCCGGTTGCAGCAGCCTCTCCAGGATCTGCGGATTGGCCCCGCGCTCGGTAAGCAGGAGGAGGATCGTTCCGGCGGTCTCGTCGCCCTTCGAGAGGACCGCCGCGAAGCCGCCTTCCGCCTCGGCCTTGCGGATCAATGCCGTCACCAGAACGGAACTCGCGACCCGCGGCTCCATCAGGGCGCGGCCCGGTAGCCGGCGAGACTGGAGAGCGGGATTTGCGATCGCATGAACGTCCCCGTCCCTCGCGCCGCTTCCTCGCCGCTCGAGTCTACCAGCCGGGCTTCGCCGACGAAGACGCGGCGGCGGCCGCTCGCCCACCGCCCTTCGGCCACCGCCTCGCCGGCCCGCAGCGGCCTGGTGAAGAGCAGGTTGAATGCCGTCGTCAGCAGGAAGCGGTCGGTGACCAGGCTGTTGCAGGCGTAAAAGGCCGCATCGTCCATCATCTTGAAATAGAGCGTGCCGTGAGCGGCGCCGGCGGCGTGGAACATCGCCTCGCGGACCTCGAAGCGGATGCGCGCGAAGCCTTCCTCGACGATCTCGAGCCGCGACTCGAAATGTCGGTTGACCGGCGCGTTGCGGTAGAGCGATTCGAGCGCGCGGAAGTGCGCCGCCTCGCCGGCGAAGGCCGCGCCCTCAGGCGGCATTGCGGCTTTCGAGGCCGACCAGCAAGGCGAAGAGCGCGTCGCGCGAGCGGGCGCCGCGCAGCTTGGCGACGGTGCTGCGATCCCTCAGCACCCGGCTGACCCCGGCCAGCGCCTTGAGGTGGTCGGCGCCGGCGTCGGGCGGCGACAGGATCAGGAAAACGAGGTCGACCGGGAGCCCGTCGACCGAATGGAAATCCACCGGAGCGGAGAGGCGGACGAAGTAGCCGAACACCTCTTGTAGCCCTTCGAGCTTGGCGTGGGGGATGGCGGCCCCCCCGCCGAACCCCGTCGAGCCGATTTTCTCGCGCTCGCTGAGCGCGGCGACGATCGCTTTCGCCGTCAGCCCCGTCTTGCGTGAGGCGGCCGTCGCGAGCTGCTGGAACAGCCCCTTCTTGTTGGCGACAGAGAGGTTCGCTTCGACCCCGTCCACATCGAGAATTTCGGAAAGTTCGCTCATTTGGACCACCATGGAGGCGTCGCGCGCCTCCTTTCGCATCGGATTCGGGAATGAGACGGTTGCCGCGCCGCCCGTTCGTCGTCTCAGCCCTGGCCTCGTCGATAGGCGGGGGCTTCTCCGACCTCGAGCGCTTCGCCCGGAGGCAAAGCGTGGTGGTCCTTCATCTTGCGATTGTGGCGGCGCAGCTGCTTCTCGACCTTGTCGGCGGTGGCGTCGAAGGCGGCGCGGGCGTCGGCGGCGCGGTCGGTGGCCTTAAGAACGAGACCCTGGGGCGCATAGGCCACCACTTCGCAGGTGAAGCCATGGTCGTGCGGGCCCTTGCCGAAGGTCACCTGCGCCGAGACGATTCGGGAGCCGTATTTGCCGGCGATCGCTTCAAGTCGGGTCGCGACGCCGGCGCGGAGGGCCTCGCCGGTTTCGAGTTGGTGACCAGAGACCCTGATGTCCATGAAGCTCTCCAGGTTACGGGCGCGCGATGTGGCGTCGCGGGCGCCCGGCGTCAACCGCGGGCGTCGAGACGGGTCCAGATCGGATCGATCAGGGTCGCGAGGAACTCGACATGGGCGGCGAGCTCCTCCGCGGTCGGCGCATGCGCCCGCGGCGGCCGAACCACGATCGTGATCCGCGCCGGATCCGCCTCGTCGATCTCCACGCCGAGCGGCTCGGCGACGATCTGATCGAGCCCGAAGCCGATCTGTCGGCCGCCGGTCAGCTCGACATAGCATTGGGCGAGGAGCTGGGCGTCGATCAGCGCGCCGTGCTTGATGCGCAGGCTGCGGTCGACGCCGAAGCGGGTGCAGAGCGCGTCGAGGCTGTGCTTGGCGCCGGGGTGCCTGGCGCGCGCGAGCTGGAGCGTGTCGACCATCCGGCTGAGGCAGACCAGCGGCCGGCCGCAATTGTTCAGCTCATGATTGAGGAAGCCGAAATCGAAGCTCGCATTGTGGGCGACGAGCGGGCAGTCGCCGAGGAATTCGGTGAGATCCTCGACGATCTCATGGAAGCGCGGCTTATCGGCGAGGAAGGTGTCGGAGAGGCCGTGGACCGCCTCGGCACCCGGCGGCATCGGCCGGTCCGGGTTGAAATAAGCGTGGAAGTGGCGGCCGGTCTCGACCCGGTTGACCATTTCGACGCAGCCGATCTCGACGATGCGGTCGCCGGCGAGCGGGCTGAGCCCCGTGGTCTCGGTGTCGAAAACGATTTCGCGCATGGCACACTATGAATCGGCAGGCGGCCCCAGACAAGCGAGGATGCGGCGAACCGCTTGTCGCGTTTCCTCGATCGGGCCCGTGGTGGAGACGATGAAATCGGCCCGCGCGCGCTTCTCTGCGTCGGGCATCTGGCGGGCGAGGATGCGCTCGAGCTTCTCCTCGGTCATGCCGGGACGGCCGAGGACCCGCGCGCGCTGGACGTCGGCCGGCGCGGAAACGACGACGATCTTGTCGACCTCGCTCCAGCCGCTGGCCTCGAACAGCAGCGGGATGTCGAGCACGACGACGCGCGCCTCGGAATGGGCGGCGAGGAACGCCTCCCGCTCCCGCGCCACCGCCGGATGGACGAGCGATTCGAGCTGCCGCAACGCCTCGGGCTCCCCTAGGACCCGCTCCGCCAGAGCGCCTCGAATCACACCCTTCGGACCGGTCGTACCGGGGAATTGCCGCTCGATCTCCGCGACCAGCGCGCCCTCGGGCCCCTGCAGACGGTGCACGACGGCGTCGGCGTCGAACACCGGCACGCCCTCATCGGCGAACAGGCGCGCGGCGGCGGACTTGCCCATGCCGATCGATCCGGTGAGGCCGAGCCGGATCATCGCATCAGCAGCCCACGGAGCTCGTCGTCATGCTCGCGCGACGCCGGCTCAGCGAAGAACAGCTCGAACGCCGCGGCGGCTTGGCCGATCAGCATGGACAGGCCGTCGATCGTGCGCAGGCCGGCGTGACGGGCCATCGCGAGAAGCGGGGTTTCGACGGGATCGTAGACGAGGTCGTAGACGAGTGTTTCCCGGGACCATCGCGAAGGGTCGATCGGCAGAGGGGGATAACCGGCCATGCCGAGCGGCGTCGCATTGACGAACAGCGAAACCTCGCGCGATTCCAATATCGTGCCTGAAGGAGCACACGAAGGGGCTTCCGTCGCGAGGCAATCGAGCCCACCGGCCAAATCGTCCTCCTCCAGGCCCAGAGCGTGGCGAAGCGCCACCGCTTTCTGCCACGTCCGGCCGTAACTTGCGACGACGAACCCCGCTCCGTCCAGCGCGACGGTGACAGCGAGCGCCGCGCCCCCCGTTCCCACAACATCGGCGAAGCAACAGCCCGGATCGGCCGGAACGTACCGCCGCAGCGGCTCGAGGAAGCCGGACACGTCGGTATTGCGCCCGACCAGCCGCGCGGGTTTGCCTCCCCCACGGATGATGCAATTGACGGCGCCGATACGACGCGCCGGCGGCACGAGCTCTTCGACCAGGGCTGCGGCCGCAATCTTGTGGGGCATGGTGACGTTGCAACCGCACCATGAAGGATCGACGAGTCGCCGCTCGAGAAAGGCCGGCAACTCGTCCGCCGCCACTCGCGTTGCGCGGTAATCGTAGTCGAGCCCCAGCTTCCCCAGCCAGAATTTGTGGATCAGCGGCGATTTGGAGTGGGCGACCGGGTCTCCGATCACCTCGGCATAAGGCACCGTCATTCAATGACGCTTTCGCGCGGTGCAATGCTCATGCCGCGACCACGCCGCGCTCGCGCAGGTAAGCGAGCAGTGGCAGCAGAGGGAGGCCGAGGATGGCGAAGTGGCTGCCCTCGATCTTGTCGAAGAGCTGCACGCCGGCGCCTTCGATCCGGTAGCCGCCGACGCTCCAGCGGATATGCTCCCACTCGCGGTCGAGATAGGCCTCGAGGAAGGCCTCGCCGAACGGCCGCATGCTGAGGGCAACGGTCTCGCACGCCCACCAGACGCCTTCACCGGCCTCCGCGATCACGGCGGCGGAGTGGAGTTGGTGGGTTGCGCCGCGCAGCGATTCGAGCTGGCCGCGGGCCTCGTCGCGCGAGGCCGGCTTGGAGAGGAGGGTGCCGTCGCCGCGCTCCAGCGTCTGGTCGCAGCCGAGGACGAGCTCGCCCGGCCCGGCGCGCACCGACAAAGCCTTCAGCTGCGCCAGCTCCTCCGCGACCCCGCGGGCATCGAAGCCGGCGCTCCACAGGCCCGCTTTCCCGGCTTCCTCGTCGAGCTCGGCTTCGACCGCCTCGAACGGGACCCCCGCCGCCTCGAGCATCGCCCGCCGCGCCGCGCTCCTCGAGGCGAGGAGCAGCCTCATGCCCGCTCCGCCGCGTCGTCGAACCGCTCGTTGCACAATTTGACGATCGCGAAGGCGGTCTCCTCGATCGAGCGGCGGGTGACGTCGATCACCGGCCAGGAGTTGTCCGCGAACAGGCGGCGGGCGAAGGCGAGCTCGGCATTCACAGCCTCGAGGTCGACATAATCGGTCTCCGGCGCCTGGTTGAGTGCGAGCAGCCGATTGCGGCGGATCTGGATGAGGCGGTCCGGATTGGTGGTGAGGCCGACGACGAGCGGATGGCTCAGGGCGAACAAGGAGGAAGGCGGCGGCGATTCGGGCACGAGCGGAATGTTCGCCACCTTGTAGCCGCGGTTGGCGAGATAGATGGCGGTCGGCGTCTTGGAAGTGCGCGAGACGCCGGCGAGGACGATGTCGGCCTCCTCCCAATTGTCCGCGCCGACCCCGTCGTCATGGGCGATGGTGAACTGGATGGCGTCGACCCGGTCGAAATAGGCGGCGTCGAGGGCGTGCTGGCGGCCGGGCCGTCCCTTCGCCTCGCGGCCCAGCACCGCGGAGAGGGCGTGAACCACGGGATCGAGCACCGAGACCGCATAGATGCCGCGCCGCCGCGTCTTCTGCTCGAGCTCGCGCCGGATGGTGCTGTTCACCAGCGTGTAGAGGACGAGGCCGGGGCGCCGCTCGACGTCGTCGAGCACCCGGTCCAAATGGCCTTCGGAGCGCACCATCGGCCAGAGGTGGCGAAGCACCTCGACACCCTCGAACTGTGCCATGCAGGCTTTGGCGATCAGCTCCAGCGTCTCCCCGGTCGAATCGGAGAGCAGATGGAGGTGAAGCGGTCCGGCCACGTCCCGCGCCTTTTAGGAGAGGCTGTGGATAAGCATGTGGGAAGCGCTAGCGGAACCCTCCGGACGGATGCAAGGACAGGCTTCGCCCCCGCTATTGCGCGAACCGCCCACAGATTCGCAAAGGTGAAAAAGTTCCTAGCGTGAAGCTGTGAATAGCGGGGATAGGCTGCGCGAATCCGCGGGCTTGCGCGGGCGCGCCGGAGTCAAGCTGTTGGCAATTCCCGGCGGAGCCAATAAACCCCGCTGCGAGCCCTCCAACTACCTACAACAACTCTCTTCAATTAGACTCTATAATAAGAGAAGAGAGGGGAGCCCGGCCCCTTCATGACCATCGTCGCCAAGCCGCTGCTCAGCGCGCTCAAGGGGGAAAAGACCTATAAAACAGCGATTTGGCTGATGCGCCAGGCTGGCCGCTATTTGCCGGAATATCGCGCGCTGAGAGCGTCCAAGGGCGGCTTCCTCGAGCTCGCCACCGATCCCGACGCCGCGGCCGAGGTAACGCTCCAGCCGATCCGGCGGTTCGGCTTCGACGGGGCGATCCTGTTCTCCGACATATTGATGGTGCCCTGGGCGCTCGGCCAGGATCTCGCCTTCGAAGCCGGCGAGGGTCCGCGTCTTTCGCCGCCCCTCGCCGACTCGGCCTTGTCCACCCTCGCTCGAGTCCCGGCCCGTCTGGAGCCGGTTTATGCCACTGTGGAGAAAGTCGCGGCCGACCTGCCGGAAAGCACCACCTTCCTCGGCTTTGCGGGGAGCCCCTGGACCGTCGCCACCTACATGGTTGCCGGCCGCGGGAGCCGCGATCAGGGGGAGGCGAGGCGCTACGCCTATCGCGATTCGGCCGCCTTCCAGGCGATTATCGATGCGATAAGCGAGATGACCGTCGACTATCTCTCCCGCCAGATCGAGGCGGGGGTGGAGGCGGTGCAATTGTTCGACAGCTGGGCCGGCAGCCTCTCGCCGGCGCAGTTCGAGCGCTGGGTGATCGCGCCGACGGCGAGAATCGTCGCGGCGCTCAAGGCCCGTCACCCCGAAACGCCGGTCATCGGTTTTCCCAAGGGCGCCGGCGGCAAGCTGCCGGCTTATGCGCGGGAAACCGGCGTCGACGCGATCGGGCTCGACGAGACGGTCGACCCGGCCTGGGCCGACGCGGCGCTGCCGACGGGCATGCCCGTCCAGGGCAATCTCGATCCGCTTGCACTGATTGCCGGCGGCGAGGCGCTTGAAACCGGAGTGGAGCGCATCCTATCTAGCCTTGCGGGGCGCCCGCACATCTTCAACCTGGGGCACGGCATATTGCCTGAGACGCCGATCGAGCATGTCGAAGCGCTTCTCCGCCTGGTGCGGCGGTGATCTATGGTCTTCAGGCAGCCCTCAGCTTGACCTATTCCTGGATCAAGGCCGGCCATGTCATATTCGTGATGTTCTGGATCGCGGGGCTGTTCATGCTGCCGCGCTACTACGTCTACCACCAGGAGACGGCGCCCGGTTCGGCAGAGGAGAAGATTTGGATCGACCGGGAGAGGAAGCTCCGCAACATCATCATCACCCCGGCGATGATCCTCGTCTGGGTCTTCGGGCTGTCGCTGATGTGGACGATCCAGGCCTGGACGATGGGCTGGTTCCAGCTGAAATTGCTCATCGTCCTGTTCCTCTCCGGCTATCACGGCTGGATGGTCGGCTACGGCCGCAAGCTCGCCCGTGGCGAGCGGCCGGTCAGCGGCCGGGCGCTGAGGATCATGAACGAGATACCGGGGCTCGCGGTGGTGCTTATCGTCATCCTGGTGATCGTGAAGCCGTTTTGACAAAGCCGTTACCCCAGCGAAGGCTGGGGTCCATGCCGATTCTTCGGACGGAACAAGGTCAGCATGGATGCCGGCCTTCGCTGGCATGACGATCCCCTCACCGCTCGCTTGACTTGAAATAGGGCGGAGCCTAACGCCGTCACAGTCGTTCGCCCGCCGTCCGCGTGGGCATCCAGCCGCCACCTCCATTCATCCCGCGCGACCGGACGACCTCCCCAATTCCTGAGTGAATTCCACATGCATCTCAAAGACTTGAAGCAAAAATCCCCCGCCGACCTCGTCGCCATGGCCGAAGAGCTTGGCATCGAGGGCGCGTCGACTCTGCGCAAGCAGGAGCTGATGTTCTCCATCCTCAAGATCCAGGCCGAGAACGGCGAGGAGATCATGGGCATGGGGACGATCGAGGTGCTGCCCGACGGCTTCGGCTTCCTGCGCTCGCCGGAGGCCAATTATCTCGCCGGACCCGACGACATCTACGTCGCGCCCAACCAGGTCAGGAAGTTCGGCCTCAGGACCGGCGACACGGTCGAAGGCGAGATCCGCGGGCCCAAGGACGGCGAGCGCTATTTCGCCCTCACCCGTCTCGCCAAGGTCAATTACGACGACCCCGAAGCTGTCCGCCACCGCGTCAATTTCGACAATCTGACGCCGCTCTACCCTGACGAGAAGCTCACCCTCGACAGCGCCGACCCGACCCAGAAGGACAAGTCCGCCCGGGTCATCGACATCGTCTCGCCGCAGGGCAAGGGCCAGCGCGCGCTCATCGTGTCGCCGCCGCGGGTCGGCAAGACGGTGCTGCTCCAGAACATCGCCCGGGCGATCACCGACAACCACCCCGAAGTGTTCCTGATCGTGCTGCTAATCGACGAGCGGCCGGAGGAAGTCACCGACATGCAGCGCTCGGTGAAGGGCGAAGTCGTGTCGTCTACCTTCGACGAGCCGGCCAGCCGCCACGTCCAGGTCGCCGAGATGGTGATCGAGAAGGCCAAGCGTCTCGTCGAGCACAAGAAGGACGTCGTCATCCTGCTCGATTCGATCACCCGGCTGGGGCGCGCCTACAACACGGTGGTGCCGTCCTCGGGCAAGGTGCTGACCGGCGGCGTCGACGCCAACGCGCTGCAGCGGCCGAAGCGATTCTTCGGCGCCGCCCGCAACATCGAGGAGGGCGGCTCATTGTCGATCATCGCCACCGCTTTGATCGACACCGGCTCGAAGATGGACGAAGTGATCTTCGAGGAGTTCAAGGGCACCGGCAATTCCGAGATCGTGCTCGACCGCAAGGTCGCCGACAAGCGCATCTTCCCGGCGCTCGACGTCGGCAAGTCCGGCACCCGCAAGGAGGAACTGCTCGTCGACCAGGGCACGCTCGCCAAGATGTGGGTGCTGCGCCGCATCCTCATGCAGATGGGCACCATCGATGCGATGCAGTTCCTGCTCGACAAGATGAAGGACGCCAAGTCGAATGAGGACTTCTTCGCCTCGATGAACCAGTAGCGCCCCGGCGGCGTTCGGGGGGCCATGTTCGACTTCGCCGACATCTTCACCGCGGCCGGGCTGCTGACGCTCGGCCAGGTGATCCTGATCGACCTCACCATGGCCGGCGACAATGTCGTCATCATCGGCACTTTGACCTCCGGCCTGCCGGCCAAGGAGCGGCGGCGGGTGATCATGCTCGGCGTCGCCATGGCGCTCGTCTTCCTGATCGCCTTCGCTTTGGTCGCGACCCAGCTCCTGAAGCTCACCGGCCTGCTGCTCGCCGGCGGCCTGCTGCTGCTCTGGGTCGCGTTCAACATGTACCGCGAGCTGCGGCCGGCGAGGATCGTCGAGGCGGACGATCCCGACACCCCGGCCGTCGAAGGCCCGCCGCGGACCAAGTCCTTCCTCCGCGCCGCAATCCAGGTGACGCTCGCCGATCTGTCGATGAGCCTCGACAACGTCCTCGCCGTCGCCGCCGCCGCGCGCGCGCATCCCGCCGTCCTGTTCATCGGCTTGGCTCTGTCGGTGACCTTCATGGGCCTCGCCGCCAACCTGGTCGCCAAGCTCGTCCAGCGCTTCCACTGGATCGCCTGGGCCGGCCTCGTCATGATCCTCTACGTCGCCGGCAAGATGATCTGGGAGGGCGCGCAGCAGGTTGGCCCGACGGCGGCTTTGTTCGCGTAGTACGTTCGCTTTCGACCCATTGCGGACGTTGGCGGCCGCGCAGACTCGCGTCGGCTTTGCGGCAAGTCCTGCCGTTCCTTTCGCTTCATCTGCCGGTTAGCTGTCGCCCGTCCGGACCTGCCAGCTATTGGGAGTATGGCCGTTGCTGTTCACGGATTGTCTTCCTAACGCCGGCCACAAGCCCGCTCGACTAAGTTGCCGGACCGACGTGGCGAAGGTCGCCGTGAACCGACCTAAGGCAGTGGCACGCCACCACCCTGACCCACGGGCAGCAGGGTTGGGTGGATCGCCAGCGCGGGCTCGTCTACGGCATGAAGCAGATCTTCCGCACAACTGCGCCCGAACGCGAGCGGCGTCAGATCGGGCGGGGTATTGATGGTGCCGTCACGCTCGACGCGAAACCCGCCCTGCTGCGCCAGCATCATCCGGGTCGCCGGCTGGTAGCACTGGTTCTCCGAATGCAACCCTAGGAGCGAGAGCAGGCCTGCGGGCCCCTTCGCCTTCAGGAACGACGACTTGTTCAGCTTGACCTTATGCTTCGGGCTTCCGCGCTGAAGCTCGAGCCAGGACCCCTCCGCCACCGTCCTGCGGGATCCGAGGATCGCGGCGCCAGGCGGCCTAGCGGTGGTGCGGCCGAGCACCGTTGAGAGGATGAGCAGAATGGAGAAATCGGTTACTCGGTAGGTGAGCGTCGGATCCGACAGCGTCGCGTCGATCTCGATCAGCACGACTGCGCCGCCCTTTCCGGCGTCGGCCGGGACAATTCCGTACGCCTCGGCGAGCACCGGTTCGGGCCGCAGGAAGCGCTTGGATATGTCCCACGTCGTGGTAGTCGAACTCGCCAGCACGGTCTTCAGTTGGACGAACCTGGTCGCATCGCCATCGTCAAGAACGACATCGAAGCCATCCCGATCGACCTCGGGCTCGTAGAGGGTCAGCGGATAGCCGCTATGCGCGGCGGCAAGCTTCAGGTCATAGTAGAGCCGGTTGTAGAACAGGCGCTCGCGGGTGACGCTGTTCACCGGATTGTTCAGGAACGATATCAGGTCCTCCATGGGCCTCTCCGTCGGCTATCTCGATCATCGTTCCGGTAGCTCAGGCAGCGGCGGTGTCGCAGGCCAGGCATCAGCTTCGCCGGGTTGGTCCGCTAGGCGAGATACACATCGCTGGCGGGGTTGAAATCCTCAAAGATCGACTTCGCCTCGATGGGATGATCGCCAAGCGCGAGCAGCTCGTCCCCCAGAGCTTGCCCCAAGCGACCCTCTGGCCGGAGATAGCGGCACGCGGCGATGAGATGCGCGCGATCCCGAGTGTTGCTTTGCGCTAAGCGCACTTGCGTTTCCTGCTCTATACACCAGTGTGCCGCGATGGTCAGGGCCTTCATCCTCGCCGCGCTCACTTGGTTGATCTTAGGTACCGCGCCACAAAACGTCAGTGGTGACGCAAACCGGCTAGAGGCCAAGGTCCAGCGTGACCTCCAGACGGCCGCTGCCAAAACTGCGCTGTCTGCAAAGCCATACCAGAAAGCCCACGACCCCAACCCTCCATGTGAGAAGGGTGAGGACAATCGCCGCTCCGATCTGTGCGCCCAGTGGAAGGCGGCCGATGCGGCAGATTTCGCGGCAAACGTAGCCTATTGGATCGGCCTCGGCGGGATCTTAGTAGCTGCGCTTACTCTCGCCGCCGCTGTCGCCGCCGCGTTGTATGCTCGAAACGCGGCGCTCGAAACAGGAAAGGGCGCCGAAGCCGCAAGGAACGCAGTTGAGGCTGCGCGAGATGCCAACCGGATCACCCGCAACGCGCAAATGAGTGAACGCATGGCGGCCAGAGCGGCAGCGGCGGATGCGCGACGAGACCGCGAGATTGCCGACAAAAGAGCCGAGGCGGCGTACTCCATCGCCAAACGGAATGCCGAATTGGTCGGAGAGCAGGTGGCGCTGGCCAAGGAAGCTGCCGAACGTCAACTCAGGGCCTATCTCTCTGTGAACAAGGGATTTGCCTATGGAATGAACCCGCAGAGGCAACCCACGTTTGGAATTGTGATCAAGAACCAAGGGCAGACACCGGCGTATAGGGTAAAGATTTATTCCGTTCTTAACTGGACAACGGATGCCCCAGAAGACGTCGATGTTCACTTCACCGAGCCATTCACCAAAGTCGGAACCCTTACCGGCGGCGAAGAGTGGGTCTATAAGAGCGAGACCGCTGGTCAACCATGGCCTCCCAACCTGTATACTGCCGTCACATCGAAGCAGGCAATTCTCGTCTACTCGGGAGTTATTGTTTATTGGGACGCTTTTCGAAAAAGGCGACTCACAACCTTTAAAGCTTATTTGAAAATCGACAACATCGTGGACGACAACGCTGGTCTGACTCTTGCCACGCGCGGCAATCATTCCAACTAGAGCCCTACGGAATCAGCACCGTCGATCCGGTCGTCCTGCGCCCCTCGATCGCCCGGTGGGCTTCGGCCGCCTCGAGGAGGGGGAAGGTCTGGCCGATCTTCACCTCGATCGTGCCGTTCGCGATCAGCTCGAACAGGCGGGCGGCGGAGGCGCGCATCTCGTCGGGGGTCGCGGCGTAGTCGGCGAGGGTGGGGCGGGTGACGAAGATCGAGCCGGCGGCGAGGAGGTCGAGGGCGGTGAAGGGGGGCACTGGGCCGGACGCGTTGCCGTAGCTGACGATCAGGCCGCGCCGCGCCACCGAGCCCAATGACGCGGTCCAGCTCGCCGCGCCGACTCCGTCGAGGACGATCGGCACCCCCTTGCCGTCGGTGAGCGAGCGCACCTCGGCGGCGAGCGCGTCGAGGGGGCAGCAGAGCGCGTGGTCGGCGCCGAGCGCGCTGGCGAGGGCGGCCTTCCGGCTGTCGCCGGCATGGGCGATCACCGTGGCGCCGGCATGCTTCAGCCACGGCACCAGGATCGAGCCGACCCCGCCGGCGGCGGCGTGGACCAGCACCGTCTCGCCGGGCTGGACCCGGGCGCAGCGCTCGACCAGATATTCGGCAGTGCATCCCTTCAGCATCGACGCGGCGGCCTGCTCGGCGCTTATCGCGTCGGGGAGCCTGACCAGCCGGTCGGCGTCGATCGCGCGGTGGGTGGCGTAGGCGCCGAGTGGGCCGGTGAAATAGCCGACCCGCTGGCCTTCGCGGAAGTCGCTCACCCCGTCGCCCAGCGCCTCGACGATTCCGGCGGCCTCGCTGCCGAGGCCCGAGGGCAAAGGCACCTTGTAGAGGCCGGAGCGGTGATAGGTGTCGATGAAGTTGAGCCCCACCGCCTCGTGCCGCACCAGGGCCTGGCCCGGCCCCGGCCGCGGCACGTCGATATGCTCGGCCTCGAGCACCTCCGGCGCGCCGGTGCGGCGAAGGATGAAGGAATAAGGGTCGGTCATCTTCTCTCCGTTCGGCCTGAGCTTGTCGAAGGCGCTTTCCTTCCCTTTGTTCCGCGCAGATCAGACTGCAGGGCTTCGACAGGCTCAGCCCGAACGGTCGTGGCTTGATGCTACCTGAGATGCTCGGCGAAGAATAACTCGGTGCGGCTGTCGGCGAGCCGGGCGGCTGCATCGCTGCGGCGCTTGCCCGTTTCCGCCGCGAAGCCGTGGTCCTCGCCGGGATAATCGTGGAGGGTGATTCGGGGGTGGCCGTCCAGCCCCTCGTGCATGGCTTGTTGCTGGTCGGGCGTGACGAAATGGTCGGCGCCGGCGATGTGGAGCATCAGCGGCCCCGCGATCGCGTCCTTCTCGGCGAGCAGGCCGGGTATGCCGACCGCGTAATAGCCGACGCTGGCGTCGACGTCGGTCCGCGCCGCGCTCATGTAGGCAAGGCGGCCGCCGAGGCAGTAGCCGACGACTCCGACTTTCCCGCCTTCGGGGAGCTTGGCGCGGGCGGCGCGGATGGCCGCCTCGATGTCCCTGACGCCCTGGTCCTGGTCGAACTTGCCCATCAGCTCGAGCGCAGCCTTGAACTCGCTCTCCACGTCGGGGTCGAGCTCGACCCCGGGCTGCAAGCGCCAGAACAGGTCCGGCGCGACGGCGAGATAGCCTTTGTTGGCCCAATGGTCGCACTTGCGACGGATGCCTTCGTTGACTCCGAATATCTCCTGGATGACGACGATGGCGGCGCTGGGCTCGTCCTCCGGCTCGGCGACATAGGCGTCGAAGCCGCCGTCGCCCTCGAGCGTCTCGATCCGGATGCTTCCCATGGGGCTCCTCCTTGCCTGGCGCGGCCTCTATACACATGGAAACAAGGCGCAACAGCGGAGCGGCCCCATGAAGATCAACGTCGATGTGGATTGCACGCCCGAGGAGGCGCGCCGCTTCCTCGGGCTCCCGGACCTCGCGCCCGTCCACCAGGCCTATGTCGAGAAGATGACCAAGGCGGTGGCCGAGGGGGTCTCGCCGGAGAGTTTCGCCGAGCTGGCCCGCGCCTGGGGGCCGACCGGCGAGGCCGGCATGGCGATGTGGAAGTCGATGCTGGAGGGCATGAGCGGCCGGCGTGACGGCTGACACCATCTACGCTTTGTCCTCGGGCAGGCCGCCGGCCGCGATCGCCGTGCTGCGGATCAGCGGGGCGCAGGCGGACGCGGCGCTCGAGGCTCTGACCGGCAAAAGGCCCGAGCCGCGGGTGGCGACGCTGGCGATTGTGTGCGGCCCCGACGGCGAGCGGCTGGACACCGCGCTGGCCCTGTTTTTCCCCGGCCCGGCCAGCGCGACCGGGGAAGACGTCGCCGAGCTCCACCTCCATGGCGGTCGGGCCGTCGTTGCGGCGGTGCTGGAGGCGCTCTCCCGGATCGAGGGATTGCGGGAGGCCCGGCCGGGCGAGTTCACCCGCCGCGCCTTCGACCGGGGGCGCATCGACCTGGCCGAAGCCGAAGGGCTGGCCGACCTGCTCGAAGCCGAGACCGAATCGCAGCGGCGCTCGGCGCTGGCCATGGCCGGCGGCGCGGTGGGGCGGCTGATCGAGCCATGGCGGGAGCGGCTGCTCGGCCTCGCGGCCCAGCTCGAGGCGGTGATCGATTTCTCCGACGAAGGCGAGGTCGGCGACTCGCTGCCGCTGGGCTGGAGCGAAGCTCTGGAGGCGCTGTCGGCGGAGATGGAGACGGCGCTCGCGCGGCCGGCCGCTGAGCGATTGCGGGAGGGGGTGCGAGTCGTCATCGCGGGCCCGCCCAACGTCGGAAAGTCAAGCCTTCTCAACTACTTGTCTGGCCGACAAGCGGCGATAATTTCTGCCATCGCCGGCACCACCCGCGATGTCATCGAGGCGCCGACGGCGATCGGCGGCACCCCTTTCCTGCTCGTCGACACTGCCGGGCTGCGCGAAGGAGCAGACGAGGTGGAGGCGATCGGCGTCGACCGGGCAAGGGACTCGCTGGCGGCCGCCGACCTCGTTCTCTGGCTTGGCGTGCCCTTGGACTGTCCGGGGGCGGCGGCGGGAAGGGCGCTGTTCGTCCAATCCAAGATCGATTTGGCCAGCCGGGATCCCGCGGCGCAACTCCACGTCTCGGCCGAGACCGGCGAGGGCATGGACGCGCTCGTCGCCGCGATCATAGAGCGGACCCGTCTGCTCCTCCCAAAAGAAGGCGAGGTCGCGTTGAACCGACGGCAGCGCGACGCGCTCGCTCAAGCGGCGATCGCATTGCTGGAGGCGCGCACCCAAGACGATGTTTTGCTGGCGGCGGAGAATTTGCGGGTAGCCCGGGCGGCCCTGGATCGTGTGACGGGCCGCGCCGGCGTCGAAGACATGCTCGACGCGCTGTTCGGCCGCTTCTGCATCGGCAAGTGACATGTTCACGTCTATCCCCTTCGCATACGTGATTGACTCCGGGCGCGCGGGCCGTCTAATCCTAGCTGATGTCTGAAGAAAATGCAGAACACCGCCACCCGCTCACTAAGGAAGAGATAATTGAGCACGGCAAGTTAAAGTGGTTCAGCGATGCTCAGAGAGAGGCTTTACGTAGAAAGCTCGCTGAGACCATCGGCGAAATTAAATGCGAAATGTGCGGTAGCGAGATTTGGGATTTGGCTGTTGCCCCAGTATCGCCAATGGTGCTGGACTTAGACCGAACCACAGAAACAGTCTCTCTAAATAGCCACTTCTCTTATCCGTCAGCAATGATAAACTGCCGAAAGTGTGGAAACTCAAAAATATTTCAACTAAAATTGCTTGGCTTCGACCCGTTCTCTAACCCAGAGCCGGAACTGGATTTGAAGCGGCCCGTGGACTCCGGGGCCGCTGCGTGAACGGCGGGCGGACTTTCTCGCTCGACGAAGGGTTGATGCCGACCCACGTCTCCCTTCCCCCAGAGTCCCTCTGTCACTATATAACGGACGACGAGCTGAGGAGACTGGGCGAAATGCGCAAAGACCTGGTGATGGAGATTTGCCTTGCGGCGACGGGCATATTTTTTGGGTCTCTGATCCCCGCTTGGGCTGGGCTGACCCGGTTCAACTCTCAGCCGATGGCTGTTACGGGGATCGACCTGCTCTCGATCATGCTCTGCTTCGCTGCCCTGATCGCCGCCGTGATCACCGGATATCAGTGGTACGTTCGCCAGAAGGGCCACGTGGATTTGGAGGATGAGATCCGTAGCCGCCCCAAGGTTCAGGTAAGGTTAGTCCATGACCAGCCTGCGTGAGGCTCGCGAGCTGGGCAAGCTCGAGCAATTCATCGCTGAGCGCGAAGGGCAGGCCGGGGACGCCGCGGCCCTCGACAAGGCTCTCAGCGTAATGGCCGGAAAGTCGTCAGAAGCTCCGCCAGCATCGCCTCGCCGCAATCGCGCCGATTGAAGCGATACTCAAATTCCTTCGCGTACTTGGCGAGGTGCTTGCCGCTCACTGAAACGTGGGTTCCGTTGATCCCGCGCTTAAGCTGCGACCAGAAGCCTTCGATCGTCTGAGTGTGCGCGCCTTGCGGGCCGACGTACTGGCCGAGATTGTGGTTCACCGCGTGGTGGCGGAAGCCGTTGATCGCCAGATTGTCGTAGCAATAGGCGGCGTCGGTATGCACCTCAGTCCCGCGCTTCACGTTCATGACGACATGCGGGAGGATGGAGCCCCGGCGGTTGCTCGAAATGACCTTGGTCATGATCTCGCCGCCGCGCTCGACCATGCCGAGGATGATCGTCTTGTTCTCGAAATGCGGGCCGGGGGTGCCTTCCTTGACGACGCCGCCGTACAGCGTCTCGTCAATCTCTACGACGCCGCCAAAGGCGCCTAGAGGCTCGTCACCGTCCACATCGGCCATGTGAAGCCTGATCTCGTGACCCATGCGCCACGCCGTCTTGTAGGTGACCCCGAGCTGGCGCTGTAGCTCTTTGGCCGGGACGCCGTGCCGCGTGGTGGTGAAAAGGTAGATCGCATAGAACCAAAGCTGGAGCGGGGTGCGGGTCGCCTTAAACGGGGTGCCGACTGTCGGATGGAGGTGGTGGCCGCACCACTGGCAGGAATAGGCCCGCTCGGCTTTGATCCGATACCAGTTGGACGGCCGCTCGCACTTGGGGCACTCGAAACCCTGCCCGAAGCGGACCTCAAAAAGGTGACGGAGGCAGCTTTCGTCGTCAGGGAACTGGCGGAAGAAAGCGGTGATGGTGAGGGGCTTCTTGCTCATGCTCCCTGATACGATGCCGGATTACGTATGTCAAGGGGATAGACGTGGACATGTTCCACGTGGAACATTAGATCGGCGGCATGGCTCAGGCGCTCGACATACTGGTGGTGGGCGGCGGGCACGCCGGCTGCGAGGCCGCGGCGGCGGCGGCGCGCATGGGCGCGCGAGTCGGGCTTGTCAGCTTCGGCCGCGCTCAAATCGGCACCATGTCCTGCAATCCGTCGATCGGCGGGCTTGGCAAGGGGCATCTCGTCCGCGAGGTCGATGCCTGGGACGGACTGATCGCGCGCGCCGCCGACGCGGCGGGCATCCATTATCGCATGCTCAATGCGAGCAAGGGCGCGGCGGTGCGCGGGCCGCGCGTGCAGGCGGACCGGAAACTTTACCGGGGGGCGATCCAAGGTCTGCTCGGCGCGCAGGGGGGGCTGGAAATCGTCGAGGGGGAGGCGAGCGCGCTCCGGCTCGAAGGGTGCCGCGTCACCGGGCTGGAGCTCGCCGACGGGCGGCACTTGGGCGCAAGCGCGGTCGTCCTGGCCACCGGCACCTTTTTAGGCGGCAAGCTTCACTTCGGCCTCGACAACCGCCTCGGCGGCCGCATCGGCGAGCGGGCCGCGACGGCGCTGGCCGCCCAGCTGCGGAGACTCGGGCTGCCGATGGCGCGGCTGAAGACCGGCACGCCGCCGAGGCTGGACGGCCGCACGATAGATTGGGCGGCTCTGGAGCGGCAGGAGTCGGACCCGGTCGGTTGGACCATGTCGCCGATGAGCAGCGGCCGCCCTGCAGACCAGCTCTTCTGCGCGATCACCCGGACGAACCCGCGTACCCACGAAATCATCCGGGCCGGTCTTGACCGTTCGCCGCTCTTTGCCGGTGCGATCACGGGAGTCGGCCCGCGTTATTGCCCGTCGATCGAGGACAAGGTCCACCGCTTCGCCGGCCGCGACGGGCACCAGATCTTCCTGGAGCCGGAGGGCCTGGACGATGCGACCGTCTATCCCAACGGAATCTCGACCTCGCTTCCGCTTGACGTCCAGCGGGAGATGGTGCGGTCTATGGCCGGGCTCGAGCGCGCGGAGATCGTGCAGCCGGGCTATGCCGTCGAATACGACCATGTCGATCCGCGAATCCTCAATTCGACGCTGGCGGTGCGCAACGTCGAGGGGCTTTATCTGGCCGGCCAGATCAACGGCACTACCGGTTACGAGGAGGCGGCGGCGCAGGGGCTGGTCGCGGGGCTTGGCGCGGCGGCCTGGGCGGCGACGCAGCCAGCGATCCGATTCCACCGCAGCGAGAGCTATATCGGGGTCATGATCGATGATCTCGTGCTCCAGGGGGTGACCGAGCCTTACCGCATGCTCACCGCGCGCGCCGAATACCGGCTTCGCCTGAGGGCGGACAATGCCGAGGCGCGACTGACGCCGCAGGCGATCGCGGCGGGGGCGGTCGGCGAGCCGCGGCGGCGCCATTTCGAGCGGCGCCAGGCGGCGCGTGCGGCGATCGAGCGTTGCCTGGCCGCCGTCGTCGAGGCGGCCGATCTGCGGGCGGTGGGCGCGAAGGTGCAGGGCGATGGTGCCGGCCGCAGCTTGGGCGAATGGCTTCGATTCCCGGAAGTGACGGCGGAAACGCTGCTGCGCCTCGTGCCCGATTTCGCGCCTTACGATTCGGCGCTGCTTGAGGAGGCGGTGGAAAACCACCGCTACGCCCCTTATGTCGAACGGCAGCAGGCGGAGGTGGCGCGGCTGCGCGCCGACGAATCCGTCCGCCTCCCGGCCGCCATCGATTATGCGGCTATTCCCGGCCTGTCCCACGAGATGGTGGAGCGCCTTATGGCGGCGCGGCCGGAGACGCTCGGCGCGGCCGCCCGCATCCGCGGCGTGACCCCTGCAGCATTGGCCGCGATTCTGGTCCACGCTCGCCGACGGGCCGCCTGATGACCGAGGCGGAGGCGCGGGTAGCGCTCGATGTTCCACGTGAAACATTGCATCGGCTGGAGGGGTTCGCACAGCTCCTGGCGAAGGAGAATGAGCGGCAGAATCTAGTTTCCAAGGATTCGCTGCAGCACCTCTGGGTGAGACACGTCTACGATTCCGCGCAACTGGTGCGCTTCGCCCCTGCCGACGCGGCGACATGGCTGGACCTTGGCTCCGGCGCCGGCTTTCCGGGCCTGGTCGTGTCGCTGCTTCACCCGGCGCGGGTCACTCTCCTCGAGGCACGGAGGCTTCGCGCGGATTTCCTGCGGCGGGCCGCGGAGGCGCTGGGCGTCAGCGACAAGGTCGAGATTCTATGCGCCAGGGTGGAAACGCTGGCGCCGCGAGCCTTCGAGGTAGTCAGCGCCCGCGCCTTTGCCCCGATCGACCGCTTGCTGGCTCTGGCCGCTCCTTTTTCCACTGTCGGGACCGTGTGGATCCTGCCGAAAGGCCGCAACGCCAAGTCCGAACTGGATGCGGCGCGATCTTCATGGCAGGGTGACTTCCGTCTCGAACCGAGCCTCACCGACGACGAAGCCGGGATCGTCGTCGCGCGGGGCGTGCGCCGCCTGAAGCCGAAAGGGAAAAGATGATCCGCATCGCCGTGGCCAACCAGAAAGGCGGCGTCGGCAAGACCACGACGGCGATCAACCTGGCGACCGCGCTGGCGGCGACGGGCTGGAAGGTGCTGCTGATCGACCTCGATCCGCAGGGCAACGCCTCGACCGGCCTCGGCGTCACCCACGACCAGCGCGACCGGTCGAGCTACGACGTGTTGACCGGCGGGGTCAGCATTGCCGACGCGGTGCTGCCGACGCGGATTCCGCGGCTCGACCTGGTGCCGGCGACCGTCGATCTCTCCGGCGCCGAGATCGAGCTGGTCGCGCTCGAGGAGCGGACCCACCGGCTCGACCGGGCGCTCGCCGCCGCGCCGCCGGGCCGCTGGGAGGTATGCCTGATCGACTGCCCGCCGAGCCTCGGCCTGCTCACCATCAACGCGCTCGTCGCGGCCCAGTCGATCCTCGTCCCGCTGCAGACGGAATTCTTTGCTTTAGAAGGGCTTAGCCAGCTTCTGCAGACGATCGAGCGGATCCGCGCCCGGTTCAATCCGGAGCTGTCGATCCTCGGCGTGGCGCTCACCATGTTCGACCGGCGCAACAACCTTTCCGCGCAGGTCGCCGATGACGTGCGCGCCTGCCTCGGCAAATTGGTGTTCGAGACGGTGATCCCGCGCAACGTCCGCCTCTCCGAGGCCCCCAGCCACGGCGTCCCCGCGCTCATCTACGACCATCGCTGCTCCGGGTCGGAGGCCTATATGGCGCTCGCCCGCGAGCTGATCGGACGGCTCCCGGAGCCGGCGGCGGCGGCATGATCGACGACCCGCCCCCGCCCCCGCCCCCGCCCCCGCCCCCGCGCAAGCGCCCGTCCGGCCTCGGCCGCGGCCTCTCCTCTTTGCTCGGCGAAGTGGCGCAGGAGGCGCCGGTCGCGGGGCGCGGCGGCACGCCGGCGCGGGGCGGCCTGCAGATGATGCCGGTCTCCTCGATCGAGCCTCACCTCGACCAGCCGCGGCGCCATTTCGACGAGCAATCGCTGGAGGAGCTCGCCGCCTCGATCCGGTCGCGAGGGCTGATCCAGCCGATCGTCGTTCGTCCCCATGGCCACCGCTACCAGATCGTCGCCGGCGAACGCAGGTGGCGGGCGGCGCAACGGGCGCGGCTCCACGAAGTACCAGTCATCGTTCGGGACTTCTCGGATTCGGAGACGCTCGAAGTCGCCTTGCTCGAGAATATCCAGCGCCGCGACCTCAACGCGATCGAAGAAGCGGAGGCCTATCAGAGGCTGATCGACGAATATGGCCACACCCAGGAGGCGCTCGGCGGCCTCGTCCATAAATCGCGCAGCCATGTCGCCAACCTGTTGAGGTTGCTCGATCTTCCGGCCTCGGTCCGGGCGCTGGTGGTGTCAGGCGACCTCAGCATGGGCCATGCCCGGGCGCTGGTCACGGCGCTCGATCCGGAGGCCCTCGCCCAGGAAGTGGTGGCGAAAGGCCTCTCGGTCCGCGATACCGAGAAGCTCGCCAAATTCGGCAAGCCGGGCCGCGAGCGCCAGCCCAAGCTCGAATATAAGGGCGCGAGCGCCGACATCGAGGCGCTGGAGCGCCAATTGGGCGACATGCTCGGCCTAAAGGTCCAGATCACCCACCGCCCAGATGGCGGCACGGTCTCGATCGGCTATTCGACCCTCGACCAGCTCGACATGATCTGCCAGCGCCTCAGCGGCGAGAAGATTTGAGAAAAGGAGTGCGGGGCACTTCTTTTTTCAAATCTCCGCCGGAGGCCTGTCCCTAGCGCAGCCGCGCGGCCTGGCGGCAGATGGCGAACAATTCTTCGTCGACGGCCCTGGCGCCGAGGCTGCCGGAGCTCTTGGCCTGGCGCTCGGCCTCGACGAGGCGGCTGACGCTCTTGGCGAGCAGGTCCGACCGCCAGCGACCGAGTTGCTGCGAGATGGCGGGCTTTTCCTTCCAGAACAAGGACTTGCCCTGTGACGCCATGACGGCGTCGACGCTGCCGCCGCGCTCTACCTGGGCCCGCAGGCGCGCGAGGAGGCTCATCCGCCGGAGCACCGCCCGGATCAGGGGAATGCCCTCGATCCCCTCGCCGGCGAGCCGCATCAGCTCCGCCGCCAGCAGCCGCGAATTGCCGCTGCCGACGCTGTCGACGAGTCGGCTCAGATCGCCTTCCTCCGCTGCCGCGCCGACGGCGTCGAGCGCGTCGTGGTCGAGCGGCTGCGGGCGATCGGGCGAGGCGTCGAGATAATCGGCGAGCTTGGCCAGCTCCTGGCCGAGGATCGCGCGGTTGCCGCTGGACGCCTCGGCGAGGCGGCGGACGACGTCGCCGCGGGCGACGAGACCTTCGGCGCGCGCCATGTCGACGGCGAGCTGTTCCGCCTCGCGGCCTTCCGGCGCGTAGCTCGCAAAAGCGAGCGCGGCCGGATCGGCGAGCGCCAGCTTCAGGATCTTCGAGGCGGGTTTCAGCGCTCCGGCGACCAAGACGACCGGATTGCCGGCCGCGGGGGCCTGGAGCAGGGCCTCGGCCGCCGCCAGGCATTCGTCGCCGGCGGGTTCGACCCAGACGTAGCGGGCACCGCCGAACAAAGAGAGGGACGCGGCTTCGTCGGCGAGGCGAGCCGGGTCCGCCTTCAGCTCGGCCCCGGTCAGATCGACCCGCTCGGCCCCGGCCGCCGCCGCCGCGAGCCTCGCAAGGGCGCGCGATCCCGCCTCATCGGGGCCATGGAGCAGCAAGAAGCGGACATCCCCGGGGCCTTTAAGCGCCTTTTCGATCTGGGCCCGGTTCGCCTTCACCTCCCGCCGCCGGTGCGCGAAGCGTAAAAAGCGAGGCGGGTGACGATCTGGTCCGCGACCTCCTTGGACAGCCGTTCGAGCGCGGTCTGCTCGGCGGCGACCGTCGCATAGTCCGAGGCGACGACGTCGATCCCGGCGTCGGAGCCGGCGGTCGCGTCGAGCACCACCATGCCCTTGCCCGCCTCGACGAGCCGGTAGCGGGCCCGCAGAGTCCGCCGCTCCCGAGTCACCGCGTCGTCGGAGCGGATGCCGAAGCCGGTGATGTCGTCGTCGAGCTCGACCTCCAGGCGATAGCGCGCGCCGCTCCCCGGCGCGGCGCCGAGCCGGTCCTGCAGGGCGGTGCGCACCAGCCATCCCGCCCGGCCCTGGATCGGCGCGACCTCAACCGAGCGCAGCGATTGCGCCACCGGCCCCGAGCCCCCGCCGGCGTAAAGCGGCCTCAGGCCGCAGGCGGGGAGGAGCAAAGCGAGAGCCAGGGCCGCGGCGATCCTCATGCGACGAGGTTCACCAGCCGGTCGGGCACGACGATCACCTTGCGCGGCGGCTTGCCTTCGAGGATCCGGCCGATCTTCTCCGACGCCAAAGCCATCTCCTCGAGCCGCTCCTTGGGCGCGCCCTTGGGCGCGGTCAGCGTATCACGGAGCTTGCCGTTGACCTGGACGGCGATCGTTACCTGGTCCTCGGCCAGCAGCGCCGGGTCCGCCTCGGGCCAGGCGGCGTCGGCGACCAGGCCTGCCCCGCCCATTGCCGCCCAGGCCTGCTCGGCGAGGTGCGGGACCATCGGCGCGGCGAGCAGGACCATCGCCTCCACCGCCTCGCGGCGGGCGGCCGAAGGCGCCGCCTTCTCGATGGCGTTGGCGAGCTCGTAGAGGTTGGCGACCGCCTTGTTGAACGCGAGCGCCTCGATATTGGCACCGACCGCGGCGATCGTCTGGTGAAGCTTGCGCTGGAGCGCCTCGTCCTCATCGCCGCCGAGCCAGGTCGAAGCGCCGTGCCCCTCCTCCTCCAAGGCGAGGCGCCAGAGGCGCTGGACGAAGCGCCAGGCCCCCTCGATGCCGTCCTCATTCCAGGCGAGGTCGCGCTCCGGGGGGCTGTCGGAGAGCATGAACCACCTGACCGCGTCCGCGCCATATTGATCGACGATCGGCTCCGGATCGATTCCATTCCTTTTCGACTTGGACATCGCCTGAGGCCGGCCGACATCGACCGGTTCGCCGGTCGCGCTCTCGATCAGCCGGTCGTCGAGAGGCTCGACCTCGTCGGGGCTCAGCCATCGCCCGTCGGGCGCCCGATAGGTCTCGTGGGTCACCATGCCCTGGGTGAACAGGCCCATGAACGGCTCCTCGATGTCGAGCCGCCCGATCCGCCGCAGCGCCCGCGTCCAGAAGCGGGCGTAGAGCAAATGGAGGATCGCATGCTCGACACCGCCTATATATTGGCCGACGGGAAGCCAGCGTTCGGCCTCGGTGCGGTCGAACGGCCGATCCTTGGGCTGGCTCGCGAAGCGGATGAAATACCAGCTGCTGTCGACGAACGTATCGAGCGTGTCGGTCTCGCGCCGCGCGGAGCCGCCGCAAGAGGGGCAATCTACCTTCGTCCAGGTCGGGTGGCGGTCGAGCGGGTTGCCGGGCTGGTCGAAGCCGACGTCGTCCGGCAGCACCACGGGAAGCTCTTCGCGCGGCACCGGCACGGGCCCGCAGGCCTCGCAATGGATAATGGGAATGGGCGTGCCCCAGTAACGCTGGCGCGATACGCCCCAGTCCCTCAGGCGCCACACCGTGGTCCCCTCGCCCCAGTCTTCCTCCTCGGCGCGGGCGATGACGGCGCGCATGCCTTCCTCGCCGGTGAGGCCGTCCAGCTCGCCGCTGTTCACCAGCCGGCCGGGGCCCGTGTACGCTTCGTCGCCGATCGGCTCGGCGGCTTCCTCGGGTGAGCCGGCGACGACGCGGGTTACCGGCAGGCCGTATTTCCGTGCGAATTCGAGGTCGCGCTGGTCGTGGGCCGGGCAGCCGAAAATGGCGCCGGTGCCGTAGTCCATCAGCACGAAATTCGCGACGTAGAGCGGCAGCTTCCAGGCCGCGTCCAGCGGGTGATGGACCTTGAGCCCGGTGTCGAAACCCTTCTTCTCCGCCGTCTCGAGCTCGGCCGCCGTGGTGCCGCCTTTCCTGCACTCGGCGACGAAGGCGGCGAGGTCCGGATCGTGCTCGGCGAGGGCGAGGGCGATCGGATGGTCGGGCGCGATGGCCGCGAAGGCCGCCCCGCAAATCGTGTCCGGGCGGGTCGTGAACACCTCGAACGAATCGATTCCCTCGAGCGGCGCCTCGAGCCCAAAGCGGAACTTGAGGCCGCGGCTCTTGCCGATCCAATTTTCCTGCATCAGCCGGACCTTGTCCGGCCACTGGTCCAGCTCGCTCAAGCCCTCGAGCAGCTCGTCGGCGAAATCGGTGATCTTGAGGAACCACTGGCTGAGCTTGCGCCGCTCGACCAGGGCGCCGGACCGCCAGCCGCGGCCGTCGATCACCTGCTCGTTGGCGAGCACGGTCATGTCGACCGGATCCCAGTTTACCTCGCTCTGCTTGCGGTAGACGAGTCCGGCATCGAACAGGTCGAGGAACAGCGCCTGCTCGTGGCCGTAATAAGAAGGGTCGCAGGTCGCGAGCTCGCGGCTCCAGTCGAGGGCGAAGCCGAGCCGCTTCAATTGCGCCCGCATCGTGTCGATGTTCGACCAGGTCCAGGCCCCGGGATGGACCTTCTTCTCCATCGCCGCATTCTCGGCCGGCATGCCGAAGGCGTCCCACCCCATCGGGTGGAGCACCTCGAAGCCGTTCATCCGCCGGTAGCGGGCGAGGACGTCGCCCATCGTATAGTTGCGAACATGGCCCATGTGGATGCGCCCCGAAGGATAGGGGAACATCTCCAGGACGTAGGATCGGGGCCTGGCGCTGCTGTCGGAAGCGTGGAAGGTCCCCCGATCCTCCCAGACCTTCTGCCAGTGCGCGTCGGCCTCGAGCGGGTTGAAGCGCGCTGCCATGAGGGACAAGAGCTCCTTAGCCGGCGGAAGCGGCTCGACGCAGGTCGCGGGCGCGGGTGAGGATGATCTCCTCGAGCCGCTGGACGGTGGCGGCGGCGACCGGAGCGTCGACCCAGCTGCCCCCCTGGAGAATCTGGCGCGAGGCGGCGACGCGGAGCGCGTCGGCGCGCAGGTCGCGGTCGAGGATCGTGGCGGTGACCTTCACCCGCTCGTTGGGCGAATTGGGGTTGGTGTACCAGTCGGTGACGATCACCCCGCCGTTCGAATCGGTCTGCGTCAGCGGCGCGAAGGACAGGGTGTCGAGCGCGGCGTGCCACAGATAGGCGTTGACGCCGATCGTCGTGACCTGGCTGGCGGCGAGGTCGGCCTGATGCACCCGGTCCTCGTGGCCGCGGCCGAGCGTCTTGTTGATGTCGTTGCTGATGAACTCGCAGCCGGAAAGGGTAAAGGCGCAGGCAATCGCCAAGCCGAGGGGAGCAGCGCGCATCATGAGGTTTGGGGTCCTTGAAACTCGGAGGGGTCGAGCGCCGTTATAGGCAAGCAGGCGCGGGCGGCAAGCCGCTTCAGCGGTCTTGCCGCGCCGCCCGCCCGCGCCAGGTTGTGGAAAAGATGCAACAGAGCGAGACGATTCGCCCCCTTCCCTGCCGCTTTGCTGGTCTAACCGGGAAGGCCGTACTACATCGGCTGCATCGCGGGAGTCGAACGGCGTGAGAAAGCTCGGGATAATCGGCGGAATGGGAGGGACGGCGCTCGCCGCGCTGTCGCTCGTCCTGACGCCGGCCCTCGCCGCCTCGGCCTCCTCGTCCAGCCTTTCGCTCCGCTCCAGCACCTTCACGCCCGCCGTCTCCGACCCGCGGCTTGCCGCCGAGCTGGCCCGGCGCGGCCTGCAGGCCAACAGCTTCCGCATCACTCCGGCGGCCATCGGCAATGGCGGCAACAAGGTCCGGGTCGCGATACGCGCCCGCGCCGCCCTCACCGCCGACAGCCGTATCGCGGCCGCCGAGCCGTCGGCCTCACCGGTCACCGCCATCACGCCCACCGTCTACAATCTCGGAGTCTCGATTGGCTGGAAGCGCTTCGCCCTTTCCGGCGACGTCGACCGCATCCGCGGCGGCCCTGTCCGCGGCGGGCATGAGGCCGCCGAGCTCGGCCTCAGTTACTCGGCCAGCCGCTTCACCGCCCGCGCCGAGGCCGCCGTGGCCCGCGCCGATCCCTCGACGCCCCGCATCATCGCCGAGGACCAGAGCTACACGGTCGGTGTCGGCGGTTCGTACCGCCTGACCCGCAACCTCGATGTCACCGGCGGCGTCCGCTACAAGATCCAGCGCGACCGGCTCGAGCCGCTCGCCGACCAGCGGCGCGAAAGCCAGTCGGTCTACATCGGCACCGCCTTCCGCTTCTAGGCTCTCGATTCATGGTCTGGCGGAGGTCCAGGCGTCGATTCCCGCCCACCCGTAAGCGCCGCCCAAGCTGTGGAAGCGCGCCGCATCCATTCCACCGAGCGCGATCACCGGCACCCGTGCCTGGTGGGCGATCAGGGCGAAGCGGCGAGGGCCGAGGGGTTTTCCGCCCGGATGCGAGCGTGTCGCGTAGACCGGCGACAGGAAGACGAGATCCGCTCCACACCGCTCGGCCGCGCGTAGCTCACGCAAATTGTGCGCCGAGGCGGTGTTGATTCCGGCGCCGCTACGATTGTGGACGCCGTCACCGCCGGGGAGCGGCGAGCCCGCGGCCACAAGGACCAGCCCCCGCCCACGGGCCACCTGCTTGACCTGGCGGAATAACGCCCGGCGCTCCGTCGATGACAGGCTAAGGTGCCGGAACACGATTCCGGCGCCAGGCGGCAGCCGCTCGAGCGCCGTCCAGAGAAGGTCTCCCTGGCGTTCGTCCGTTATCAGCCAGACGCGGGGGAGAGGGTGGCGGCGGGCCATGGCGCTTCCTATAGCAGCGGCCATGGACGGCGCATCAGCGGCGGAAAGATTATCGGAAGTGAGGGTCCGCATCGCCAAAGCGGCGCGGCTGGCGGGGCGCGAGCCGAGCGAGGTGACGCTCATCGCCGTCTCCAAGACCCACGGACCCGACGCGATCCGCCCGCTCCTTGCCGCCGGGCAGCGCGCGTTTGGCGAGAATCGCGTCCAGGAGGCCCAGGCGAAATGGCCGGCCCTCAAGGCGGAGGCGCCGGATATCGAGCTCCACCTGATCGGCAGCCTCCAGTCGAACAAGGCCGAGGAGGCGGTGGCCCTGTTCGACGTCATCCATTCGGTCGACCGCGCCTCGCTGGTCGGGGCGCTGGCCAAGGCGACGGCGAAGACCGGCCGCCGTCCCGGCTGCTTCGTTCAGGTCAACATAGGCGACGAGCCGCAGAAGGGCGGTTGCGCGGTCGCGGAGCTGCCGGCGTTGCTCGAACGCGCGCACGAGGCGGGGCTTCCCCTGATCGGGCTGATGGCCCTGCCGCCGGCGGAGGTCGAGCCGGCGCCCTATTTCGCCTTCCTCGCCAAGCTTGCGCGGCGCCACGGTCTCGCCGGCCTCAGCATCGGCATGTCCGGCGACTTTGAGACCGCGGTGACGATCGGCGCGACCCATGTCCGCGTCGGCACCTTTTTGTTCGGGGAGCGCCCTTGAGATTCGAGGCGTTGATCTTCGATTTCGACGGCGTGATCGTCGACAGCGAAGTCGCCGCCAACGCGGCGCTGGCGGACGTGTTGACCGCGCACGGCCACTCGACCGGACTCGACGAGGCGCTCGACCTTTATAGCGGCCTCAACTGGCCGGATTGCCACCGCCGCATCGAGCTGGAGACCGGCCGCGCCTTCGATCGCGAGGCGCTCGGGGCGCGCGTCGATGCCGCGATCGCGGCGCGAGCGGCCGAAATGCTCGAGATCGAGGGCCTGCGCGAATTCGTGGCCGCCAACGCCGATCGCCGCCTCGCCATCGCTTCATCGAGCGAGACTGCGTGGCTGGAGGCGACACTCACCCGGCTAGGGCTGCTCGCGCCTTTCCAGGGCCGTCTGTTCAGCGCCGCCGGCTTCGCCCGGGGCAAGCCGCACCCGGACATCTATCTCCACGCCGCCGCCGCGCTCGGCGTCGAACCCGAACACTGCCTGGTCATCGAGGACCATCCGGTGGGCGTCGCGGCGGGTGTCGCGGCCGGGATGACGGTCGTGGCTCTGCTCGCCGCAAGCCATATCCGGCCCGGCCACGCCGATCGGGTGCGGGCCGCAGGCGCCAGCCATGTCGCTCGGTCTTACAGCGAAGTCGCTGAAATATTGGTCGAACTGGAGCTCTGACGCCAAGCCGTCAGAGCTGATGGCCGCTGCGTCGGCGCTTGGTGTCGAGATAGGCGCGGTTGTGGGGATTGTCGCCGGCCTGGAGCGGGACGCGTTCGACCACCTTGATTCCGGCACCCTCGAGGCCGGCCACCTTGCGAGGATTGTTGGTGAGCAATCGCACCTCGTCCTGGCCCAGCAGCCGCAACATCGCGGCGGCGACGGCGAAGTCGCGCTCGTCGTCGCCGAAGCCGAGCCGCAAATTGGCGTCGACGGTGTCGAACCCCTGGTCCTGCAGCGAATAGGCCCTGAGCTTGTTGACGAGGCCGATGCCGCGCCCCTCCTGCCGGAGGTAGAGGAGGATGCCCCAGCCCGAGGCGGCAATCGCTTCCAGCGCGTCGTCCAGCTGCGGGCCGCAATCGCATTTGAGCGAGCCCAGCACATCCCCGGTCAGGCACTCGCTGTGCAGCCGCACCAGCGGCGGCGCCCCTGTGGGGCCGCCGATGAGCAGCGCGACATGCTCGCCGATCTCGCCGGCGCGGAAGGCGACGATCTCGGCCTTTTCGGCGAAGCGGTTCGGCAGCCGCGCGCGCGAGACGATGCGAAGGTGGGCGCCAGCGTCGGCGTCGTTGACCTCGCCGGCGGTGACGATGGCCTCAACTTCGGCGCCGCGCCGGGTGAACAAGGCCGGGAGCAGGCCGGCAAGGCGGGCGAGGCGCAGCGCCGCCTCCGCGGTCGCGGTCGAGCAGAGCGGCGCCGTCTGGAAAGGACCCTTGAGCGGCGCCGCGAGATCGAGCGCCGGATCGGCGAGCGCGCGCGCGGCTTCGAGGTCGAGCCACGGAGTCCGCCTGATCAGCACCGGCTGCGTCGGCAGCGCCTCGCGCCGGTTGGTGATCTTGAGCGTCGCCGCCCTCGGCCCGGAGATGAGAATGTTCGCCGGCGCGTCCTCGCCGTCGAACGCCGCGAGCGTCGCAGCCTCCGCCGTCTCCACCGCCAGGATCGCGACGTCGTCGACCGCTACCGGCCAGCCGCGCCGCAGGGCGTCGATGGCGCGGGCGGCGGCGCGGCCCTCGGTCAAATCGCGAATTCCGTGACGAGCGGCACGTGGTCGGAGGGCCGCTCCCAGCTGCGGCAGGGCTCGTGCACCCGATGCGACCGGGCGAGCCTGGCGACATCGGCGGTCGCCCACATATGGTCGAGCCGGCGGCCCCGGTCGTTCTTCGTCCAGTCGGGCGAGCGGTAGCTCCACCAGGTGTGGAGGCGCCGCGGCGCCGGATGGAAATGGCGACCGAGGTCGACCCATTCGTTGCTCTCCTGGAGCCTGGTCAGCGCCTCGACTTCGATCGGAGTATGACTGACGACGGTGAGGAGCTGCTTGTGGCTCCAGACGTCGCATTCGAGCGGGGCCACGTTGAAGTCGCCCACCATGATCGTCGGCGCGGCGCAGGTCTCCGACCATCGGGTCATGCGGGCGATGAAATCGAGCTTCTGACCGAACTTTGGGTTCACCTCCCGGTCGGGGACGTCGCCGCCAGCGGGGACGTAGACATTCTCGAGCCGGATGCCGCAGGGGAGACGCACGCCGACGTGCCGAGCCTCGCCGTTCGCCTGCCAGTCGTGCCGCGCCTCCTCCTCGATGGGAAGCTTCGAGAGGATGGCGACCCCGTGATACATGCGCTGGCCGCGGATGATCTGGTGGGAGTAACCGAGGGCGTGGAACATGGAAGCGGGGAATTGCGCGTCCTCGACCTTGATCTCCTGCAGGCACAATATGTCCGGCTGCTCCTCGCGCAGGAACTTCTCGACGATGCCGAGGCGGGCGCGGACGGAATTGATGTTCCAGGAAGCGATCGTGAGGCTTGCGGGCATGGTTCGGGCTTAGCTTCGCGGCCCCTCACATGCAAAGGCCCCCGCTCCGGGGGCGTGGAGCGGGGGCCAACCAGGCGTTGTTCACGCGAGGCTCGATCGAGGCGGCCGTCCCAGGCAACAGGGGGAAATCCCAGGCTCGCCCACCGCGATCGCAGTACTATGGCTAGCGATTTCCAGCTTTCGCGCCGATGAATGGCCGGAATTTAACCTTTCGGCCCGCGCGCCCGCGGATCGGTCCAGCGGAAGGCGCTGTCGGGGACCGCGACGTTGAAACGCTGGTTGGAAAGCTTCACGATCGTCTGGTTGTTTTGCGAATCGAGCATCACCCAGCCCTGCAGCATCAGCCCCGCCGGAGCCGAGGCGACCTTGGCGAAGCCGAGCGTGATGGTGCCGAATTCGGGCCGCTTCGGATCGCGGGCGGAGACCATCAGGGTTTGGTCGTCGTTGCGGACTACCTTGGCGATCCGGGACAGGTCCTGGCCCGTGTTTAGCAGCACGCCGAGCGGCGAGTTGCCGATCGGCCAGCGCTGGACCTGCTTTACCTGATAGTCGATCATATGGATCGCCTTGCCGTCCCCAACGATCAGCATCGGCACGCCCTTCTGATATTCGAAGCGGATGCGGCCGGGGCGCTTCAACGTCAGCGTGCCGGTCAGCGTCTGGCCGCGCCGGTCGGTCTGGGAGAAGCTCGCCGTCATCGTATCGACCGCCTGGAGGTGCGCCTGCACCTGCGTCAGCGGCGACGGCGCCTCCGCGAGCAGGGCGGCCGCGGGCAGCGAAACCGCGAGGGCGGCGAAAGCGAGCGTCTTCAAACGCGACATGGATATACTCCGGAAAATGGGGAGGTGCGCAGCGCCGGCTAGCCTCCGCGTCTTGAATGCCCACTGAACCCGCAGGGCTCCCGGCTTCGGCTCAAATCGGCCGGCCTTCCGGGTCGACCAGCACCTCGCGGCGGCCGACATGGTCGGGGGCGCTGACCACGCCGTCTTTCTCCATCCGCTCGATCAGCCGCGCCGCATTGTTGTAGCCAACGCGGAGCTGGCGCTGGAGGTAGGAGGTCGAAGCCTTCTGGCTCTCCGCCACGGTCTGCACCGCCTTGCGATAGAGCTGCGCCTCGGGATCGTCCTCGCCGGTCGGCTGGCCTTCGAACATATAGCCGCCGTCCTCCGGCTCCTCGGTGACGGCCTGGACATATTCGGGCCGTCCCTGGGCTTTCCAGAATTCGGCGACGGCGCGCACTTCCTCGTCGGAGACGAACGGGCCGTGGACGCGGGCGATCTGCTTGCCGCCCGGCATGTAGAGCATGTCGCCCTTGCCGAGCAGCTGCTCCGCCCCCTGCTCGCCGAGGATGGTGCGCGAATCGATCTTCGAAGTGACGGCGAAGGAGATCCGCGTCGGAAGGTTTGCCTTGATGACGCCGGTGATGACGTCCACCGACGGCCGCTGCGTCGCCATGATCAAGTGAATGCCCGCGGCGCGCGCTTTTTGAGCAAGGCGCTGGATGAGGAACTCCACTTCCTTGCCCGCCGTCATCATCAGGTCGGCAAGCTCGTCCACGACGACGACGATCTGCGGCAGGACTTCGTACTCAAGCTCCTCCATCTCGTATTTGGGCTGTCCGGTCTCCGGGTCGTAGCCGGTCTGCACGCGGCGACCCAGCGACTGGCCCTTCGCCTTGGCCTCGCGGATCTTGGCGTTGAAGCTGGACAGTTGGCGAACGCCCACCGACGCCATCATCCGGTATCGCTCCTCCATCTGCTCGACCGTCCACTTGAGCGCGCGGATCGCCTTGGCCGGTTCGGTGACGACCGGGGCGAGCAAATGGGGAATGTCGTCGTAGGTGCTGAGCTCCAGCATCTTGGGGTCGATCAGGATCATTTTGCACTGCTCCGGCGTCAGCCGGTAGAGCAGGGACAGGATCATGCAGTTCAAACCCACCGACTTGCCCGAACCGGTGGTTCCGGCGACCAGCAGATGCGGCATGGGCGCGAGGTCGGCGACGACCGGATCGCCGGCGATGTTCTTGCCCAGCACGATCGGGAGCTGCGCCACCTGGTCTTCGAAGGCGTGGCTGGCGATCAGCTCGGAAAGGACGACCATCTCGCGCTTCGGGTTGGGGAGCTCGATGCCGATGACGCTGCGGCCCGGGACGGTGGCGACGCGGGCGGAGAGCGACGACATGTTGCGGGCGATGTCGTCGGCGAGCTGGATGACCCGGCTCGCCTTGATGCCGCTCGCCGGCTCCAGCTCGTACATGGTGACGACCGGGCCGGGGCGGACCTCGACGATCTCGCCCTTGACCGAGAAATCCTCGAGCACGCTCTCCAGCAGGCGGGCGTTGCGCTCGAGGCTCGCTTTGTCGAGCGCCACATTGACGTGCGGCGGCGGCGGGGTGAGCAGGTGGAGGGGCGGGAGCTGGTAGGCGTCGCCGAGCGCCAGCGACGCCTGACGCTCCCGCGCCGGCCGCTGCACCCGCTCAGGCGCCCTCGACCGCTCCGCGATGACGGTGCGCGTCGGCTCGGCCGGGGCATGGACGGCGGCGCGGGCAGGCCGTTCCTCGGGCTCCGGCAGCGACCGCGGCGCTTCGAGCAGCTTGCGGCCGTGCGGGCGCAGTAGCCGCCGCGCGGCGATCCAGGCGCGTTCGTCGGGCGCAAGGGCAAGGCCGAACCAGGTGAAGGCGAGGCCGCCGACTCCGGCCAGGGCGACCACCGCCATGCGCAACGGGTGGACCAGGCCGGGCGTGCCGATCGCGCCCAGGCCGAAATCGACGAGACGCGCAAGGGAGAGCCCGAAGGCGCCTCCCCACGCCGCGGGCAGGCCATTGACAGCGCCGCCGACCACCAGGCTCGCCGCCGCTCCGAACAGGATCATGGCGAGCATCGTGAGGAGGAGCGCGCGCACCCAACGGCCGCGGCCGGCGCCGCGCGCGATGCGCAAGCCGATCAGGGCGACGAGTGGCAGCAGTAAGGCCGCGGCGGGGCCGAACAGGCTCAGCAGCAGGTCCGCGGTCCAAGCCCCGGGTGCGCCGATCCAGTTGCGTACCGGGCCGGCGGCGGCCGTGTTGAGCGCGGGATCGGTCGGATGGTAGCTCGCCAGCGCCAAGGCCGCGAGCAAAGCCAGCGCGCCGACGGCGCCGCCCGCCAGCAAAGCGAGCGAACGGCGCATGCCGTGCTTCACCCCCGAACGCCATTGTGCCAGCCGTTCCTGGCGCCCGCCGGCCGCGATCGTCGCCATAATCGTGCCCCAAATGTTCCCAGCAGGGTTAATGCGCCCGCGGTGACTCCCCGGTCAAGCGCTTGGCGTTGCAGCCGTGCATCGGTAGGGGGAGAAAATCGTTGGAGGCCGTATGGAGAGAGCGGACGTCATCATCCTCGGCGGCGGCCTCGTCGGCCTCACCCTCGCCGTCGCCCTCGACAAGCACGGCCTGTCGAGCCTCGTCATTGACCCGGCCGAGCCTGAAAAGACGCTGGCGCCGGCCTTCGACGGCCGCGCCACCGCCGTCGCCAGCGCCTCGTGGCGGATGCTGAAGGCGATCGGCGTCGCCGAGCGGCTCGAGGGCGAAGGCTGCCCCATCCGCTCGATCCGGGTCAGCGACGGTCTCGCGCCGGGCGGCATCCTCTTCGACGCGGCCGACGACGACGATCCGCTCGGCATCATGTTCGAGAACCGGCGTCTGCGGTCCGCCCTGCGCGAAGCCGCGGCGGCGGCGGAGAAGGTGACGCTGCTAATGCCGGCCTCCGCCGCCGACATCGTTCGCGATGAGGCGGGGGTGCGCGTCGCGCTTGCGGACGGCCGGGTGGTGACGGCGCCTCTGCTGGTCGGCGCCGAAGGCCGCAACTCGCCGACACGCGAGGGCGCTAACATCCCCGTCGCCCGCTGGAGCTACGACCACAATGCGATCGTGGTGACGGTCGAGCACGAGCGGCATCATGGAAATGTCGCCTACGAGATATTCTACCCCTCCGGCCCCTTTGCGATCCTGCCGATGCTGCCCGGCAACCGGTCGGCGATCGTCTGGTCCGTCCCCGCGCGCGACGCGGCGGCGGTCGTCGACCTGCCGGAGCGGGCGATGGCGGCGGAGATCGCGAAAAGGATGGGCGGCTTCCTCGGCGCGGTGACCCTTGCCGGTCCGCGCTGGAGCTATCCGCTCGGTTTCCACCACGCAGCGACGATGACCGCGGAGCGCCTCGCTCTCGCCGGCGACGCGGCTCACGGCATCCACCCCATTGCCGGCCAAGGGCTCAACCTGGGCCTGCGCGATGCGGCCGCCTTGGCCCAGGTGCTGGTCGAAGGCGCCCGCCTCGGCCTCGATCTCGGCGACGCGCAGCTGCTTTCGCGCTACGAAAAGTGGCGCAGCCTCGACACGTTCATGGTCGCCGCCGCCACCGACGGCCTCACCCGCCTCTACGGCCTCCCCGGCCGTACGGCCTCGGCGGTCCGCCGCTTCGGCATGGGCCTCGTCCAGCGCCTCGGGCCCTTGAAGGACCAGTTCATGGCGGAGGCGCGGGGAGAGAGCGGGGAATTGCCGCTGCTGCTGCGCGGGTTGCCGATCTGAAGCTCCTCCCCGTCGAGCAGCGCCTCGTTCACTGCAGCGTCTCGGGGCCTTCGGCTCCGCCGGGAACCATGCGCTGGAACTGCATGAACTGCACGAGCAGCTCACAGCGCGCGCCGATGTCCGACGCCTCCAGCAGCGCCTGCTTTGAGCCGACGTCGAGCGGGGCGATCTGGGCTATGCCGTTGACCAGCATCTCGTCGTCGAGGCGGTGGATCGCGCTCCAGTCCACCGAATAGCCGAGCGCGTCGGCGTAGCGCCTCGCCTCGCGCTCCAGCTCGGCGCGCTGGGCAAGGCCGAGGGGCTCCGCTTCGTCCGGCTCCTCGAAGCCGCTGCGGTCCGCGTCGACCTGCCGGTAAGGCGTGTCCACCTCAGCCTCGCGGGCGATTCGAAACCGGCTGATGCCCTCCAGCACGATGTTGAAGCGGCCATCGTCGAGCTCTTCGGAGCCCGCGATGCGGCCGATGCAGCCTATTTCGAACAGATGCGGCGGCTCCTCGCGGTCGCGCGGCTGGACCATGCCGATCAGTCCGTCGCTGGCGAGCGCGTCGCGCACCATGGCCCGGTAACGCGACTCGAAGATGTGGAGGGGAAGCTGCGCGCCCGGGAAGAGCAGGGCCCCGGCCAGCGGGAAGACCGGGATGCGCAGCAACGCGGACATCAGGTGAAAAGGATCGCCGAAAGCCGCCGCCGCTGCGCCGCCGCCCACGGATCCTCGAGCCCCACCACCTCCATCAACTGGAGCAGGCGCTTGCGGGCGGCGCCTTCGTTCCAGTCGCGGTCGCGGGCGATGCTCTCGAGCAGTTGATCCGCCGCCCGGTCCCGGTCGCTCGTCGCCATCAACGCGCCCGCGAGCTCGTAGCGAGCCTCGTGATCGTCGGGATTCGCTGCGATCCGCCGCTCCAGGGCAGCGGTGTCCGCCCCCGGCGCCGCCACCTCTGCCAGCGCCAGGGCCGAGCGAGCGCGGGCGATCGCCGGGTCGGCCTCGACCTTTTCGGGCAGGTCCGCCAGCGCCGTCCGGGCCTCGTCCGTTCGGCCGGCCGCGAGCAGCGAGCGGACGAGGCCGGAGATCACCTCGGGATGGGCCGGGTCCATCTCCCGCATCTGGCCGAAGATGTTGGCGGCGCGTTCGGCGTCGCCGCCGGCGAGCACCTCCTCGCCCATCGCGATCAGCGGCTCGATCTCGGCTTCGAGCTGCTGCGCTTCGCCTTCCACCGGCAGCTGGGCGAGTATCTGGTCGAGGATATGGGTGAGCTGTCCTTCGGTCCGTGCCGGCGTCAGGTCGGCGACCAGCTGCCCCTGGAAAATCGCATAGACGGTCGGGATCGACTTCACCCGAAACTGCGCGGCGACGATCTTGTTGGCATCGACGTCGATCTTGACCAGCTTCACGCCGCGGTCGGCATAATCGCCGACGACCTTCTCGAGCACCGGCCCGAGCTGCTTGCAGGGCCCGCACCATTCCGCCCAGAAATCGAGGATGACGAGGGAGCTCATGGAAGGCTCGACCACGTCGCGCCGGAAACTCTCCAGCGCCTCCTTCTCGGCGGGGGTCATGGTCAGGCTTGCCACGTTTCTGCTTCTCCGGCGAATCGCTTGCCGCCCCTATGTGGGATCGACGCCCGGCCTGCCAAGCCTTGCCGAATCGGGGCTTGATGCGCGCCGCCACCGATGGTAGCAGCCGCCGCCTTACCTCAGCCGGAAGCGCGCCGCGCCCGAACCGGCTCGGCGCTCGAGCGGGCGTAGCTCAGGGGTAGAGCACAACCTTGCCAAGGTTGGGGTCGAGGGTTCGAATCCCTTCGCCCGCTCCATTTCTCCACGGACCAACGATGATCCTCCTCGCTTTCCTGCTCGCCGCGACTTCGCCGTCCGCGGTGCGCCCCGCGTCCCCGCGCGGCATCGAGGTCACCGCCTCCGGGCTGCGCATCCGGGCCGTGAAGCCCGGCACCGGGCCCGCGCCGGGACCGGACGATGCGGTGCAGATCGACTATGTCGGCCGCCTCGCCAACGGCAAGGTGTTCGATCACGCCAAGGGCGCGGGGATGATCGTTTCCGGCACCGTTCCCGGATTCGCCGAGGCGCTGCAGCATATGAGGAAGGGGGGCACCTACCGCGTTTGGATCCCGCCGCAACTCGCCTACGGCGCGGAAGGGGCCGGCGGCGGCATCATCCCGCCGGGCGCGACGCTCGATTTCACGATCACGGTCCGGGACGTCGGCCACCCCGTCGCCGCGCCGGTGCAATAGGCGTAACGGAACCGCATTGCCTCCGCCCCCGTTTCGGGGGCGTGAGCAATCTGCCCGACAGCCTCGATTCCCCCAACTTCGAGCCGCCGCCCGAGGCGCTCGAATTCTATGTGGACAGCCTGCGCCTGCTCAAGGAATCGGGTATTCCGTTCCTCCTTTCAGGCACTTACGCGCTCGGCTGCTTCACCGGCATCACCCGTCCGACCAAGGATCTCGACGTCTTCTGCAAGCCCAGCGATGCGCCGCGCATCCTCTCCTTCTTCAAGGGGCGCGGCTACGAGATCGAAGTCGAGGACGTGCGCTGGATCGGCAAGGTCTGGAAGGGCGAGCATTTCTTCGATGTCATCTTCAACATCTCCTCGGCCTCGATCCCGATCACCGACGAATGGTTCCAGGTAGCGCATGAGTCGGAGGTCTACGGCACGACGGTTCGAGTCACGCCGCCGACCCAGTTCATCCTCTCCAAGCTCTTCCTGCAGACCCGTTACCGCTACGATGCCGCCGACATCGTCCACGTCATCCTGGTCAAGCATGATGAGATCGACTGGGAGTGGCTGCTCTCCTCGATGGAGCTCTATTGGGAGGTTCTGCTGATCAACATCCTCAATTTCCGCTTCGTCTACCCGACCGAGCGCGACCTCATCCCGCGCTGGCTCTACGAGGAGCTGCTCACCCGGCTCAAGAACCAGGACGAAATGCCGCCCGCCTCGATCAAGATCTGCCGCGGCCGCCTGATCAGCCCCACCGACTATGTCGTCGACGTCACCGAATGGGGCTTCGCCGACGTCGTCGGCAAGGGCGTGGACGAGAAGCATGAACGACCCCAGCAGCACTGACGCCCTGGCCGGCTCCATCACCCTCGCCGCCATCGGCGACCTCCACGTCAGCGAGGGGGAGCAGGGCCGTTTCGCGGACATGTTCGCCCGCATCTCGGATGAAGCCGATGTGGTGGCGCTGTGCGGCGACCTCACCAATTTCGGCAAGGTGTCGGAGGTCGAGAATCTCATCGAGGATCTCAAGGCCTGCACCATCCCCGCGGTCGCCGTGCTCGGAAATCACGATTACGAGGCGGGCCAGGCCGAGGAGGTGGTGAAAAGGCTGCAGGACGCCGGCGTCACCGTCCTCGACGAGCAGGCGGCGGTGGTGGAGGGGGTCGGCTTCGCCGGCGTCAAGGGCTTCGTCGGCGGCTTCGGCCGCGGCGAGCTGGGCCCGTTCGGCGAGCAGGCCATCAAGGACTTCGTCGACGAATCGCGCGAGGAGGCGCGCAAGCTCGAGAATGCGCTGCGCTCGCTCAGGACGGAGCGGGTCGTCGCGGTGCTTCATTATGCCCCGATCCGGGAGACCGTGGAGGGCGAGCCGCTGGAAATCTATCCATTCCTCGGCTCGTCGCGCCTTGCCCACGCGGTCGACCGGTTCGACAATGTGAAAGCGGTCGTCCACGGCCACGCCCATCGCGGCACTTACCGGGGCGCGACGCCGGGCGGCATCCCGGTCTATAATTGCGCGCAATATGTCGTGGAGGCCGCGTTCGCGCGCCCCTACGCCCTGCTCGAGATCTAGGCCTTCGGCTTGGCCGGCTGGGGCGCCGGGCGGGCCGCGGGCAGCGGCTGGGGCGGCTCCATCAGGGCGGCGGTCTCGATCGTGTCGAGCGCCTGCCGCGCGGCGACGTAGCGGCGGGCTTTCTCGACCCAGGCCGTCGCATTGGCGCGGCCCGGGAGGCGCAGAACTTCAACGAGCGCGACGTCGGCCTGCCCGGCCTGAAGACTCTGCTGCGCCCGCCGCAGCCGCTCGTCGGGGAGGGTCGAAGGCGAGCCCTCGCGGCGGATGGTGATGAGCCCGCCCATTTCGGTGCGGATGGCTTGCCACCAGCTCTGGTTCGGCCCGCCGCCGGCCAGGCGGGGCGAGAGGTCCTGCAGCTCGGCCTGGAGCTGCTGCAGCGTCACCGGCTGCCGCGACACGGTGAGCACCGTCGCAACCGCCTGCGGCTGGGTCGAGGCGAAGCGCTGGCGCAGCATTGTTTCCAGATAGCCGAGGCCGACGCCGCGATCGAGCGCGCGCCGCGCCGCGAAGGCGACGAGCAGGGCCTCCGCGCGGTCCGCATTGCCGACCGCGGCGCGGGATTGGAAGTCGATCTGGGACAAGCGCTGCTCGAGCGCCGAGACGCGGCGGGTCGTTTCCGGATCGATCACCAGCCGTTCGCCCGACTTCGGCGCCTCCGGCGGCGCGGCGATGAGCTGCGGCTGCGGCGCGGGTGGCGGTTCGACGGCCGCGGGGGCGGCCGGCACCGCCGGGCCGAGGCCGAGCCAGCGGGCGCCGGTCGACCAATGGCCCAGCACATAGCCCATGGCGGCGAGGCCGGCGGCAAAGGCGACGACGGGCAGGAACAGCACCGCGAGCCAGGACCGCCTGGGCCTTCCCCCCGTCTCGGCGGCATAAGGATCCATGCTCAACGCCCCGCTTGCTCCGCGCCAGGAGCGCCAATGTTGCACAGCTTTGCCGCCACCTCCAGCAGAGCCTCGTCACGCGGCCGCGCCGCCACCGCCTTTGCGGCCCAGCCATCGCCGGCGGCCTCGGCGGCGGCGGCGCTGATCAGGGCGAGGCGGACTCCGCTCCGGTCCCCGACGAGCGCGGCAAACAGGGCCGCCGCTCGGGGCGAGTGAATGAGCGCGACCGCTTCGCCGGCCAGCGCCTCACTCGCCGTCTCCGGCAGCTCTTCGGCCGCATCCGCGGCGTAGACGATCCGTCGCTCGACGCCCGGCAGCTCGATATGGTCGCGGCCGCACAGGTGCAGCACCCGCATCCTGCCGTCTCGCCGCGCCAGTGCCAGGGCCGCATCGCCGTCGCTCGTACCGGTGTGAACGTCGATAAAGCCTGCGTCCCGGGCCGCCTCCGCGGTGGCTTCGCCGGTCGTGTAGCAGGGGAGCGAGGCGAGGCTGTCAGCCGGTGCCGCGCGCGCGGCGTGGGCGCTGGTGAGCAGGACTGCGTCGAACGCTCCCGCATCCGGCGCCTCCCATTCGACGGAGCGGACGGCGAAAAGAGGGGTGACGACCGGCTCCAGCCCCATATCTCGCGCCCGCGCGGCCGTCTTGCCGGCGCCCGGCTCGGGACGGAGGATCAGGACGCGGCTCACCCGCCGAACAGGGCCCTGAGCGAGGCGCTGGCGCGGCCCAGCATCTGGCGGGCGAGATCGAGCGCCGCCGCCGCGTCGCCGCCCGGGAAGCGCGAGTCGCAGCCCTGCACCTCGTAGCCGTCGGGGCTCAGTATCTCGGCGCGCAAGTGGATCGTGTCGCCTTCCAGAGTGGCGAGGGCGGCGACGGCCGAGCGGCAGGTGCCGCCGAGGCCGGCCAGCAGCCGTCGCTCGGCGCCCACGGCGACATGGGTTTCCCGATGGTCGATCGCCTGCATCAAGGCACGGATGCGGCGGTCCTGCGCCCGCACCTCTACGCCGATCGCGCCCTGCGCCGGGGCCGGCAGGAAATCCTCCAGCACCGCGCCCACGTCGTCGTGGCCGAGGCGCTTCAGCCCGGCGGACGCCAGCAAAGTCGCCTCGGCCTCCCCGGTCGCGACCTTGCGCAGCCGGGTCTCGACATTGCCGCGCAACGGGACGATCTCGAGGTCGGGGCGCCGCGCCAGAAGCTGTGCCGAGCGGCGCGGCGACGAAGTGCCGACCCGCGCCCCCTCGCGCAGCTCGGCGAGGCTGTCGGCGCCGATCAGCCGGTCGGTTACATCCTCGCGCGGGAGCATCGCGGCGATGGCAAGTTCGTCCGGCCGGAACGTCTCTACGTCCTTCATCGAGTGGACCGACAGGTCGGTGCGCCCGTCGAGGAGGGCAAGGTCGAGCTCTCTGGTCCAGAGGCTCTTGCCGCCGCCCTCGGCGAGCGTGCGGTCGCGCAGCTGGTCGCCGCTGGTCGTGATCGGCACGATTTCGATCAGCTCCGGTCCCCAGCCGTGGGTATCGCGCAGCGCCGTCGCCACCGCCCGCGCCTGGGCGAGTGCGAGCGGCGAGCCGCGGGTTCCGATGCGGAGAGTCGGCATCATGGGGCGCTTGTGCTAGCCGCTCCCCGGGTGGCAGGGAAGCGGCATGAGCCTGATCCTCGGCATCGAATCCAGCTGCGACGAGACCGCGGCCGCGCTCGTGACGAGCGAGCGGCGCATCCTCGCCCACAAGCTGGCCGGCCAGGAGGCGGCGCACAGCCCCTATGGCGGCGTCGTTCCGGAGATCGCGGCGCGCGCCCATATCGAGATCCTGCCGGGGCTGGTCGAGGACGTGCTGGCGGAAGCGGGTCTGGCGTTGAGCGAGGTTGACGCCATTGCGGCAACCGCGGGTCCCGGCCTTATCGGCGGGGTGATGGTCGGCCTGGTCACCGCCAAGGGCCTCGCGCTCGCCGGCGGCAAGCCGCTCGTCGCGGTCAACCATCTAGAGGGCCATGCGCTGTCGCCGATGCTGACCGCGCCCGATCTCGTTTTCCCCTATCTGCTCCTGCTGGTGTCGGGCGGGCATTGCCAGCTGCTCCTCGTCGAGGGCGTCGGCGCCTATCGCCGGCTCGCGACCACCATCGACGACGCGGCCGGCGAAGCGTTCGACAAAGCGGCGAAGCTGCTCGGCCTCGGGTTTCCCGGCGGCCCGGCGGTGGAGCGGGCGGCGGCGGCGGGCGATCCCAAGGCCGTGCCGCTGCCGCGGCCGCTGGCCGGCTCGAACGAACCTCATTTTTCCTTCGCCGGCCTCAAGAGCGCGGTGCTTCGCGCCCGAGACAGCGGACTTTACGCCACCGCCGACATCGCCGCCTCCTTCCAGCAGGCTGCGGTGGATTGCCTGGTCGACCGCACTGCGCAGGCTCTGGGCCGCGTGCCTCAGGCCAGGTCGCTGGTCGTCGCCGGCGGCGTCGCGGCGAACAGGCAGGTGCGGGCCGCACTCACCGCGCTGGCCCAAGCGCACGGCCTCCCCTTCGTCGCGCCGCCGCTCTGGCTCTGCACCGACAATGCGGCGATGATCGCCTGGGCCGGCGCGCTGCGCTTCGAGGCCGGCCTCACCGATCCGCTCGAGGTGCCGGCCCGCGCCCGCTGGCCGCTCGATCCAGAGGCCGAGGCGGTGCGCGGCGCGGGAGTGAAAGCGTGACCCACCCGTTCGCCCTGAGCCTGTCGAAGGGCTTCCTTTCTTCCTCCCGTGGAGCAGTGAAAGGAGACGGCTTCGACAAGCTCAGCCCGAACGGTCGGGGGGAGGGCTGACATGCGCGTAGGCATAATCGGCGGCGGCGCCTGGGGCACGGCGCTCGCCCAGGTCGCGGCCGAGGGCGGCGAAGCCCTGCTCTGGGCCCGCGAGCCGGAGGTGATCGAGAGCGTCAACGCCAGCCACGAAAACGGCCTTTTCCTCCCCGGCGTCCGGCTCGATCCCTCGATCCGAGCCACCGGCGATCTCACCGAGCTGGCGGATTGCGAGGCGCTGCTCGTCGTCACGCCGGCCCAGCACATGCGCGCCGTGCTGGCGGTGATGCCGCGCACCGCCGCGCCTCTGATCCTCTGCTCGAAGGGCATGGAGGAAGCGACTATGAAGCTGATGCACGAAGTCGCCGGCGAGGCGCAGCCGGACGCGCCGGTGGCGGTGCTCTCCGGCCCAACCTTCGCGCACGAGGTCGCCGGCCGCCTCCCGGCCGCAGTGACCCTGGCCATCGACGATGCGGCGCTCGGCGAGCGGCTTCGGGGCCGCATCGCCCGCCCGTGGTTCCGGCCCTATTTGTCCGAAGACGTCGTCGGCGCCGAGATCGGCGGGGCGGTCAAGAACGTGCTCGCCATCGCCTGCGGCGTCGTCGAGGGTCGGGGTCTCGGCCTGAACGCGCGTGCCGCCCTGATCTCGCGCGGCTTCGCGGAGATGACCCGGTTCGGTCTGGCGAAGGGCGGCCGCGCCGAGACCCTCGCCGGCCTTTCCGGCCTCGGCGACCTCGTCCTTACCTGCTCCTCGGTGAGCTCGCGCAATTTCAGCCTCGGCAAGGGGCTTGGCGAGGGCCGCAGCGCGGCAGAGCTTCTCGCCGATCGCCGCACGGTGGCGGAAGGCGCCTTCACCGCCCCGGTGCTGCGGCGGGCGGCGGTCGAGGCGGGGGTGGACATGCCGATCGTCGAGGCGGTGTGCGCGCTCCTGTCGGGCGAAGCGAGCGTCGATGCGGTGGTCGAGCAGCTCCTGTCCCGGCCGCTGCGGGCGGAAGGGGTATAGGGGAGGAAGCCTGGAGGGTGAAGGGTCCCACACGCGCGCCCCCTCCGTCATGCCGGACTTGATCCGGCATCCACCTTCATTCTGAAGCCACGGCGGTTGAAGAAGGTGGACCCCGGATCAAGTCCGGGGTGACGATCTTCCGACTCTTGACGTGCCGTTAGAAATCCCAGGCTCGCCCGTTATTCTCCCAGTCGCCGTAGCGGGTCGGCTCCTTGCCCTTGGGGCCGCCATGCTCCTCGGCGGCCGGAGCCGGCGCCGGCGCCGGCGCGGGCGGGTCGCTCTTCGTCCAGTGGGCGGGCGGCTTCACGTGGGGCGGGCGCTGGCCCATTTCGCCTCTTTCGTCGGGTGGACCCCCAATCTCGGCTGTGGCAGGCGCTCTGGCAAGATGAGCGATCCGCCAGGCACCGCCTCCCGCCGCGCCGCTTTGCGCCTGCTCGACGCGGTGCTGCGGAAAGGCCTGCCGCTCGAGGCGGCGCTGGACTCGGCGGCTCGCGACCTCGACCGGGCCGACGACCGCGCCTTCGCCCACGCCATCGCCGCCGAGGCGCTGCGCCGCCTGCCCGACCTCGACGCGCTGATCGACAGCGCGACGAAGCAGCGCCTGCCGGACGATTCCAAGGCGCGCTTCGCGCTGCGCATCGCCTTGGTGCAGGCGCTGGCGATGGAGACTCCGCCGCACGCCGCCATCTCGACCATACTCCCGCTGGTCGAGGGCGGACCACGCCGCGTCGTCCATGGCGTGTTCGGGGCGCTGATGCGTGGCGGCGCGGGGCTGCCCGAGGTGCCGACCCTTCCGGCCCGCATCGGCGAAAGGTGGGAGCGCAACTGGGGCGCCTCGGTCGCGGATTCGGCGGCGCGGCTGCTGGCGGTGCCGCCGCCGCTCGACCTCTGCTTCGCCCCAGGGGCCGGGCCGGAGCTCGAGGGGGTGAGCCTGCTGCCGGGCCATCTCCGCCTGCCGTCGCGGACCGCCGTCGCCGGACTCACCGGGTTCGGCGAGGGACAATGGTGGGTGCAGGACATCGCGGCCTCGATCCCGGCGCGGCTGCTCGGGCCGGGCGAGGGGCGTACCGCCCTCGATCTCTGCGCCGCGCCGGGCGGCAAGACGATGCAGCTCGCCGCCGCCGGCTTCCGGGTGACCGCCGTGGATGCCTCCGAAAGTCGTCTCAGACGACTAATCGAGAACCTCTCCCGCACCTGCCTTGAGGCGGAGGTCGTCGCGGCGGACGTGCTGGCCTGGCAGCCGCCGGAGCCGGTCGATGCCATCCTGCTAGACGCGCCCTGCTCGGCGACCGGCATCTTCCGCCGCCATCCGGAGGTCCTGCACCGCCTCCGCCCCCGTGCCATCGCCGAGATGGCCGAGGCGCAGAAGGCGATGCTCGCCCGCGCCTCGCAATGGCTGAAGCCCGGCGGCACCCTCGTCTACTCGGTCTGCTCGCTGGAGCCGGAGGAAGGCGAGGAGGTCGCCGCCACCGCCTCGGGCCTTGCCGCCGATCCCGTGCGCCCCGGCGAGCTGCCGGAGGCGGTGCCGCTCCAGGGCGGCTTCGTCCGCACATTGCCCGGCCTGTGGCTGGACGAAGGCGGCTGCGACGGCTTCTTCGTCGCCCGGTTCAGGCGCACTTAGCGGGGGATAAGTCGCGGCTTTCCTTGCCGCGCGAATCGGCCTCCGTTAACCATCGGGACGTGCAACAGCCGGTCCGCATCGCCCCCTCGATCCTCAGCGCCGATTTCGCGCGGCTGGGCGAGGAAGTGCGGGCGATCGACGAAGCCGGCGCGGACTGGATCCACGTCGACGTGATGGACGGCCATTTCGTCCCCAATCTGACGATCGGTCCCGCCGTGGTGAAGGCGCTGCGGCCGCATACCAAGAAGCCGCTCGACGTCCATCTGATGATCTCGCCGGTCGATCGCTTCCTCGCCGCCTTCGCCGAGGCCGGCGCCGACACGATCACCGTCCATCCCGAGGCCGGGCCCCATCTCCACCGCACCCTCCAGGCGATCAAGGCGCTGGGCAAGCGCGCCGGGGTGTCGCTCAATCCGGCGACTCCGGCCAAGATGCTCGATTATGTCCTGGAGGAGGTCGACCTCGTCCTGGTGATGAGCGTCAATCCGGGCTTCGGCGGCCAGTCGTTCATCGCCTCGCAGCTCGGCAAGATCGAGGCGGTGCGCAAGCGGATCGACAAGATCGGCAAGGCGATCGACCTCGAAGTGGACGGCGGCATCGACGAGGAGACGGCGCGCCAGGCGGTGGCGGCGGGGGCGGATGTGCTGGTCGCCGGCACGGCGAGCTTCCGCGGCGGGCCTTCCGCTTATGCCGGCAATATCCGGAGGCTGCGCGGATGAGCCTCCTCGAGAAGATCGATCCGCCGGCCGAGGAGCAGATCGAGCAAGGCCGCCAGCTGATCCGCAGCGGCAGCGACCGCGGCGCCTGGTTCGCCGAGCGCCTTTCCTGGCGGCTCCACCGGCTGTCGTGGCGGACTCCGTTCCACGCGCTGCGGCTGCGCGGCCGCTTCCCGCTGCGGCTGCTCGCGGTGCCCAAGGACCCGATCGCCGGCAGCAAGGCGGCGGGCGAGGCGATGATGAACGGGCGGCTGGTCCATCGCGGCCTGTCGCTGCCGATCCGGACGCTCGATTTCAGGGACTTCTCGCTGCCGCGCGACGCCGTCGACTATCTGCACAGCTTCGAGTGGCTGCGCGACCTCGCGGCCGCGGCGACTCGCGAGCGGGCCTCGAAGGTCGCCGAGAAGCTCGTCCATGGCTGGCTCGCCGCCCATGCCGAGGAGGTGACCGAGCCGGCGTGGCGGCCGGACCTCTGGGGGCGGCGCATCCTCTTCTGGACCGCCTACGCGCCCTATATCCTCTCCAGCCGCGATCCGGTCTACCGCTCGCTGGTGCTGAACGCGCTCGCCCGCGGCGCCAGGCACCTCGACAAGACCGCCGACCGGGCGCCTGCGGGGCTAACGCGGATCACGGCCTGGGCCGGGGTGATCGCCGCCGCCTTGGTCGTGCAGGGCGGCCCGGCGCGGCTCCGCCGGGGCGAGGCGGGCCTGCTGCGCGCGCTCGCCGTGGCGCTCGGCGAGGATGGCGGCCTCAACAGCCGCTCGCCGGGCGAGCAGCTCGCTCTGGTGGAGCTGCTGAGCCAGCTTCGCGCCGTCTACAATGCCGGCCGTCAGGAGCCGCCCGAGCCGATCGCCGAGGCGCTGGCCGGAGCGGTCGCCGCTTTGCTCGGAGTCACCCTGGGGGACGAGGCGCTGTCGAGCTGGCAGAGCGGCAATCCGCTCTCCAAGCGCCGCGTCGCCGCCGCCATCGAGGGCTCTGGAGTCCGCGCCCGGTCGCTCCGTCAGGCGCGGGGCTGGGGCTATCAGAGGCTCGAGGCGAAGAGCACGATCGTCGTCCTCGACGCGGCGCCGCCGCCGGCCAGCCGCGCCTTCTCCGGCGGCTGCGCCTCGACCCTCGCCTTCGAGATGAGCGACGGCGCCAGCCGCATCGTCGTCAATTGCGGCGGCCCCGGCCGCGCCGTCGACGCGCTGCCGGCCGGTTTGGCGCGGGCGCTGCGCACCACCGCCGCCCATTCGACGCTGACCCTCGGCGACCGCAATTCGACCGCGATCCACGACGACGGCACGCTCGGCAAGGGCGTCGGCCAGGTCGAGCTCGCCCGCGACGAGACCGGCGGGGTCACCCAGATCGAGGCGAGCCACGACGGCTATGTCAGGCGCTTCGGCCTCACCCACCAGCGCCAGCTGAGCCTCGCCGCCGACGGGCGCGAGCTGAAGGGCCAGGACGTGCTGGTCGCCGCCGGCCGCCGCCGCAGAGGGGACGACGTGCCGTTCGCCTTGCGCTTCCACCTCGCGCCCGCGGTCGAGGTCGCGACGACTGCCGACGGCCAGGGCGCGCTGCTGCGGGTGCGGGGGTCCGCGGTCTGGCAGTTCCGCTGCCGCGGCGGGCGCCTCGCCATCGAGGACAGTTTGTGGATCGACGGCGAGGCGGCGGTGCACCCGAGCCTGCAGCTCGTCGTCTCGGGCGAAAGCCCGCGGGACGGCACGACCGTCGCCTGGACCTTCCGGCGGGCGGCCTGACGGGAGGACGACGAGGTGCCGGACCGGGTCAAGATCGAGCGCGCCTTGCTCTCCGTCTCGGACAAGAGCGGCCTGGCCGAGCTCGGGCGGGCGCTGGCGGCGCACGGTGTCGAGCTGGTCTCGACCGGCGGCACCGCGAGGGCGCTGCGCGAGGCGGGGCTCGAGGTGCGCGACGTCTCGGACTTGACCGGCTTTCCCGAGATGATGGACGGGCGGGTCAAGACGCTCCACCCTAAGGTCCATGGCGGCCTGCTCGCGGTCCGCGACGATCCCGAGCATGCGGGCGCGATGGCCGAGCACGGCATCGGCGCCATCGACCTCGTCGTGGTCAACCTCTATCCGTTCGCCGCCACCGTGGCCCGCGGCGCCGGGCGGGACGAGGTCATTGAGAATATCGACATAGGCGGTCCGTCGATGGTGCGCTCTGCTGCCAAGAACCACGCCTACGTGGCTTGTGTCACCGATCCCGCCGACTATCCGGCGCTGGTCCGGGCGCTCGACGAGGATGACGTCACGACGTCGCTCGATTTCCGTAAGTATCTGGCCGCCAAGGCTTTCGCCGCGACCGCCGTCTACGATTCGATGATCGCCCAGTGGTTTGCTTTCGGCGATCAGGCTACGCTGTTCCCGGACGTCCTGCCGCTCACCATGAAGCTCGGCCAGGAGCTGCGCTACGGCGAGAATCCGCACCAGAAGGCGGCGCTCTACACGCCGATCGGCCCGCACGGCCGCGGCATCGCCCAGGCCGAGCAGGCGCAGGGGAAGGCGCTCAGCTACAATAATCTGGCCGATGCCGACGCGGCGCTGGAGCTGGTGTCGGAATTCAGGAGGGGCGAGCCGGCGTGCGTGATCGTCAAGCACGCCAATCCCTGCGGCGTCGCGATCGGCGCCACCCTTGTCGAAGCCTATGAAGCCGCCTTCGCCTGCGACACCGTCTCGGCCTTTGGGGGGATCGTCGCGGTCAACCGGCCCCTCGACGCCGCTTCCGCGGAGGCGATGACTCGGATTTTCACCGAGGTGGTGATCGCCCCCGACGCCGACGAAGCGGCGCGGGAGATCTTCGCGCGCAAGAAAAACCTCCGCCTGCTCTTCACCGGCGATCTGCCCGATCCGGCGCGGTCCGGGCTGACGCTGAAGACGATCGCCGGAGGCTATCTGCTCCAGATGCGCGATAATGGAGGCGCCTCGCCCGACACCCTGAAGGTGGTCACCCGCCGCGCCCCCACCGAACGCGAGCTGGCCGACTGCCTGTTCGCCTGGACGGTCGCCAAGCACGTCAAGTCGAACGCCATCGTCTACGCCAAAGACGGCGCCACCGCCGGCATCGGCGCCGGCCAGATGAACCGGCTCGAATCCGCGCGCATCGCGGCGTGGAAAGCGCGCGATGCCGCGGAAAAAGCCGGCTGGTCGGAGCCGCGCACGATCGGCTCCGCGGTCGCCTCCGATGCCTTCTTCCCGTTCGCCGACGGCCTGCTCGCCGCCGTAGAGGCCGGCGCAACCGCAATCATCCAGCCCGGCGGCTCGATCCGCGACGACGAGGTGATCGCCGCCGCCGACCAGGCCGGCCTGGCGATGGTCTTCACCGGGCAGCGCCACTTCCGGCACTAAAGGCTAATTCGCGGGAGGCGGTTCGGCTCCGGGGGGCGTCACTCCCGGCGGGGGCGGAAGCTCGGGCGCTTCGGGCTTGCGCATCCGGAACAGCGCCCGGTCTTCGGCGGTGAAGCCCTTCGTCCAGACGATCGCGCCGAAGGCGGCGAGGATGGCGGGGACTCCGAAGGCGAGCTCGACCCATTCGAGCCGGTGCGGCAGCGCGGTGAAGCCCCAGCCGACGATTGCGGCGCCCGCCGCCGCCCAGACGAGCGGCCAGCGCCAGCCCTGGACCGGCGCGCCGAGCAGCCGGCCGAGCAGCCGCGCCTTCAGCACCGAGGCGAGGCCGAGCGCCAGCATCAGCGCCATCGCCGCTCCGGCGGCCTGGTACGCCTGCGTCAGGTGCATGGTCCGCATCGCGACGATGATCGCCACCGTCAGCAGCGCCTGCACCGCGATCATCAGCAGCGAGATCATCAGATTGCGGTGCCGCGCGACGTAGACCAGAGCCGCTTCGGACAGGGCCGCCGTCGCCGCCACCACTTCCGCGGCGAGCAGGAAGGCGAGGGCGCCGGTGCCGCCGACGAAGGCATGGCCGACGAGACCCATCACCGCCTCGCCTGGTATGCCGAGCGCCAGCGCGATGCCCGCCTGGGCGGCGATCACCCAGAAGCCGACCTGCCGCACCTGCGTCGCCACCGCCTTCTTGTCGCCCTCGGCCAGGCGCTGGGTGATGACGGGGGCGAGGATGGGGTCGAAGCTGGTCTTCAGCTTCTGCGGCAGCGAGGCGACCTGCTGCGCGACGTAATAGACCCCGACATAATAAGGCGCGACGAACAGGCCGAGGATGGCGATGTCGAGCCGGCGCGAGCCCCATTCGATCGCATCGGCCGCCGCCAGCGGCACGTTCTTGCGGGCGAGGTAGAGGAGCCTCGTCGGGTTCGGCTTCCAGCCACTCGGGAAGCCGTAGGTCCTGGCCAGCGGCCACAGCGAGGCGATCAGGCCGCCGACGACGGAGAGGACGTAGGCGACGATCAGGCCGTCGCGGGAACGCGTGCCGTCGGCGCCCGCCGGGAAGAAGAAGATGCCGGCCGCGGCGGCGAGGCTGATCACCCACGGCTCGACGACGGCGCGGGCCCTGACGGTCGCAGCGACGTTGTGGCGGTAGGCCAAAGCGGCGAGCGCGACATCGGCGCCGGCGACCCCGAAGATGACCAGCGGCAGCAGCCAGTCGGCGCCATGAACACCGCCGGCCGGGAACATCGCCTGCGGGAAAATGACCAGAATCGCGCTCCCGGCGGCGGAGGCGATGAAGGCGGCAAGGACGGCGTCGGCGACGGTGCAGGCGTCCGGCTCCTCGGCCAGCGACAGCTGCTGGGCGAGCCCGCGCTTCAGCCCGAGGGTCGAGATCTGCGCCGCGAACTCGATCACGATGACGGCATAGGCGAAGGCGCCCAGCGCCTGCGGCCCGTAATAGCGCCCGGCGATGAACAGGAAGGGCAGCCGCGCCGCCAGCCGGATCAGGAAGCCGAAGAAATTGGTCCGGCCGCCCTTGGCCAAGGCGGCAATGTCGTCGGCCGGGGCGGGTGCCGCGGCCCTGGTCAATGCGCGGCGCCCCAGTTCCGGCCGGTGCCGATGTCGACGCCGAGCGGCACGTCGAGCTTCACGGCAGGCTCGGCGGCGCTTTCCATGACGCGGCGGATGACGGCGCCGGCGCGTTCTGCCTCGGCTTCGGGCACTTCGAACACCAGCTCGTCGTGGACCTGCATCAGCATCCGAACCGCGCCCAGCCCCTCGCGTTCCAGCGCCGGGCCCATCCTCACCATCGCCCGCTTGATGATGTCGGCGCTGGTGCCCTGGATCGGGGCGTTGATCGCGGCGCGCTCGGCGCCCTGCCGCTCGCCCTGGTTCTTGGCGCGGATCGAGGGAAAATGGGTCTTGCGGCCGAACAGGGTGGTGGTGAAGCCGGTCTCGCGCACCTTCGACAAGGTCTCGGCGATGTAGGACTGGATGCCGGGAAAACGCTCGAAATAGCGGTCGATCATCGCCTGTGCTTCTTCCGCGGTGATCGCCAGCCGCCCGGCGAGGCCCCAGCGCGAGATTCCGTAGAGGATGGCGAAGTTGATCGTCTTGGCGGAGGCGCGGGTGTCGCGGTTGACCTCGCCGAACAGCTCCTGCGCGGTCATGGAATGGATGTCGAGGCCGTCGGCGAAGGCGGATTTCAGCTGCGGCACGTCGGCCATGTGGGCGGCGAGGCGCAGCTCGATCTGCGAGTAATCGGCCGAGAGCATGACGTAGCCCGGCTCGGCGATGAAGGCATCGCGGATACGGCGGCCGATCTCGGTGCGGATCGGGATGTTCTGCAAATTGGGATCGGTCGAGGAGAGGCGGCCGGTCTGCGCTCCCGACAGCGAGTAGCTGGTGTGGACCCGGCCGGTCTCCTTGTTGATCTGCTGCTGGAGCGCGTCGGTGTAGGTCGATTTGAGCTTGGTGAGCTGCCGCCAATCGAGGACCAAAGCGGCGATCGGCACGCCCTCGCGCGACAGCCGCTCGAGCTCGTTGACGTCGGTCGACCAGGTGCCGGACTTGCCCTTGCGGCCGCCCTTGAGGCCCATCTGGGTGAACAGCACCTCGCCCAGTTGCTGCGGGCTGCCGATGGTGAAGCGGCAACCCGCCTCGCCGCAGATCCGCTCCTCCAGCTGGGCGATCTGGACGGTGAATTCCTGGCTGAGCTTGTTCAGCTCCTCGCGGTCGACCTTGACCCCCTCCCGCTCCATCCTGGCCACGACCGGGACGAGCGGCCGGTCGACGGTCTCGTAGACGCGCGTGACCCGCTCGTGGGGCAGCCGCGCCTTGAAGCGGGTCCACAGGCGCAGGGTGACATCCGCATCCTCGGCGGCATATTCGGTGGCGCGGTCGAGCGGCACCTGGTTGAACTTGATCTGCTTCTGTCCGGTCCCGCAGACGTCCTTGTAGGCGATGCATTCGTGGTCGAGATGCTTCCTCGCGAGATCGTCCATCGCGTGGCTGTTGAGCCCGCCGGCGTCGAGGTCGAAGCTCATCACCAAAGAGTCGTCGACCGGCGCGACCGAGATGCCGCGGCGGTTGAACACGATCCAGTCGAACTTGAAATTGTGGCCGATCTTGAGGATCGCGGGATCCTCGAGCAAAGGCTTGAGCCGCGCCAGCGCCTCGGCCGCGGGAATCTGCTCGGGCCGCTCCGAGAGCAAATCGTGGCCGCCATGCTCGAGCGGGATGTAACACGCCTTGTTGCATTCGGTGGCGAGGCTGATGCCGACCAATTTGGCGGTGACGCAGTCGAAGCCGTCCGTCTCGGTGTCTAGCGCGACGAAGCCGTTCGCCCTGGCCTCGGCGATCCAGCGGTCGAGCGCGTCGAGGCTGGTCACCGTTTCGTAGAGCGAGCGATCGATCTTGGGCTCCGGCCGCACTTCGCGCTGAACCGGTGCCGGCATGTCCGAAGGCGCCCTGACCTGCGACGTTCCGTTGAGCCGGTTGAGCAGCGAGCGGAAGCCCTGCTCCTCGAGGAACTCGCGCAGCGGCCCGTCCGGAATGCCCTTCATCGCGAACGAGTCGAGGGGCTCGGGGAGCGGCGCGTCGCAGACCAGGGTGACGAGCTCGCGCGACAGCCGCGCCGAATCGGCATATTCGATGAGATTCTGCTTCAGCTTGGGCTTCTTGATCTCCTCGGCATGGGCGAGGACATTTTCGAGGTCGCCATATTCCTGGATGAGCTGCGCGGCGGTCTTGGGGCCGATGCCGGGGACGCCCGGCACGTTGTCGACGCTGTCGCCCATCAGCGCCAGCACGTCGCCCAGCTTCTCCGGCGGCACGCCGAACTTCTCGATCACATAGTCGCGGCCGAGCCGGCGGTCGTTCATCGTGTCGTAGAGGTCGAGCCGGCCCTCCTCGACGAGCTGCATCAAATCCTTGTCGGACGAGACGATGGTGACCTTCCAGTCCGCCTCGAGCGCCGCCTTGGCGTAGCAGGCGATGATGTCGTCCGCCTCCAGCCCCTCCTCCTCGATGCAGGGCAGAGAGAAAGCGCGGGTGGCGTCGCGGATCAGCGGGAATTGGGGGACGAGGTCGGGCGGCGGCGGCGGGCGGTTCGCCTTATACTCGCCGTAGACGTCGTTCCTGAACGACTTGGCGCCGGCATCGAAGATCACCGCGAGGTGAGTCGGCCCCTCCTCCTTGTGCAGGCTCTCGGCGAGCTTCCAGAGCATCGTCGTGTAGCCGTAGACGGCGCCGACGTTGAGGCCGTGGCGGTTGGTCAAGGGCGGCAAGCGGTGATAGGCGCGGAAAATGTAGCTCGAGCCGTCTACCAGATAGAGGTGCGGGGAGGGCATTGAGAGGACTTAGCCAAAATGGAGGGTGAAACAACCTCCTTGGCGGGCCCGCGAGCGGCGTAACGACGGAGCGGCGGTGCGCGAGATCGATTTTCCCCTGCTCGGCCTGATCCTGTTCGTCGCCTGCCTGGTGGCGATGATCACGCGACGGCTGAAGCTGCCCTACAGCGCCGGGCTGGTCGCTGCGGGGCTGATGCTGGCGCTGCTGCCGCTCGGCTTCCAGGTCAGGCTGACTCCGGAGCTCATCTTCACAATGTTCCTGCCGCCGCTGATCTTCGAGGCGGCGATCCAGATCCCCTGGGCGCCGCTCCGCCGCGAGCTGCCCTTGCTCCTCGTGCTGGTTACGTTCGGGGTACTGCTCGCCGCCTTGATCGTCGCCGCCGGAATGCACTGGCTGGTCGGCTGGTCGTGGCTCGGCGCCGCCTTCTTCGGTATCCTCGTCGCCGCCACCGATCCGGTCTCGGTCATCGCCTTGTTCCGAGACATTTCCGTCCAGCCCCGCCTCCATCTGCTGGTCGAGGCGGAGAGCCTGCTCAACGACGGCGTCGCCGCGGTCGGCTTCGTCGTGCTGGTGGCGATCGCCGGCGGAGCGCCGGTCACCCTTCCCTTCGTCGCCGGGAAATTGCTGGTCACCGCGTTCGGCGGAATTGCCGCCGGTGCCGCGGTGGCGCTCCCGCTCCTGCTCATCGCCGGCCGCACCGAGGACCGGCTGGTCGAGATCACCTTGACGACGCTCGCCGCCTTCGGCGCCTTCCTGCTCGCCGAGCATTTCCACACTTCCGGGGTGCTCGCCGGGGTCACGGCCGGGCTGCTGGTCGGCAATATCGGCTGGATGGGCTCGATCTCCGATGCGAGCCGGCCGAACGTCCTCTATTTCTGGGATTATGCCGCCTTTCTCGCAAACTCCTTCATCTTCATCCTGATCGGCGGGGCGATGGCGGGGACGCCGCTGCTGCCGGTGCTGGAGGCGGCTGCGGCCGCCATCCTCCTCGCCATGGCGGGGCGCGCCGCGACCATCTACCCGGTCGCCGCCTTGTTCCGCGGCTCGGCGCTCGCGCTGCCGGCACCTTACCAGCACGTATTGTGGTGGGGCGGCCTGAGGGGGGCGCTGGCCCTCGCCCTCGCCCTCGCTTTGCCCGCCAGCGTCGCCGAGCGCGAGCAGATCATCGCCGTCGCCTTCGCGGTCGTCGCCTTCTCGGTGTTCGTCCAAGGGCTGACCATGGGCCCGCTGATCGGCCGCCTCGGCCTCATCGAGCCGAAGGACGGCTAATCCCCCGTTCAAGGCGGCGGGGCTAGGCCGGCACGCATGAAGTGGTTCCTGACCTTCCTTCTGATCCTGCTCGCTCCCGCCGCCGAGGCCGCGGCGCCGGCCTTCGCGCCCACCCGATTCTCGGTCGAGGTGGTCGGCACGGGGCGTGACGTCATCCTGATCCCGGGCCTCACCGCCTCGAAGGAGGTCTGGCGCGGCACCGTCGCCGCGGTGCCGGGCTATCGTTACCATCTGGTCCAGGTCTCAGGCTTCGCCGGCGCGCCCGCCCGGGGCAATGCGCAAGGCGATGTCGTAGCCCCGCTCGCCGAAGAGCTCGCCCGCTACATCCAGGCGGCGAAGCTGAGGAGGCCCGCGATCGTCGGCCATTCGATGGGCGGCACCCTCGCCATGATGGTCGCGGCGCGCCACCCGGCGCTGGTCGGGCGGGTGATGGTCGTCGACATGCTGCCGCAGCCGGCGGGCCTGCTCGGCGCGCGGGCCGCGGATTTGCGGGGCCTCTCCGGCCTGCTCCGCGGCCTCGGTTCGACCGAGGAGGGCCGAGGCCTCATCGACTCCGCCATCCGCCTGTTCGGCGACGATCAGGCAGTGAACACGAGAAGCGACCCGGACGTGGTGGCGCGCGTCACCCACGAGCTCGCCGTCACCGACCTGACTCCGGAGCTGCCGCGAATCCGGGCCCCGCTCACCGTGCTCTACGCCGTCGCCGACCCCGCTTTCGCGGTCTCGACCGACCGCACCTATGCCGGCGCCTACGCGGCCGTGCCCGCCCTGCGCCTGATCCGCATCGATCGCAGCGGCCACATGATCATGCGCGACCAGCCGGCGCGATTCAGGGAGGCGCTGAAGGCGTTCCTTTCGTCACCCCGGACTTGATCCGGGGTCCATCTTCTACGCGCACGTTTGAAGGAAAGATGGATGCCGGATCAAGTCCGGCATGACGATCATGGGCTAGGGAACCAGCACCGTGTCCACCGCCTCCGCCAGCATGTCGGGGAAATCGAGCGTGAAATGGAGGCCGCGGCTCTCCTTGCGGGCCAAAGCCGAGCGGACGATCAGTTCGGCGACGACCACCAAATTCCTCAGCTCGACCAAGTCGGAGGTCACCCGGAAATGGCCGTAATAATCCTCGGTCTCCTGCCTGAGTAGCCGGATGCGGTTCAGCGCCCGTTCGAGGCGCTTGGTGGTGCGGACGATGCCGACATAATCCCACATGAAGCGGCGTATCTCGCGCCAATTGTGGTGGACGACGACCTCCTCGTCCGAATCGGTCACCCGGCTCTCGTCCCATGGCCGGATGGCGGGCGGCGCGGGCAGGTCGGACCATGAGCGGTTGATCGCCCCCGCCGCGGCGACTCCGAACACCAGGCATTCGAGCACCGAATTGGAGGCGAGGCGGTTGGCGCCGTGGAGGCCCGACATGGTCACTTCCCCGGCCGCGTAGAGGCCGTCGAGGTCGGTCCGGCCGTCGAGGTCCACCATCACTCCCCCGCAGGTATAATGCGCCGCCGGCACTACCGGGATCGGCTCGCGGGTGATGTCGATGCCGATGTCGGGCTCGGCGAGGCGCGCCGCGATGGTCGGGAAGTGGCTGAGGATGAAGTCCGGGTCGCGGTGGCTGATGTCGAGCTGGACAAAATCGAGGCCGAGCCGCTTGAGCTCATGATCGATGGCGCGGGCGACGATGTCGCGCGGGGCCAGCTCCTCGCGCGGGTCGAAGCGCTTCATGAAGCGGCGGCCGGTGGTGGGCAGCTTCAGCCGCCCGCCCTCGCCGCGCATCGCCTCGGTGATCAGGAAGTTCTTGACGTCATGGTGGTAGAGGCAGGTGGGGTGGAACTGGTTCATCTCCATGTTCGCCACCCGGCAGCCGGCCCGCCAGGCCATGGCGATGCCGTCTCCGGTCGAGCCCTTGGGGTTGGTCGAATAGAGCCAGGCGCGGCTCGCCCCACCGGTCGCGAGGATGACCGCGCGAGCTGAGAACAGCTCGACGCGGCCGGTCCGCGCATTGAGCGCGTAGACACCCCACACCCGCCGCGGGTCGGCGCCCGTCTCCGAGTGGCGGCCGGTGGCGAGGTCGATGGCGACCCGGTCGGGGACGAGCGAGATGTTCGAATGCGCCTCCGCCGCCTGCTCGAGCGCCCCCTGGACGGCGCGGCCGGTGGCGTCGGCGACGTGGACGATGCGGCGGTGGCTGTGTCCGCCCTCGCGGGTCAGGTGCCAGCCTTCCTCGCCCCCGGTGCGGTCGAACGGCACGCCGAGCGCCGCCAGCCGCTCGATCGCCGCCGGCGCGCTGCCGACGACGAACTCCACCGTCTCCCGCCGGTTGAGCCCGGCCCCGGCTTTGATGGTGTCCTCGACATGGCTCTCGAACGTGTCGCCCGGCTCCAGCACCGCCGCGATCCCGCCCTGCGCCCAGGCGGTCGAGCCCGCCGAGATTCCGCCCTTGGCGAGGACGGCGACCTTCAGCGCCGGATCGAGCGCCAGCGCCGCGGAGAGCCCCGCCGCCCCCGAGCCGAGGATGACGACGTCGAAACTATGAGGGTTATCGCTCATGCCCGAGTTCCCGTTCGGGCTGAGCTTGTCGAAGCCCATCCTTTCCCCTTCCTCGTAAGGGAGGGAAGCGCTTCGACAGGCTCAGCGCGAACGGTGTGAATCAACTTCTGGTCAGCCTTCCTCACCGCGCCGCATCCGACGCCCGGGTGAGGTTCAGGAAGACGTCCTCCAGATCCGCCTCGCGGGTCGAGACGTCGACGATTCCCAGCCCTTCGCGCTGCAGCGCGGCCAGCACCTCGCCGGCATTCACCTTGTCCTTGCGGTAGGTGATGGCCAGCGTGCGCTCGCCCTTTAGCTCGATCTTCTCGAAGCAGATGGCGGCCGGCGCCTGCGCGATGTCGCGGTCGACCGTCACCTCGACGGCTTTTTCCTGCGCCATGCCGACGAGGGTCTTCGTCGTCTCGTTGGCGATCAGGCGGCCGTGATTGATGATCGCGATCCGGTCGCACAGAGTCTCCGCTTCCTCGAGATAATGGGTGGTGAGGACGATGGTGACGCCGCGCTCGTTCAGCTGGCGGACATAGGCCCAGAGCTGCTGGCGAAGCTCGATGTCGACGCCCGCGGTCGGCTCGTCGAGGACGAGGATGGGCGGCGAATGGACCATCGCCTTGGCCACCAGCAGCCGCCGCTTCATGCCGCCCGAGAGGGTGCGCGAATAAGCGTGGGCCTTGTCCTCGAGGTGCATGGCGCGAAGCAGCTCCCCCGTCTGCCTCTTGTCCTTCGGCACGCCGTAGAGGCCGGCCTGGATCTCAAGCGTCTCCGAAGGCGTGAAGAAGGGATCGAAGACGATCTCCTGTGGCACGATGCCGATCGAGACCTTGGCGTTGCGCGGATGCTCGTCGATGTCGAAGCCCCAGATCCGCGCCGTCCCACCCGATTTGTTGACGAGACCGGCGAGGATGTTGATCATCGTCGACTTGCCCGCGCCGTTCGGCCCCAAAAGGCCGAATATCTGCCCCCGCGGCACGTCGAGGCTGACGTGATCGAGCGCGCGCTTGCCGCCGGCATAGGTCTTCTGGAGGTCGGCGATGGCGATGGCGGGTGGGGTCATGGCGCGGCGTTTAGCCTTTCGTCCGCGCCAAGCATAGGAGCGGCTTGGGCGACCGGGGCTTCCCGCCGCCGCCAATTGCGCTAGGACGAATCGCCCCGGGATCAGCTAGAGCCACCCTTCCATGTGCGGCATTGCCGGCCTTCTCTCCACCCGCGCCGTCTCCGAAGAGCGAGTGCGGCGCCTGATCGAGCCGATCCGCCACCGCGGGCCGGACGACGAGGGCGTGTGGGTGGATGCGGAGGCGGGCGTCGGCCTCGGCCACCGCCGCCTCTCGATCATCGACCTGTCGCCGCTCGGCCACCAGCCGATGGCGTCCTCTGACGGGCGCTGGATGATCAGCTACAATGGCGAGATCTACAACCACGCGGAGCTTCGCGCCGAGCTGGAAACGGGCGGCGGCGGAGTCGCCTGGCGGGGCCATTCCGACACCGAGACGCTGATCGAGTGCATCGCCGCCTGGGGGCTGGAGCGGACGCTGGCGCGCAGCGTCGGAATGTTCGCCTTCGCGCTCTGGGACCGCCGGGAGCGGCGGCTGCAGCTGGTCCGCGACCGGTTCGGCGAGAAGCCGCTTTATTACGGCTGGGTCGGCGGCGACTTCCTGTTCGGCTCGGAGCTGAAGGCGCTGCGCGCCCATCCCGGCTTCGACAATCCGATCAGCCGCAGGGCGCTGCGCCTGTTCGCAGCGCGCACCTACATCCCGGCGCCGCTCTCCATCTACGAGCGAATCTACAAGCTGGAGCCCGGCTGTATCCTCAGCCTCGCGCCCGACGCCGCGGCGACGCCGATGGCCGAGGCGCCGGAGGTGGGCGCGTCAGGCCCCGTCGGCCTCGCGCGCTACTGGTCCTATCGCGAGGTGATGCGCAGGGGGTTCGCCGACCCGATCGAGGATGAGGCGGAAGCGCTGGACGGGCTCGAGAAGGTGCTCGCCACGGCGATCGGCGGCCAGTCCTTCGCCGACGTGCCGGTCGGCGCCTTCCTCTCCGGCGGAATCGACTCCTCCACCGTGGTCGCCCTCTACCAGAAATATTCGCCGACCCCGGTGCGCACGTTCTCGATCGGCTTCGAGGAAGCCGGCTTCAACGAAGCCGAATATGCCAAAGCGGTCGCCGCCCATTTCGGCACCGTCCACAACGAGCGCTACGTGACGGTCAGCGAGACTCGCGACGTCATCCCCAAGCTGCCGGCCATGTATGACGAGCCGTTCGCCGATTCCTCCCAGATCCCGACCCACCTGGTCAGCGCCTTCGCCCGCGAGCAGGTGACGGTGGCGCTGTCCGGCGACGGCGGCGACGAATTGTTCGCCGGCTACAACCGCCATTTCGCCGCGCCCCGCCTCTGGCAGAAATTGCAGCGCCTGCCGCGGCCGGTGCGGGCGCTGATCGGCGGGCCGCTCAGCACCTTGCCGCCGGGCCTGTGGAACGGCGCCTCCCGCCTCGTCCCCTCCGGCCGCTCCCCCTTCTTCGGCACCAAGGTGCAGAAGGCGCTGCGCGTCGCCGGCGCCGCCCGCTCGTTCGACGATGTCTATACAAGCTTCCTCGACGAATGGGATTTCGAGGATTCGCCGGTGCTCGGCTCGAGCGGCGGCGCGGCCGGCGGCTGGGACCTCGATTTCGCGCCCGGCGCGCCCGACACCTTGCGCATGATGTATTGCGACGCGGTCTCCTATCTGCCCGACGACATCCTTTGCAAGGTCGACCGCGCCTCGATGGCGGTGAGCCTCGAGAGCCGGGTCCCCTTCCTCGACCACCGCGTTGCCGAATATGCCGCCGCCATTCCGCTCGGCATGAAGGTCAGGGGCGGTAAGGGGAAGCACATCCTGCGCCGCCTGCTCTACCGCGAGGCCCCCGAAGCATTGTTCGAGCGGCCCAAGGCCGGCTTCGCGGTTCCGGTCGGCGAATGGATCAAGGGTCCGCTGCGCGGCTGGGCAGAGGATCTGCTCTCCGCCGATCGCCTACGACGCGAAGGCTGGTTCGACGCCGCCATGATCCGCCGCCGCTGGCAGCAGCATTTGTCGGGCCAGCGCGATTCGACCCCGGCTTTGTGGGCGGTACTGATGTTCCAGGCCTGGCTCGCCGAGACCGGCGCCTAGAGTAGCGCGTGCCTCCCGTCATTGCGAGGAGCGCAGGACGAAGCAATCCAGCTGCGGCACCTCCGACATGCGCTGGCCTGGATTGCTTCGCTCCGCTCGCAATGACGGATGATGCCGCGCGCCTCAGCGGGCGCCGAAGCCGCTCACCACGGTGCGGATCGTGCCCGCGACGATGAGGAGGTCGAGCCAGGCCGAGAAATTCTTGATGTAGTAGAAGTCGTACTGGAGCTTCCACAGGACGTCCTCGACGTCTGCGACATGGCCCTGCTTGACCTGCGCCCAGCCGGTGATTCCGGGGCGGACGATATGGCGGTAGCGGTAGAAGGGCAGCTCCGCCTCGTACCATCGCGACAGCGGCACCGCCTCGGGCCGCGGCCCGATCCAGCTCATCTCGCCCTTCAATATGTTGATGACCTGCGGCAGTTCGTCGATCCGGTAGCGGCGAAGAATGCGGCCGACGCGGGTGACGCGGTAGTCGTCGTCAAGGGTCATCGCCGCGGTCCGCTCGTCCTCGCCATCATGCTCGCGCATGGTGCGCAGCTTGAACATGCGGAAAGAGCGGCCGCGATAGCCCATCCGCTCCTGCGGGAAGAGGATGGGGCCCGCCGAATCCAGCCGGATCAGCAGCGCGACGAGCAGCAGGAAGGGGACGAGGAACGGGATGGCGAGCAGGGCCAGGCCGAAATCCCAGCCTCGTTTCACCTTGGCGTAGACGATGCCGGGGAGGAGCGAGCCGAGATTGTTCTCCGAAAGATGCTCGATCGACACCCGGCCGGTGAGCGATTCCTCCATCTGCTTGACGTGCATGACCAGAGTGCCGGCCAGCGCCCGGTCGGCGAGGAAGCGCTCCCATTCGTCCGGTATGTCGTAGCGCAGATCGGCGACGATCGCGTCGTAGAAGCCGGACTTCAGCGCCTCCTCGTCGAGCCGTGTCCAATCGACCTCCGGGATGGCGAGCAGGGTGCCGATCTCGCCCGCCGGAACCACGCCGATGCGGAGCCGCTGGCCGCGCTGCAGCTTGAAGTAGACCACGTAATACCAGAACACGCAGAGCAGGAAGCTGCCGAGGAAGTGGAGGCGGCTGTAATCGAGGCGCGCGAAGAAGAAGAGGGCGACGACGCTGCCGTAAGCCGCCGCGAACGACGGCAGGATGTGGTAGGAGGCGCGAACGCCGGGATAATGGGAGACCCTGCGGAAGGCGTAATAGCCGAGCATCAAGGCCGCGATGCTGCCGATCAGCGAGTTCTGGAGGGCCGCCACGTCGCCGGCGCGAGCGTCGATCGGATAGCGGATCGCGTAAGGGACGAGCACCGCCAGCAACAGCCCGACGCCGAGCTGGAAGCGCACCCGGTGCCAGATCGTCCGGCGGGCGCTGGTGAATTTGGCGGAGGTGATCGACACGGGGGGTGCTGGCCTGCGGCTTCGCGGTCTGGTGGGTGAGGCCCGCGATTAGAGGGAAAAGCGCGCCGAAGTCCACAACCTGCACGGAAAGTCCACGTCCGCGCCGCGGAGGCGCCGCATTGCCGAGGCGCGGCCGCTCCTCTAAGCGCCGCCGCATCAGCGACGGGCGGAGGCCATGACCATCATCGTTACCGGCGCGGCCGGCTTCATCGGATTCCATGTCAGCGAGCGGCTGCTGGCGCGCGGCGAGACCGTGATCGGCCTCGACAACGTCAACGATTATTACGATCCCCGCCTGAAGCGCGACCGCCTCGCCGAGCTCCACCGCCGCCACAACGGCTTCCGCTTCGTCGAGGTCGATTTCGCCGACAATTCGGCGCTGACCGAAGCCCTGGCGGGCGAGGAATTCGATTCGGCCGTGCACCTCGGCGCCCAGGCGGGAGTGCGCTATTCGATCGAGAATCCCCACGCCTACGTGCATTCGAACCTGGTCGGGCATCTCAACATGCTGGAGCTGGCCCGCCACCGCCGGCTGCGGCACTTCGTCTATGCCTCCTCCTCGTCCGTTTACGGGGGCAATGAGAGCCTGCCGTTCCGGGTGGAAGACCGGGTCGACCATCCGCTCTCCCTCTACGCCGCGACCAAGAAGGCGGACGAGCTGATCGGCGAGACCTACGCCCATCTCTACCGCTTGCCGCAGACCGGCCTCAGGTTCTTCACCGTCTACGGGCCCTGGGGGCGGCCGGACATGGCGATGTGGCTATTCACCCGCGCCATCCTCGCCGGCGAGCCGATCGAGGTCTTCGGCGAGGGGAACATGCGGCGCGACTTCACCTACATCGACGATATCGTCGCCGGGGTGGTCGCCTGTCTCGACAACCCGCCGCCCGACGACGGCGCGGAGAAAGCCGGCGGCAGCCGCTCGCCCCACCGGCTCTACAATATCGGCAATCACCGCTCCGAGGAGCTGACGCGGATGATCGACCTCCTCGAGGAAGCGTGCGGCCGCAGGGCGGAGCGCCGCCTGATGCCGATGCAGCCGGGCGACGTCCGCGACACCTATGCCGACATCACCGCCATCCAGCGCGACCTCGGCTTCGAGCCCAAGACCCGCATCGAGGACGGCATCCCCCGCTTCGTGGAATGGTACCGGACGTATCACAAAATCTAGAGCGACCAGCGCTCCACTCCGGGGAGGGTGCGGCCGCCGTAGAGGTTCTTGAGGTCGGCGAAGAGGCCGCCGGGCGCCACCAGGCCGGCGAGCCTGGAATCGTCGAGCGCGCCATAGGCGTGGTGCGGCACCGCGGCGACGACGAGGTCGTAGCGGCGGTCCAGCGCATCGGCGGCGATATCGACGCCATATTCGTCGCGCGCCTCGCCGGCGTCGGCCAGCGGGTCGTGGATCGTCACCTGATGGCCGTGCGCCTCGAGGCGACGGATGACGTCGATCACCTTGGAGTTTCGGAGGTCGGGGACGTTCTCCTTGAAGGTGAGGCCCATGACCAGCGCCGTCCCGGCCGCGCCGCGCCGCTCGTGCAGCCGGTCGGCGATCCAGGCGCCCATGCCGTCGTTGATCGACCGGCCGGCGAGGATGACATGCGGCTCGAGCCCGAGCTGCTGGGCGCGGAAGCTGAGGTAATAAGGATCGACGCCGATGCAGTGGCCGCCGACCAGGCCGGGCTGGAACTCGAGGAAGTTCCACTTCGTCCCCGCCGCCTCGAGCACGTCCCAGATCGAAATGTCGAGCTTGGAGAAGATCCGGCTGATCTCGTTCATGAAGGCGATGTTGATGTCGCGCTGAGCGTTCTCGATCACCTTGGCCGCCTCGGCCGCCTTGATCGAGGCGGCACGAAACGTGCCGGCCTTGGTCACCGCGCCGTAGATCGCCGCCAGCTTTTCCGTCACCGCCTCGTTCTCGCCGGCGACGACCTTGACGATCCGGTCGATACTATGCTCGCGGTCGCCGGGATTGATCCGCTCGGGCGAGTAGCCGAGGAAGAAATCGCGGCCGCGCACCAGGCCCGAGACTTCCTCGATCAGCGGCCCGCAAATCTCTTCGGTAACGCCGGGATAGACCGTGCTCTCGTAGACGATAACCGGCGGCCGTTCTGGGTCGATCAGGGCCGCCAACGAACGCGTGGCGCCGATGAGCGGCCCGAGGTCAGGCCGGTTCTCGGCGTCGACGGGCGTAGGCACGGTGACGATGTAGACGTCGGCGCCGCGGCAGTCCTCGCTCCGGCTGGTAAGGGCGAGGGTGCTGGCCCGCAGCGCAGCCTCGTCCACCTCGCGGGTGCGGTCGATCCCCTGCTTCAATTCCTCGACGCGGCGGCGGTCGACGTCGAGGCCGCTCACGGCGAAGCGGCGGCTGAGCGCAACGGCGAGCGGCAGGCCGACATAACCGAGGCCGACGACGACGATCCGTTCGGGGCTGGACGCGCTCATTTTTGTCCGCTGGCTGGTGAGGAGGAGATAAGAAGGGCCCGCATTCCGCTAAGATTTGAGGCGGCCGGCAAAGTCAAGCCGCGCGGCTCAGGGCTTTGCCTCGCGGCGGTAGAAGACCGCGTTGTGCGCCACCAGCCAGGGGCGATTCCCGTCGGTCAGATAGTCTAGATATGATCTCGGCTTCCTGGTCAGCTTCTTCGGCACGTCCGCCTTCATGCCGAGGCTGGCGGCGAGGTCGGCGACGAAGTGGATGCAATTGTGGGTACCGAGGTCGTAGGAGGGCTGCGGAGTCCCCCGCCAGCGCGCCACCGTGGCCATCAGGCGATCATATTCCGCATCGGAGAGGGCGAGGCTGAAATGCTTGTCGCTCGCCTTGATGTAGGCGGCGCCGTGGTCGGAGATGACCTCGCCCGCCACCCGGCCGAACAGGATGGCGGGGCTCACCGTCTTGGCGGTGAAGCCGTAATCCACGTCGATTCGCTGTCCGGAGCGGTCGAGCGTGCCCGCCAGGGTGACGAAGGCGTGCGGGAAGGTGGCGCCGAGCTCCTTGGAATAGAAAGTGACCTGCACCGCCGCCGCGGCCGGGACGGCCAGGAGGGCGACGAGCAAGGCGGCGACAAAAGCGAAGAGACGCGACGGGCGCTGGGCGGCAGGCAAGGGATTCTCCCCCGGAGACAAGCGCGGAAACCTCTGAAACAAAAAGCGAAGCCGGGCAACCGCGGCCGCGCCGGCAGGCCCGCCTGTCGCTTTCGGGCAACAGTCGGCCGCTGGTTTCAAGGTCGGCGGACCCTTTCCGGCGGGCCGGCGTTTGCCTTCAGCTCTCGTAAACCCGCCCGGGTTACGGGCTGCAACCTGGGATTTCGGCCGCTCCCATTTCGGGGTAGACATGCCACACCGCCTCGATTAGTGAGGGGGCTGAAATCGAGAAGATCAGGCTCGAGTACGAAGGGAGAAGCTGACGTGGGTTTCAAAGGAATTATCGCTGCGACCACTTCGGTTGCGTTGATGGTCGCGCCGACCATGGCGGTTGCGCAGACCTCCGCCGCCACCGCCAAGGCGACGACCGAAGTCGTCCCGGCCGGTGAGAACGTGCAGGGCAGCGAGCTGCGCGGCGGCTTTATCATCCCCTTGATCGCGCTCATCGCGATCATCCTCGGCCTTCTTGCGGCGCTCGACCACGGCAACAACGACCTGCCGCACAGCCCGTAACAAGACGGCGTCACTCGCTGTCTGACGATTTTGGCCGGGTGAGGTTCGCTTCATCCGGCCAATTCGTTTGCGCCGAGCGCGGCGGTCGTCGGCGGTGATCCCCGCTCTCTTCCTATCCTTGCTCGCCGTTCCGGCTCCGGCTCCGGCCGCGCCGCCGGCTGCCGTGGCCACGGTCGAAGCCCGTGGCGGAGAGGGAACCACCCTCCGCCGCGACGATCTGCGGGTCGGCGCCATCGCCTATCGCCTGGCACTCGCCGGCCGCGCCCTTTGTCCGCGCACCATCCCGCTCACTGGCCTCCTCTTCCACCACCTCGCCGAATATCTGCCCCGCGACCGGGCGCTGATGATTGCGCGCTACGGGCTGGATCGCGGCCCGGGTGTGCTCGCGGTCATCGCCGGCAGCCCGGCCGACCAGGCGGGGCTCGTCGCGGGTGACGTGCTGCTGAGCGTGAACCGCGCCGCCTTCCCCTCGCCGGTCGCCATCGCCGCCGAACACGACCTGAAGAAGCTGCGGGCCCTGGCCGAAGCGAGCGAGGCCCAGCTCGAGGAGGCGCTCGCCCTGGGCCCCGCGGAGTTGCGAATCCTGCGCGACGGGCGGGAGCTGACGCTGAGGCTCGGCTCGCTGCCCGGTTGCGAGGCGCGGGTGCGGCTCGCCCGCTCGACCCAGGTCAACGCCTTCCACACCGGCCGCAAAGTGGTGATGACGACGGCGATGCTCGCCTTCGTCGCCAATGACGACGAGCTGTCGGTGGTGCTCGGCCACGAAATGTCGCACTCGATCCTCCACCATCCGGTGATGGGAGAAGGGGAGGGGATTCTCGCCGGCTTCGGCATCGGCGCCGGCGCAATCTGGCAGCGCGAGGCGCAGGCGGACCGGTTCGGGCTGAGGCTGATGGCGGCGGCCGGCTACGATCTGGGCGCCGTCATCCCCTTCTGGCGGCGCTACCTCATGAAATATGACGGCCCGCAGCTGTTCCGCAGCCATCCCAGCCTCGAGGCCCGCACCAAGATGGCGACCGAAGAGATCGCCGCGATTCGGGCAGGGACGCCGTTCAAGCCTTAGAGCTTCGTCCTCAGCGACCAGAGTTCCGGGAAAGCGCGCTTGCCGATGGTCGACTGGAGGTAGGCGACGCCCGCCGTGCCGCCGGTGCCGCGCTTGGCGCCGATGATCCGCTCGACCGTGATCACATGCTTGTGCCGCCAGGTGGCGAGGGCGTCGTCGATGTCGACCAGCTTCTCGGCGAATTGGTAGAGCGGCCAGTGGCGCGCGGTGTCGCGGTAGACCGTGGCCCAGGCATCCTCGACCGCCCCGCTCGGCCGATAGGGCTCGCTCCAGTCCCGCTCCAGCGCCTCGGCCGGCAGGTCGAAGCCGGCGCGGGCCAAGGCTGCATTGGCTTCGTCCCAGAGGCTCGGCCGATGCAGCGCCTCGAGCAGGGCGGCGTGCCAGTCCGATCCCTCCTCCTGGAACTTGAGGTGGCCGCCGTCCTTCAGGCCGAGCAGATATTCGACCAGGCGGAACTGGGCCGACTGGAAGCCGGAGCTGGTGCCGAGCACGCCGCGGAAGCTCGTATAGTCGGCCGGGGTCATCGTCGCCAGCACATCCCAGGAAAGCGTCATCACCGCCTGGATGCGGGAGACTCGCGACAGGGCCTTGTGCACCTCGATCAGCGCGTCGGCGCGGATCAGCTCGCGCGCCAGCCGCAGCTCATGGATGGTCTGCTTGAGCCAGAGCTCCTTGGTCTGGTGGATGATGACGAAGAGCATCTCGTCGTGATTGGCCGAGATCGGGTGTTGGGCGCTGAGCAGCCGATCGAGGGCGAGATAGCCGCCATAGGTCATGCCCGCCGGCCGATCCGTCATAGCTCGCTCCCCCACATCCCCTAGAGCCGCTCCGCGCTGGAGACCACCTCGGTCGCCCTAAGCGCCGCCAGGATGCGCATAAGGTGATGGACGTCGTGCACCTCGACGTCGAAGTGGAAGGTGTGAAAGCTGCCGTCGCGGCTGGCCTGGTCCATCGAGACGATGTTCGCCCCGTGGCTGCCGAGGACGCCGGCGACGGCGGCGAGCGAGCCCGGCTCGTTCCTGACCACGACGCACAGCCGCGCGGTGCCGCCGTCCGATTCGGTGCCCCAGGCGAGATCGACCCAGTCGGCGTCGATGCCGTCGGCGAGGGTGTCGCAGCCGATGACGTGGACCTCCAGATCCTGGCCCTCTCGCCTGAGGCCGACGATGCGGTCGCCCGGTATCGGATGGCAGCAATCGGCGAGCTGGAAGGCGACTCCGGGCGTCAGTCCCTTGATCGAGATGGCGGTACGCTGCGGCGGCGGCTTGACGCCATCCTTGCCGGTGGAGCCGGGCATCAGGGCCTCCATCACCGCCACGTCGGAAACGCGCTTGAGCGCGATCGCCTCCATCAGCCCGGCATCGTCGTGGAAGTGGAGGCGGCGCATCGCCTCGGCCATCGCCTCCCAGCCCAGCTTGGCCGGCAGGCGCTGGACGATCTCGTCGAAAATCTTGCGGCCGAGCGCGATCGTCTCCTCGCGCTCCTTCGACTTGACGAAGCGGCGGATCTTGGCCCGCGCCTTGCCGGTGACGACGAAGCTCAGCCAGGCCGGCTGCGGATGCTGGGCCTTGGAAACGAGGATCTCGACCTGGTCGCCATTTTCCAGCGGAGTCCGGAGCGGCATTACCCGGCCGTTGAGCTTGGCGCCGACCGTCTGGTCGCCGAGATCGGTGTGGACGGCGTAGGCGAAGTCGACCGGAGTCGCGCCCTTGGGGAGCTGGATCAGCTCGCCCTTCGGCGTGAAGGCGAAGATCCGGTCCTGGTACATCGCCATTCGGGTATGCTCGAGCAGCTCCTCGGCCGAAGCGGCGTGCTCGAGTATCTCGACCAGGTCGCTGATCCAGGGATGCTGGCTCGCCGCCTCGCCCAGCCCTTCCTTATAGGCCCAGTGAGCGGCGAGGCCGTGCTCCGCCTGGGCGTGCATTTCGGCGGTGCGGATCTGGATCTCGATCCGCATCTGCTCGTCGTGGATCACCGTGGTGTGGATCGAGCGGTAGCCGTTGCGCTTGGGCGTCGAGATGAAATCCTTGAAGCGCCCCGGCACCATCGGCCAGCGCTGGTGGATGAGCCCGAGGGTGCGGTAGCATTCCTCGTGGCTGCCGACGATGGCGCGAAACGCCATCACGTCCGAAAGCTGCTCGAAGCTGACGTGGCGCTCGGCCATTTTGCGCCAGATCGAAAAGGGGTGCTTCTCGCGGCCCTGCACCTCGGCCTCGATTCCGTTCGCCTCCAGATGCGCCTTGAGGCCGCGGGCGATGCGGTCGATCATCGTCTCGCCGCCGCTCTTGTGGAGCTGCTCGAGGCGCTTGGAGATGGAGGCGTAGGCGTCGGGCTCGAGCTCGCGGAAGGCGAGCGTCTGCATCTCGGTCATGAATTCGTACATACCGATCCGCTCGGCGAGGGGGGCGTAGATGTCCATCGTCTCGCGGGCGATGCGGCGGCGCTTCTCCTCCGAGCCGATGAAATGGAGCGTGCGCATGTTGTGCAGCCGGTCCGCCAGTTTGACGAGGAGGACGCGTATGTCGCCCGACATGGCGAGCAGGAACTTCCTGAGGTTCTCCGCGGCCCGCTGGTTCTCCGACTGGGCCTCGATCTTCGAGAGCTTGGTGACGCCGTCGACGAGGCGGGCGACGTTGGGCCCGAAATGCTTCTCGATCTCCTCGGGAGTCGCCACCGTATCCTCGATCGTGTCGTGGAGGATGGCGGTGACGATCGTCTCGTCGTCGAGATGGAGGTCGGTGAGGATGCCCGCCACCTCGATCGGGTGGCTGAAATAGGGGTCGCCCGAGGCGCGGATCTGGGTGCCGTGCTTCTGCATCGAGAAGACGTAGGCGCGGTTGATCATCGCCTCGTCGGCGTCGGGATCGTAGGCCCGGACCTTCTCGACCAGCTCATATTGCCTCAGCACCCCGCGACATTGGGTGCCGGGCCGCGGCGTTGCAAGGATTAAGGGCGCTTGCCTCAGTGCGCGGCGGCGTTGCACTTATCGAGCTGGTCCGGCGGAAGCGCGGCACCCTCGACCGCGAAGCTCTTCAGCGCGCCGGTTTGCCGGGCCAGGGCCATGCAGTCGGTCAGCGGCCGGCTGTCGCTCCGTCCCGCGACGCAGCCGCCGGGCGCGCAGCGCCAGACGATGTCGTGGACGACCATCTGCTCCGCTGCCGGTCGCGCCTGCGAGAACTCGGCGGCATAATGGGGCGCCGCCGCGAAGGCCGGGGCGGCAGTGAGCAGGGCGGCGAGGGAGAAGAGCGTTCTTGCCATGACGGAGCTCCAGCTAGGTTGCAAAGTGCAACTGGTCTAGCATGTCAGTTGCGTTTTGCAACTATTTTTGCACGCCCCGGTGACAAGCCCGCAAAAAGGCGTAGGTTCAGCACCATGAACAAGGCGGCCCAGCTCAAGGAAGTGTTCGCCGAATGCGGCATATCGGCCGCGCTCGAGGTGGTCGGCGAGCGCTGGTCGTTTCTCATCCTGCGCGGTGCGTTCAACGGCCTCCACCATTTCGAGGAGTTCCAGCAGACCCTCGGCATCGCCCGCAACATCCTCTCGCACCGCCTGGCGCGTCTGGTCGGGCATGGCATCCTGCACCGCGACCCGGATCCGGCCGACCGGCGCCGCGTGGCCTACCGGCTGACCGACAAAGGGCGCGACCTGCTGCCGGTGCTGCTGGCCCTGAGGCAATGGGGCGAGCGCTGGGTGTCCGGAGTGCCTTCGAACACCGTCCTTGTCGACCGCTACAGCCGCCAGCCGATCGCGCCGATCACGGTCCGCGCCGCCGACGGCCGCCCGCTGACGCTCGGCGACATGGAGTGGGTCGACCGCGCCGAGCTCGCGCGGGGCGAGAAGGCGGCCTAAGCCGGCCGCACCGCCAGCGGCAGGCTCTCGAACAGCGATGCCTCGCCCGCGCGCACCGCGCCCTCGATCTGCAGCATCCTGAACTTGGTAGCGACGCCGCCGGGCGCCGAAAAGCCGCCGCTTTTGCCGCTGGCGGCGAGGATGCGGTGGCAGGGGATGACGATCGGCACCGGGTTGCGGCCCAGAGCCAGCCCCACCGCCTGCGCCGCTCCCGGCTGGCCGATCGCGCCGGCCAGCTCGCCATAGGTCCGCGTTTCGCCGCGGGGAATCGCCCGCGCCGCGGCATAGACCGCGCGCTCGAAGGCCGAGCTATCGGTCAGGTCCAGCTCAATCTCGGCCAGGTCCAGCGGCTCCCCCGCCAGCAGGCGCACGATCAGCGCGATCGCGGCGGCGGCGAAGGGCGGCGGCTTTTCCTCCGCCGCCCCGAGGAAGCGGCGGGCGAGCCGCGCCCCCAGGCGGGCCTCGTCCGCCTCGGGAAGCGCCGCACCGATGATGAGGCCGCCGCGCCACACCAGGGCGCAGCGGCCGATGGCCGTGTCGAAAACCGCGTAAGCGGGCTTATTCGTAGTCGCCGCCGGCATTGTTGTTGCGCGGCGGGGCGGCTGCGGTGAGCCGCAGCGCCTCGGCCGAGGCGGACAGGGAGCCGACCTCGTCCGGCGCCTCGTCGTCCTCGATCTGGACTCGCTGCAGGCTGCCGATCAGCGACTCTTCGAGGTGCTTGGGCTTCACCGTTTCCTCGGCGATCTCGCGCAGCGCGACGACCGGATTCTTGTCGCGGTCGCGGTCGATGGTGAGCTCGGCGCCGCCGGACACCTGCCGCGCGCGCTGGGCCGCGAGCAGCACCAGGTCGAACCTGTTCGAGATCTTGTCGACACAATCTTCGACCGTAACGCGCGCCATTCGGGAGCTCCGCCAGAATTGCCCATGTGGGAGAGAGCGGCGAGATATGGGTGAAGGGACGCAATGTCAATGTTTCCGGGGCTTGCCCTCGGCTCCCCGCCCGGCCATGCCGGGGCGATGGCCGATGCAGTGCAGCAGGACCAGGCGGAGCCCGTGTCGGTCATGGTGGCCGGCAATCGCCTCACCCTGATCGCCGACGGGCCGGCCCGCCTCGAGGCGCTCATCGCCCTGATCGACGGCGCCCGGGAGAGCCTGCGCGTCCTCTACTACATCTTCCTGGACGACGGGGCGGGAACGCGGGTGCGCGACGCGCTGATCGCCGCCTCGGGGCGGGGCGTCGAGGTGTCGCTGCTCGTCGACGGCTTCGGCGCCACCGCAAGCCGCCCTTTCTGGCAGCCGCTCCTCGACAGCGACGTCCGTTTCTGCCGATTCAGCCCCCGTTACGGTCGCCGCTATCTGCTGCGCAACCACCAGAAACTGGCGCTCGCCGACGGCCGCAAGGTGATCATCGGCGGCTTCAACATCTCCGACGATTATTTTGGCACGGTCGAATCGGGCGCCTGGCGCGATCTCGGCCTGCAGGTCGAGGGCGACAGCACCTTCTGCCTGGTCAAATATTTCGACGATCTGTTCCGCTGGGCCCGCGCGCCCGACGCCAGCATCCGCGACATGCGCCACATGCTCCAGCAGCACAGCGTCACCGAAGGCAAATTGCACTGGCTGTTCGGCGGCCCGACGCGCCGGCTCAGCCCCTGGGCGCGGGCGATGCGCAAGGACATGCGGCGGGCGCGGCGGATCGACATCATCGCCGCTTATTTCGCGCCGAGCCCCTCGATGCTGGTGCGGATCGCCCGCATCGCCCGCCACGGCGAGGCTCGGCTCATCGCCGCCGCCAAGTCCGACCATGCCGTCGCCGTAGATGCGGCGCGCAACTTCTACTGGTGGCTGCTGAAGCGCGGGGTGCTCGTCTTCGAATATACGGCGACCAAGCTTCACACCAAGCTGTTCCTGGTCGACGAGGTGGTCCACATCGGCTCGGCCAACCTCGACATGCGCAGCCTGTTCCTCAACCTCGAGATGATGCTGCGCGTGGACGATTCGGAATTCTCGGCGGCGATGCGGCGTTTCGTCGACGGCGAGATCGCGAACAGCGTGTCGGTCACCCTCGCCAGCCACCGCAAGCAGCGCACCTTGCTCAATCGTCTCCGTTGGGCGATCGCCTATTTCGTGGTCGCGATCGCCGACTACCGGATCACCCGCCGGCTCAATTTCGGCTTCGAGCAAGCCGCGATGTAAGGTCAGTCCTTCCAGGCCCAGAACAGGGTGGCGGGGGGTATGTTGACCCACTCGAAGGCGCGGTCGATACGCTGGAAGTGAGGCGCGATGAACTGCCGCACCTTCGGCGAGAATTGGTAGACTAGGAAGGCGCCGCCGGGCCGCAACGCCTCGGCGGTAGCTTCGGCGATGGCGGCGCCGACGCCCGGCGGAAGCGTCGAGAAGGGCAGGCCGGAGAGGATGTAATCGGCGCTGTCGAGGCCGAAATCGGAGAGGATCCGTCCCACGTCCGCCGCGGAGCCGGTGACCGCGCGAAGCCGCGAGTCGCGTATTTTGCCGCTCAAGTAGGTGGTGAAATCGGCGTTGGTGTCGATCGTCAGCAGGATCGCATTCGCTGGGAGGCGGCGGAGCACCTCCTGGGTGAAGGTGCCGACGCCGGGGCCGTATTCGACGAACAATTTGCAATTGGCCCAGTCGACCGGTGCCAGCATCTTGTCGATCAGCACCTTGGATGAAGGGATCACCGAGCCGACCATCACCGGGTGCTTCACGAAGCCGCGCAGGAAATGCCACAGCGGCCCCCCGCCCCCGCGGCGCGCGAACGCGCGATTTCTCTGTGCCTGTTCGCCGGGGAAGGTCATGCTGGGTTCTCGCGGAAAGCTTCGGGTCAGTCGGCTGCGTTGGCAAATCGAAGCGGCAATGGCAAGGGCGGCCCGTCCCGCGCGGGGAAATTAGCCTTGGGCGGGACGAAGAATTGTCTCCGGGATTATCCCTTCATGCCCACCCCTTCGACCCTTCCTCGCGAGCGATTCGCCCTGCTGTTCGCGGTGATGCTGGTGGCGGCGTCGGGCAACACGGCGATGCAGTCGCTGATGCCGGCGATCGGGCGCGAGCTGAAGATAGCCGACATGTGGGTCGCGGTCGCCTTCAGCCTCTCCGCGGTGGTGTGGGTGATCGTCGCCCCGCATTGGGCCCGGCGGGCCGACCGGCGCGGGCGGCGGGCGCTGATGCGGCTCGGCCTTTACGGCTTCATCGCCTCGATGCTGGTCTGCGGCACCATCCTCGCCGCGGGCTTGCACGGCCTGATCGCGCCGACCGCGGTGTTCGCGATCTTCATCTTCGGCCGCGCCATCTACGGCGGCTGGGGCTCGGCCAGCCCTTCCGCGGTCCAGGCCTATATCGCCGCGCGCACCGACGGCGGGGAACGCACCCGCTACCTCGCCGCCCTTGCTTCCTCCTTCGGCCTCGGCACGATCGTCGGGCCCGCCATCGCACCGCTGTTCATCTTCGAGCCGCTCGGGCTCGCCGGTCCGCTCTTCGTCTTCGCGGGCATCGGCGCCCTCGTCCTCCTCGCCCTCGTCGCCCGCCTTCCGGACGACACGCCCAAGGGACCGGCGCGCGGCGAGGTCGCGGAATATCCCTCGATGGGCGGCCTCTTCGTGCGCGCCTCCGAACCTCGCGATGAAGGAACGAAGCTGCGCTGGCGCGATCCGCGCGTCCTTCCCTGGACGGTGGTCGGCGTGGTCGGCGGCCACGGCAACGCCGCCCTGCTGGGCGTGATCGGCTTCCTCGTCATCGACCGCTCGGGCGTGCCGCTCGGAGAGGCGCAGCAGCAGATCGCAATCGTGCTGATGGCCGGCGCCGGCGCGACCCTGCTCGCCCAATGGGGCCTGATCCCCTTCCTCGGCCTCACCCCACGCCAGCTCGTCCTCTGGGGCCTCGCCCTCGCCGCCGTGGGCACGCTCGCCACCGGCCTCGCGGCGACCATGTACGGCCTCATCCTGGGCTTCGCGCTCGCCGCAATCGGCTTCGGCCTCTACCGCCCCGGCTTCACCAGCGGCGCCTCGCTCGCCGTGTCGCTCGACGAGCAGAACGCCGTCGCCGGCATGGTCAGCTCCGTCAACGGCATCCCCTACGTCGCCGCCCCGGCCGCGGGGGTGGCGCTATACGGGCTGTGGATGCCGCTGCCGTTCGTCGTCGTGGCGGTGGGGCTGTTAGGGCTGGCGATCTGGGTCCGGAAACGGGTCAGCGGCTGAGGAAGAGTGCCAGCGGGTGACATCCAATGCGGAAAAAGTACGCTATCCCGGCGTTGAAAGTAAATCGGACGTGCCGCTCGTGCGTTGTCTGGCCACGCATTGCGACGTCGAAGTGAGCGTTTGTTAACTACAGGCCTTCTGGTCAACATGCCCGTGCCATGATACTGTCCGGATCGTACAGGCTGCAAGACCTGACTTTCCGCGTAGCCATGAAACAGCTGGATAGCAAAGGAAGGGTGCCATGTCGCGCTCAATTCGCCTTATCTATCGCAATCAGATGGGTCGGTCTAAGCATAACTACAACTGGCCCCCCATTACCAAAAGATCGGCCGTTGTCATCACTGCAGCGGAATGGAAAGCCGGAAACAACCCAGGGGATTCAAGCGGGCGGCCGGTTCTGGGCGATGCTGATATTTATGTCACCAACATAGGATCGCATGATCCGGAAGGGGGCACCGGGGGGGTGGAATTTTGTCTCCATGTTGACTGGCACAAGCCCCTACATGTCCAAGTAACAATCATTGTCCTGGACCCGGTTGAGAATTATCTGGTGGTTGGATAGCGGTCGGCGCGCCGCCAGAGCCGACTAGGCCTTCCGAGGCGTCAGCATGCCCGGGCTGACGAAGCCGATGCCGCCGGCGCCCATCGCGTCCTGCTTCAGGTGCTGGCGCATCTGCTCATATTCGCGCTCCATCTCCTCGGTGACCGAGGCGCGGGTCTCTTCGAGGCCGCGCTCGAAATCGGCCATGGTCACTTCCTTCGCCTCCATCGAGCCGCGCAACGCGAACAGGCCGGCGCGGCGGACGAGGTCCTCGAGATCGGCGCCGGTGAAGCGCTCGGTGCGGCGCGCCAGCGCGTCGACGTCGACGTCGCCGGCAAGGGGCATCTTGCCGGTGTGGATGCCGAGGATGTGGCGGCGGCCCTCCTCGTCCGGCACGGCGACGTAGATCAATTCGTCGAAGCGGCCCGGCCGGAGCAGCGCCGGGTCTATGAGGTTCGGCCGGTTGGTCGCGCCGATCACCACCACCGAGCCCAATTCCTCCAGCCCGTCCAGCTCGGAGAGGATGGTGTTGACGACCCGCTCGGTCACCTGCGGCTCGCCGAGCCCGCCGCCGCGCGCGGGCACCAGGCTGTCGAGCTCGTCGATGAAGATCACGGTGGGCGCCACCTGGCGGGCGCGGGCGAACAGCCTCGCGATCTGCTGCTCGCTCTCGCCATACCATTTGGAGAGCAGGTCGGAGGATTTGGTGGCGATGAAATTCGCTTCCGCCTCGCGCGCCGTCGCCTTGGCGAGCAGGGTCTTGCCGGTGCCGGGAGGGCCGTAGAGCAGGAAGCCCTTGGCCGGACGGATGCCCATGCGCTTGAACGCGTCCGGATGCTTCAAGGGCAGCTCGACGCCTTCGCGAAGCCGCTCGCGCGCTTCGTCGACGCCGCCGACATCGTCCCAGCCGATGGTCGGCGCCTGCACCATCACCTCGCGCATGGCCGAAGGCTGGACGCGCTTCAGGGCCTCGTCGAAATCGGCGCCGTAAACGGCGAGATTGTCCAGCACCTCGGGCGGGATCGTGCCTTCGCCGAGGTTGATCTGCGGCATGATCCGCCGCACCGCCTCGATCGCCGCCTCGCGCGCCAAGGCCGCGAGATCGGCGCCGACGAAGCCGTAGGTGCGCCGGGCCAGCTCGGGCAGGTTGACGCCGTCCAAAGGCATGCCGCGGGTGTGGATGGCGAGGATCTCGCGGCGGCCGCGCTCATCGGGGACTCCGATGACGATCTCGCGGTCGAAGCGGCCGGGGCGGCGCAGCGCCTCGTCGATCGCCTCCGGCCGGTTGGTGGCGGCGATGACGATGAGGTTCTGGCGCGGCTCGAGCCCGTCGAGCAAAGTGAGGAGCTGGGCGACGAGGCGCTTCTCCGTCTCCCCCTGCACCTGGCCGCGCTTGGGGGCGATCGAGTCGATCTCGTCGATGAAGATGATCGAAGGGGCGGCCTTGGCGGCTTCCTCGAACACGTCGCGCAGCCGCCGCTCGCTCTCGCCATAGGCCGAGCCCATGATCTCGGGCCCGGCGATGTGGAAGAAATTGGCATCGCTTTCATTGGCGACGGCGCGGGCGAGGCGGGTCTTGCCGGTGCCGGGCGGCCCGTAGAGCAGCACGCCCTTGGGCGGATCGACGCCGAGCCGCTCGAATATTTCCGGGTAGCGAAGCGGCAGCTCGATCATCTCGCGTATCTGGTCGATGGTCGTGCCGATGCCGCCCAGATCGTCGTATGTGACGTCGGCGCGGCGCTGGTCGGCCGCCTCGCTATATTCGGGCCGGAGCTCGACCTCGGTGTTGGCGTCGATGTGGACGATGCCCTTGGGCGCAGTCGAGAGGACGGTGAGGCGGATCTCCTGCAGGGCATAAGCGGGAGCATGGAGCAATTGCCTCAGCTCCGGCGGGATGTCGCCGCGCTGGACCTGCTGCTGGCCGGTGGTGGCGACGACGTCGCCGGCGGTGAGCGGCTTGAGGCCGAAGCTGCGCTTCAGCGCCTGGGCCGAGCCGTGCAGGCGGAGATTCTTCTGCGCGGGAGCGAAGACGACCCGCTGCGCCGGCTTCGACTCAGTTTTGCGCACCGTCACGAAATCGCCCGAGCCGATCTCCGCATTGGCGCGCTGGAGGCCGTCCAGGCGGACGATGTCCAGCCCCTCGTCCTCGGGATAGGGACCGACGGCGCGGGCCGGCGTCGCGCGCTTGCCGCCGATCTCGATCACGTCGCCCTCGGTGAGGCCGAGCTCCTTCATCAGCCGCCGGGGCAAGCGGGCAAGCCCGCGGCCGCTGTCCTCCGGCCGCATCGTCGCCACCTGCAGCCGCGCCGGCTGCCTTTCGTCGTCGGCCATGTCGTTTCGTCTCCGTCGCTGCGCGCGGGGCAGATAGGGAGAGACAACAAAGCTTCCAGCCCGGAAGGTCCGAACGGCCGCGAGCGCAGGGCAAAAAAAGGGCGTTTATATCTTTTGCAAACACGGGGCCGAATTTGCCGCTGACGCGTTGGGCGGGCGATGCGCTATTTTTTCAATCTCGCCGGCGCGGTCCACGACCCTGACAACGAGGGCCTTGAGCTTTCGTCCCTAGGGGACGCTCGCCTTATGGCCGCAAAGCACGCTGGCGAGTTCCTTCGTGATCGCCCCGGCGTGGTGTGGGAAGGTGAAGAGCTACGCATTGAGGTGACGGACGCAAAGCGCCTCGTGCTGTTCACCCTGATCATTCTCGGTGTGGACGCGCCGTCCTGCAAGGGGCGCTGAAAGCTACTTCGGCTTCTCCACCGGCTTGTGCCTCGCCACCTTCTTCAGCCGCTCATCCCATGCGGCCTCGTCCTCGTCGCATCCGAGATCGCGGGCGGCCTGCTTGAACCGCTCCACCTGCTCGGTCGCATCCGGCCTTTGATCGTCCATCGCAATCGCCTGCTAGTTGGTGGGGCTCGTATCGGGGGCCACTGGCCAATCCTGCCTGTTCATGGATATGCCACTTTCCCTGTTTATGCTATGATCGTGTTGGTGGAGGGCAGGGGAATCGAACCCCTTGCTGCCGAGTCCAGAGCCCTGCCGCAGGGAACCACCGCGCCCCCCACCACCACGGGAGCGGCCAGAGGCAAACCGCGCCTCTGGCCGCTCTTTCCGCAAATCACCTACTTCACCACCGGCGGGTCGATGTCCGCCAAGCGCATGAAATCGACCAGCGCCTCGTAGGTGTCGAGGAGCAGCTTCTGCGCCTTCTTGTCGGCCCTGAGGCGGAGAATTTCCTTCACCTGGGCGGCGCTCGTGCAGCTCTCCCGCATCTTGGCGAGGAGCTTGAAGAAGTCTGACCCGTGCTCGGGATCGGATTCCTCGATCAGGCGCTTGACCTCGCTCAATGGGGCGCCCGCCTCGAACCGCTTGCGCGCCTCGGGATGCTTGAGGATCGCCGGGAGGATGCGGACGTCCATGCCGTCCGGCAGGTTGCCGTTGCCGACCCACCGGCAGAAATCATCCCCGAAGGCAGGGTTGCGGTCCAGCTCGTCGCGCAGTTCCTTGGACCGGAACAGCTCGTCGAAGAAGCTCCACTTGCCCTCGCCTTGCTTGGCGAACTTGCCCTTGTCGATGGTGAAGAAGCGCTCCTGCATGAAGGCATAGGCCTTGTAGAGCCGGATCGTGGTCGTCTTGCTCTGCCGCAGATAGGTGGAGATGTGGTCGAAGCTCATCTCCAAATCTTCGTACATGCGGTAGACCTGCCCGGCCTTCTCGTGCGCCTTCCATTCGATCTTCCCGGCGACGTGGAGGTCGGACAGGAGGATGGCGATGTGCTTCGCGGAGATGTCGTCCGGCAGCACCCGCGCCGGGATCGACTTCCACGTCTCGTCGCCGGGGCTCTTCTTCGCCAAGCTCTCGTAGCAGACGGTGCGGCAGTTGCCCTCGACCGCCTTGAACTTGCCGTCGCCGTTGCGCTTGACGATGATCCGCTCGCGGAGGCCCTTGTTCAGCTCAATGTCCTTGCGGAGCTTCGTCACCTCCGGCAGGGCCAAGATGACCTCCGGCAGCGTCTTACCGTTCTGAGCGAGGCTCAGGCGGTAGCGGATGCGGGGGTTGTCCCGGTCCAGCTCCACGTCCGAAAGG
>JAXDOX010000035.1:0-158880 GCA_034668625.1 Sphingomonadales bacterium
TCCAGCCATGTCCGGGGGACATGGCGTGCCCGTACAATGGCTGGCATCCCTGCTGACTCCGCATGGACCCCAGCCTTGGGTCCCATCAAAGTAATACTTTGATGGGGGCCCTTCGCTGGGGTGACGCAGTTCAACCCCCGCGAAACACTCCGCGTGGCCCTTGCCGTCTTTCTCCACCAGCACCCGCTGCACCGTCCCGATCATCCCCCCGAGCCAGGCCGCCTTCCGCCGCGCGCAGGCCTCGCGCAGCCGCCGCGCCCGCGCCTTGACCGTGGCCGGCGGCACGAGCGGCATCCGCGCCGCGGGCGTGCCGCGCTTCGGCGAGAAGGGGAAGATGTGGCCCATCACGATGTCGCATTCATCGATCAGCCGAAGCGAATTTTGGTGCATCGCCTCGGTCTCGGTCGGAAAGCCGGCGATGAGGTCGGCGCCGATCGCCAGCTCCGGCCGCTTCGCCTTCAATCGCGCGACCGTTTCGACCGCCTGGGCCCGGCTGTGACGCCTTTTCATGCGCTTCAGCACCATGTCGTCGCCAGCCTGGAAGCTCATGTGGAGGTGCGGCATGAAGCGGGGTTCGCAGGCGACGATCTCCTCCAGCCGCGGGTCGATCTCGATGCAGTCCAATGACGAGAGGCGCAGCCGCGGGAGGTCCGGCACGTGGCGGAGGATCCGCTCGATCAGCAGCCCGAGGGTGGGCGCGCCGGGCAAATCGGGGCCGTAGCTGGTGACGTCGACTCCGGTCAGCACCACCTCCCTCAACCCTTCGCCCGTCAGCGCCTTGATCCGCTCGACCACCAGCCCCGCCGGTACCGAGCGGCTGTTCCCGCGCCCGTAGGGGATGATGCAGAAGGTGCAGCGATGGTCGCAGCCATTCTGCACCTCGACGAACGCCCGCGCCCGCTCCGCGAATCCGCTCGCGAGGTGAGGCGCCGTCTCCCGAACGGCGAAGATGTCCGAGACGCGGACCTTGTCGGGTAATTGCGAAAGCCCCCACCGTTCGGCCTGAGCTTGTCGAAGGCCTTCTTTTGCGTCTTCGGCAGCCGAAAGAGAGAAGGGGAGGGCTTCGACAGGCTCAGCCCGAACGGTATCCTTCAACCATTCCCCGTTGAGCTTCTCCGCATTGCCCACCACCCGGTCGACCTCCGGCATGGCGGCGAAAGCCTCCGGTTCGATCTGCGCGGCGCAGCCGGTCACCACCACCCGCGCGTCGGGCCGGGCGCGCTTGGCCTTGCGGATCGCCTGGCGGGTCTGGCGGACCGCCTCGTTGGTGACCGCGCAGCTATTGACGATGACGAGGTCGTCCTGCCCCTCGGCCAGCCGCCGCATCGCCTCGCTCTCGGCGGCGTTGAGACGGCAGCCCAAGGTGATGACCTCCGGCCCGCTCACAGCTCCAGCTCCCCCTCGAAGGTGAGCACGGCGCCGCCGCTCATCCGGATCGTCCCGCCCGGGGCCCACTCGATGGTGAGCGTTCCGCCCGGCAGCCGCACCTCGACGGGGCTTTCCAGCCGCCTCCGGCGGATCGCCGCCACGGCGCTCGCGCAGGCGCCGGTGCCGCAGGCGCGGGTGATACCAGCGCCGCGCTCCCAGACTCGCAGCTTCAAGGCGCCGCCCTCGACGCAAGCGACGTTGACGTTGACCCGCTCGGGAAACAGCGGATCGCGCTCGATGACCGGTCCGAGCCGCGCGAGGTCGACCGCGTCCGCGTCCTCGACGAAGAATACGACATGCGGATTGCCGACATTGACCGCGGCCGGTCCCTCGAGATCCTCCCAGCCGACCGGCATCTCGGCCGTGTCGATGGGGTAGGCGAGGGGAATCTCCTCCCAGCCGAAGCGAGGCTTGCCCATGTCGACGCTTGCCGCTCCTTCGCTCGCCGACCCGGCGATCAGCCCGCCGGCGGTCTCGATCCGGCTCTCGCCGCCGAGAATCAGGGCGACGCAGCGCGCGGCATTGCCGCACGCCTCAACCTCGCCGCCGTCGGCATTCCAGATGCGCATCGTGACGTTCGCCGCCTCGCTCGGCTCCAGGACGATGAGCTGATCGCAGCCGATGCCGGTGCGGCGGTCGGCGAGCGCGCGCGCCCTCGCTTCGTCCATCTCCAGCGGCGCCTCGCGCGCGTCGAAGATGACGAAGTCGTTGCCGAGGCCGTGCATCTTCCGGAACCGCCGCTTCATCTCGCCCGGCCTCTAGGCAGGGGCCGCGGACAAGTCCAGAAAACGCCCGCGTTAACCCCTGTCGGGGCTCCCCGTTTCATTGCGGGACAGTGGGAAATTGGGTCTCCGCAGCTATGGCCCCGCCCCGCCGCCTCACGTATTCAGCCGCCAGCAGCTCGACGAATTTGACTTGAATGGGTTCGGGCAAACAGGAGGCACAGATGTTCAAGAAGGCTTTCATCATCAGCGGTATCGCTCTCATGGCCGCCGCCGTTCCGACCGCTCCGGCGACCGCCTGCCACTCCGGCTGCTCCAGCACCGGCAGCACGGGCAGCACCGGCTCGACCGGCGGCACTCCGGTTCCGGCTCCCGCCGGCATCGGCCTGTTCGCAGCGGCCGCGCTCGGCCTGATCGCGAAGCGCCGCCGCGCCGCGTAACGGCCGGATCGGGCTCCGGCCCGAGCCGAATTGGAAAGGGCCCGTCCCCTCTCTCCCGGGGGCGGGCCCTTTCGCATTTTTGCGTATCGCGGCCGCGCGTTCTCCGCCTAAGGCTCCCCCGAGAGAGCGGCGGAGCGCATATGGACCTGCACAAACCGGAGCCTTTGGGCTTCGATCCGGAGCGGCTGAAGCGCCTCGACGCCTTCATCGCCGAGCGCTACCTCGCGCCCAGGCTCATTCCCCACGCCCAGCTGCTGATCGCCCGGGACGGCCTGCCGGTCCATTTCTCGACCCAGGGGGAGGCGCGGCCGGGCGTGCCGCTCGGCGAGAACGCGATCTTCCGCATCGCCTCGATGACCAAGCCGGTCACCTCGCTCGCCTTCATGATGCTGCTCGAGGAGGGGAGGGTGTCGCTCGACCAGCCCGTCCACAGCGTCGTCCCGGAGCTGGAGAATGTGGAGGTCTACGAAAGCGGCGACCTTGAGACCGGTTTCCGCACCCGCCCGCCCGACCGGCCGATGATGATGCTCGATCTGCTGCGCCACACGTCGGGATTCACCTACGAGTTCCAGAACCTCACCCCGGTCGACGCCGCCTATCGGGCGCGCGGCCTCGGAGTCATCCGCGCCGAGCGGGGGCTGGAGGATTTCGTCGCCACCCTGGCGACCGTCCCGCTCGAATTCTCGCCCGGCGAGGCGTGGAATTATTCGGTCTCGACCGACGTGCTCGGGCTGGTCGTCCAGCGCCTGTCGGGTATCCCGTTCGAGGAATTCCTGCGCAACCGCATCTTCGAGCCGCTCGGCATGGCCGACACCGGTTTCCAGGTGCCGGCGGGCCAGGCGGACCGCCTTCCGGAAGCCTGGTGGCTGCACCCGGAGAAGGGCACCATAATGTTCGATCGCGCGGGCGCCGACAGCAGCTTCGCAAGGCCGCCGGTGCTGGTCTCGGGCGGCGGCGGCCTGGTCTCGACGACGGCGGACTATCACCGCTTCGTGGCGATGCTGCTCGGCGGCGGCGCGCTCGGCGGCGCCCGCCTCGTCGGCCGCAAGACCCTGGAGCTGATGACCCGCAACCACCTCCCCGGCGGCGCCGACTTGACCGAGCTCTCCCGCTCGATGTTCAGCGAAGCGATCTATTCCGGCCAGGGTTTCGGCGTCGGTTTCGGCGTCAATCTCGATCCCGTAAGGGCGATGGCGCCCGGAAGCGCCGGCGAATATTACTGGGGCGGCATCTACTCGACCTATTTCTTCATCGACCCCTTCAACCACGTGTCGATGACTTTCATGACCCAGCTGATGCCCTCGTCCTCCTACCCGATTCGCCGCCAGCTCAAGGCCATGGTCTACGCCGCCCTCACCGATTGAGGGGGGAGCTAGCGGAGCCTAGCCATCCACACACGGAAGAGGCGCCCCGGGCCGGCCGGAGCGCCTCCTTCGTGTCGCGTTGCGCCCCCGAAAGGGCGCCGTTTTGGCTTAGCGCGGACCCTTGGGGCCCGAATTCCAGGTGGTGAGCTGCGGGTTGTGGGCGCCGCTATTGCCCGGGGGCGGGCCGGATTCGGGGCCGTTGCCGTAGCCGTTATTGTTCTTGGTCTTGCCGCAGCTGCAATCGCAGCAGCCGCCGCTCACCTGGGTCAGCTCGATCGCGTTCAGAATGCGCATGGTCTTCTCCGTCACCGTCTCGCTGCCGAAAGAGGCAGTCGCAGCCCGCATGACCCCCCCGGCAGGCTGCCGCAACGGGGCAAAATCGGCTGTCCCGGAGAGGGACTGCGGACGCGGAAACATGAACTTGAACGTTGATTCAGGTTTCAGCGCGGTTGCCGCACGTACCGTCCTTGCTGGCCCGCGCGCCGGAAGATGAGGGCGCCGGGCTCGGCCTCCACCTCGACGTCGTCGAACTCCATCGTGCCGAGGCCGTTGGGGATCAGCACGAAGGTCAGGCTGTTGCCCCGCGAGAGGTCGATCGGGAAGCGGATGTAGCCGATGCCGTACATCTGGAGCCCGAGCTCGACCCAGCGCGGCACCCTCTTCTCCGCCGGGTCGAGGCTCCAGCCGTCCTCCTGGGTGTAGCTCTCGACCGGATCGCCCGAATCGAAGCCGACGCGAAGGTCGATCGTGGCGATGCCCCGCCCGTCGGGCCAGGTCACGCGCAGCTTGAGCGGCGTCTCGGCCGTCCGCGTCGCAGGGCCCGCGCTGAACACCGGCGGCACCGGCTTGGGCAGCGTCACCAGCTTGATCCGGCTGCCCTGCGCGGTCCAGCGACCCTGTGCCTGCTCGTCGAGCGCCCCCTCCATCAGGAAGAATTGGAAGCGGCCGTCGGGTCGCAGGAGGATCTCCGAGGCCACGTCCGGACCGCCCGCCAACCGGTAATGGCCCGCCGGCCCCGGCGCCGCCCGGTGGTGCGCCGGCGCGGCGGCGACGAGCAGAAGGCAGGCGATCGCTTTGGCGCGCATCAGAAATAGTCGACACAGGCGCTGCTCCCGGTGCAGCGCAGCGACACGAAGCTTTCGTTCTGCAGCTTCCAGCCGCCGGGCGTCGGCACCCACATCGCCTGGTAGATGCCGGAAAGCCGCATCGTCCCGTCGGCCTTGCGCCAGGTGCCGATCCAGGTGCCGGTCTCGCTCACCCGCTTGCCGGAGGTCGCCCGCACGATCCGCCGCGGCGTGCGGACGTAGGTGACGAAGCCCGGCTCGGCGAAGGCGATTGCGAGGCGCCGCCCGGCTTCCTCGACTCCGAGCGCCTTGCCGAGCGAGCCCGGCAGCAGCACGTAATCGGGTAACAACATCTGCCGCATGTCTTCGAAGCGGTGGGCCGCGATCGCCGCGTTGGACCGCGCCCGCGCCGCCCGGATCGCCGCCTCGTCCGCCGCGGCGCCCGCCGCCGCCGCCGCCGCCAGCCAAAGCAGCATGGAAAATCCTTCCTCGTCCGCCCATGTTTGACGCTACACCGCCCGGCGCCGCGCCGCCAGCGGGGCGATTGCGTGGGCCACGCGGCGGCGCTTATGATGCTCCGGTTTTCCGGGAAGGGGAAAGTCGATGAAGAAGCTGGTTCTGCTTGCCTCCGCCGCCGCGGCCGCGCTCGCCGCGCAGGCCGTATTCGCCCATGTCGAGGGCGATCAGGCGGCCACGGCGGCCGCCGGCGCTACCGTGCCCGCGCACGGGCCCAGCTACGATCCCTGGGGCGTCGATCTCTCCGCCCGCGACCCCAAGGTCCAGCCCGGCGACGATTTCGACGCTTATGCGAACGGCGCCTGGTCGGCGCGTACCGAGATTCCCGCCGATCAGGGCTCTGCCGGCGTCGGCTACGACGTCTACAACCTCTCCCAGGACCAGCTGCGCGCGATCATCGAGAGCGCCGGGCCGACGACTCCGATCGGTGGCATGTACAAGAGCTTCATGGACGAAGCGCGGGTCGATTCGCTCGACGCCAGGCCGCTCGTCGCGGGCCTCGCAAAGGTCGCCGCGGTCTCCAGCAAGGCGGATTTCGCGCGTCTGATGGGCGCCTCGCACGGCGGCTTCGGCAGCTCGCTCCTGTCGATTCAGGTCGCGCCCGACCCCAAGCAGCCGAACATGAACGTGCTGTTCGTTGGGCAGGCCGGCCTCGGCCTTCCCGATCGCGATTACTACCTTTCCGACACGTTTAAGCCGCAGCGCGACGCCTATCGCGCCTTCATCGAGCGGACGCTCGCCAATGTCGGCTATGCCAGTCCCGCTGCCAATGCCGACGCGATCCTCGCGCTCGAGACGGCGATCGCCAAGGTGAGCTGGCCGGTCGCCGACCGCCGCGACATCGACAAGATCAACAACCCGATGATGTTGCCGGCGCTCCAGGCCTATGCGCCCGGCCTGCCCTGGGGCGCCTATCTCGCCTCGGCCGGCATCGCCAGGCCCGGCAACATGATCGTCCAGGAGAAGACGGCGATCAAGGCGATCGCCGACATCTACGCCGCGACCCCGCTCGACACGCTCAAGGCGTGGGAGGCCTTCCATTTGATCGGCGAGGCTTCGCCCTACCTCGCCAAGCGCTTCGTCGACAGCCGCTTCGAGTTCGTCAAGACGCTGAGCGGCGCCACCCAGCTCCGCCCCCGCTGGAAGCGCGGCGCCTCGCTTCTCGACGACACCTTGGGGGAGGCCTTGGGCCGAGCCTATGTCGATCGCTATTTCCCGCCTTCCTCAAAGGCGCAGATGAACGACCTCGTCGCCAATTTGAAGGTGGCGATGGCGTCCCGCATCCGCGGCTCCGACTGGATGAGCCCGGCGACCAAGGCGCAGGCGCTGACCAAGCTCGACCGGATGAAGGTGATGGTCGGCTATCCCGACAAATGGCGGGATTATTCGCGCCTCCAGATCGACTCCGCCGACCTCTACGGCAATGTCGAGCGCAGCCGCGCCTTCGAATGGGCCTATGCGCTCGAAGACCTGTACCGCCCGGTCGACAGCGCCAAATGGGCGATGACCCCGCAGACCGTGAACGCTTACAATGGCGGCCTCGAGAACAAGATCGTGTTCCCGGCGGGCATCCTTCAGGCGCCGTACTTCAATCCGCATGCCGACGCGGCGGTGAATTACGGGGCGATTGGCGCGGTCATCGGCCACGAGATCAGCCACGGCTTCGACGACCAGGGGCGCAAGATCGACGCCACCGGCGCGGTGCGCGACTGGTGGACCGCCGACGACGCGAAACGGTTCGATGCGCAGGCGAAGGGCTACGGCGCCCAGTTCGATACCTACGAGCCGGTGCCCGGAATGCACGTCAACGGCCAGCTGACGATGGGCGAGAATATCGCCGACCTCGCCGGCATCCTCGTCGCCCTCGACGCCTATCATGCCTCGCTGCACGGCCGGCCGGCGCCGGTGATCGACGGCCTGACCGGCGACCAGCGCTTCTTCCTCGCTTACGCCCAGGCGTGGCGCGGCAAGTACCGGCCGGACGCGATCCGCCAGCAGGTCGCCTCCGACCCGCACAGCCCCGACAATTTCCGGGTCGTCGGGCCGCTGCGCAACGTCGACGCCTGGTACGCGGCCTGGAGCGTCCCGGCGACGGCGAAATATTATCTCAAACCAGAGGACCGCACCCGCATCTGGTGAGCGCGCCGGGCGGTCGCGCCCGGTCGTTCACCCGGTTCAGCGGCCGCCATGCTCCGCCTGCTCTCTTTGTCGACGCGCTACCCGAACAAGGCGCGGCCGCAATACGGCAATTTCGTCGAGCGGCAGAATGTCGCCCTGGCGGCTCGCGCCGGCGTCGAGGTCGAGGTGCTGGCGCCGGTGCTGCTTCCGCCTTTTCCCCTGTCCCTTCGCTATCCGGCATTGCGCGCGGTGCCCGCCTGCGAGGAGCGAGGCGGCCTTCGCGTTCACCACCCGCGCGCGACTTATGTCCCGGGCGCGCCACGTCTGACCCCGGCGCTGCTCGCGCGGGCGCTGCTGCCCGCGGTGCGGCGGATCCACCGGACCTTCCCTTTCGACCTGATCCACGCTGAATGGTTCTGGCCGGAGGCGCCGGCCGCGATGCGGCTCGCCCGCGCCCTTGGAATCCCGTTCACCGCCAAGGCGCGAGGCCGCGACATCGAGACGTTCGGGCTGGAGCCCGCCTTGCGCCGAGTGATGGCCGAGGCAGCAAGCGAGGCCCGAGCGCTGCTCGCCGTCAGCGCCAGTCTCCGCGATTCGATGGCGGCGATGGGCCTGCCGCGCGAGCGGATCCTCATCCACGAGCCCGGCCTCGACCGCGACCTGTTCCGCCCGCTCGACCGCGAAGCGGCGCGCGCGGCCATCGGCGCCGAGACGCCGCTCCTGCTCGCGGTGGGCAATCTCGCGTCGGGCAAGGGGCAGGACCTCGCGATCCACGCTCTCGCCCGGATCGGCCGCGGCACCTTGCTTCTTGCCGGCAGCGGGCCCGAGGCGCCGCGGCTCGCCGCTTTGGCGGCGCAGCTCGGGGTCAGTGGCCGGGTGCGCTTCCTCGGCTCCGTCGCTCACGCACTGCTGCCGCGGTTCTACAATGCGGCCGAAATCCTGCTCCACCTCTCCGCCCAGGAGGGGGCGGGCAACGTCCGGCTGGAGGCGCTCGCCTGCGGGACGCCGGTGGTGACGACGGCCGTCGGCGACGTGGCGAGCGTGATCGGCCGGGCGCAGGGCAGCGGACGAATCGTCCCGCCAGACCCCGGGGCCGCCGCCGCTGCCGTCCGCGAGATTCTGGCCGCGCCGCCGCCGCCCGAAGCGGTGCGTCGCGCGACCGCCCGCTTCAGCTGGGAGCGCAACGCGGCCGAACTGGAGGATATCCTCCGCGCCGCGGCCCGGGCTGGCCGCGACCGCGCTTAGGAAAGGCCGGAGCCGTCGGCCCCGGAATTGGCGTGCTGCGAGGCGGAGGCGGTGGTCATCTTGCGCATTTGCGGCCTGGCCCAGGGCCGCCTTACGATCTCTTCGTCTCGAACCTGTTTCAAGCTGCTTCTCCCAAGGGGACCGCCGGTCCTTACCCCAGCGCGCATCCGCTTGCCAGAGGCGCGGTTTGCCCGGAAAAGGCGGCCGAGGAGACCGAGCCATGGACCATCTGACTCGTCCGGAGGGCAGCGCGCCCGAGGATTTCCACGTCACGCGCCGCACCGCCGCCAGCCTGTTCTTCGCCGGCTACGCGCTCGCCGCCTTCTCGGCCGAGGCGTCGCCGATCACGACAGCCGGCGAGGGCCTCCAGATCGATGAGGTGCTGGTTCCCAACGGCGCGGCGAAGCCGCTCCCAGCTTATGTGGCGCGGCCGAAGGGGCGGGGGCGCCACGCCGCCATCCTTGTCGTCAACGAGATTTTCGGGATCCACGATTACATCAAGGACATCTGCCGGCGCCTCGCCAAGCTCGGCTACGTCGCGATCGCGCCGGATTTCTTCTACCGCTCCGGCGTCAACTTGCCGGCCCTCACCGACATCGCCCAAATCCGCCCGGTGGTCTCCCAGGCGACGCCCGACCAGGTCGACGGCGACGTTCGCGCAACCACCGGCTGGCTAAAGGCCCAGAGCTTCGTGAAGGGCGAGAGGATCGGCATCACCGGCTTTTGCTGGGGCGGTGCCGTCGTCTGGCGCTCGGCGATGGTCGATCCCGACATCCGCGCCGGGGTCGCCTGGTACGGGCAGCTGAAGCCGCTCATCGCCCGCGCTGCCGAATTGAAGGCGCCGGTGCTCGGCCTCTACGGCGCCCTCGACCAGGGCATCCCGCAAACCGACGTCGAGACGATGCGGGCGGCCCTCAAGGCCGCGGAAAAGACCGGCTCCGACATCATTGTCTACCCCGACGCCCAGCACGGCTTCCACGCCGATTATCGCGCCAGCTACAACGAGAAGGACGCGAAGGACGGCTGGGCGCGCCTCCTTGCCCACTTCCGCAGGAACGGCGTGGTTTAGGCCGCAGGCGCGGCGAGCCCGGCCTCGATCGAGGCGACCCATTCGGCTATCGGCCGAGTGCTGTCGCGGTCGCCGAGCACGGCGGCGATGAGGCGGATCGGCTCGAGCAGCGCTTCGCCCGGAAGCACCGCGCCGGCCGCCTGGCCGGCGTGCCGGAACTCCGCGACCAGCGTGTTGGCCGTCTCCGGCGACACCCCCTGGTCGATCAACGTGGCGAGCAGCCGGCGCGCGATCTCGCTGATCGTCCGCCAATAATCGCCGGGGGCGGTGCGCTTCGCCAGCTCCTCGGCCAGCGCCTCCAGCTCCTCGCGGCAGGCCTCGATGTCCTTCCCGGAACGGAGCGCGAGGAGGACGCTCGCCGTCACCGCCAGCAGGCCGGCGGGATAGGCATTGGCGGCGTCGCGGTCGCGGCCAAGCTTCCAGGCCTGCTGGTAGGCGTCGCGCATCCGTGCCAGCTCGGTGTCGCGCACGTCGCCGCGGGCGAGCTGCGCGGCGCGGTCGGCCGCCGCGCCGATCAGCGACAGGCGCTCCGCGGTCGCACCGGCGACGGTGCAGAGCAGGGTGAGCTGCTCGCGGATATTCTCGATGCGGGCGAGGACGACCGCCGGCGGCTCGTCGGAGTGCCGAAAAGCCTGGCGCAAGCGGAGCCTGGCGAGCGTCTCGATCGCATGCAGCGAAGGCGCCGCGTCTTCGGCGAGCGCCCGCTCGAACCAGCCGATCGCCGGCTCCTCCTCGCCGAGCGCGGTGAAGGCCCGGGCGATTTGCTCCGCGACTCCGTCCCGATCTTCCCAGCCGCGTTTTTCGATCGCGTGCGCAAGGGTCCGCAGCCCGGCCAGCAGCTCCGCCCGCGCGGCTTCGCGCTCGCCCCCCACGCGGGCCCGGCTGGCAATGCCCTCGACCGCCGCCATGGCTTCGGCCGGTGAGGCGAAGACGGGCGCGGGCCGGCGCCGCGCCTTCGGCTCGGCCTCCGGCCGCAGCCGCCAGTCCGGCTCGCCATAGCATTGATAGGCGCCCCAGGTGGCGTCGTTCGGATCCGTCGCATGGACGTCGCCGCGGGCGATCCGCACGGCATCGCCGAAGCCGAGGGCGTTTTCGAGCAGCTCGCGGTATATGGATTTGGCGAAGACGAGCGCGCCCTGATCGCTCACCTCCCAGCCGGCGGCGATCACCGCCCGCGTGCCCAGCGCGATCAGCTCGGCCGCGAAGGAGGCGGCGAAATCCGGCCGGGAGGCGGCGCGCAGGCGGGCTTCGTCATCGGTGTTGACGGTGCCGAGGCTGCAGCAATTGACGAAGGCGAAGACTGGCGCTTCGGGCATTGCCTGGAGGATCGAAGGCGACAAGGTGAGCTTGTCGCCGAGCACGATGCCGGTGTGGCGCGGCCCCTCGAAATGCGCCCAGTCGCCGTCCCAGCCATTGGCCTTGGCGGCGTTGCGGTCGGATCGGAACGGATAATCATATTCGCCGTGCGCGGAGACGTGGAGGACGGTCCAGCCGCCCTCCAGCACCCGCTCCACGACCTGGTCCGGAGTCACCGCGTCGCCGATCAGCCGGACCACCTCGAAGCCGCGGCGCTCGAGCAGCCTGGCCACCGCCTCGGCCTCGACGCGCGCTCCCGGAAGCTCGGCGAAATCGTCGGCAAGCGGTCCGCCCCGCGGATCGCCGATGACGAGCGCCCGCCGGGCGCCGTGCGGAGTCGCTTCGAGCCGCGCGAAGCGGGTCTGGATGAGCTGGCGCAGCATGCCCCGCCGCACCGCCGGCGGATCGGTCTTGGCGTCCTCCGGCCCGGCGTCGGCCGGGCGGTCGTCCATCAGCTCGAAGGGAAGGGCGGCGGCGGCCTCGTCGAGGATCAGGCGGATGTTGCGGTCGTCCTGGCTCGCCTGCTTGAGCTCGGCCGGCCAGATGAGGTGGAACAGGGCGCGGGTCGGCGCCTCGTCGAGCGTGCGGTGCTGTGCCGCGGCGATGAACTGCTTGACGAAGCCCCGGTCCGCCGCGATCGCATAGCCGTCCGCCCGCGCCTGATCCCCGATCGAGGTGAAGCGGAATCCCGCCTGACCCTCGCCGGCATCGGCGGCGACGACCTGCACCGCCTGCCAGGCGTCCGGATCCTCCATCCGCATCAGCCGTTTCTGCGCGCCGGCGGCATAGGCGATCTCGTCGTCCAGCGCGAACAGCCCGGAATATCGGGGCCGGGCGAGGTCCCGGCGCAGCGTGTGCCAGATGCGGTGCGCGTCGTCCTCGTAAACGGACATGAAGCGGACTGCGGCGAGCGGCGCCATTCCCTGCGCGGTCAGGCGGCGCTGCGCCTCCGCCAAAGCGGCGAGCATCGCCTCGAGCGTGTCGGACACCGAGACCGTCCCGGCGCGGCCGCCGAGCAGGACCAGGGCCGCCTCGCCGCCCGCCTGCGCCGCGGCGGGCGAGACGGTGAGCTGAAGCAGGCCGGCGAGCAGAGCTGTACGGATCGCGCCGGCGCTGAAGCTGCCGATGTCGCCGAGGCCGACGACCACGGCGGCGCCGCCGCTCCCCGCCGCGGGAGCGATGACGGCGGCCGATCCGACCGAGCCGGGGTAGAGGCCGAGCGCATAATGCTTCTTGAGCGCGCCCGCCAAGGTGAAATCGAGCTGGGCCTCGGCGCCGGCTATCGAGTCGCCGAGGAAATGGCCTACGACGACCGGGCAATTGGCAAAGGAGAAGTCGCCGTTGACGACGCTTAGCCGGGTCGCCGCGGCGGGCACCGGCCGGAGCTTGGGCATGTCAGGCCGCCCGGCTTTAGCCCTTGCCGCCGGTGTCGCCGCCACGCCCGCCCGTATCGCCGCCGCGGGCCTTTCCGCCCGCCTGGCCGCCGTGCGATTTCGCGCCCTTGTCGCCGCCGCGTCCGCCGGTGTCGCCGCCCCGCCCGCCGGTGTCGCCGCCGCGGCCGCCGGTGTCGCCACCGCGTCCGCCGGTGTCGCCGCCGCGTACGCCCGTAGATTGCTTCGCCATGTCGTTGACCCTCCGCAAGGGGAAGCGGGCTTGTCCCGCATATGCGGGCTTTTGTCGAGTCTGCCGCCGCCTGGACGCGCCGCTTCGCATTTTGGATTAGGGTCCGCGGCCAAGCTGGGCTATTCCCGAAGGTCCGTGGCGAGGGGAAGGGGGGCTCGATGGCGACCGCATCCCTATGGCCGAAGCTCAGCGCCCGCGGGGTTCCTCGCGCCGCCGCGACCTATCTGGTCACCTCGTGGCTGATCCTGGAGGTGGGGCACCTCCTCTCGCTGATCCTGGACATGCCGCACTGGGCGATGCGCTTCGTCTTCTGGCTGCTCGTCGTCGGCTTCCTGCCGGCGATGGTGCTCGCCTCGAGCTCCCGCCTGTTCGCGCGGATCGGGGAGATCGACCTGCCCGAGACGGAACCCGCCTCCCGCGCCGAGCACCGCGTCCACGAAGGCGAAGGCGGCCACGGCGGGGCCGGCGAGGTCGATCCGCTCCCGTTCATCGTCGGCGGGCTGATCCTGCTCGCTTTGGTGTTCCTCGGCGCCAGCCGCTATTTCGGGATGAGCGGTACCGACGAGTCCGCCGCCCATGCCGACACCCCCGCCACCGCGGCGGCCGCGGCGCCCGCCCCGGCCCTGCCGGCCTCCCCCCGTAACAGCGTCGCCGTCCTGCCGTTCGCCAATCTCAGCGGCGATCCCAAGCAGGATTATTTCTCCGACGGCCTCTCGGAGGAAGTGCTCGACGCGCTTGCCCACATCCGCCAGCTTCAGGTCGCCGCGCGCACCTCCTCCTTTTCGTTCAAGGACAAGGGGGTCGACATCGCCGCCATCGCCCAGCGGCTCGGCGTCGCCTACGTGCTCGACGGCAGCGTTCGGCGCGACGGCAATTTGATCCGTGTCAGCGCAAGCCTCGTTGACGCCCGCACCGGGTTCAAGACCTGGTCGGAGACCTACGACCGCAGGCTGGACGATATCTTCGCCGTCCAGCAGGGCATCGCCTCCGCCGTCGCCCAGGCGCTCCAGGTCCGGCTCGGCGGCGGCGACCTGCCGCGGATCGCGAGCGGCGGCACGTCGAACACCGCCGCCTACGATCAGTATCTGCGCGGCCGCCAACTCGTCGACATGAGCGCCAGCGAAGCGGACTGGCGCCAGGCTTTGGCCTATTTCGACGCCGCTCTGGCTGCCGATCCGACCTATGCGAGTGCCCACGCGTCGCGAGCGATCGCGCTGATCGCCCTCGCCAATGCCTTCCTTCCCGCGGACCAGCTGCGGCCGACCTACGACCAAGCCCTGGCCTCGGCCCGCCGCGCGGTCGAGCTGGCGCCGGATTCCGCGGACGCCCAGTCGACGCTCGCTTACGGCCTGGTCTACGCCAATCTGGACTTCGCCGGGGCGGCGGCACCGTTCAAGCGCTCGCTCGAGCTCGGCGGCGGCAGCGCCGACATCCTCATCCGCTACGGACTCTATGCCTGCCGCACCGGCAAGGCGCAGGAGGGGCTGGAGGCGCTGCGCAGCGCGGTCAACCTCGATCCCCTGAACCCGCGCGCCCACAAGTCGCTCGCCCTCGGCTTCTACGCCGCGCACGACTTTGCCGGGGCCATCGACGCGATGCGCCGCGCGCTGGCGCTGAGCCCGAAGATGACGCTCGCCCATTCAGTGATCGGCGATGCGCTGCTGATGCGCGGCGATCTCGCCGGAGCGCAGGCGGAGTACCGGCTGGAGCCGGTCGGCTGGGCCAGGCTGACCGGACTTGCCGTCGCCGCGGCGCGGAGCGGTCGGCAGGAGGAGTCGCGGACCCTGCTCGGGCAGCTGGTCAGCGGCTTCGGCGACAGCAATCTCTACCAGCAGGCGGAAGTCCGGGCGCAGCTCGGCGACGTCGACGGCGCCGTCTCGGCCCTGAAGCGCGCGCGCGGCGCCGGCGACGTCGGCCTCTATTATGTCTGGGTCGATCCGCTGCTCGATCCGGCGCGGGGCGATTCGGCCTTCAAGGCCCTGCTTGACAGGCTCGCCTGAGCGTTCAGTCGCCCGGCTCGTCGCAGCCCTTATGCTCCGGGTGGTAGCGGCAGACGAGCGCGTCCTCGATGTCGCGCCGGCCCGGCACCGAGAGCGGTCCTTCCGCGAACACCCACTGAAAGACGAGATTGTGCGGCCCGAACTCGCGCGCCTCGTAGAGCTGCGTCTCGGTCGCGCCGCCGGCGTTCTGGATCACCACCCGCCTGATCTGCGCGACCTTGGCGGCCGGGATCGCCTTGCGGGCGCACAGGCCATCGGCGGCGTCGCGGAACGCCTTCGCCGCCTTCTGGCGGAACGGGTCGAGCCACGCCGGCGGGATCGGCCGGTTGGCGCCGTCGATCCTGAACGAGCCCCGATCGAGGTCGTAGCGGATCGCGTCGGCGCAGCCGGGAACGGGTCCGGCGGCCGTGAGCGCGGCGGCGATGAAAGACGTGGCGATCATCCTGGTTCCTCCCCACCTCGAGCCTAGAACGAAGCCGGCGCCCCATGCTAGGCGTTCGGGCGCAACGAAGGGGAGAGGGTTCATGCGGATACGGGACTTTGGACGGCATGTGCTCCGGTTGGCGGCCGCAGCGGCTCTGCTCGTCGGTCCGGCGTCCGCGCAGGCGCCCGGCGGGTTTCTGCCGCAACCGCTCGACGTCCACGTCCTCGTCGTTCCCGCGCCGCCGCCGGGCTCGCTCGACGAGGTGGGGGATCGGATAGTGTTCCTCGACACCCGCGTCCTGGTCGACGGCCCGCTCGGCGCCGAAGCCGCCGCCGACGACGTCTACCTGCCGCCGGCCGTCGCCTTGCGCTTCGCCGATGCGCTCGGTGTCACCGTGACCGAGAAGGACACGCCGCTCACCCTCGCGCTTATCGGCCGAACCGTGAAGGACGCCGAGGCGCTGGTCGCGCCGGTCAAGCAATCCGCGCCGCCGGCCGGAACCGGCCGCGTGCGCCCGTTCGTCGCCTGGCCCGCCGAGAAGCACTGCCCGCTCACCGCCGACGACCTCAAGTTCCACCTGCCGCAGACCGGCTCCTACCCTTCCACGCACGCCATGGTCGGCTGGATCTGGGCCTCGGTGCTGACGGCGCTCGCCCCCGATCGCGCCGACCGCGTGATCGCCCGCGGCATCGCCTTCGGCGACAGCCGCGTGGTCTGCGGCTTCCACTACCGCTCCGACGTCGAAGCCGGCCGCCTCGCCGCCGCCGCCCTCATGGCGCGAGAGGCAGCCGATCCCGGCTTCCAGGCGGCGCTGGCGGCGGCGAAACGGGAGTTCGACGCGTATCGTCGCCGAATACCTTGATGACGGCTCTCGTTGTTCACCGTTGCTGTACCCGGTAAGATGCGTAGCATGGCTAACCGTAGCATCAGGTCGCCAGCGGTCGATTACCTCTCGTTGAGCCCGCCGCTTGTGGACGAGGCACGGAAGCTCGGAGTCGACGTCTCACGAGCTTGCGAGCAGGGTTTGAGAGACGAGGTTCGGAAGGTTCGCGCTGCCGCATGGCTCGAAGCGAACAGCGAAGCGATAGAAGCTTATAACGCCTGCGTTGAGAAACACGGGCTTCCGCTAGCCGCCCATCGCCAATTTTAAAGGCGCGCTCCTCATGAATGCCCTTGAAATGCGGTTGACCGGCTATTGAAGCTCGCCCTCCTTGCAATCCCTTCCCTCCGCCGCTATCCGTCCCCACATCCCGCGAGGGTGATGCCCCGCACGCTGGCCGGCGAGTTTCGCCCGCCGGCGTTTTTCGTGTTTGGCCCGTGGCCGGAGAGGTAGAGCATGTTCGACAGCCTGAGCGACCGCCTTGCCGGCGTGTTCGACCGCCTGCGCGGCCGCGGCGCGCTCAATGAGGCCGACGTTCGCGGCGCGATGCGCGAGGTGCGGATCGCGCTGCTCGAGGCCGACGTCGCGCTGCCGGTGGTGCGCGAGTTCGTCGACAGGGTCACCGAACAGGCGGTCGGTCAGCAGGTGCTGAAGTCGGTCACGCCCGGCCAGCAGGTCGTCAAGATCGTCCATGACGCCTTGGTCGACATGCTCGGCGCCGACGCCTCCGAGCTTCATCTCGAGGTGACCCCGCCCGCAGTCGTGATGATGGTCGGCCTGCAGGGCTCGGGCAAGACGACGACCAGCGCCAAGATCGCCAGGCGGCTCAGGGAGAAGAGCGGCAAGAAGGTGATGATGGCCTCGCTCGACGTCGCCCGTCCGGCCGCGCAGGAGCAGCTTCGCGTGCTCGGCGAGCAAGCGGAGGTCGCCACCCTACCGGTCGTCGCCGGCCAGCAGCCGGTCGACATCGCCCGCCGCGCCCTCCAGGCCGCCAGGCTGCAGGGCTATGACGTCCTCGTCCTCGATACCGCCGGCCGCCTCCACGTCGACCAGGCGCTGATGGACGAGATGAAGGCGGTGGCCGAAGTCTCGGCTCCCGACGAGATCCTGCTCGTCGTCGACGCCCTGACCGGCCAGGACGCGGTCAACGTCGCGAAGAGCTTCTCCGAGCAGGTGCCGGTCACCGGCATCGTCCTCACCCGGCTCGACGGCGACGCCCGCGGCGGCGCGGCTTTGTCGATGCGGGCCGTCACCGGCAAGCCGATCAAGTTCGCCGGCGTCGGCGAGGCGATCGACGCGATCGAGGCTTTCCACCCGAGCCGCGTCGCCGGCCGCATCCTCGGCATGGGCGACGTCGTCGGCCTGGTCGAACGGGCGCAGGAGACGATCAAGGTCGAGGAAGCCGAGGCGCTGGCCAGGCGCATGGCCAAGGGCCAGTTCGATCTCAACGACCTTCGCGGCCAGCTCGCCCAGATGCAGCGCATGGGCGGCATCGCCGGCCTTGCCGGAATGCTGCCCGGCATGAAGAAGGCGCAGGCGGCGATGGCCGCGAGCGGCGTCGACAACAAGGTGCTGGTTCACCTCGACGCGATCATCGGCTCGATGACGCCGAAGGAGCGGACCCGGCCCGAGCTGATGAACGCCAAGCGCAAGATCCGCGTCGCCAAGGGCTCCGGCACCACGGTGCAGGAGGTCAACAAGCTCCTCAAGATGCACCAGGAGATGGCCAGCGCCATGAAGAAGATCCGCAAGATGGGCGGACTCGGCAAGCTCGGCGCCCTGTTCGGCGGCGGCGGCGGCGGGGGCATGGGCGGTATGGGCGGCCTCGGCGGCATGGGAGGCGGCGGTATGCCGGGACTTCCCGGCGGCGGGGCAGGGGGTCTCCCCGGCCTTGGCGGCCCCGGCGCGCCGATGAACCTTCCGCCCGGCTTCGAAAAGTTCATGAAGAAATAACGCAATCCCACGAAAGGACTACACAATGGCAGTTTCAATCCGGCTTTCCCGGGGCGGCGCGAAGAAGCGCCCTTATTACAAGATCGTCGTCGCCGACGCCCGCACCGGCCGCGACGGCAAGGTGCTCGAGCGCATCGGCAGCTACAATCCGATGCTGCCCAAGGACAGCCCTGAGCGGGTGAAGCTCGACGCCGAGCGCGCGCGCCACTGGCTCTCGGTCGGCGCGCAGCCGTCGGATCGCGTCGCCCGCTTCCTCGACGCCGCCGGCGTCAAGGAGCGGCAGGCTCGCAGCAACCCGAAGAAGGGCGAGCCGGGCGAAAAGGCCAAGGAGCGCGCCGAGGAGCGAGTCGCCCGCGAGGCGCAGGCCGCCGAGGCTGCCGAGAAGGCTGCCGCGGAGCCGGAGGAGACGGTCGAGGTGATGGCGGAAGCCCTCGAGGAAGCGACGCCCGAGGCTCCGGCCGCCGAGGAGGCCGCTCCCGCCGAGGAGGCTCCGGCCGCCGAGGAGGCTCCGGCCGCCGAGGAAGCGGCCCCGGCCGAGGAAGCTGCGGCCGAAGAGGCCGCCCCTGCCGAGGAAGCCGCCGCCGATGAGCCTTCGGCCCCCGAGGAAGCTGCCCCCGAGGAAGCCGCCCCTGCCGGGGAAGCCGTCGCCGACGAGGCTCCGGCCGCCGAGGAAGCTGCACCCTCCGAGGAGGCTGCGGCTGAGGAGGCTCCGGCCGCGGAGGAAGCTGCGCCTGCCGAGGAAGCCGTCGCCGAGGAGGCTCCCACGGCAGCCGACGAGGGCGAAGCGATGCCCGCCGACGAGGCTCCGAACGAGGGCGAGTCGACCAGCGAACCCGCCGAGGGCCCGGACGATGCCGCCCCCGCGGAAGGCGCCGAGAAGGCCGAATAAGCCTTGCCGGAGGACCAGGTCGCCCTCGCCGCCGTCGCCGGAGCCCACGGCATCGGCGGCGAGGTGCGCCTGAAATTGTTCGGCGACAGCGTAGGCAGCCTCAGGGACTACAAGCAGGTCAGGGCGGGCGATCGCGTCCTCACGCTCCTTTCGGTTCGGGACTCGAGGCAGCCGATCGCGCGCTTCGCCGAGATTGCCGACCGCGCCGCCGCCGAGGCGCTGCGCGGTACCTTGCTCACCGTCCCCCGTTCCGCCCTCCCGACGCTCGGGGAAGACGAATATTACCACGCTGATCTGATCGGTCTCGCCTGCGTGACCGCGGCCGGAACTCCCCTAGGCACCGTAGTGGCGGTCGAGAATTTCGGCGCCGGCGACCTGCTCGAGATCGGGAAGCCCGACGGCCGCTCGGCGATGCTCCCGTTCAGGCCCGGCATCGCCGACCTGGCCGACGGCCGAATCGTCGCGGATCCGGAATTTCTCGCCTAGCCCTCATTGCGAAGAGCGTCGGCGACGGGACGAAGCTCAGCTTCCTTTCGCGGCGATCGATCCGCTGAGTCGCTCGCGCACGATCGGCCGCTCTTTTGCCAGGTCGTTGCGGATCGTCGTCGCCGCGACGCCGCCTTCGCCCATGGCATGGCTGATCTGGTCGAGGCCGAGCACGACGTCGCCGGCCGCATAGAGGCCCGGCTCGGACGTGCGCTGGTGGCTGTCGACGACCAGCACGCCGTCCTTCAGCGCTGCCCCGAGCTGCACGGCAAGCTCGACATGGGTGTCGGAGCCGAGCGCCGGGTAGACGGTGTCGAACGTGTAATGCCCCTCGGCGGTGTCGACGACGATGCAATCGTCATGCGCCGCCACCGCCGCGCACGGCCCATCCACGGCGGTGATGCCGAAGGCGGTGAGCCGTGCCTGTTCCTCCGCGGTCAGCTCATGCGCCGCGTCGGGGGCGATCAGGGTCACGTCTTCGCTGAACCCGCGCAGGAACACCGCCTCGGCGACGCCGTGGCCGCCGCTGCCGATGACTCCGATCTTTTTGTCGGTGACCTCGTAGCCGTCGCAGATCGGGCAATAGCGGATCAGGCCCCGCGCCAGCGCCGCGTCGTGCAAGTCCTCGTCCATCGGCGGTCGGCGGTTGGCGATGCCGGTCGCCAGCAGCACGGTGCGCGCGGTCACCCAGCCCTGGCCCCATTCGGCCCGAAAGCCGCCCTCGATCCGATCGAGGCGAGTCACGCGCGCCGTCACGATCGAGGCGCCGTATTTCTGTGCCTGCGCGGTCATCCGCGCGACCAGCTCGCTGCCGGCAATTCCCTCGGGGTAGCCGGCATGGTTGTGGGTGCGGGGGATGAGGCTCGCCCGGCTCTTCCCCGCGTCCACCAATTTGATCGAGAGGTGATAGCGGGTGAGGTAGATCGCCGCCGTCAGGCCCGCGGGCCCGCCGCCGATGACGAGGCAGTCGTAGCAGGGTTCGTCCATTGGGAGTGAGAGCGTTTCTCGTCACGGCCGGTTCCGCCCACCGCCATTGCCCAATGTATATACGTCCCGTATATACAGGCCCATGAAGAAGACGAAAACGTTCAAGTCAGGCAATTCCGTTGCCGTCCGCTTGCCCAAGGCACTCGGCGTAGGGCCCGGGGTCGAGATGACCGTACGCGAGGAGCGGGGCCGCTACATCGTCGAGCCCGTCGAGCAGAAGCTGAGGAAGATCGACCTCACCGGAATCTACGGCTCAGGAGCGGGCTTGCGGCCTCTGACGGACGAGGAGCGGGAAATCGAGCCGAGCCGGATCGATTTTCCACGGCGGCGGCTCAGCGGTGGCTGAACTTCCGCAGCCGCGGGTCCTGCTCGACTCCAATGTCTGCATCTATCTCATTGAGGGGCTCTCTGAGGAGGCCCGGCGTCAGGTGGAGCGGTTCGCGCCGGGGGAGGTGGTCACTTCCGCAATTGCCTTCGCGGAGGTGATGCTACGCGTTGACGACGCCGACCGCAGGGCGTCGGCGAACGCCGCGGCATTCTTCTCAGCGGTGTCGGTTCTGCCGTTCGGGGAGGAGGCCGCGCTCACTTACCGTGACGTGCCGTTCGAGCGGCACCGGTTCGATCATCTGATCGCTGCCCATGCCTTGTCGTTGGACCTGTTGCTGGTAACCCGCAACATTCGCCACTTCGAGAAGGTGCCGGGTCTGCGCGTCGAGAACTGGATTGTCACATGAGCTTGCCCAGCCGTGTGGAAACGGCCCTTTGACCTGGGCCGCCACAATCCTCACCCTCTACCCGGAGATGTTCCCCGGCCCGCTCGGCGTTAGCCTGGCCGGCCGCGCTCTCGGCGAGGGGGTCTGGTCCCTGGAGACCGTCCAGATCCGCGACTTCGCGAGCGACAGGCACCGTTCGGTCGACGATACGCCGGCCGGTGGCGGGGCCGGGATGGTGATGAGGGCCGACGTGCTCGCCCGCGCCGTCGACGACGTGCTCGCGCGGCGGCCGGCGATGCCGATGCTGGCGATGACGCCGCGCGGGAAGCCGCTCACCCAGCCCCTCGTTCGTGAGCTCGCTGCCGGGCCCGGAGTCTCGATCCTCTGCGGCCGCTTCGAGGGGATCGACGAGCGGCTGTTCGACGCGCGGCCGGTCCTTCCCGTCTCGATCGGCGACTTCGTGCTGTCGGGCGGCGAGACGGCCGCTCTGGCCCTCCTCGATGCTTGCGTTCGGCTGCTTCCCGGGGTAATGGGCGCGGCCTCCAGCGGAGAGGATGAGAGCTTCGAGAGCGGGCTTCTCGAATATCCGCATTATACCCGACCTCTTGAATGGGAAGGGCGCAGGATCCCTGAAGTGCTGCGATCGGGGGATCATGCGAGGATCGCCGCGTGGCGCCGCGAGCGCGCGCTGGCGGACACACGGTCAAGGCGGCCGGACCTGGTCGAGCGTCACGGGGACGCGCGAAGGCCACCGCCCTCTGGCGCGCAGCGCGAAGATTGAAAGACGAGACATGAACCTCATCCAGCAGCTCGAGGCCGAGCAGATCGAGAGCCTCACTCAGGGCCGCCCCATTCCCGATTTCCGGCCGGGCGACACGCTCCGGGTCGGCGTCAAGGTGGTCGAAGGCGAGCGCACCCGCGTCCAGAATTTCGAAGGCGTCTGCATCGCGCGGGCGAACAGGGGGCTCGGCTCCTCGTTCACCGTCCGCAAGATCAGCTTCGGCGAGGGCGTCGAGCGCGTCTTCCCGCTTTATTCGCCGAACGTTGATTCGATCGAGGTCGTGCGTCGTGGCGCGGTGCGCCGGGCGAAACTCTATTATCTGCGCGGCCGCACCGGCAAGGCGGCCCGCATCGCCGAGCGCCGCGACACCCGCGCCGATCAGAAGCCCGCCGCGACGCCGGCCGCGACTCCCGAGACCGAGACGGTCGAGGGCTGAGCGTTCGAAAAGCAAACGGAAGAGGCGGGGAGGGTGCAGGCTCTCCCCGCCTTTTCTTTTGCGCCACCGCCTTTAGTTAGGCTCCCCATGCGCGGAGCCTTTCTCACCCTCCTCATCGCCACCGCCCTCTCCGCGCCCGCCGCGGCGCGCGATCTGACGCTCGAGCGATTGTTCGAAAGCCCGTCCCTCTCCGGACCGGTGCCACGCCAGCCCAAGCTGTCGCCCGACGGCCGTTTGGTCACGGTACTCAGGAACCGGGCGGACGAGAAGGATCGCTACGACCTCTGGGCCATCGACGCAGCCACCGGCCAGGCGCGGATGCTGGTCGATTCGAAGAAGATCGGCACTGGCGGCGAGATCTCCGAGGAGGAAAAGATGCGGCGCGAGCGGGCCCGCATCGCCGGCACCAAAGGCATCACCGCCTACGAATGGGCGCCCGATGGCAGCGCGATCCTGATGCCCATTGACGGAGACCTCTATCTGGCGTTCATCGACGGCACGGTCGGCCGCGTGACCGACACGCCGGCGACCGAGATCGACCCAAAGATATCGGAGACGGGGCGATATCTGTCCTTCCTGCGTGACAAGAATCTCTATGTCATCGACTCGAAAACCGGCCGGGAGCGGGCGCTGACCAGGGACGGCGGCGGCACCCTCAGCTGGGGCGCGGCAGAATTCGTCGCGCAGGAGGAGATGAGCCGCCTCACCGGTTACTGGTGGTCGCCGGACGACCGGTGGATCGCCGTCGCCCGGGTCGACGAGAGCCCCGTCAAGATCGTCACCCGCGCCGCGATCGGCGCCGAGGGGACGAAGCTGGTCGAGCAGCGCTATCCGGCCGCCGGCACGAGCAACGCGATCGTCGACCTCTATCTGATGACCCCGGACGGATCGCGGCGGGTCAAGGCGGATCTCGGCCCCAACCCGGACCAGTATCTGACCCGCGTCGATTGGACGAAGGACGGCAAGGCCATGCTGGTGCAGCGGATGAGCCGCGACCAGAAGAAGCTCGATCTCCTGCGCGTCGATCCGGAGACGGGCCGCTCGACGCTCCTGTTCAGCGAGACGTCGCCGACCTGGATCAACCTCACCGACAATCTCAAGCCGCTCAAGGACGGCAGCCTGATCTGGTCGTCCGAACGCTCGGGCTATTCCCACCTCTACCGCTGGAAGGCGGGCAAATGGACCCAGCTTACCCGCGGGGCGTGGGCGGTGCAGGAGGTGGTCGGCACCGATGAGAAAGCGCGTCGCGTCTACTTCACCGGTACCGCGGAGACTCCGATCGAGCAGCAGCTCTACTGGGTCTCCTACGACAAGCCCGGCAAGCCGGTGGTGCGGGTGACCGAACCCGGCTGGAGCAACTCAGCGGTGATGGACAAGGCGGCGACGCACGCGCTCGTCACCCGCTCGAACCCGAGCCAGCCCAGCCAGACCTACCTCGCCGACGCGAATGGCCGCCGCCTCGCGTGGATCGAGGAGAATAGGCTCGACGCCTCCCATCCCTATGCCGCCTATCTCGACAGCCATGTGAAGCCGGTGTTCGGCACCATCGCCGGCCCGGACGGCTCGACCCTCCACTACCGGATGCTGACTCCGCCGCTGCTCCCGGGCAGGCGCTACCCGGTCTTCTTCTACGTCTATGGCGGGCCGCACGGGCAGCAGGTGACCGACGGCTGGTACGGCCAGCTCCCGCTGCACGAATATCTCGTCGACCAGGGCTGGATCGTCTTCACGATCGACAATCGCGGCACCAACCGGCGGGGCACCAGGTTCGAGAGCGCCATCTACCACGCCATGGGCGGGGTGGAGGTCGAGGACCAGCTGGCCGGCGTCGCCTGGCTGCAGAGCCAACCCTTCGTCGACCCCTCGAAGGTGGCGGTGATGGGCTGGTCCTACGGCGGCTACATGACGCTGAAGCTGCTCGAAAAGGCGCCGCCCCACACTTTCGCCGCGGGCGTCGCGGTCGCACCGGTGACTCGGTGGGAGCTTTACGACACCTTCTACACCGAGCGCTACCTCGGCAATCCGGCCGTCGACCCGAAGCCCTATCAGAGCTCCGACGCGCTCGATGAGGCGGACCGGATCTCCGATCCCTTGCTCGTCGTCCACGGCATGTCGGACGACAATGTCGTGTTCGAGAACACCACCGCTTTGATCGCCAGGCTGCAGAAGGAAAAGCATCCGTTCGAACTGATGGTCTATCCCGGCGCCACCCATGCCATCGCGGGGGAGGGCCCGCAGACCCACGTCTGGACCACCATCACCCGCTTCCTGGACCGGACGGTGCGGGACCGGCGCTAGATCGTTCGGGAATGGGTTATCCATTCCGTCCGTTCGGGCTGAGCCTGTCGAAGCCCTTCTCTTTCCTTGCCAGAACAAGAAGGAAGGCCCTTCGACAAGCTCAGGGCGAACGGTTGCGGGTGTTCCAATCTCAACACCCAACGCCCTACAGCCGGACCTTGGCGACTCCGATCGTGACGTCGGGGCTGTATTGCGGCTGGGCGTTGGCCGGACGGGCGCGGAGCAGGGCAGCGCCTTCGGGCGGAAGGCCGGAGCGGACGCCGATCATGGTCAGGGTCAAGGGTCCCGCCCGGCCGACCAGCAGGTCCACGACGGCGCCGTCGCAGCTGCGTCCGACGCACCGGACGAAATAGGGGTCCTTGGCGGCGCCCTTGCCGGTGCGGGCGAGCGAGCCGCCGATCCGCACGGCCCTTACCGCCGCATCCGGCTCGCCGCGCAGCACGATCTGCTCGGCGCCGTTGGCTTTCAGCCGGAGGGTGAGGATCCGGCCGGCCGGTGACTGGCGTTCCGCGAGCTTCTCTATGGCCGGCGTGGCAGCGGCGAGGACCGGCGCTTGGGAAGGGCGCCGCCGCGTCATCGACCAGGGCACCTTTACCGGCTCGCCGAACGGAGAGAAGGCGGCGGGAAGCGGTCCGCCGTCGGAGGCGAGCAGCCACCGGCCCTTGCCGTTCTCCAGCGCATATTCGATCCGAAGCAGCTGCTTGCCGTCCGGGGAGTAAGCGGGGACGAGCGCAACCGCGACCCACCCGGCCAGCGCGGCGGCGGACGCTCCCGCGAGCAGCTCCCGGCGGGGGAGGCGCACGAGCACCGGCTTGAGTTCGATCAGCGCGGGCAGCAAGATCAGCGCCGAGACGGCGGCCAAGATCCAGCCGCCGGCGAAGCCGAGCAGCACCTCGCCGAGGTAGAGGAGCGGCGCCCAGGTCAGGAACAGCAGCGCCCAGGCGAGCAGCGCCAGGACACGCTCCGCGCCCGGCCGGAACCGCTCCAGCGCGATGCCGGCGAGCGCCACGAGCGGCGGCGCCAGGAAGAAGATCAGCACCCCCGGCGCGATCGCGGCGAGCAGGCAGCCGAGCAGCAGGAACAGGATCCAGAAGCCGGTGCGCAGCCGGTCGCGCGCCAGCGGCCTCGCCAGCCACAACAGCATGGCCAGGGAGACTGCGAGCGCGGCGACATCGATTGCAAACCCGCTGACCTCCGGATGCGCTCGCGCAAATTCACCGCCCCGGATCCAGCGGATCAGCGTCTGCGCGACGAACACGAATGCGCTGCTGCCGGCCAACGCGGCCAGCATCGCCGCGATCGAGCGGCCGAGGCCGCCGCGCCGCCGGAGGCCGACCCAGCCGAAGCCGAGGAGCAGGATACCCGCCGCCGCGATACTCACGCTTAGCGGTAGGCTCACCAAGCCGCGGCCAAGCACGTCGGCGTAGAGCCGCTCGCCGCCGCCATCCTTGACGCGTGCGGCGGCGAGCTCCTCCGTCGCGGCCAGCGCCTGGTCGCCCATGTGCTGGAGGCTGCGGCGGTCGAGCGCGGCGATCGTGTCGCCGGGGCTGTGATAGCGCGTCTCGTTACCGATGATCGCATAGTTGAGGATCGTCCACGGCCGCCCCGCGAAGATGCTGACGTCGGTCGAGTTCGGGATAAGCCGGTAGATGTCTGCTGTCATCGAATTGGCGACCGGGCGGACGGCGCTGCCGGCGAAGTGGCGGATGGCGCTACCATTGGGGCGGCTGGTCTCGAACATGATGGCGGGCCCGGTAACGCCCCGCGCCTCGAGATTGATGGCACTGTCGACGCGGCCGGCGAGCGGATCGCGCTCGAGAAAGGCCTTGGCACCGAGCAAGGCGGCTTCCTCGCCCTCGTCGAACAGAAAGGTGACAGGGCGCGAGAGCTTCCTGCCCTTCAGGATCGAAGCGATCTCCAGCATCGAGGCAACGCCGATCCCGTCGTCCGCCGCGCCCGGCCCGGTCGCCGTCGAATCGTAATGCGACGCGAGGAGAAGGTGGCGCCCTGTCGCCGGGCCTATCGTCGCGACGACGTTGCGGACGCGGGCGCAGGAAAGGCTGCGGCTGCGCGGGTCGCCGTTGCAGGCCCAGTGATCGGTGACGCGCGGGCCGAGCCCCATCGCCCGCAACTCCGCGACGAGCCGCCCGCGCACCGCGTCGTCCGCCGCGCTGTCCACCGGGTGGGGCCGCTGGTCGCCGAGCACGCGCGCCAGCCGCGACACTGCGCGCGCCTGGTCGAAGCCGCCGGGCCGCGCCGGCGCCAGCTCAGGCACCGTCGTCAGCCATGCCTTCATCGCCATCGCCGCGACGAGCAGCGCCAGCGCCAGCCAAGCCCCGAGGTTCCGCTTCATCTTGTCCCCCGCTCCACCGACGCCATATCGTCTACACGCGCGGCTTGCGATAGAGGCGCCGCACGCCCCTCTAAGCGGAGCAGCAACATGGGTTACCGGATGGTCGTGGTCGGCGCGACCGGCAATGTCGGACGCGAGATGCTGAACATCCTCGCCGAGCGCCAATTCCCCCTGGACGAGATCGCCGCCGTCGCCTCGCCCCGCTCCACCGGCGATGTCGTCGATTTCGGCGATTCCGGCCGCGAGCTCAAGGTCCGCAACATCGAGCATTTCGACTTCGCCGGCTGGGACATGGCGCTGTTCGCCGCCGGCTCGGCGGTGTCGAAGGAGCATGCGCCGAGGGCCGCCGCGGCCGGCTGCACCGTGATCGACAACAGCTCATTTTTCCGAATGGACCCCGACGTACCGTTGATCGTGCCGGAGGTGAACGCCGCCGCGATCGCCGGTTATCGCCGCAAGAACATCATCGCGAATCCGAATTGCTCGACCGCGCAGATGGTGGTGGCGCTCAAGCCCCTCCACGATGCCGCCGGCATCCGCCGCGTCGTCGTCTCGACCTACCAATCGGTGTCGGGTGCGGGGAAAGCGGGCATGGACGAATTGTTCGAGCAGAGCCGCAACATCTTTGTCGGCGACTCCAACGAGGCGGCCGTCTTCACCAAGCAGATCGCCTTCAACGTCATCCCCCATATCGACGAGTTCCTCGACGACGGCTCGACCAAGGAAGAATGGAAGATGGTGGTCGAGACCAAGAAGATCCTCGACCCGAAGATCAAGGTGACCGCGACCTGCGTTCGCGTGCCCGTCTTCGTCGGTCATTCCGAATCGATCAACGTTGAGTTCGAGCGGGAGATTTCCGCGAAGGAAGCCCAGGACATCCTCCGCGAGGCGCCTGGCATCATGCTCGTCGATAAGCGCGAGGACGGCGGCTACGTCACCCCGGTCGAGGCGGTCGGCGAATATGCGACCTACGTCAGCCGCGTCCGCGAAGACCCGACCGTGGAGAACGGTCTCAATCTCTGGTGCGTCTCGGACAATCTGAGGAAGGGCGCGGCGTTGAATGCGGTCCAGATCGCCGAGCTGCTCGGCAGGAAGCATTTGCAGAAGGCGGCTTGAGAGAATGATAGCATTTTGCTATCACCACCCAATGGCACAAGCTCTGATCCGCAACATCGACGACGATCTCCTCGCCGACTATCGAGAAGCCGCAGAGGCAAACAAGCGCTCGCTCGAAGCAGAGCTTCGCGAGGGCCTTCAGCGCGCCCGGCCGCTCAGCCCCGACCGCCTCAAGGCATTGCTTGCCGAGCTGGCCGAGATTCGTGCGATGACGCCCGGTGTAATGCGGACGCCCAGCGAAGTGCTGGTTCGTGAAGACCGCGATCACGGCCATTGACGCTGGTCGTCGACAGCAATGTTGCCCTGAAGTGGGTGCTTGAGGAGGAGGGGACGGACCAAGCGCTCCAGCTGTTGACGAGGACGCTCCTTGCGCCGGAATTGCTGCAGGCGGAGGTTGGGAACACCCTCACGAAACGGGTCCGCGGCCGGGAGCTGGTTCCGGAGCAAGCTGTTCGCGCATTCGACAAAGTAATGACTCTCGTTCGCCTCGTGTCGGGACGAGAATTTGGTCAGGTCGCGCTCGAGCTGTCGCTGGCGCTGAACCACTCGATCTACGACTGCTATTTTCTCGCGGCCGCCGAAAAGCACGGTCCTTTGGTGACCGCGGATGGCGTATTTGCCACTAAGGTCAGGGCGACAAGATACGGCCGCCTTATCTACCTTCTTGGAGAGGAAATCCCGGTTGACTGACACGATGACCGGCGGCTGCGCTTGCGGGCGGGTGCGCTACACGGCGCGGATCGAGAATGACGACGCCTATCTGTGCCATTGCCGCATGTGCCAGCGCGCGACCGGCTCCGTCTCGATCGCCTTCAAGCAGGTGAAGAAAGCGGATGTCGGCTGGGAGCGGGAGCCGGACTGGTACGCCTCCTCGCCGATCGCCCGCCGCCCTTACTGCCGCGAGTGCGGGACCTCGCTCGGCTTCGCCTTTCCGCAAAGCGAGAAGATGGACCTCACCGTCGCCTCGTTCGACGATCCGTCGCGCTTCGTCCCGAAATATCATTTCGGCGTCGAGAGCGTGCATCGCGCCTAGCTCAACACCGAAGGCCTGCCGGAGACGCGCACGGAGGAGCACCAGCCCCTCGTCGACAAGTGGATCGCCGCCACGGGCGCCTTTCCAGGCTGACCGGGCGCCGGGGAGGGGGAGAAATGAAATTCCACCACCCCGCGGTACCGATCGTCCTCCTCGTGCTGCTGCTCGACGCGGTCGGCTTCGGAATCGTCCTTCCCGTATTGCCCGACCTCGTCGTCCATCTCGCCCACGTGACGCTGCCGCAAGCGACGCGGATCGCCGGCTACATGCTCGTCGCTTATGCCGGCACCCAGTTCATCGCGGGGCCGGTGCTCGGCAATCTCGGCGACCGCTTCGGCCGGCGCGTCGTCTTGCTCGCCTGCGCGATCGCGTTCGCGATCGATTATGGGCTGATGGCTGCCGCGCCGACAATCGCCTGGCTGTTCCTCGGCCGCCTCATCGCGGGCGTGACCGGGGCGACTTATTCGCCCGCCAACGCGGTCCTCGCCGACGTCACCCCGCCCGAGCGGCGCGGCGCCGTCTTCGGGTTTATGGGCGCGGCGTTCGGCGGGGGCTTCATCCTCGGCCCGGCGGCGGGCGGCCTCCTCGCCGGCCTCGGCACCCGCGCGCCGTTCATCGCCGCCGCCGGCCTCGCCGGCATCAACGCCGTTTGGATCCTGGTCGCTCTCCCCGAGACGCTGCCGAAAGAGCGTCGCAGGCCGTTCGACTGGCGGCAGGCGAACGTGTTCGGTGCCTTCAAGCCTTTGCTCCACGCCGGCGGCGCCGCGCCGCTCATTCTCGCCTCCTTGCTCTGGCAGCTCGCCCACATGGTCTATCCCGCCACCTGGGCCTTCTGGGCCGCTTTGGCGCTGCATTGGAACGCGGCGGCGATCGGCTGGTCTCTCGCCGCCGCGGGTCTCGCCATGGGGCTCGCCCAGATCTTCGTCACCGGACGCGCCATCGCCCGCTTCGGCGAGGAGCGCACCATCGTCATCGGAATGATCGTCGGCGGCTTGAGCTTCCTCGGCTACGTCTTCGCCACCAGCGGCTGGATGGTCTATCCGATCATCTTCTTCAGCGCGCTCCAGGGCCTCGTCTACCCCTCGAGCAATGCGCTTCTCTCGCGCATGACCGACGCGTCGCACCAGGGCGCGCTGCAGGGCGGAATGGCCAGCGTCGCCAGCGTCGCCGCCATCGCCGGGCCGCTCGCCATGACCCAGGCGCTGGCCTTCGGTGCCGAACGCGGCGAGCCGGGCGGAGCCTTCCTGCTCGCCGCCGGGCTGACGGCGATCGCCCTCGCCCTCGTCTGGTTCGGAGTGGTCCGCCGCCTCCATCGCGCCGCCGCGGCCGCCTGAAGCTGGTGCCGGCGCGGCGCCCGGACTAGGGGAGCCCAATGACCAGCTCTCATGCCTTCACCGCCTCCGACGACGCCCGCCTCGTCTGGCACGAAATAGGGGAGGGGAGGCCGGTCGTGCTGCTCCACGGCCTGTTCTCGAATGCAGAGACCAACTGGATCAAGTTCGGCCACGCCGCGCTGATCGCCGCCCGCGGCTTCCGGGTGATCATGCCGGATCTGCGCGCCCACGGCCGCAGCGCCGCACCGCACGATCCGGCCTGCTACCCGCCCGACATCCTGGCGCGCGACGGGCTCGAGCTTATCGCCCACCTCAGTCTCACCGATTACGATCTCGGCGGCTATTCCCTGGGCGCGCGCACCTCGGTGCGGATGGTGATCGACGGCGCGCGGCCGCGCCGGCTGGTGGTGAGCGGCATGGGGCTGCGCGGCCTGCTCCGCACGGGCAGCCGCTCGGGCCATTTCCGCAAGGTGCTTGAAGGGATGGGGACGCACCCCCGCGGCTCCCCGGAGTGGTTGGCCGAGGCCTTCCTCAAGACCACCGGCGGTGACCCGCAGGCGCTGCTGCCGCTGCTCGGCAGCTTCGTCGACAGCTCCGAGGACGAGTTGCGCGCCATCGCCATGCCGACCCTGGTGCTGTCGGGAGCTGAGGACCAGGATAATGGGCCCGCCGAAGATCTCGCCCGATTGCTTCCGAGCGCGACTTTCGTGGAGGTGCCCGGCAATCACATGAGCGCCGTCACCAGGCCCGATCTCGGCAAGGCGATCGCCGGCTTCCTTGCCGCGTGACGCGCGTCAGCTGCCGTCGAAGCCGATTTCCGGGTCCGGCTCGGCCGCGTCGGGCGCGACGGGAGCGGAATTGCATTCGTTGGCGGTGATCGCGGTCTTCAGCACCTGGTTGAGCGGCCGTTCGGCGCAAGCACCGTTGCGCCGCGCGAGGGCGCGGGCGCCGAGGTAGCCGGCCGCCGCCGCCGCGGCCGCGCCGCCGGCGACGGCGACGGCCGCCGCGGCGAGCGGGCGCCGCTGCACTTCCTCGGCCAGCCGCAGCGCCGCGGATTTGCGCGCGCCGTCATCGTCTCGATCGTCTTTGGCGGCCATTTGCGCGATTCTCCCTGCCCAGCCAACGCCCGAGCACCGCAGGTGTTGCCCCCTCAGGTGAATTAGAGCCGCTCGAGCAGGTAATCGGCGCTGGACACGTTGAAGGCTCCTGGCTCCTCGACGTTCAATTGCTCGACGACGCCGTCGTTCACCAGCATCGAGAAACGCTGGCCGCGATGGCCCATGCCGAACTTCGAGAAGTCTGCGTCGAGGCCGATTGCGCGGACGAAATCGCCGCTGCCGTCGGCGAGCATCGTCACCTTGCCTTCCGCCCCGGCGCTCTGCGCCCAGGCCTGGAGGACGAACGCGTCGTTGACCGCGGTGCAGGCGACCTCGTCGACGCCTTTCGCCTTCAGCTGGTCGATCTTATCGACGAAGCCCGGCAGGTGCCGCGCCGAGCAGGTCGGAGTGAAGGCCCCTGGGACGGAAAAGAGCGCAATGCGGCGGCCCTTGAAATAATCCTCGCTGTCGACCGGCTGCGGGCCTTCCGCCGTCGCCTTGATGAAGGTGGCATGGGGGAGGCGGTCGCCGACACTGATGCTCATGGCGGTTCCTTTCGCTCGAGGAGAGGGGTGTCGGGGGCGCTCTAGCAGCGCGCCGCCGCGCCGCCTATAGCCGGCCGATGGACCAGCCGCGCTTCCTCACCGGCCAGCTCCTCCTCGCCATGCCCGGCATCGGCGATCCGCGCTTCGAAAAGGCGGTGATCGCGATGTGCGTCCACGACGAGAATGGCGCGCTCGGCATCGGCCTGGGGCGGATCGTGCCGCGCATCACCTTCCACGCCCTTCTGAGGCAACTCGACATCGATCCCGGCGTCGCCCCCGACGTGCCGATCCATCTCGGCGGTCCGGTCGAGCCGCAGCGCGGCTTCCTCCTCCACTCGCCCGATTGGGGCGGCCAGGAGAGTGTCGCCGTCGCCGGCCGCTGGACGCTGACCGCGACCCTCGACATCCTGAAGGCGATCGCGGAGGGGCGAGGCCCCACACGCTGGATCGCGGCGCTCGGTTATGCCGGCTGGGGGCCGGGCCAGCTCGAGCAGGAATTGTGCGGCAACGGCTGGTTCCCAACCCCGGGCAACGACCATCTGCTCTATGAATGCGACGTCAATTCCCGCTGGGCCGCCGCCTTTCAGAGCGCCGGCGTCGACCCGCGCCTGCTGACCGCCGACTTCGGAACTGCCTGATCCTGCGGTTAACCGCATCCGGCAACGCATGACCATGTACCACATATAAAGATATCTTTATATTTGCATCGGCGGCCGCGCTCGCCTACAGGGGCGCTGCGCGGCCGCCGCTTTTAGGCGGTCTTTTTCGTTCCCATCAGGAGACCTTTTGTGGCCACCCAGCCTCAGACCCAGTTCCACGATTTCGTCGTCCGCGACCTCGGCCTTGCCGATTTCGGCCGCAAGGAGATCGAGATCGCCGAGACCGAGATGCCGGGCCTGATGGCGCTGCGGGAAGAGTTCGGCGCCTCGAAGCCGCTGACCGGCGCCCGCATCACCGGCTCGCTCCACATGACGATCCAGACCGCCGTTCTCATCGAGACGCTGACCACGCTCGGCGCGGACGTCCGCTGGGCCTCGTGCAACATCTTCTCGACCCAGGACCATGCCGCCGCCGCCATCGCCGCGACCGGCGTTCCGGTGTTCGCCGTCAAGGGCGAGACGCTCGAGGAATATTGGGATTATGTCGACCGGATCTTCCAGTGGCCGGGCGAGCCCTGCAACATGATCCTCGACGACGGCGGCGACGCCACCATGTTCGCGCTCTGGGGCGCGCGGGTCGAGGCCGGCGAGGCCTTCCCGGAAGCGGCCAACGAGGAGGAGGAGATCTTCCAGAAGGTCGTCCGCCGCCGCCTCGACCAGTCGCCCGGCTTCTTCACGAAGCTGGTCGAATCGATCCGCGGCGTCTCCGAGGAGACGACCACCGGCGTCCATCGCCTCTATGAGCTGTCGAAGCAGGGCAAGCTCCCGTTCCCGGCGATCAACGTCAACGACAGCGTCACCAAGTCGAAGTTCGACAATCTCTACGGCTGCAAGGAGAGCCTGGTCGACGCGATCCGCCGCGGCACCGACGTGATGCTCGCCGGCAAGGTCGCCTGCGTCGCCGGCTTCGGTGACGTCGGCAAGGGCTCGGCGGCCAGCCTCCGCAACGGCGGCGCCCGCGTCATCGTCACCGAGGTCGATCCGATCTGCGCGCTGCAGGCGGCGATGGAGGGTTACGAAGTCGTGACGATGGAGGAGGCCGCGCCGCGCGCCGACATCTTCGTCACCGCCACCGGCAATGCCGACGTCATCACCCTCGACCACATGCGGGCGATGAAGAACATGGCGATCGTCAGCAACATTGGGCACTTCGATTCCGAGATCCAGATCGGCGCGCTGCAGAACATGAAGTGGACCGAGATCAAGCCGCAGGTCGACGAGGTCGAGTTCCCCGACGGCAAGAAGATCATCGTGCTTTCGAAGGGCCGCCTGGTGAACCTCGGCAACGCCACCGGCCATCCGAGCTTCGTCATGTCGGCGAGCTTCACCAACCAGACGCTCGCCCAGATCGAGCTTTGGACCAAGAGCGACCATTACGAGAAGCAGGTCTACGTGCTCCCCAAGCACCTCGACGAAAAGGTCGCCGCCCTCCACCTCGACAAGCTCGGCGTCAAGCTCACCAAGCTTACGGAGAAGCAGGCGAGCTATATCGGCGTCCCCGTCGAAGGCCCCTTCAAGCCGGACCATTACCGGTACTGAGGCCGCCTCCTTCGCCGTCGTGCCAGTGGTCTGGAACGCGCGCCCGCCTCGCTAAATGCCACTTCGGCATCCGCTTTTGAGGGATAGAGCTCCGGCGCGGCTTCTCCATAGGTGACCATCCGGCCGAGGAATCCGGAGACGCAGACACGCCGGCCCACGAAGCGCGTTGGATTCCGCCACAGCCGCTCGATCGTCGCCTCGATGCATTTGGCCGAGGCCCGGGACGCGCGCGGGCTATTCACGCTTGCAGGGGCCGGGGCGGCCAACGCCAGTGCAATACACGTCGCTGCCAAAAGTCCCGCTGTCGAATGCAGACGCAAGACCATGCCCCTATGCTCCCTCACGCCTTTCGCTGACGTCTCGTGCGCTGTGACTTGCTACGGCTAATAGCAGTCGTATCGGGGATAATCAGCGTTCGCGTTTTCCAGCGCTGTCGATGTCGGATTTGCGATCCTCTGGATGCGCCGAGGGCTGTTCGGTCGCTCTCCATCCTTGCCGTCAGCCCAGCGAAGGCTGAGGTCCATGCTGACATGTCTGCGGCGGCGCCTGATCGGCAGGGATGCCAGCCAGCGCTGGCATGACGAATTGGGAATGACGGCTCGCCAAATCCCTCCTAATCAGCGGCCACGAAGCCTCTGGAGGGATGCATGAAATATCGGGTGACGGCGGCGATCGCCGCTTTGCTGGCGGCGGGTTCGGGGTGGGCGCAGGCGCCGGTGCCGACCAAGCAGTCGCCGCCGCCCGACAAGCCGGTGCAGGAGACCCAGGCGCCCGAGAACCAGGTGATCAACCCCGAGCAAAGGGTGACCGGGCCGCTGCCGCCGGCAGCCGGGACGTCGCCGGCCGCGAGTCGCCAGGCGACGCCCGACAAGTGGGATGTCAACGCGCCGCCCGGCATGACCACCCGCGAAATCCGCCTCGACACGAATGAAGGCAGCTGGATGAACGTCGACGTCTCGCCCGACGGGCGGACGATCGCCTTCGATCTTCTCGGCGACATCTACACGATGCCGATCGCGGGCGGCACGCCGCGGCGGATCGCCGAAGGGCTTGCCTACGAGCACCAGCCGCGCTTCTCGCCCGATGGCCGCCGCATCGCCTTCACCTCGGACAGGGGCGGCGGCGACAATATCTGGATCATGAACGCCGACGGCTCCGACAAGCGCCAGCTCACCAAGGAGGATTTCCGCCTCTTGAATCAGCCGAGCTGGAGCCCGGACCGCCGCTTCATCGCGGCCAAGAAGCATTTCACCACCGGCCGCTCATTGGGCACCGGCGAGGTCTGGCTCTATCACGTCTCGGGCGGCGGCGGCGTGCCACTCGTCAAGAAGCCGAACGAGCGCTTCCAGAAGGAGCTGGGCGAGCCGATCTACGCGCCGGACGGCAAGGCGATCTACTACACGCGCAACGTGACGCCGGGCGACATCTTCGAATATGCCCAGAATTCGAACCAGGACCTGTTCGACATCCACCGCTACGACCTCGACACCGGCGAGGTGACGACGGTCGTCTCCGGCGCGGGCGGGTCGGTGCGGCCGACGCCCTCGCCGGACGGAAAGAAGATCGCCTTCGTGCGCCGCGAGCGGGCGCGCTCCAAGCTCTACGTCAAGGACCTCGTCTCGGGCGAGGAGCGCAAGGTCTACGACGCGCTCGACCAGGACGTGCAGGAGACCTGGGCGGTGACCGGCGTCTACCCGAACATGGCCTGGACCCCGGATTCGCGGAGCCTGGTCTTCTGGGCCGGAGGCAAGATCCGGCGGGCCGGCGCCGACGGCTCCGGCGCGGCCGAGATCCCGTTCCACGTCGCCGACACCCGCGTCGTCATCGACGCCACCCACCCGCAGGTCGAGGTGGCTCCGGACCGCTTCCAGACCAGGATGCCGCGCTGGGCGGCGGTCTCGCCGGACGGGCGACAGGTCGTGTTCGAGACCCTCGGCAAGCTCTGGGAGAAATCGATGGCGGGCGGCGAGGCGCGTCGGCTCGTCAAGGGGGACGAGAGCGAGCTCGAGCTCTGGCCCTCCTGGTCACGTGACGGCCGGACCCTCGTCTTCGTCGGCTGGACCGACGCCGGGCTCGGCCACATCCGCACCGTCCCGGCCGCCGGCGGCGCGGCGCGCGACGTCACCGCGCAGCCCGGCCATTACGCCCGGCCGCGCTTCTCGCCGGACGGCAAGACGATCGTGTTCGAGAAAGGCGGCGGCGGCTTCCTCACCTCGCCGCGCTGGTCGGAGGACCAGGGCGTCTTCCGCATCGCCGCGGCGGGCGGGGCGATGACCCGGATCTCGCGCGACGGCGCCGAGCCGCAGTTCGGCGCGTCGAACGACCGCGTCTTCATGATCGCGTCGGCCGCCGGCAAGCGACAGCTGATCAGCACCGACCTCAATGGCGAGGCGAAGCACGTCCATTCGACCGGCGAGCTGGTCAACGATTACCAGGTCTCGCCCGACGGCCAGTATCTCGCCTTTCGGCAGAATTACGAGGCGTTCGTGATGCCGCTCATGCCGGGCACGCAGGACGTCGCCGTGGACGAGAAAGGCGGGCCGCTCCCGGTCACGCGGGTGAGCGCGGAAGGGGGCGACTTCATCAACTGGTCGGAGGGCGGCCGCAAGGTCCACTGGTCGATGGGGCCGACCCTCTACACCGCCGACGTCGCCCAGCTGTTCGCCACCGCGCCGCAAGGCAAGGACGCGCCCAAATTCCCGGCGCCGCACACCGGCGTGTCGCTGTCGATGGATGTTGCCGCCGACAAGCCGACCGGAATCGTCGCCCTCACCGGCGCGCGCATCGTCACCATGGCGTCGAAGGACGGCGGAATCATCGACGACGGAATCGTCGTCGTGAGGGGCGACCGGATCGCCGCCATCGGCCGACGCGGCGAGGTTGCGATCCCGGCCGGGGCGAAGATCGTCGACGTTTCCGGCAAGACGATCGTCCCCGGCTTCGTCGACGCCCACGCCCACGGACCCGAGGGCGAAGACGATCTCGTACCGCAGCAGAATTGGTCGGCGATGGCCAACCTCGCCTTCGGAACGACGACGATCCACGACCCCTCGGCGCGGGCGGCCGAGATATTTGTCGCCTCGGAGATGCAGCGGGCGGGCAGGATCCTCAGTCCCCGCATCTTCTCGACCGGCGAGATCATCTATGGCGCCAAGAGCCCGGACGTGTATGCTGAGATCAACACTTTCGACGACGCGCTCCAGCACGTCCGGCGGCTCAAGGCCGAAGGGGCGCACAGCGTCAAGAATTACAACCAGCCCCGGCGCGAGCAGCGCCAGATGGTGATCGCCGCGGCCCAGCGGGAGGGCGTCGAGGTGGTCCCGGAGGGCGGCTCGCTGTTCACCATGGACATCACCTTGATCCAGGACGGCGATTCGACGCTCGAGCACAACCTCCCGATCGAGCATTTCTACGACGACGTCGTCCAGTTCTGGACCCAGACCAAGACCAACTACACGCCGACTTTGGTCGTCACCTACGGCGGCCTCGCCGGCGACCCTTACTGGCGCCAGCATATGGACGTGTGGCGGCACCCGCTGCTCAGCCGCCACGCTCCGCCGGCCGTGCTCGCCGCGCAGAACGTGCGGAGGACGATGGCGCCGGAGGAGGATTATGTCGACGCCGCCAGCGCCCGCGAGGCGAAGAAGCTCGCCGACCGCGGCGTCCAGGTCTCGATCGGCGCGCACGGCCAGCAGGCCGGGCTCGGAGCGCATTGGGAGATGTGGAGCTTCGTGCGCGGCGGCTGGTCGCCGATCGAGGCGCTGCGCGCGGCGACGATCATGCCGGCGACGTCGCTGGGCTACCAGAAGGACGTCGGTTCGCTCGAGGTCGGCAAGCTCGCCGACCTCGTAATCCTCGACGCCGACCCGACGGTCGACATCCGCAACTCCGACAAGGTGCGCGAGGTGATGCTCGGCGGCCGCCTCTACGACAGCGCCACCCTGAACGAGATCGCGACCGGCACGCGCCGCCGCCAGCCTTATTGGTGGGAGCAGCCCGGCGCCGCCGCCTGGTCCGGCGCCACCACGGCAGCCGACACGAGCGTCACCGACGGAGATTGATCCAAATCAGTTGTCGGGCGTTGGCCGGCGATGGTGTGGAGGGTCGCGGAGTTCGTCATAGGAATCGTCGTTGCGGCGATGACCTTGCGCGACGTGTTCGACACGGTGATCGTTCCGGGCGGCAGCCATGCGACTTTGCACATCGCGAGGCGGCTGGTCTTCCTCCTCCTGCCGCTCTGGAAGCGGGTGCGGGGGCGGCAGCGCGGTCTTTCGACCATGTTCGCGCCGCTCGTCCTGGTGATTTCCTTCGCATTGTGGATGGCGCTCCTGGCGCTCGCCTTCGGCCTCCTCGCTTTTGCCTTACGGGAGGATTTCCAGCCGCCCCTCAAGGGATTCGGCGATGCCGTCTTCGCGGTGGGCAGCGCGCTGGTGACGGTCGGTCAGGGCCGCGGCGGAGTCTCCGGCGAGGCACGGTGGGTGGTGCTTGCCGCCGGCTTCTGCGGCCTTGCCGTGATGACCATGGCCGTCACCTATCTGCTCGAGGTGCAGAGCAGCATTGCCCGCCGAGACGAGGGCATCCTCAAGCTGCGCACCTCGGCCGGCGAACCGCCGACCGCGCTCGGCCTGCTCGAAAAATATGCGGCGATCGGCACTCGCGACGAACTGCCCCAGGTGCTTCGCGACGGCCGCGACTGGTGCGCGACGGTGCGCCAGAGCCATACCTCCCACCCCTCGCTCATCTATTTCCGGACGATCGGCACCGGTTCCGGCTGGCCCGCGGTGCTCGGCGCGCTGCTCGACCTCGCCCTCATAGTCGAGCGGTGGATCGAGGCGCCCGAGCTTCGCGGCCTCGCCATCCTGCTACGCGAGGACGGGCGGCGCATGGCCGAGGATCTCGGCCGCCTCGTCGATCTCCAGCCGGAGCCGGCGCAGCCGGACGAGGCTGGCGTGCGGGAGCTGTGCCGCCGGCTCTCTGCGGCGGGTTACGAGCGGCAGGCGCGGTTCGACGCGGCCGCTTTCGCCGCGGAGCGGGAAGCGCATGCGGTCTGGATACGCGCGCTCGCCCGCCATCTCGGCCGCCATCCGGGCGGTTTGCTGCCGCGCGAAGCGTGAAATCGCAGCGGGCTGGCCGCCTTATCCACAGTTGCATCTAAGCGCCCGCTTGAGCCGGGGCGCCGCCTGCTCTAGGTTCGCCCTTCGTTCCGAACGAGGAAGTGACCATGGAACCCGTCCTGCTCATCGTCATCGCGCTCGTCGCGCTCGGCGCCGCCGGGCTCGGCTGGTTCCTCGGCAGCCGCCAGGCGGCCGCGTTCCGGGCGGAGCGGGACGAGCAGCTCCAGAAGTTCCGCGACGCGATAAAGGACCTCGCCGCCGCCGAGGAGCGGGCCAAGCAGGTGCCGGAGCTTGCCGCGAAGCTCGAGGAGATGCGGCGCGATTGCTCCTCGGCGCAGCAGGAATGCGCCCGGCTTTCCGCCGGCCAGGACGAACGCGAGAAAGCGTTCGAGGCCCGCCTGAAGGAGCTGACCGAGGCGCGCGCCGCGCTCTCGGCGCAGTTCAGTGAGATCGGCGCCAAGCTGCTCGGGGAAGCGCAGAAGAATTTTCTGGAGCGCGCCGACGCCCGCTTCCACCAGGCGAACGAGAAGAGCGAGGAGAAATTGAAGGCGCTGCTCCAGCCGGTCGAGACGACTCTCAAGCGCTACGAGGAGGGCCTGAAGCAGGTCGAGAAAGACCGGGTCGGAAGCTACGGCGAGCTGAAGGCGGCCGTCGAACTGGTCCGGACCGGCCAGGCGCAGGTTCGTGACGAGACTGCCAAGCTGGTCAGCGCGCTGCGTCACAGCCCCAAATCGCGCGGGCGCTGGGGCGAGCAGAGCTTGCGCAACGTGCTGGAGCAGGCGGGGCTCTCCCCCTTTGCCGATTTTCAGTCCGAAGTCTCCGTCGACACCGGCGACGGCCGGCTGCGCCCCGACGTGATCGTGCGCCTGCCGGGCGGCCGCAAGCTCATCATCGATGCGAAATGCTCGCTGAACGCCTTTCTCGATGCTTCGGAGGAAGTGGACGAGAAGATTCGCACGGCGCACCTCAAGGCGCACGCGAGCGCCATCCGCAACCACGCCCAGCAGCTCGGCGGCAAGAATTACTGGGACCAGTTCGGCGACGCCGCCGATTACGTCGTCATGTACATTCCCGGCGAGCATTTCCTCACCGCCGCGCTCGAGCAGGACGAAGGGTTGTGGGAATGGGCCTTCGAGCGCCGCGTTCTGCTAGCGACGCCGACCAACCTCGTCGCAATCGCACGCACCGTCGCCAGCGTCTGGCGGCAGGAGAAGCTCGCCGAGGAAGCCGCCGAGATCGCTCGGCTCGGCAAGGAGCTGCACGCCCGGCTGGCGACGATGGGAACGCACATGTTGCGGATAGGTCGAAACCTCGATTTGGCAACCGGGGCGTACAACCAGATGGTCGGTAGCTACGAAAGCCAAGTTCTCACGCAAGCGCGGCGGTTCGAGACACTCGGTGCCGGCAGTGCGAAGGAGATGCCTTCGCTACCTATGATTGAGACAGCCGTACGCCCTCTGGTCAAGGGCTTAGGTGTGGTTGACGGCGGCGGCCCCCATGAAAAAACAGACGGGGAACAAAAAGCTGGTGACGAGCGGGCGGCATCGTAGTACCGTGGCTCTGCCTCGTGGCAGAGTAGTCTGTGTAATTAGCCAATCGGCCCCCCCAAGTTGGGTGCCGTTGCGGCTCGTACCCCGGCTCCTCCGCCGCTTCGCGAGGCGAATCGACGGAGGATATGATGGGCATGCCCCTCTACGCCTCCGCGCCTACGGCTGATGGCCGCTGGTTTGGTCTGCACATTCATCCCTCGGGGTGGATTCTGCAAATCATTCCGGGGCTGTTCAGCAGCAAGGCGGAGTCCGATGCCAACGCCAAGCGGCAGCTCGGACCACGTCGGTAGGCAAGGGGGCGACCGGGCCGCCTTAGTGCGGCCCGGTCATCCTTTCGAACCGACATCACGATCTTCGCCGCCACTGGTTGATGACTTCGTACGCCATCACCGCCGCCGCCACCGCCGCGTTGAGGCTGTCGGCTCGCCCCAGCATCGGCATCCTCACGAGCAGGTCGCATTCGGCCTCGTACGGCTCCGGCAGGCCCTGCGCCTCGTTGCCGATGAGGATGAAGGCCGGCTTCGCATAGCGGGGTTCCTGATAGTCGAGCTTGGCCTTGAGGCTGGTGCCGATCAATTGGCCTTCGCCGGCGCGGAGCCAGGCGAGGAACTCGTCCCACCCCGCCCGCGCGAGCCGCTGGGTGAAGAGCGCGCCCATCGTCGCGCGCACGGCCTCGACCGAGAAGGGGTCGACGCATTCGTCCACGAGGATCACGCCGCCCGCGCCCACCGCGTCGCCGGTCCTTAGGATGGTGCCGAGATTGCCCGGGTCGCGCAGCGCCTGGGCGACGATCCAGAGCGGCGCCGCGGCGCGGTCGATGCGGTCGAGCGAGGTGTCGAACACCTCGTAGACGCCGAGCACGGTCTGCGGATTGTCCTTGCCGGAAAGCTTGTGGAGGATGTCGGCATTGGTCTCGATCACCTCGCCGCCCGCGGCCTCCACCCGGGCGGCGAGAGCATCGAGCAGCTTGTGTTTCGCGCCCGCGCCGAAGAACAATATCTTCGGCAGCCGCCCCGCCTCGCGAGCCTCGGTGAGGATGCGCAGGCCCTCGGCGATGAACAGCCCGCTCTCGCGACGGTTCTTTTTGTCGCGGAGCGCCCGGACTTGCTTGACGAGCGGGTTAGAAAAGGCGGTGATCTGCCTCATGTCACGCGGCCGCTGGAGGACAGCTGGTCACTGCGCGCATGTCACTCCTCCCCGAACTTTTCCTCGACCAGCCGAACGAGGGCGGCCACGGCTTCCTCCGCCCCCTCGCCCTCCGCGCGGATGAGGATCGAATCGCCCATCGCCGCCCCCAGCATCATCAGGCCCATGATCGAAGTGCCGGTGACTTTCGAGCCGTCCCTCTCGACCTCCACCTCGGCAGGAAGGCCGGCCGCGAGAGTGACGAAACGGGCGCTGGCGCGTGCGTGGAGGCCGCGCCGGTTGGTCAGCGTCACGACGCGCTCGACGCGGCTCAGACCGTCTCTCCGAGGATTTCAGAGGCGACGGAGATATATTTGCGGCCCGCCTCGCGGGCGGCAGCGACGGCGGCCCTCACGTCCATCGACTTCCTCGCGCCCTCGAGCCGGATCAGCATGGGCAGGTTGACGCCGGCGATCACCTCGATCTTCTCCGACTTCATCAGCGAGATGGCGAGATTGGAGGGCGTGCCGCCGAACAGGTCGGTAAGGATGATGACGCCGCCGCCCTCGTCCACTTTGGCGATCGCCTCCGCGATGTCGCGGCGGCGGCCCTCCATGTCGTCGTCGGCTCCGATGCAGATCGACTCGATCCGCTCCTGCCGACCGACGACATGCTCCATCGCAGTCACGAACTCGGCCGCAAGGCGACCGTGGGTAACCAGCACCAGTCCGATCATTCGAGCATCCTAATCCTGCGACCCGCCGGAGCGGCCGCCCTCGCTTGCGGCGCGGGGGCGCGAGGCGAGGTCACGATGTTCCAGAGTGGGCGAAAATCCCTCCTCGCGCAACCGCGCAGCGACCCGCGCGGCGACGTGCACCGAACGGTGCCGCCCGCCCGTACAGCCGAACGCGACGGTCACATAGGATTTTCCTTCCGCCCGGTAGCGGGGAAGGAGGTCGAGCAGCAGCGCCTCGATCCGCTCGACCGCAGCATAGCCTTCATCCTCGGCCACATGGGCAGCGACGCTATCGTCCTCGCCGGTAAGATCGCGCAGCGCGTCGTCCCAATAGGGGTTTCTGAGGAACCGCATGTCGAAGACGATGTCGGCGCTCCGCGGCAGGCCGCGGGCGAAACCGAACGACATGATCGTGAGGGTCGGAGCGTCGCCCGCGGTGCCGAAGCGGTCGCGCAGCTGCTGCTGGAGGGTGTTGGGTGTCGTGTCTGTCGTGTCGACGACATGGTCCGCCCAGCGCCTGAGCGGCGCCATCAGCTCTCGCTCGGCGGCGATGCCGTCCGTCGCCGGGCGGTCGGGGGCGAGGGGATGGCGGCGCCGCGTCTCCGAGTAGCGGCGCAGCAGCTCGGAGCCGGCGCAGTCGAAGAACAGGGTCTCGACGGGAAAGTCGCGGTCGTCGGCGAGCGCCTTGATCTGGTCCACGATCCGCTTCGCGTCGAAGTCGCGGGTGCGGCTGTCGATCCCGATCGCCAGCGGCCGCCGTCGGCGCGGCCCGCCCTTGCCCAGGGGAGTCGAGAGGAGGTGCTCGAGCAGCGACAGCGGCAGATTGTCGACCACTTCCCAGCCGAGATCTTCGAGCGTCCTCAGCGCCGTCGACTTGCCGGCGCCCGACAGGCCGGTGACGAGCAGGATGCGCTTGGGAGGGGAGGCGGATTTCATGCGAGCGGCAGGCCGAAAAGGAGCAGCGCCCGCTCTAGCTTGAGCGGCGCCGACGGCTCAAGCGCGGCGAGGGCGACCATCGGCACGTCGTGTCCCGCCACGCGGCGGGCTGCGGGTTCCGGGAGCCGCTCCGGGACGGTGTTCAGGTCGACGAGCAGGCAGACCGGCGCCTCCGCCGCGGCGGTGACCTCGACCAAGCCGACGCCGCGTATCTCCATCCGGCCGGCGATGGTGGCCGGCGCGCGTGCGCGCAGCCGTCCGCACACCGACCTCACCTCGGTGTAATCGTCGCTTACCAGCTCCGCGCCCCGGTCGATCAGGCGGAGCGCCAGGTCCGACTTGCCGCTGCCCGAGCGTCCGGCGATCAGCACGCCGCGCCCGTCGATCGCAACGCAGGTCGCATGAACGGTCGCGCTCACCGTTTCGCCTGCGGGAAGCGAAGCACGAAGCGCGCGCCCGTCCGGCCGTCGTGCCGGTCCTCCACCATGATCGTTCCGTCATGGCCCTCGACCGTCGCCCGGGCGATGGCGAGGCCGAGGCCGGAATGACGGCCGAAATCCTCCCCCTCGGGGCGGAGGCTGTGGAAGCGGCGGAAAATCTCCTCCCGCGCCTTGGGCGGCACCCCCGGCCCCTCGTCCTCGACCGTGACGATCACTTCCCCGTCGACGCGGCTGGCGCCGATCTCGACCAGCCCGCCGGTCGGCGAGAAGGAGATGGCGTTGTCGACCAAATTGTCGAGCGCGCGGACCAGGCGGGCCTCCTCCCCTAGGACGGCGGCGGTGCCGATCCGCGGCCGGGCGAAGGCGATGCGCACGTCGCGCTCCGCCGCCCGCTTTTCCCAAGGTTCGAGCAGGGATTCGATCAGCACACCGAGGTCCACCTCCTCGAACCGTGCGCGCGACAGCTCGGCGTCGAGGCGCGAGACTTCGGCGATGTCGACGATCAGCCGGTCGAGCCTGACGACGTCATGTCGCACCACGTCGAGCAGCCGGCGACGCAGGGCCGGGTCCGTCACTGTCTCGAGGCTGTCCACGGCGGAGCGGAGCGAGGCGAGGGGGTTCTTGAGCTCGTGGGTGACGTCGGCGGCGAAGGCCTCGGTCCCGTCGATCCGCTGCCTCAGCGAGATGGTCATGTCGTGCAGCGCGCGGGCGAGGAGGCCGATCTCGTCGCGGCGGGTGGGGAGCTGCGGCACCGAGACCTCGCGGGCGCGACCCTGGCGGACGAGCTGCGCCGCCCGCGCCAGCCGCCTCAGCGGCAGAGCGATGGTGCGCGCCAGGAACAGCGACAGGAAGATCGAGACGGCGATCGCGACGAGGAGGATGATCGCCAGCGTGCCACGCTCCTCACGCACCGTGCGCCGCACTTGCCGGGCGTTGCGAGTCATCAGCAGCACCTCGCCGCCCCCGGCGATGGGCACGGCGGCCGACACGAACGGGGTTCCTTCCGGCGCGCGCCGCAGCCGTGTCTGCCATTGGTTCGCGGTTAGGGCCGTAACCGCCTCCGGCCAGTCCGCGAGGCGCGCGCTCTCCGGCACGGCGAGGAGCGGCGGCTTGATGCCGCCGACCATCGCGTTCAGCAGATTGTCGATCTTGCGCGAGGCATGCTTCCGCCAATCCTCCTGCTTCGGATCCCGCACGTCGTAGGTGGGCGGCGCCCCGGCCCAGCTGTCGATCAGCACTCGCCCGTCCCTGGCGAACAGGCGGATCCGGGTGCGGCTGTGGACACCGAGCTTCCTCAAGAGGTCCGCCTGCTCGCCCGGCTCGGCCAGTTCCAGCGAATCGGCCGCGAGCAGGGCCTGGGTGCGCGTGCTCACCACCGCCTGCTCGGTCAGCCGGCGGCGATAGCCGTCGAGGTAGAAGAGGCTGCCGGCGAGGAGGGCGACCGCGAGGATGTTGACCGCCAGGATGCGGTGGAGGAGCTTCCAGCCCCCGGTCCAGCGCGTCCTGAGCCTGGGGTCGTCACTCCTCTCCAAAGCGGTACCCCACGCCGTAGAGCGTCTCGATCGCCCTGAAATCCCGATCCGCCTCGCGGAACTTGCGCCTCAGCCGCTTGATGTGGCTGTCGATGGTGCGGTCGTCGACATAGATGTCGTCCTGGTAGGCGACGTCCATCAGCTGGTTGCGCGACTTCACCACGCCCGGCCGCTGCGCGAGCGCCTCGAGGATCAGGAATTCGGTCACCGTAAGGGTCACGTCCTGCCCGTCCCAGCTCACCCGGTGCCGCGCCGGATCCATCGCCAGCCGCCCCCGCTCGAGCTGCGGCTTCTCCTCCTGTTCACCCTCGTCCTGAGCCGCCGCCCGCAGCTCCGAACGCCTTAAAATTGCTCGGATTCTGGCGATTAGGAGGCGCTGGCTGAACGGTTTTGAGATGTAGTCGTCGGCGCCGAGGGCGAGGCCCAAGGCTTCGTCGAGCTCCTCGTCCTTCGAGGTCAAAAAGATGACGGGGACATCGCTCTTCTCGCGGAGGCGCCGGAGCAATTCCATCCCGTCCATGCGCGGCATCTTGACGTCGAGCACGGCGAGGTCGGGCCGGTTCTCGACCAAAGCCTTGAGCGCCGCCTCCCCGTCCGAATAGACCCGGGTCGCGAACCCCTCGGCCTGCAGCGCGATCGACACCGAGGTGAGGATGTTGCGGTCGTCGTCGACCAGCGCGATGGTAGCCGCCGCCATTTGCGCGTTTCTAGAGGAGCCGAAATGGCGGCGCTACCCTTTGACGGCGGGGCGGCGCTCCGATATGCGCAGCGCGCACCCGGAAATGGCGGTTTCGCCGCCGAAATTGTCGTATAAATGGGAGACTTACGTGGCCAATCGCGCGCCCGCACACGGCCTCGCCGAACAGGGCATCGAGACACGGGCGGAGGTGAGCTGGAATTTCGGCACGCCCCAGCTGGTCGAGGAGGCGGTGCGCCGCGGCGAGGGCCTGCTCGCCAAGGACGGCCCGCTCGTCGTCCGCACCGGCAAGCATACCGGCCGCTCCGCCAACGACAAATATATCGTCCGCGACGCCGAGACCGAAACCACCATCTGGTGGGACAACAACAAATCGATGACCCCGGACCAGTTCGCGGCCCTCAAGGCCGACTTCCTCAAGGCCCTCGGCGAGGCGGAGACGCTGTTCGCCGCCGACCTCTACGGCGGCTCGCAGCCCGAGCACCGGGTCCGCGTCCGGGTGATCAACGAGCTCGCCTGGCACAACCTCTTCATCCGCACTTTGCTGGTGCGCCCGGAGGCCGATGAGCTCGCCGGCTTCGAACCCGAATTCACCATCATCGACCTGCCGAGCTTCCGCGCAATCCCCGCGCGCCACGGTACCCGCTCCGAGACGGTGATCGCGGTCAACCTCACCGAGCGGGTGATCCTGATCGGCGGCACGGCCTATGCCGGCGAGATGAAGAAGTCGGTGTTCGGGATCCTCAATTATCTGCTGCCCGCCGAGGGCGTGATGCCGATGCACTGCTCGGCGAATATCGGCCCGGCCGGCGACACCGCGATCTTCTTCGGCCTCTCCGGCACCGGCAAGACGACATTGAGCGCCGACGCCAGCCGCACGTTGATCGGCGACGACGAGCATGGCTGGTCCGACACCGCCGTGTTCAACTTCGAGGGCGGCTGCTACGCCAAGATGATCCGCCTCTCGGCCGAGGCCGAGCCGGAGATCTTCGCCACCACCAGGAAGTTCGGCACCGTGCTCGAGAATGTCGTCATCGACCCCGAGACGCGCGAGCTCGATTTCGACGACGCCACCTATGCCGAGAATACCCGCGGCGCCTACCCGATCGAGTTCATCTCGAACTGCAGCCGCGACAATATGGGGCCGGTGCCGAAGAACCTCGTCATGCTGACCGCCGACGCGTTCGGCGTGCTGCCGCCGATCGCGCGGCTGACGCCCGACCAGGCGATGTACCATTTCCTCAGCGGCTACACCGCCAAGGTCGCCGGCACCGAGATCGGCGTGACCGAGCCCGAAGCGACCTTCTCGACCTGCTTCGGCGCCCCGTTCATGCCGCGCCACCCGAGCGTCTACGGCAATCTCTTGAAGGACCGCATCGCCAAGGGCGGAGTCACCTGCTGGCTGGTCAATACCGGCTGGACCGGCGGCAAATACGGGGTCGGCAGCCGCATGCCGATCAAGGCGACGCGGGCGCTCCTCAACGCCGCGCTCGACGGCTCGCTCAACGGCGTCGAGTTTCGTGCCGACGAGAATTTCGGCTTCGAGGTGCCGGTCAGCGTGCCGGGCGTCGACAGCGCCATCCTCAATCCGCGGGGCACCTGGGCGGACAAAGCCGACTACGACGCCACGGCGGCGAAGCTGGTCAAGCTGTTCATCGACAATTTCGCCAAGTTCGAGGCGCATGTCGACGCCGGCGTCCGCGACGCCGCGCCGCGGGCGCGCGAGGGGCAACGACAAGCGGTGAGCACCGCCGTCCCGGCCGCCTGACGCAACATCCCCTCTCCCTTGAGGGGAGAGGGTTGCGCAGCCTTAGCGAGCCACTTTTGGCGAGCTTAGGCGTAGCTGGGTGAGGGTGGCAGCCTCCGAGGACACCCGCGAGCGGTGTCACCCTCTCCAACTCCGCCTAAGCGGCGGAGCCGCTAAGGCTCCGTATCCTCTCCCATCAAAGGGAGAGGGGATTTCTGGACCATCGCCATGCACGACCACCACGAACCCCGCCTGTTCGCCACCGACGCCGCCATCCGCCGCGTCGGCGAGCGCATGCTCGCCTGCACGCTGCCGAAACCGGAATGGACGCACGAGGCGCATCTCAGCACGACGACCTGGCTGATCCTGGAACGCCCCGACATCCTCCCCGAGCGCGACCTCCCGCACCTCATCCGCCGCTACAACGAAAGCGTCGGCGGCGTGAACAGCGACAGTGAGGGCTATCACGAGACCATCACCCAGTGCTTCATCCGCGCCATCCGGCTGTATTTGGGACGGACGGACCCGGCGATGCCGCTGGTGGCCAAGGTCAACGGCCTGCTGCGTTCGGAGGAGGGGCGGCGCGACTGGCCCTTGTGCTTCTACGACCCCAAGACCCTGTTCTCGGTCGAGGCGCGGCGGGGGTGGGTCGAGCCGGATTTGGCGGCGCTGCCGGGCGTGTAGCGGCGGGCGGCTGAGTAGTTCGGAGGCCGCGTTTTGGCGGCGCAAGAATGCGAAGATGCTAAACGGCAGCAGGGATTATGGAGGGTGCGGCTGACCCCCTTGCACGTCGCGGATCTGGTCCGACACCCACCTGTTCTTCCTCCGACAGCTTAAAAGGAGGTCCGGATCGAGCCCGGGGTGACCGGGGCCGGCGCCCGCCAGCGCGGCAGCGAAGCTAACGAATCTGGCGGTTGCAGCGATGGATCGGGGCCCCATATCAGTGGGATAAGGAGGGAGAGAAATGCCTAACGATTTTAAGAAGGGCGACATCGTGCAGCTTAGGTCAGGCGGACCTAAGATGACTGTGGAGCAAGACTGGGGCGACGAGATTAGAGTGGCCTGGTTCGCCGGGGCGAAAATGGAAGTTCAAACGGTTCACCCGGATGCCTTGCAGCCATATGTCGAGCCCGAAAGCAAAAAATAGGAGTGCATCGATGGCAGGATTCAAAGCCGGGGACCTAGTGAAACTTAAGGCAGGTGGCCCCAAAATGGTGGTCGAGGAACTCTTGTCGATGACCGTTCCGAAGGCGCGTTGCAGTTGGTTCGCCGGTGCCAAGCACAACAAAGAGCTCTTTGCGCTTGCGTCCCTTGAACCGTGGGTCGATGAGGGTCGTGCGTGACCGAGGAAGAGGCAGCCGAATGGATGTTGGCAACGGTGGAAGCGTACAGGTTCCTCGATCAATCGACAGTCGCGATGTATTTGCAGCAGCAGAATGAGAACCTTATCTATTTCAACGATCAAGGCAGCCTTGCGGTCTCGAAGCGCGTACTAGCCAAGTTCCGAACGATCAGCCCGGATCATATCGTTTGGTCTCGGAGCGGTCTACACTGGCGGCACCGCGAAGAATACGATCAACCGGGCAGGATGCAGCCCTAGCGTCGGACCTCGGTGCTAGGCACGCGCCAAGTATGGCCCGCCAGCTGACCCTTGCGAACTGTCAAGGTGGCTAGGAGCTGTGCGCCTTCATCTCATGCTCAATGCGGTCAACTAACTGAGAAACATCCGTTTCTTCAAAGACTTCTACGTCGCCAGGTGATTTCTTCAATATCCGCAGAGCGCGCTCGTAGGCGTTCTGCAGATCAGGGTCCGATGGCGCCCCTACAATGAAGTGGGGCTGGAACGCTTCCGCCGCTTCCGGGGCTACCGATGTTAGCTGACCGAGCCAGCGGTGCACCTTGCGATAAATGCCGTCCGCATCGGAGAGGTCAAGCGACAGGGGCTCATAAACATGCCAAATGCCGTTTTTCCATGCGTGCTGAAACTCGATCCTGTCATCGCCTCCCACGATTACCTTTGGCGCGAGATCGACTAATAGCCGGCGATGCTCTAGTTCCTGACGGACTGGCTTCCAAATCTCCTCATCGGATCGACGAGGAGGCGCCTTTGTGTCGTACTTAGTGACCATGCGCCTGAATATGCTCTCGAACGACTTTTCAGGATCGCTAGTTACACCGGCCATGAGCGGGGACCACTGCAGAGAGCTAGAGTCTGCCGGAACGACTGTTTGTGCCAGCGTTAAGGCATCAGTCGATGTCCTAAATAAGCCTTCGTCCAAGACTCTCTTGGCGGCGCGCTGGAGAAGCCGGTTCACGGTTCGCATCGTGTCTCGAAAGACGTGGCGGTCCACCGGGAAAAACTCACGTAGCCGTCCGACCGTGGTGCGAGTGCGGCCGAGTAGCAGCGCGTTTTGGCCGTCGGTAGCGGGGCACAACATGACCACCCCCACATTGACGAACTCATACGTCGATGGGTCGTGCAGGTATCTAAGCACGGTGTAGGAATAATGGCGCTTCAGCATTTCAGCACCCTCTGCACCTCTGCGACGCAGCCTGCAATGTTATCGCGCGCCAATTTGATCCTGTCGATGGTGTTTTGGATCGTCGGCAGCGCACCGCCCCACTCTGCCGGAATGGCGCCCTCATAGTCGCCAATCTGCTGGTCCGACAAAGCTTGCCAAGCGGCAGCGATCGGCCCCCAGTCGAATTCCATTCCATGCAGCGCATCCCGGAAGATATGCCATCCCGGCGTTGATAATGCCTGAAGGCCGCCGACGAGCCACGGGTCGCTGAGGCCGATAAGAAACTGAGGAAAACAGAGCTCGTGATCGATGATTCTAAGTTGATCGCCAAACTTCAGGCAGTTCGGGTTCTCCGGTCGACGATCAGCATTTTTCGCAATGGCGTCAAAGAGCAAGATTGCAGCGGCTCGAGCCGCGGTGCCCTGAGACAGAAAAGATCCCGCGACCCACGTGGTGAAACCTTCGTGCAGACGGCGCGATCCGAACGCCGCCGGAGCGCTGCTGCGAGCGCTCGCCGCCCAAGCCGAATTGGCGATCGACACAGCCTCGATCCAATCGGGATCGAGTTCAATGATGAAAGGTTGAGGGACCGGAAGCCCTAGGTCGGCAGACAAGCACGCGACTAAGGCTTCCATGGCGAGCCCGGTCACTCCTCGCTCCGACCGGCAAGAGAGCTTCGCCACGACCGGGACCTCACCGCCGCCAGTATCCTCACAAATGAGAAAGGCCGGCTGAGTTTTCCCGGTCGGCGCCTGCTGAACGAACTCAATGGGTGACAACCGTGTGAGCACGCGCACTTGCTTATTTGAGGCCACGAAGCATGTCGAGCCACCGTCCTCCGCCAGCGGTAAGCAAAGAGCGACTGCATTCGCCTCTTGTTAGCGGGTGTACTCACAACCGCCTGATGCGCGGCTCTCCTCGTTGCTTCTCGAACAGCTCGGTCATCGCCCAGACCATGGCGTCGGCGCGGTCGGGGCTGCCGGGGAGCTGGTAGCCGGACCAGGTCAGGGCGCAGAGTTGGTCTTCGAGGTCGGGGAAGTGGCCGGCGAGGCGGGCTCGGCCCGTCTCGAAGCGGAGGGCGATGGGTTCGGCTCTTGCGGCTTTGCTCTTCGTCGCGGCGACGAGGCGGACGGGGAGGTTGGCGTCGACGGCGCGCAGCACGCTGGCGATCATGTCGCCGCCCTGGTTCTTCTCCGCGACGATCTTCGTGGCGCCGTAGAGGTCGGCCGCGTCGGCGACTCGGCGGGCCCAGGCTTCGGGGGAGAGGCCGCTCTGGGTGAGGTCGGCGAGGACGTAGGCGATGCCTTCGGAATCCTGGCCGCAGACGACGATGCCGCAGCTGTCGCCGCCGGTCGAGGCGGGCGGATCGACCCCAACGACGATTCGGGTGAACCCCTCTCCCTGCAGGGGAGAGGGCGGGGCCCGCCCGGCGGAGCCGGGTGGGAGGGTGAGGGCACGGGGCCTGCCCGGCGTGCCCTCACCCCGCTCGCCTTCGGCGAGTCGACCCTCTCCCCTGGAGGGAGAGGGTATAGTCCGCGCTTTCTCGATCAGGGCGCGGGTCCACAGGGCGCCTTCGAAATCGTCGAGCATCGCGCCTTCCAGCTCCTGGCGGGCGAGGCGGGTGCCGGCGAACATGTCGCGCATGGCCGAGATGAAATCCTTGGGAAGGTGGCGGTTGCCGTCGGTGCGGCCTTCGGTCTTCTCGCAGCGCGGGAGGGCGATGATGCGCTTCAAGAGCGCGTTGCGGTTGGGGGTCGTCGTGACGACGGTGCGGGGATGCTCGCCGAGACGAAGGCCCAGCATGAGGTTGTTCCAGGTGTCCTCCGAGTGGGGCCATTTCGCGAGCTCGTCGCACCAGGCGAAATGGTGCTGGGGGCCGCGCAGCTTTTCCGGGCGTTCGGCCGAGAAAGCATAAGCTTCGGCGCCCGAGGGGAAGCGGACGAGGCCGAGGCTCGGGATCCAGCGGGGCTTTTCGTGGCCGCGAGCGAGGGCGAGGAGACCGCTTTCGCCGCGAACCATCACCCGGACCACCTCGTCGATCGTCGCGGCGACGAGGGCGATGCGGGCCTTGCCGTCCTCGCGCGCTCTTGCCCAGACCCATTCGGCGCCGGCGCGGGTCTTCCCGAAGCCGCGGCCGGCGACGATCGCCCAGATCCGCCAGTCGCTGTCGGGCTCGGCCTGGCCCCTGTGCACCCCCCACCACCATTCCTCGTAAATGGCGCGCAGCGCGGGCGGTGGGAACGTGGTCAGCGACGTTCGGCGCTGCACCGGGGTGAGGCTGCCGAGGACTTCGAGGATGAACAGGGCGCGCGCGCGGCTGACCTTCCCGTCCGGCGGGATCAGCGATTTGAAGAAGATCGGCAGCGGGTCCGGAAACGGGTGGGGGAGGGGCTGCGTCATCCTTTCTTCTCCGGCGGGTCCGGCCCCTCGCCGGGCTTGATGAAGCCGAGAGCGGTCAGGCGCTTCTCGAGCGCGGCGATGGCGTCGTCGAAGGTCCAGGCCTCGCTCGGCGCGGGCGGGCGGGGGCGGGTGCCGAGGGCGCCGCCCTTGCGGTCCCAGCGGGCGAGGAGCTTCATCACCCGCTCGAACTCCTCAGCCACCTCGCCTTCGGGGTTGAGGTTCTCGCTGAGGCGGCGCTGCGCCTCGAGGCGCTGGCGAACCGATTCGGCCTCGAGCCGGGCGACGGCGAGAGCGAGCGCCTCGTCGCGGACGGCGGCGAATTCGGGGTGGCGGCGGGCGTGGGTGGTGACCGTCGCGTCGCACACCCCCGCTTTGGCGGCGGCGGCGCCGGAATCGGCGGTGGCGGCGAAATGGTCGAGATAGATTTGCTGGCGCGATTCGTTGAACTTGACCCAGTTCATGCGGCGGCGCTGGAGCGGGCGGCGATTGGCGGGCGCGATGCGGATTTCGACTCCGTCCTCCTCGGGCGGAAGCGGCTCGCCGACGCGCAAATACCAGGCGTAGAGGTCCATCGCCCATTCCCAGGCGTGGCGGAACAAGGGGTCGCGGGCGCGGGCCGTGTAGAGGCTGCCGAGCGGGAAGCCGACGGCGGCGGCGGCCTCCTCGCGGCTCTTTCCCCGGCGCAGCTCCGCGACGAAGCGCGCCTTGACGCCGGTGTCGATCAGCCGCCGCGGGGCGCGCTGCGAATCGCGTTCCTGTTCCATTCCGGAGCCTAGAACATATAAGCAACGATGTAGGAAAGTTGTTTTTGGCCGGATAGGTTCGAAATGGATCAAATCTTGCCCGCCAGCGCCCGGCACTGGACTCCCATGTGTATTACTGCCATAATACACCATATCAGGAGGTAGAGGCGATGTTCGAGGATCCGGTTGCGAAGCGGACGGCGATCGCTGCGGCGATCGGCGCGGTGATTGCGATTCCGGTGCCGTTCGTGGGGCCGCTGTTCGGCGCCGTGGTCGGCGCCGGCGTGGGCTATCTGACCGCGAGGAAGTGAGGCGCAGCCCCTTCCCCGCGGGCGTTGGGAGCGCCACAAGCGCGGGGATGGCCGAGCTCCTCCTCATCTCCCGCGACGAGGTCGCGCGGCACCTCTGCTACGCCGAATGCATCCCGCTGATGCGCGAGGCGATGATCGCCCTGTCGCGGGGCGAGACGCGGCAGTCGCTGCGCAACATCATCGACCTCGACGGCGGCCGGGCCTTCGGGGTGATGCCGGGCGCGATGGACGCGGGGGCGTTCGGGGCGAAGCTGATCAGCGTCTTCCCGGGGGCGGCCGGCGCGCCGTCGCACCAGGGCGTGGTCGCACTGTTCGATCCGCAAACCGGCGCGCCCTCGGCGATCGTCGACGCGAGCGAGGTCACCGGCATCCGCACCGCGGCCGCCTCGGCCGCGGCGACCGAGGCATTGGCACGTCTGGACGCGCGGACGCTCGCCATCCTCGGCACCGGCGAGCAGGCGCTGCGCCACGCCGAGGCGATCCCGCTTGTGCGGGCGATCGACCGCATCCTCGTCTGGGGCCGCTCGCGCGACAAGGCGGAGGCGCTGGCCGAGCGGGTCGGCGGCGAAGCGGTGGCAAGCGCCGAGGAAGCCGCCCGGCAGGCCGACATCATCTGCACCGTCACCGCATCCCCGGAGCCGGTGCTGCTGAGCGGCTGGGTGGCGGACGGCACCCACGTCAACGCGGTCGGCTCGAGCCGCCTAGGACCGATCGAGATCGACACGCTTTTGGTCGCCCGCGCCCGCTTCTTCGCCGACCATAAAGAAGGCGTGCTGCGCCAGGGCGCCGAGTTCCGGCGCGCGATCGAGGAAGGCGCGATCGGCGAGGGCCATTTGCTCGGCGAGATCGGGGAAGTGATGGCGGGAACCCTCGCCGGCCGCCTCGCTCCCGCCGACGTCACGATCTACAAGTCGCTCGGCTCGATCGTCCAGGACCTCGCCGCCGCCGCCTTCCTGGTGGAGAAGGCGCGGGCGGAGGGTTTCGGCACCCGAGCGCAGTTCTGAATGTCGCCCGCAACGGCGGTCGGGAGCGGCGCCGAGACCTTTTGGTATGTCCGCTTTCCCCCCGTTGCCGACCAATGCAGTGCCTTATCCGGCCGCCGCGGACACCGCCTGGATCAGCTCGGCCACGATGATTGGCTTTCGCACGACAATGGCGTCGCGCTTTCGCTCCCGCACGGCCGAGGCGGCCGCAGTGATGAAGACAACGGGGATTGGTTTCTCGTTGCAGATCGTTTCGACCGCGGCGATGCCGCAGCCTTCGGGTAATCGCACATCGGAGGTGACGAGATCGGGACACCGCGCCCGCGCCGCAGCCACCGCATCGGCTTGGGTTATGGCGAAGTCGAAACTCGTGTAGCCGAGGCCGCGGAGGTGGTCCTCGATGACCATCGCAAGGAAGGGTTCCTCTTCAATGATGAGGGCGTGCATCGCTCGGTCTCCGCGGGCGGGAGCGCGAGATCTCTCAGCTGCCGGAGCCCATTGCGGTCCAGCGATCCAGCCTCAACCCCAACGCGCCCGGCCGAAAAAAGTTCAATCTAGATTAGTAGTCTCACCTCAACTGCGTTAAGGCAAGTCCAGCGCTGGCCGCGCTAAGGCATCATTCTGGTGGCTGAGACATTGTCAGCGCTCCCGCCTCGGGAGTGCGTCATGTCGAAACCACATCCATCAATCCTCGCGCCGATGGCGAAAAAGCTTCAGCAATGGCGTTCCCTGGACGCCGGCGACCATGCGGCAATCCTTGCCCTGCCCTTCCGGCTGATCAAGCTAAGGCCCCAGGAGTATATTGTCCGCGAAGGCGACAAGCCCCAGAATTGTTGCGTGATCCTCGCGGGCTACGCCTTCCGGCACAAGGTCGCAGGGAATGGCGGCAGGCAAATCTTCTCCATCCATATGAAGGGCGATCTCGCCGATCTTCAAAATTCGCTGCTTGGCGTTGCCGATCATAATCTGCAGGCCCTGAACCATGTCGAGGCCGCCCTCATCCCCGTCGAAGCCATTCAGGAGATCGCTTTCGACAGGCCGGCGGTGGGCAGGGCAATGTGGTACGAGACGCTGGTCGACGCATCGATCTTCCGGGAATGGACGCTCAACGTCGGCCGACGCGATTCGCGCACTCGAGCCGCCCACATGCTGTGCGAATTCGCCCTTCGCCTCGAAATGGCCGGGCTTGGCGAGCGGTGCCATTACGAACTGCCGATGACGCAAGAGCAACTGGCCGACGCATTGGGACTGACGTCGGTTCACACCAACAGGATGCTCAAGAGCCTGGGAGAGGCCAATCTCATCTCGAGGACGCAACGCTCGGTGCGGGTAGACGATTGGGCAGGCCTTCAAAACGCCGGGGATTTCGACCCGGCCTATCTCCATATCCAGGGGGACGCCCAGGTCACTGCCTGAAGCGCGCCGCACGCACATGCTGCGGAGGACTGCGGGAGAATCGCTCCGCTTCGCCGAAGCACATGGTCAGAACCAACTGGCTCGCCTCATCCTCAAGGGTCAGGCCTGCCCCCTTGCGATGAACGCCTCCTGTCCATTCACCTCAGGAAGAGTTCACGGCGCAAGCCCCAGACCTGACGACGGCGGGGACAGTTGGAGATCCATTATGACGATATTTCGAAAAACCAATCTGCTGACCGCTACCGCGACCGTCGCCGCGCTGCTGGCGGCGAGCGCAAGCCCGGCCGGCGCCCAAGGGCGATGGGACTGGGGCGGCGGTCGTCAAGGCGACCGGGACTATGGTCTGGCGGGCGCCGGCGTCCGCTTGCTCCTCCCGGAGCTTCGCAGAACCAACCGGGGCCGCGCGTTCGTGATGCGCAACTTCGATCGCAATCGCGACGGACTGATAAGCCCGCGTGAGGCGCAGGACGCGAACGCCGCTTTCATCGAGGTCGCGGGGCCGCGCCGCGACCGCTTCGACTGGGACTCGCGCCAAGAGGTCGTCGTCTCCCAGGACGACCGCGGCTGGGACCGTGGCGCCATGCGGAACTACCATTTTCGCCAGACGCGGCTGGGCGCCACGCTGACCTTGCAGGAAGATGTCCTCTTCGCGACCGACCGGGCTGAGCTTCGTCCGGGCGCGCTCGACAAGCTAAGGCCCCTCGCAGGATATCTGCGCGCCAATCCCGGCGTCCGGGTGGCCATCATCGGCCATACCGATTCCAGGGGCACGGACGCTCACAACCAGGATCTTTCGGAGCGGCGTGCGGAGAGCGTGCGCGACGCTTTCGATGAGATGGGCGTCACCCGCGCAAGGTTCAGGGTGGAAGGCCACGGCGAACGCGAACCGGTTGCAACCAACGCCACGGCTGCCGGCATGCGCCTGAACCGTCGCGTGGAGGTCACTTTGCTCGGCCAGCGCGCCGATCGCTTCTAGCCAGATCCCTACCCAGGCGCACCCGGCGGCGAAATCCGCCGGGTGAACCCTGCTTCGCACCGCCCTGCATCCATCGCGCCCACCGACCGTTTGCCTCCCGAACGTTCACCAGCAAACGAGGAGCACGAAGATGGCGGATATCAGCCGGGTCAGGGAGCATATGGAGATCGTCGGGGCGGACGGGGTGCATGTCGGGACGGTCGATAAGGTGGTGGGCAAGCGGATCAAGCTGACCCGGCCCGACAGCGGCTCGCACGGCGGCCACCACCATTATGTCTCGGAAGGGCTGATCGCGGCGATCGAAGGCGACACCGTCCGGCTCTCCGCCAGCGGCGCCAATGCCGCGTTGCTCGAGGAGGAGAGCGACGGGTCGGCGCTCGGCGAGCAGAGCCTGTTCAGCTGGCGCAACATCGGCATCGGCGCTGCGGCCGCCGCGGTGGCGGTCGGGGCCGCCGCTTTCACGTGGGGCCGGCGCGGCGGATCGGAGGACTGAGCTGCGTCCGTCACCCCGGACTCGATCCGGGGCCCCCTTTCTTTGCAGCCGCTGAGAAGGGGTGAGGTAGATCCCGGATCAAGTCCGGGATGACGAACCCTCAGCCGCGCTCGTCGGTGAGCGCCGGAATTTCCGGCTCGACGAGAAGGCAGGTGCCGTCGGCGCCGGTGACCCGCACCCGGCTGCCCTCGGCGCAGTCGGGGCCGCGGGCGTTCCAGACGCTGTCGCCGACCCTGACCCGGCCCTGGCCGCCCTCGATCGCGCCGGTCACCGTCACCAGCTTGCCGCGCAGCCGCGCCGCGCGGTCGTTGAGATGGGGGTCGCTCGACGTCACCGGCCGCACGGAATAGACCCGCCGGCCGGCATAGACGGTGGCGATCGAGAAGAGCGCGAACAGGGCGATCTGGAATGGCAAAGCGGCGCCGGTCAGCAAGGTGACGAGGCCGGTCGCCGCGGCGGCGACGGCGATGAAGATCAGGAACACGCCTGGGACGATGAGCTCGGCAATGGCGAGCAGGGCCGCCGCGCCGAGCCATGCCCATTGCGGGTCGATCGAATTCATTTCTTGCCGACTTCGAACGGTCCCGGCCGGCGCGCCGGCGGGGGCGGGACGTCGCCCGGGGGAGGCGGGGGTGCGCCGCGGCCAAACGCCTCCTTCGCGAGCTCGCCGATGCCTCCCAAAGTGCCGATCAGCTGAGTCGCCTCGATCGGGAAGAGGATTGTCTTGGCGTTGGGCGAGCGGGCGAACATGCCGATCGCCTCGACATATTTCTGGGCGATGAAATAGTTGATCGCCTGGGCGGAGCCCCCCTCGATCGCGTCGGAAACGACCTTGGTCGCGGTTGCTTCGGCCTGGGCGGCGCGCTCGCGGGCCTCGGCGGAGCGGAAGGCGGCCTCGCGCGTGCCCTCGGCGGAGAGGATGGCCGACTGCTTCTCACCCTCGGCCTTGAGGATCGCCGAGGCGCGCAGGCCCTCGGCCTCGAGGATCGACGCGCGCTTCTCGCGCTCCGCCTTCATCTGGCGGCCCATCGCGTTGACGATGTCGGCGGGCGGACGGATGTCGCGCACCTCGACCCGGGTGATCTTGACGCCCCAGGCCTCGGTCGCCTGATCGACGACGGAGAGGAGCCGCGCATTGATCTCGTCACGCTTGGAGAGGGTCTCGTCGAGGTCCATCGAGCCCATCACGGTCCTGAGATTGGTCGTCGAGAGCTGCATGATCGCGGTGTAGAGGTCGGACACCTCATAGGCCGCCTTGGCCGCGTCGAGCACCTGGAAGAAGACGACGCCGTCGACGGCGACCATCGCATTGTCCTTGGTGATGATCTCCTGACCCGGAATGTCGAGCACCTGCTCCATCATGTTCACCTTGCGGCCGACACGGTAGAAGAAGGGCAGATAGAAATTGAACCCCGGCTGCGCGACGGCGGTGAAGCGGCCGAAATGTTCTATCGTATAATGATAGCCTTGGCGGACGATCTTGATAGCCGATATCAACACCAGCAGCACCACGACCGCGATCAGGCTGATTACCCCGAGGATCATGTTGTCAAACCCCTCTCGAACCGAAGCCGGCATAATGTAGTGAAGGTTTGCGCCTTCCAAGCAAATTCGGCACGAGGAGCCATGCCGAGCCCGCTCCGCCTGATCCGCACCCTCCTGTTCCTGCCCGCCTCCAATCCGCGCGCCATCGAGAAAGCGAGGGGGCTCGCCGCCGACCTCGTCGTGCTTGACTTAGAGGATGCGGTGAAGCCGGACGACAAGGCGGCAGCGCGCGCGGCGGCGGTGGAGGCGCGGGGCTTTCCGATGCCGGTCGCGATCCGCATCAATTCGGACGAACGCTGGTGGGCAGAGGATGTGGAGGCGGCCGCCCGCAGCGGCGCGGATTATGTGATCGTGCCGATGACGCAGGGCCCCGATGACGTCATGAAGGCGCGCGAGGCGAGCGGAAAGCCGGTCCTCGCCATGGTCGAGACCGCGCGGGGCGTGCTGGCCGCGCCCGCCATCGCCGAAGCGGCGGCGGCGCTGATCGCCGGCACCAACGACCTCGCCGCCGACCTCGGCCTTCGCCCCGGCCGGGCGCGGGGCGCGCTGACCACGGCGCTGCAGTCGATCCTGCTCGCGGCCCGCGCCGCCGGCATCGCCGCCTTCGACGGAGTCTATAACAGACTCGACGATCCGGCCGGGCTCGAGACGGAATGCCGCGAGGGGCGCGGCTTCGGCTTCGACGGCAAGTCGCTGATCCACCCGGGCCAGATCGACATCGCCAATTGCGTCTTCGGTCCCTCGCCGGAGGAAGTGGAGGCCGCCCGCCGCCTGATCGCCGCCGCGACCGGCGGCGCCGAGCGATACGAAGGCGAGATGATCGAGCGCATGCACGTCGAGCAGGCTCGATTCACGCTGGCGAGGGCGCGGGCCTGAGCGTCATGCCAGCGAAGGCTGGCATCCATGCCGAGTGCGTGCCGCGCGCCGACCCAGCATGGACCCCAGCCTTCGCTGGGGTGACGGGGGAGGGGCAGGCGATGGAACCTCCCGTCATGCCAGCGAAAGCTGGCATCCATGCCGAATCTGCGCGACGAGGGCGGCATGCGCGATGGCTGGGTCTACATCATGACGGACGCGCCCTACGGTACGCTTTATATCGGCGTGACGGCGAATCTTCCCGCCCGGATCATGCAGCACCGGCAGGGCAAGGGCTCCAAATTCTGCCGCAAATACGGCCTCCATCGCTTGGTCTATTGCGAGCCGTACGAACGGATCGACGACGCGATCGCCCGCGAGAAGGCGATGAAGGCGTGGCAACGGCGCTGGAAAACGAAACTGATCGAGCAGGCAAACCCGGAATGGGCCGACTTATCGGAGCATCTCCTCCAGGCCAGCTTTTGATGCGGGCGCGGTTCCGAGGCCGCATGGACCCCAGCCTTCGCTGGGGTGACGGGGGAGGGGCAGGCGATGGAACCTCCCGTCATGCCAGCGAAAGCTGGCATCCATGCCGAGTGCGTGCCGCGCGCCGACCCAGCATGGACCCCGGCCTTCGCTGGGGTGACGGGTTGCAACGCCGGGGCAAGCTTGCCTAAGCGCGCAGTTAACAAGCGCTTGGGAGACTCGCTTATGGACCGTCGCCACTTCCTCGCCACGACCGGCGCCGCAGCCGGGGTCTCCATGCTGCCCAGGGTTGCGTTCGGGGCCGATTCCGGCTCGGGCGACGCGGCGCTCAACGCGACGTTCGACGAGATTTTCCAGCGCAACGTCGCCCGCTCGCCCGAGCAGGCGACCTCGCTCGGGCTCGACAAGGGCGCCAACGCGCCGCTCAAGCACCGCCTGACGCCGCGCACCTATGAGGAAAGGGCGCGCCAGCTCGCCGAGACCAGGCAGGGGCTCGCCAGCCTCGCCGCCTTCGACCGCGCCAGCCTGTCGCCCAGCGCCCAGCTCAACCTCGAGGTAGTGACCTATTCGCTGACCAACCAGATTGCCGCGCCGCAGCGTTTCGGCCTCGACAGCGCAATCAGGCCCTACCGTATCTTTCAGCAGGGCGGCGCCTATTTCTCGGTTCCCGACTTTCTCAACACCGCCCACACGATCAACGCCCGCGACGATTGCGAAGCCTATCTCGACCGGCTCGAGGCGTTCGCCATCGTGCTCGACCAGGAGAGCGCGCTGCAGCGGATCGAGACCTCGCGAGGCTATGTCGCCCCCGGCTGGTCGCTCGACCTCACCCTCGGGCAGATGGAGAAATTGCGCGGCCAGAAGGCGGAGGACAGCTCGATCGTGCAGTCGCTGGCCCGGCGCGCCAGGGCGAAGGATATCGAGGGCCGCTGGCAGCACCGCGCGGCGGATATCGTCGAGAAGAGCGTCTATCCCGCGCTCGACCGGCAGATGGCGCTGATCCGCGAGCTTCGTCCGGCGACTCCGCCCGGCGACGGCGTCTGGCGGGTGCCGCACGGCGAGGAGATTTACGCGGTCGCGCTCGAGCAGGCGACGACGACGAAGTTCACCCCGGCCGAGGTCCACAAGATAGGCCTCGACCAGGTCGCCGAGATCAGCGCGCGATTGGATCGGATCCTTCGCGCCCAGGGCATGACCAAAGGCAGCCTCGGCGCGCGGCTGGCGGCGCTCAACGCCAGCCCGGCGCAGCTCTATCCGGACGGCGACGAGGGGCGGGCGGCGCTGATCGCCAGCCTCAATGCCGGCGTCAGGGACATGTACATGCGGCTGCCGCGCGCTTTCGCGACTTTGCCCAATGCGCCGCTCGAAATCCGCCGCGTGCCGCCCGAGATCCAGGACGGCGCCTCCAACGGCTATTACAACCGCGCCTCATTGGACGGGTCGCGGCCGGCCATCTACTTCATCAATCTGAAGGATGTCGGCGACTGGCCGAAATATACGTTGCCGACCCTCAGCTACCATGAGGGCGTCCCCGGCCATCACCTCCAGATCAGCCTCGCGCAGGAATCGAAGGACATACCGACGCTGCGGAAGACCGGCTTCTTCAGCGCCTATTCGGAAGGCTGGGCGCTTTATGCCGAGCAGCTCGCCGACGAGCTCGGCGCCTATGAGGGCTATCCGCTCGGCCGCGCCGGTTTCCTCCAGTCCTTCCTGTTCCGGGCGGCCCGGCTGGTCGTCGACACCGGCCTCCATACCCGGAAATGGAGCCGCGAGAAGGCGACCGATTATCTGGTCGAGGCAACCGGCTTCGCGCGGCCGCGCTCGCAGCGCGAGGTCGAGCGCTATTGCACCCAGGTCGGCCAGGCGTGCAGCTACAAGGTCGGGCACATGGCCTGGACCCGGGCGCGGGCCAAGGCCGAGGCCGCGCTCGGGCCCCGCTTCGACCTCAAACGCTTCCACGAAGTGCTGAAGGACGGCGCCATGCCGCTCACCATTCTCGAACGCCGCATCGAGGAACGGACGCGGCGGGGGTGACGATTACCCTTTCGGCCGCGGCCCTCTTCCGCCGCCTGGGCGGGGGCCGCCGCCGGGCCCGGTGCGGGGAGCGCGCGGGGGCTGGCCGCCGCCGGGACGGGGGCCGCGATTGCCGCCGGGGCCGCCTGGTCTTTGCCCATGGCCGCCTTCGCGCCGCGGCGGCGAGGCCGGGCGGGGCGGGGCCGAGCCGGCCGGGGAGACCGAATAGCCTTCCTTGAGGAGCCGCGTGAAGGCGGCGCGGACGCCCGCCTGCAGCGCCTTCTGCAGCTCGGGCGGCAGATCGGCGAAGGTGGTGTTGGCATGGATCGCGTTGAGGTCGCGCAGCAGCGTGTTGGGCACTCCGCGCGAGGCGGCCTTCAAAGCGAGGATCGCGTCGACCACCGCCGCGTAGAGGACGTCCTGCATCACTTCGGCGGCAGCTCGGGTCATGGCTCGGTCAAGGCTCCGGCGGATTCGCGCTCTGCCTAGCAGGGGAAAGGCCGCGCCGCCATCTGGCGCCCCGGGCGGGGGCTTCCTATAGAGCGGCACCGACTCCCCGAAGAGGCGCATGATGGACATCCCGCTCGGCCTGACCTTCGACGACGTGCTGCTGCAGCCGGCCGAGTCGAGCGTGCTGCCGAGCCAGGCGGACACGAGGACTCGGGTCACCAGGGAGATCGACCTCAACATCCCGATATTGTCCTCGGCGATGGACACGGTGACGGAAGCGGACATGGCGATCGTCATGGCGCAATTGGGCGGGCTCGGAGTCCTCCACCGCAACATGGAGGCCGACGAGCAGGCGGCGGCGGTGCGCGCGGTCAAGCGCTACGAGAGCGGCATGGTCGTGAATCCGATCACCATGGCGCCCGACCAGACGCTCGCCGACGCGCTCGAGCTGATGGCGAAGCACAAGATTTCCGGCATCCCGGTGACCGAGAAGAACGGACGCCTCGTCGGCATCCTCACCAACCGCGATGTCCGCTTCGCGGAGAATCCGCGCCAGCCGGTCGCCGAGCTGATGACCCGTGACAATCTCGCCACGGTGGGTCCCGGAGTCGGCCAGGAAGAGGCGCGGCGGCTGCTCCACCAGCGGCGGATCGAGAAATTGCTGGTGGTGGACGATTCGAGACGCTGCATCGGCCTCATCACCGTCAAGGATATCGAGAAAGCGGTGACCTATCCCGAAGCCACCAAGGACGTATCCGGACGGCTGCGCGTCGCCGCAGCGACGACCGTCGGCGACAAGGGTTTCGCGCGCTCCGAGGCCCTGATCGACGCCGAATGCGACCTGATCGTCATCGATACCGCCCACGGCCATAACCGCGACGTCGCCGTCGCGGTCGAGCGGATCAAGAAATTGTCGAACGCGGTCCAGATCGTCGCCGGCAACGTAGCGACGGCGGAGGCGACCCGGGCGCTGATCGACGCCGGGGCGGACGCGGTCAAGGTCGGCATCGGCCCCGGCTCGATCTGCACAACCCGCGTCGTCGCCGGAGTCGGCGTGCCGCAGCTCACCGCCATCCTGGCGGCGGCCGAGGAGGCCGCGAAGAGCGGCGTTCCGGTGATCGCGGACGGCGGCCTGCGCACCTCGGGAGACGTCGCCAAGGCGCTCGCCGCCGGCGCCTCTACCGTCATGGTCGGCTCGCTGCTGGCGGGGACGGAGGAGGCGCCGGGCGAGACCTTCCTCTACCAGGGCCGCGCCTACAAATCCTACCGGGGCATGGGCTCGGTCGGCGCGATGGCGCGCGGCTCGGCCGACCGCTATTTCCAGCAGGACATCCAGGACCAGCTCAAGCTCGTCCCCGAGGGGATCGAGGGCCAGGTGCCCTACAAGGGCCATGCCAGGGACGTCATCCACCAGTTGGTCGGCGGGGTGAAGGCGGCGATGGGCTATACCGGCGCCGCGACCATCGCCGAGCTCCAGAAAAGGGCGCGCTTCGTCCGCATCACCAATGCCGGCCTGCGCGAAAGCCACGTGCACGACGTCGACATCACCCGCGAGGCGCCCAATTATCCGACGCGGTGAGCCATGACCCCCGCCGCTCGCGCCCAGGCGGCGGTCGAGATACTGGACCAGGCGATCGAGGCTGCGCGCGGCGGCGGCGCGGCGGCCGATACGGTCGTCGCGCGCTACTTCAAGACCCGCCGCTACGCCGGCTCGAAGGATCGGCGGGCGGTGCGGGAGCTGGTCTACCGGGCGATCCGGCGCTTCGCCGAGCCGCCGCCCACGGGACGCGCGGCCCTGCTCGGGCTCGCGGCGGAGGATGCGGAGCTGCTCGCCTCGTTCGACGGCTCGGCGCATGGGCCCGCACCGCTCGCGCCCGACGAGGCGCCGGTTCGGGCAGAAGAGCCTCCGGTCCCGCTCCGGCTTCGCGACCGGTTCGATCCGGTGGTGGGCGCGGCGGAATGGCCGGACCTGCTCGGGCGCGCGCCGCTCGACGTCCGGGTCAACCGCCTGCGCGGCACTCGCGAGCAGGCGCTGGCGGCGCTCGGCGGCGAGCCGACGCGGCTTTCCCCGCTCGGGGTGCGGTTGCCGGAAGGGACGGCGGTGGACGAGAGCGAGGCGTGGCGTTCGGGGCTGGTCGAAGTGCAGGACGAAGGCAGCCAGCTGCTGAGCCTCGCCTGCGGGGCGGGGCCGGGCATGAACGTGGTCGACCTCTGCGCCGGGGCCGGGGGCAAGACGCTGGCGCTGGCGGCGGAGATGGAAAATCGGGGTAACCTCGTCGCCGCGGACGTGGACCGGACGCGGCTGTCGCGGATGCGGCCGCGGCTGGAGCGGGCGGGAGTCTCGATCGTCGAGCCGCGGCTGCTCGATCCGGGACGGGAGCGCGAGGCGCTCGCCGGGCTCGAGGGGCAGGCCGACCTCGTCCTCGTCGACGCGCCGTGCTCGGGCACCGGCACTTGGCGCCGCAACCCCGAGCTGCGCTGGCGGCTCGACCCCGCGCGGCTCGAACGACTGGTGAGGCAGCAGGCCTATCTGCTCGACCTTGCAGCAGAACTTGTGCGGCCCGGCGGCGCGCTCGTCTATGCCGTCTGCTCGCTTCTCGCCGAGGAGGGCCGAAGCCAGGCGGAGGCACTCGGCGCCCGTTCATCCTTGGTTCCGGAAGCGCCGCCTATTCCCGGAGGACGATCCGCTGGCCCGGGCCTGATCCTCACGCCCGGGCACGACGGAACCGACGGCTTTTTCGTCGCGCGCTGGCGGGCGCCATGCTAGGCTGCCCCGCGACAGGAATATGGAGATTTTGATGCGCCTTACCCCGATCGCCGTGACAGCCGCCATCATGCTCGCCACCATGGCGAGCGCCGGCTGGGGGCAGAAAGCGGACGACCAGATCGATCCCCGCTCGACGGCGCTTGCCGAGCAGGCCCAGGCGCTGAACGCGCAGGGCAAGTATCAGGAGGCGACCGATCTGCTCGAGACCGCGCTTGCCGTCGATCCGCGCAACCGCGCCGCCTACATAGGCCTCGCCCGCGCCGCGCAGGGCGAGAAGCTGCCCGGCAAGGCGATCAAATTCTATTTCGAGGCGCTGCAGCTCGAGCCGAACGACCTCAACGCGCTCGCCGGCCAGGGCGAGGCCCTGGTCCAGCGCGGCGCCGTCGACCGGGCGCGCCGCAACCTCGACCGCATCAAGACGCTCTGCCACAATGCGTGTGCGCAGGCGACGACGCTCGCCGCCGTCATCGCCAAGGGCCCGCCGCCCGAGGTGCTCGCGGCGCAGCGGCCGGATAGCGTGCCGCCGCAATAAGCCGCCTCAGCGGGCGTCCATCACCCGCGCGACGGCGACGAAATCCTCGACCCGCAGGGTCTCGGCGCGCCGCGTCGGGTCGATGCCGACCATTTTCAGCGCCTCGAGCGCGCCGGGCAGGGCCTTGAGGCTCTGGCGGAGCATCTTGCGGCGCTGACCGAAGGCGGCCGCGGTGAGCGCTTCGAGCCTCGCGGCCCGCACGCCCGGCGGCGCCGGCTCCGGCACGATGTGGACCATTGCCGACATCACCTTGGGCGGCGGCACGAAGGCGGAGCGGTGCACCTTCATCGCGATGCGCGGGCGGCTGCGCCACTGCGCCAGCACGGCGAGCCGGCCGTAGGCGCCGGCGCCCGGCGGGGCGACAATCCGCTCCGCGACCTCGAGCTGGAACATGAGGGTGAGCGAGGCCCACCAGGGGGGCCAGCTTTCGCCGCCCAGCCAGCGTACCAGAAGCGCGGTGCCGACATTGTAGGGGAGGTTCGCGGCGACATGGGCGCCGGGGCCTGCCTCGGCCGCCTCGTCGATCGACAGGGCGTCCCCCTGGATCACCCGCAGCCGCCCGTCCGCCGCGTCCGCCAACTCGGCGAGGGCGGGCAGGCAGCGCCGGTCGCGCTCGACCGCCACCACCTCGGCGCCGGCCCGGAGCAAGGCGCGGGTGAGCCCGCCGGGGCCGGGGCCGACCTCGTAGACGCGCATCCCTTCCAGCGGGCCGGGGACTCGCGCGATCCGATCGAGCAGCTGCTCGTCGAGGAGGAAATTCTGGCCGAGCGCCTTCGACGCGCTAAGTCCATGGCGCGCGATCACCTCCCGCAGGGGAGGAAGGGGTTTCACGCGGAGGCTCGTTCCGCGCATTCGGCGGCCATCCGCATAGCGGCGATCATCGCACTCGGCTCGGCGAGGCCGCGGCCGGCGATGTCGAAGGCGGTGCCGTGATCGGGCGAGGTGCGGACGATCGGCAGGCCCAAAGTGATGTTGACGCCCTCGTCGAAATGCAGGGTCTTCAAGGGCACCAGCGCCTGGTCGTGATAGAGGCAGAGCGCCGCGTCGTAGGTCAAGCGCATGCGGCGGTGGAACATCGTGTCCGGCGCATGCGGGCCGGTCACCTCGGCTTCCTCCTCGCGCAGCCGCTCGATGGCGGGGGCGACGAGGTCGATCTCCTCGCGGCCCAGCGCGCCGTTCTCGCCGGCGTGGGGATTGAGCCCGGCGACGGCGAGGCGCGGACGCTCGATGCCGAACAGGCGCCTCAGCGCGCGGATGGTGGTGCGGCCCTTGGCGACGATCAGCTCGGTGGTGAGCAGCCCCGGCACGTCCTTTAGCGCCACGTGGGTGGTGACCGGCACGGTCCTCAGCGTCGGCCCCGCCAGCATCATCGCGACCATCTCGCCGGCGACGCCGCAACGTTCGGCGACGAACTCGGTCTGCCCGGGATGGGTGAAGCCGATCGCGTAGAGCTGGGCCTTGGAGACCGGCCCGGTGACCAGCGCGCAGGCGGCGCCGGAGCGGGTGAGACCCACCGCGAGCTCGAGCGCGTCGAGAGCGCTGCGCGCCCCATCGAGGGTCGGCCGCCCCGGGACGACATCGCCGCCGCCGTCGACGCGGATCACGGGCAGCGCCTCGCCGAACCAGCCCGCCGCGTCGTCGGGATCGGATGCGACCCGCACCGGGCCGTTCCACACCGCTTCGATCGCCTCCACCGGCCCGACGGCGAAGAATGGCGCCAGGCCTTGATCGTGCCGTCTTTCCCAGGCCTTGGCGACTATTTCCGGCCCGATGCCGGCCGGGTCTCCGATCGCGACGGCGAGCGGCTTGGCCAGAAGCGGAGGCCTAGCGATAGTCGACGACGGCGTCGCGGCGAAGGTCGCGAAGGTAGCGCTGCGCGCGCATGTTCACCCGCGCTTCCGCGAGCTGGTTGTAGACCTGGTCGTAGGAAACGCTGGTGACCGGGGCCGGATCGTCGCGGCCGCACAGGACGAGGACGCTGATCTTATCCTGCATCGAGCCGAACGGCGCCGTCGCCTGGCCGACGCCGAGGGCGAGCAGCGAGTTCTGGAGCAAAGGCGGCAGGTCGCGGACCTTGACCTGGTCGTTCGACACGACTTCGGCGCCGATCTTCTGCGCCGCCGCCTCCGCGCCGCCGCAGCCGCCCATCGTCTGGCTCATCTGGACGAGCTGCTGGACCTTCGCCTCGCCCTGCTCCTTGGTCGAACCGGGGGTCACGCCGATGCTGACCTGCTTGAGGCTCAGCACCGCGTCGCGAGGATCGGCGGTGAGGATCTGGCGGGTGTCGGCGACGAGCAGGATCGAGAAGCCGCCTGGAATGGCGATCGGATCGCTGACCGCGCCCATCGGAAGGGCCTTGACCGCCGCGCTCAGCTGGTCGGGGAGCTGCTCGGCCTGCACCCAGCCGAGCTCGCCTCCGCGCGCTGCGGTCGAGGCTTCGGAGAATTGGCGGGCATAAGCGAGGAAGGAGGCGCCGCCGCGCAATTGCTGCACGATTCGGTCGGCATTGGTCCGCACCGCGGTGGCCGTCTCCGGTGTCGCGGAAAGGAAGATCTCGGAGACCTTGTATTCCCGCGAGCCTTTGGCGGCGTTGAGCCGCGCGATCACCGACTTCACCTCGTCCTCGCTGACGTTGACGAAGGGCTCGATCTTGCTGCGCTGCAGGCGCGACCAGGCCATCTCCCCCTGGATCTGGCGTTTGACCGAGGCGGCCGACGAACCGTTGGCCCGCAGGTAGGCGGCGAAATCCTGCGCCGATTTGCCGAAACCCTGGGCGTAGCGCGCGAAATAGGCGTCGACCTCGGCGGGCGTGATCTTGATGTCCTGCGCCGCCGCGGCCTGAATCTGCAGCGTCTCGTCGACCAGGTTCCTCAGCACCTGCTGGCGCAGCCGCTGCATCTCCTCGGCGGGGATCTGGCCGCCATTGGCGAGGACGATGATGGCGAGGCGCTGGTCGACGTCGGTGCCGGTGATGACGCTGCCGTTGACGATCGCGGTCGCCTTGCGCACCGACGTGTTGGTGTCGCCGAGGAAATTCGGATTGCTCGGCAGGTTGAGACCGGCGGTACTCGGCACCTCGACCGCCTGGGGCTGGTCCCCGGCCGCCGCGGCCGGCGCGGGAGCCGCGGTGCCCGCGGCGTGCACCGGCGGGGGGACGGGACGGGTGCGCGGCGCGCTCCCCGCCTGGCCGACGGCGGCGAACGCCGCGAAACTGCCGGCCAGCAGCATCGCCGCCGTCTGGAACTTGCCGAGCTTCATCATTCCTCCAAGAAAAGCAGGCCGCTAGCCCTTGCCGCGTTGATGCTGAACCGTTGCTTGACGCGCCCCGCTGCTCCTTAGCGCCCGAGGTTCTTCAGCGCTACCCTGATCTGGAAGGTGTTGCCGCGGCGAAAGCTTTGCGACGGATCATAGTCCCGCCGCCAGGTGAGGCCGACCTCGATGCAATCGTCCTCATAGGCGATGCCGAGCCTGTGGCGGACCGGATCGAAGCCGTCGGCCAGCGACAGCGGATCCTCCTTGCGGTCGGTGAGGTCGATGATGGTCGAGCCGAAGATCGACCAGTAGCGGGCGAACTTGACCCGGCCGCCGAGGCGCACCTCCTCGCGGTCGCGCAGATCCTCGATGGCCGGGTCGATGTTGCGGTCGAGGCGGAGGTAGCCGATCGTCGCATAGGTCTGGCGCCCGCCGATGACGGCGTCGATCTCGTTGCGGCGGATGGCGAGCGTGTCCTTGTCGAGCCGGAAGCGGTGGACGAGGTTGAGCTTGCGGCCGATCTTCACCGTCGTGCGCCCGACGAGGTCGGAGAAGCGGTCCGAAAGGCCGGTGCCCTGCGGCAGCAGGCTCGGCTTGTTGTCGAGCCGGTAGCTCTGGCCGATGGTGGTGCGGATCGCCACGCCGGGCAGATCCAGTCCCCAGTCGAGGCCGTAGGTGATCCGCGGGCCGTCCTCCCAGCGGTCGTAGCCGGGGAAGCGGTTGAGCGCGAAGAGGTTCGAATCCTCGAGGTCGACCGAGCGCGAATCCTCGTTGGGGATGGAGAGGTTGGCGGTGGCTCCGGAAGCGACCAGCTGGACTCGCGGGGTGAGGCGCTGGGTGCCGCCCAGGAAAGGACCGATCAGGGGCCAGCGCAACTCGGCGGCGAGGGCGCCGATTGCCCGCGCGTGCCAACCCTCGGTGCCGCGGTAGATCGGAGTCGCTGTCGCGAGCACGTCGTCGGTGTGATAGGCGTCGGCGCGGCCGTAGACGGTCAGCACCAGCTCCTGGCCGAGGCCGGTGAGGCTGCGCCGCTCCCATTGCGCGGCGCCGAAGGCGCGCTGGGTGTCCTGACCCCCCGTGCGGAGGATGGCGAGGCTGTTGGCCTGGACCTCGACGCGGCCCCCCCAGATCGGCGTCGGCAGCCGCCAGCGGGCGTCGATGGCGGGCAGCGCGAAGGGCTGCTGGCCGCCGCGGTCGGTGGTCCGCAACCCCTGGAACGCCCAGCCGGCGATCGAGATGTAGCTGTCGCTGTCGATCCGCTCGCCTTCCACGAACGAGCGCAGCCGGACGTCGCGGCTGATGTCGTAGCGGCGCAGGAAGGTGCGGTCGGTGACGTATTGGCCCGACGCGGTGACGGTCCAATAGGGGTCGAGCTGGAAGCGGCCATTGCCCTGGATATAGGCCCGCACCCTTTCGTCGAGCGTCGTCGTGGTGGTGCCGGTGATCAGTGTCGGGTTGCCGTAGGTGACGTAGCCGTTGAGCTGGAAGGCGCCGAGCGAGGTCACCTGACGATACTGGCCCTCGAGCATCGGCAGCACGCCCGAATAGATATGGGGCGTGAGGGTCGCGTCGCGGTTCGGGCCCGGCTTCCAGTAGAAGGGCGTCGCCAGTTCGAGGCCGTTGCGCGAGTTGAACTTGATGTCGGGAACCAGGAAGCCGGTGCCGCCGCCGCCCTGGCCGTCGGGGTGGGAGAAGAAGGGAAGGGCGGCGATCCGCGTGCCGAGCAGGTCGAGCGCCGCGCCCTGGTAGCGGATGCGGTGCTTGTAGGGATCGTGGACCACCTTCACCGCGGTGATCTGCCAGGTCGGGTTCTTGGGGCAGCCGTCCGGGCTGACCACGGCGCAGGGCGTGTAGGCGGCGCGGTAGAGGGTCGTATAGCCGTTCTTGCGCTCCGCCTTCATCGCCGCGAGCCGCCCGCCGTCCTCGAGCACGAGGAGGAGGTTCTCGGCCACCGCGTCCTTCATCTGGTTGGTGAGGACGATATCGTCGCCATAGGCGACATGGCCTTCGGGCGTAACCAGCCGGACGTTGCCGACCGCCCGCACCTCGTCGGTCTTGCGGTTCCAGCTGACGCTGTCGGCGCGAAGGTCATTGCCCTCGCTGTTCATCCTGACGTTGCCGCTCGCCGTCACCCGCTCGGCATCGCTGTCGTAGACGAGCTGGTCGGCGCTGAACGCCACCTGCCGCGTGTCCTCGTCGGAAGCCGCGGCCGGGGCCGGAGCCGGAGGTGGAGGCGGCTTCGCGGTCTCATCCTGGGCGAATGCGGCGGCGGGCGCCGAGAGCAGCAGGGGAAGGGCCGTCAGGCAGATGAAATCGAGCTTCTTCACATTCCCCGCCGCTCAAAGGCACAGGCGACCGCCGCCGCAGCCTATCGCACCGCGCGTCACCCGCTGCAATGGCGGGCATGCCGGCACGCCCGGAAGGCGGCACGACTGCCTTTGCAAGCCCCGCCGCGATTGCCTAGAGGGGCGGGCAAGGGCGGTCTCCGCCCAGCTCCAGGAGTCTTTCCGCTCATGAACGTCAGCTTCGCTTCCGAACCTCCCACCGGCTCCTACGCGCTGGCGCTCCCGGTATGGAGCGACGATCTGCTCAACGACCGGCTGGCGTCGTTCCCCGAGGCGGCGCGGACCCTGGTCGCGCGGGCGGCCGAGGCGCAGCGCTTCGAGCGCGAGCTCGGCGGCGTCGTCGAAGCCTTCGTCGCGGACGACGACCAGGTCCGCCGCATCCTCCTCGTCGGCCTCGGCGCCAAGAAGGACGAGCCCGCGCTCTGGGAGAAAGCGGGGGGCGCGCTGACCGCCAAGCTGATCACCTCCGGCGAGACCCGATTGGTCGTCGACCTGACCGGCGCCGGCGCGGACGCCGGGGCGGCGGCGCGGCTCGCCTTCGCCGCGTCGGCGCGCGGCTGGCGCTACGACAAATACCGCACCAAGCTCACCCGCAAGCAGAAGCCGACGCTGGAGGAGATCGTCGTGGTCGGGGCCGGCGGCGGCGAGGATGACGGCTGGCGCCGGGCCTCCGCGCTGCTCGACGGGCTGGCGCTGACGAGGGAACTGGTCACCGAGCCCGCCAACATCATCTATCCGGAAAGCTTCGTGGCGCGCGCCCGCCGCACCCTCGAGCCGCTGGGCGTCGAGTTCCGGGTGCTTGACGAGAAGGAGATGGCGGAGCTCGGCATGGGCGCCCTGCTCGGCGTCGGCCAGGGCTCGGTGAAGCCGCCGCGGCTCCTCGCGATGCGCTGGAACGGCGGCGGCGCGGCCAGGCCGGTGGTGCTGGTCGGCAAGGGCATCACCTTCGACACCGGAGGCATCTCGATCAAGCCGGCGGCCGGCATGGAGGCGATGAAGTGGGACATGGGCGGCGCCGGCGCAGTCACCGGAGCGCTCGCCGTTCTGGCCACCCGCAAGGCCAAGGCCAACGTCGTCGGCATCTGCGCGCTCGCCGAGAACATGCCCGACGGCAACGCCCAGCGGCCCGGCGACGTCGTCACCAGCCTCTCGGGGCAGACGGTCGAGGTGATCAACACCGACGCCGAGGGGCGGCTCGTCCTCGCCGACGCGATCACCTGGGCGCAGCGCGAGTACAAGCCGGAGGTGCTGGTCGACCTCGCTACCCTTACCGGCGCGATGATCATCGCCCTTGGCCATGAGTTCGGCGGGATGTTCTCCAACGACGACGGCCTCGCCGCCCAGCTCGACGCGGCGGGCAAGGCGAGCGGCGACCGGCTGTGGCGCATGCCGCTGACCGAGGCCTTCGACAAGCTGATCGAATCGCCGATCGCCGACATGAAGAACGTCGGGCCCCGCGAGGGCGGCTCGATCACCGCCGCCGCCTTCATCCAGCGCTTCGTCGAGAATGGCCTCAAATGGGCCCATCTCGACATCGCCGGCACCGTCTGGTCGGACAAGGCCGGCACGCTCCACGACAAGGGCGCCACCGGCTTCGGGGTCGCGCTGCTCGACCGCTTCGTGGCGGACAATTTCGAGGGGTGATCGTCGACTTCTACCACCTCGCCGCCTCGCCGCTCGAGCGGGTGCTGCCGAGCATTTGCGAAAAGGTGCTGGCGCAGGGAGAGCGGCTGGTGGTGGTGGCGGAGCCGGGACTGCTCGCCCGGCTCGACGAGCAGCTCTGGACCTTGGGGCGCGATTCCTTCCTGCCCCACGGCCGGAGCGACCCGGAGACTCAGCCGATCCTCCTCGCCGAGACGCCGGAGCCCGCCAATGGCGCGACCAACGTCGCCCTCGCCGACGGCGAGTGGCGCGAGGCGGCTCTGGGCTTCGAGCGCGCTTTCTATTTCTTCGACGCAGGGCATCTCGACTCCGCCCGCACCGTCTGGCGCGCGGTCAAGGAGCGTCCTGAGGCGGAGGCCCGCTACTGGAAGCAGGACGAACGCGGCAAATGGGTGCGAGGCCCCTGAGCCTTGCCTCGCGAGGTTCGCGCCTCTAGAGGCGCGGCCAAATCCCATCCCATTTACCGGAGTTCCCTCGGCCATGGCGACCGAACGCACCTTCTCGATCCTCAAGCCCGACGCGACCCGCCGCAACCTCACCGGCGCCATCACCCGGATGCTCGAGGAAGCCGGGCTGCGAGTCATCGCCTCGCGCCGCATCCACATGACAAGGGAGCAGGCCGAGGGCTTCTACGCCGTCCACCGCGAGCGGCCCTTCTTCAACGATCTGGTCGCCTTCATGACCTCCGGCCCGGTCGTCGTGCAGGTGCTGGAGGGCGAGAATGCCGTTGCCCGCAACCGCGAGGTGATGGGCGCCACCAACCCGGCCAATGCCGACGAGGGCACGATCCGCAAGACCTTCGCCGAATCGATCGAAGCGAACAGCGTCCACGGCTCCGACAGCCCGGACAATGCCAGGATCGAGATCGACTTCTTCTTCAAGCCCGAAGAGATCGTCGGCTGACGGGGGCAAAGGGAAGGGATCGTCACCCCGGACCTGATCCGGGGTCCACCTACGCGAGCGCGGATCACAAGAAGATGGATGCCGGATCAAGTCCGGCATGACGAGGTCGCTGCGGATCCTTACTTCCCGCCGCGCGCCTTCCAGAGGGCGTCGAGCCTCGCCTGCGCCTTCGCCGTTGGGACTCGCTGCACCGAAACGAGGCCCTTGAGCTCGACGTCGGTGCCGCCAAGCAGGCCGCCGCCGCTTTCCTTGTAGCCGACGTCGTAGAGGGCGGTGTCCTCGAGCGTTCCGCCGCCGCTGGTGAAGTGGGTGGTGATCGCCACCGGCATGCGGGCGTCGCCGGGCCGCTTCTTCGAATCGTCCTCGTGGGCCTTCTTGACCGCGCGCTTCACCCAGTCGGCTTCGATTCGCGCGTCGGTCGTGTCGATGGCGCCGAGGCCGAGCGGGGCGGCGAAGAGGATGGTCTGGCCCTGGATGACCTGCTCTGAATCGCGCGGCGCGAGCGTGAGCCGCTTGCCGCCGCCGCTCGCCTTGAGGATCAAAGTCCGCGAGGCGGCGCCCTGCTCGGCCTTCTCGGCGGCGCGGTCGCGCTCGTTGGCGCGGCGCTCGACCCAGCTGTTCCACAAAGCGAGGGCGGAGATGAGGACGCCGACCACCGCCAGCACCTCGCCGATCGTGATCCAGCGCCGCCTGATCGCGGCTTTCTCCTCCCGCTCGGCGGCGCTTTCGTGGGGTTCAGCCATCCGTTTCTTCCCTTGCCATGACCACCTCGGCCGCGAAGGCGTCCAATGCCTCCGGATAGAGTTTGTGCTCCTCGGCGAGCACCCGCTCGGCCAGCGTCTCCGCCGTGTCCCGCTCGCGGATGCGCACCTTGGCCTGCGCGATGACCGGTCCGTCGTCGAGCGCCTCGGTGACCAGATGCACCGAGCAGCCCGCCCACGCCTCGCCGGCCGCCAACGCCCGCGCGTGGGTGTCGAGGCCCTTGTAGAGCGGGAGGAGGGAGGGGTGGATGTTGAGGATCCGCCCCTCCCAGGCGCGGATGAACTCGCCCGAAAGCAGCCGCATATAGCCCGCCAGCACGACGATTTCGCAGCCGCGGCTGCGGAGCTCGGCGTCGAGCAGCCGATCGAATTCCTCGCGCGTCAGACCCTTGTGGCTCCTCGCCCAGGTCGGCACGCCGAGACGCTTCGCCGCGACCAGCCCGCGCGCTTCCGGCACGTTGGAGGCGACAAGGGCGATGTCGTACCAGCGCGGCTCGCGGCGCTTATATTCGGAGAGGGCGATCATGTTGGTGCCGCGCCCGGAGAGGAGCACCCCGACCCGCGCCCGCTCAGCCATGGTGGCTTGCCGACCAATCGTCCCGCGCCGACCAGGTGCCGCACCCTCCGGCGACGGTGCAGCCTCGTTCGCCCGATTCGACCAAACCGATGCGGCAGGCAGTTTCTCCAGCTTCTTCAAGCGCCTGCGTTACGTCCTTCGCATCGCCTTCGCGAACCATGACGGCCATGCCGATGCCGCAATTGAACGTGCGCGCCATCTCTTCCGGCTCGATATGGCCCTGCGCCTGCAGGAAGGCCATCAGCCGCGGCTGCCGCCAGCACCCGGCGTCGATCCGAGCGTGCAACCCCTCGGGAAGCACGCGCGGGATGTTCTCGAGCAGGCCGCCGCCGGTGATATGGGCCATGGCCGCGATTTGGCCCGCACGGACGAGCGGGAGGAGCGATTTGACGTAGATCCGCGTCGGCGCCAGCAGCGCCTCGATCAGCAGCAAATCCTGGTCGAACAGAGCGGGCCGTTCGAGCTTCCAGCCCTTGTCCGCCGCGAGCCGCCGCACCAGCGAGAAGCCGTTCGAATGCACCCCGGACGAAGCGAGGCCGAGGATGACGTCACCCGCCTCCACGCGGCTGCCGGTCAGCGCCTCGTTCCGCTCGACCGCACCGACGCAGAAGCCGGCGAGGTCGTAATCGCCCGCCGCATACATGCCCGGCATCTCGGCCGTTTCGCCGCCGATGAGCGCGCAGCCGGCCTGGCGGCAGCCTGTCGCGATCGAGGCGATCACGCGCTCCGCAACTGTGCCGTCGAGCCGTCCGCAGGCGAAATAATCGAGGAAAAAGAGCGGCTCGGCGCCCTGGACGATGAGATCGTTGGCACACATGGCGACGAGGTCGATGCCGACCCCGTCGTGCCGGCCGCTCTCGATGGCGAGCTTGAGCTTGGTGCCGACCCCGTCATTGGCCGCGACCAGCAAAGGGTCGCGATAACCGGCCGCCTTGAGGTCGAAGAAGCCGCCGAAGCCGCCCAAAGCGGCATCCGCGCCTGGCCTTGCGGTCGCCTTGGCGAGGGGCGCGATCGCCTCGACCAGCGCGTTGCCGGCGGCGATCGACACACCGGCCTTGGCGTAGGTGTAGGCTTCGTCGCCGCTCATCGCCGCCGGGTAGCGACATCCCGCTTGGATTTCCACGTCCAACTCGCCAAAAGGCGGGCGTGAAGCTTCCCGCGCGTCTCCCGCTCGCTTTGGCCCTTGCCGCATCGCTCATCCTCGGCGGGGCGGTCGACGCTCAGCTCGAGGGTTCGGACCGAGGCGTGCCGCCGATCGACAGTGCCAGCAGCTTCGAGGTTAGCGGAATCGACGTCGACGTCGCCGCCGCCGATTCCGAGAAGGCGCGGCAGGAAGGCTGGCGCGAGGCGCAGCAGAAGGGCTGGAAGGCGCTTTGGGCGAAGACCAACGGCCGCCCGCTCTCCGAAGCCCCCGCGCTCACCGATTCGGCGCTCGACGCCATGGTTTCCGGAATCGTCGTCGAGCAGGAGCAGATCGGGCCCAAAAGGTATATCGCAATCCTGGGCGTTCTCTTCGATCGCGCCCGCACCGGCCAGCTGCTCGGCGTCGGCGGAGTCATCCACCGCTCCGCGCCGATGCTGGTGATCCCGGCGATGCTGACCGGCGGCGCCTATGTGAGCTTCGAATATCGCAACGAATGGCAGAAGGCCTGGGCGCGCTTCCGCACCGGCAACAGCCCGGTCGATTACGTCCGGCCGACCGGCTCGGGGATCGACCCGCTGCTGCTCAACGTCATGCAGGCGCGCCGCCCCGGCCGCGGCTGGTGGCGGATGCTGCTCGACCAATATGGCGCCGCCGACGTCGTGGTGCCGGAGGTGCACCTCAAGCGGCTTTGGCCGGGCGGCCCGGCGATCGGCACCTTCACCGCCCGCCACGGGCCCGATGGCGTCGTGCTCGGCTCCTTCACCTTGAGGGTGGAGAGCAGCGCGGCCATTCCGAAATTGCTCGACGAGGGCGTGCGCCGCCTCGACATCCTCTATTCGGACGCGCTCGCGACGGGCGCTCTGCGGCCCGACCCGACACTCGCCATGCCCGCCCCGCCGCCGCCGCCGGAGGAGGTGCAGGCGTCGCCCGAGGAGGCGCCGGTCGTGCCGGTCGGCGCCGGTGCCACGCCCGCCGGCGCCACGACCTTCAGCATCCAGGTCGATACGCCCGACCCGGAGGCGGTCCAACGCGCCGAGCTCGCCGTCAGCCGGGTGCGCGGAGTCACCTCGGCGCTCACCACCAGCCTCGCGCTCGGCGGCACCTCGGTGATGCGGGTCACCTACGCCGGCGACGCGGCCGCCTTCTCCGCGGCCCTGGAGGCGGAGGGTTGGCAGGTAAGCGGCTCGGGAACCAGTCTTCGCATCTCGCGGGGGGGAGGCGACTGAGCGTGTCGCAGATCGCGCTGCCGCTCGACTGGCCGGTGGCCGATGCCGACGAGGATTTCCTCATCTCGGACGCGAATCGCGCGGCCTTCGACCATTTGAAGCGCTGGTCGACCTGGCCGGTGATGGCGACCTTGCTCACCGGGCCGCGCAAATCGGGCCGAAGCCTGCTCGGCCGCATCTTCGTGCGCAAGACCGGCGGCCGCCTGTTCGACAATGGCGAAGAGCATGAGGAGGAGGCGCTGTTCCATGCCTGGAACCAGGCGCAGCAGACGCGGAAGCCTCTGCTGATCATCGCCGATGCGCCGGCGCCGATGTGGCGGATCGGCCTGCCCGACCTGCGCTCACGCCTCACCGCGACCCCGCATGTCGAGATCGCCGAGCCGGACGACGCGCTGATCGGCGGCCTCGTCATGAAGCGGCTCGGCGATCGCGGCGTCGCCGTGCCGCCCGAGCTGCCGGCTTTCCTGATCCCGCGGATCGAACGGTCCTACGTGGCCGTTCAGCAGGTGGTCGACGCGCTCGATCGCGCCGCATTGTCACATCATCGCCGCATCACCGTCGCCATGGCCAAGCGCGCGCTCGGCGAAGCGGGAATCATGAGGAGGGCGAGAAGCCTGGGATGACCGACACCGGCTTCGCCACGACGATCGAGGGTGACGTCGCGCCGCCGCGCGACCTGCCGCCGCGCGAGCTTTACTTCAACCGCGAGCTCTCCTGGCTGGCTTTCAATCGCCGCGTCCTGGACGAGGCCTGCAACCCCGCCCACCCGCTATTCGAGCGGCTTCGCTTTCTCTCGATCTCGGGGAACAATCTCGACGAATTCTTCATGGTGCGCGTCGCCGGCCTCAAGGCGCACCGCCTGCTCGGAGTCGAGGAGACCTCGGTCGACGGCCTCACCCCGGCGCAGCAGCTCGCCGCCGTGGCCGAGGAAGCGGACCGCCTCACCGCCAGCCAGCAGGCGGTGTGGGAGGAGCTCAAGGCGGCGCTGGCCGCCGAAGGCGTGCGCGTGATCGGCGGCGAACCGCTCGACGCTGACGCCCAGGCCTTCGTCGAACGCCATTTCCGCGAGCAGGTCTTCCCGGTGCTGACGCCGCAGGCGCTCGATCCCGCCCATCCTTTCCCGTTCATACCGAACCGGGGCTTCTCGCTCCTCTTCGACCTGACGCGGCCGGGCGGCGGCACAATCCGCGAGCTGCTGATGGTGCCGACGACCCTGCCGCGCTTCGTCCGCATTCCCGGCGCCGAGGCCCGCTTCATCGCGGTTGAGACCCTCATCCGCCGCAACATCGCCACCCTCTTCCCCGGCTCGACTTTGGTCGGCGAGGGCGCCTTCCGGATCATCCGCGACAGCGACATCGAGGTCGAGGAGGAAGCGGAAGACCTCGTCCGCTACTTCCGCAGCGCGATCAAGCGCCGCCGCCGCGGCCGCGTCATCCGCCTCAAGTTCGGGGCGGGGATGCCGGACGAGCTGGTCGACCTCGTCAAGGAAGGAGTCGCGGCGGCCGAGGCGATCGTCACCGAATCGACCGGATTCCTCGGCGTCGCGGACCTCGGCGCGCTCTACGAGGAGGACCGGCCGGACCTGAAATTCGCCCCTTTCACGCCCCGCTTCCCCGAGCGGATCCGCGAGCATGGCGGCGACTGCTTCGCCGCCATCCAGTCCAAGGACATCGTCGTCCACCACCCCTATGAGAGCTTCGAGGTGGTGGTCGAGTTCCTGAAGCAGGCGGCCGCCGATCCCGACGTGGTGGCGATCAAGCAGACGCTCTACCGCGCCGGCAAGCAGTCCGCGATCATCCGCGCCCTCATCGACGCCGCCGAGGCCGGTAAGTCGGTCACCGCCGTCGTCGAGCTAAAGGCGCGCTTCGACGAGGAGCAGAATCTGCTCTGGGCCTCCGCGCTCGAGCGCGCCGGCGTCCAGGTGGTCTACGGCTTCATCGACTGGAAGACCCACGCCAAGGTCTCGATGGTCGTGCGCCGCGAGGAAAAGGGCTACCGGACCTACTGCCACCTCGGCACCGGCAACTACCATCCGGTCACCGCCCGCCACTACACTGACCTCAGCTTCTTCACCGCCGACCCCCGCGTGGGCCGCGACGCCGCGCAGCTCTTCAACTACATCACCGGTTACGTCGAGCCGCGGGGGCTGGAGCTGCTCACCATGTCGCCCCACGGCCTTCGCGAGGAGCTGCTCGGCCTCATCGAGCGGGAGGCGGCGAATGCCCGCGCGGGCGTGCCCGGGGCCATCTGGGCGAAGTTGAACGCCCTGGTCGACCCCATCGTTATCGACAAGCTCTACGAAGCCAGCGCGGCGGGGGTGGAGATAGACCTCGTCGTGCGGGGCATCTGCTGCCTGCGCCCAGGCGTCCCCGGCCTCTCGGAGACGATCCGGGTCAAGTCGATCGTCGGCCGATTCCTCGAGCACAGCCGCATCTGGTGCTTCGGCAACGGCGACGAGCTGCCCAACCGGGAGGCGCGGGTCTATATCAGCTCGGCCGACTGGATGCCGCGCAATTTCGACCGGCGGGTCGAGTTCATGCTACCCATCGAGAACCCGACCGTCCACGCGCAGGTGCTCGATCAGGTGATGGTCGCGAACCTGCTCGACAACGAGCAGAGCTGGCGGCTGCGCTCCGACGGGAGCTACGAGCGGATATCACTAAACGGTGACAAGCCGTTTAATCTTCATCACTATTTCATGACAAACCCATCCCTGTCCGGTCGCGGCGCGGCGCTGAGGAGCAGCGGCTCCGTGCCCAAGCTGCGCTTGCGGCGTAGCTGAGAGCGCACCCTTTGCCGACGTCGAAACCCGCGGCGATGATCGACATCGGATCGAACTCGATCCGCCTCGTCGTCTATGCGGGGGCGCCGCGCATCCCCTCGGTCATCTTCAACGAGAAGGTGCTCGCCGGGCTCGGCCAGGGGATCGCGGAGACGGGAAGGCTCGCGCCGCCGCCGCAGGTGCGCGCGCTCGCCGCCTTGCGCCGCTACCGGCTGCTCGTCGACGAGATGCAGGTCGACGATCCTCACGTCCTCGCCACCGCGGCGGTGCGCGAGGCGTCGAACGGGGATGAGTTCCTGAAGCAGGTGCGGGCGCTCGGCTTCGATCCCGAGGTCATCTCCGGCGAGGAGGAGGGGCGTCTCGCCGGGCTCGGCGTGCTTTCCGGCATTCCCGACGCCGACGGGCTGATCGGGGACCTCGGCGGCGGCAGCCTCGAGCTTGCTTATGTCTCCGCCGGTACCGTCGCCAAAAGCATCTCCCTCCCCTTCGGCGTGCTGCGCATCGGCCCGCCCGACGCCAAGACCGAGGCGCGGCTTAGGAAACAGCTCGGCGCCGCCCTCGCCGGATCGGGACTGGCGGAGCGGGGTAGGGGGCGACCCTTCTACATGGTCGGAGGCTCGTGGCGCGCGCTCGCCCGTCTCGACATCATCTCGCGCAACTATCCGCTGCCGATCACCCACCATTATGTCATGGCGCCGTCGCGGCCCGCCGAACTGCGGCGGCTGATCTCCGGGCTGGACCGCGCCGATCCCTCGACCATCCGCATGCTGACCGCGAGCCGCATACCTACCCTCCCGGCCGCCAAGCTGGTTCTCTCCGTGCTGGTCGATGCGGTAGGGCCGAGCGAGCTGGTCGTCTCCAGCTTCGGCATCCGCGAAGGCTATCTCTTCTCGCGGCTCGGTCCCCGCCAGCGCGCGCGCGACCCGCTGATCGAAGCCGCCCGCCATGCCGGACGCGGCCTGTCGCGCTTCGGCGAGCATGGCGACCTGCTCGACCGCTGGATCGCGCCGGTCTTCACCGACACCCCCGCCGACGCCCGCCTGCGCCTCGCCGCTTGCCTGCTCGCCGATGTCTCGTGGCAGGCGCATCCCGATTTCCGCGCCGAGCGCGGCGTCGAGATGGCGCTGCACGGCAATTGGGTGGGGATCGACGCTCCGGGGCGGGTGGCGATCGCGCAGGCGCTGTTCTCGAACTTCGGCGGCGGGCGTACCTTCCCGGATCCGGCGGTGGCCGCCCTGTGCGACGCGGGCCTGCTGGCGCGGGCGGCGACCTGGGGTCTCGCCATGCGCCTCGGCCAGCGCCTCTCCGGCGGCCTCGCGGCGACGCTGGAGCGCACCCGCCTCAGCCGCCACGGCGACCTGATCCGCCTTACCCTGCCCAAAGGCGAGGAGGCGCTATACGGCGAGACCGTCGACCGGCGCCTGAGGAAGCTCGCTTCCTCGCTCGGCTGCCGCACCGAGATAGCGACCGCCTGACGTCACCGGTCAGCCGCAGGCGATCTTGGTCACCTCGTTATGCGGTCCGAGATGGATGTTCAGGCGGTCGGGGCGATAGTCCATCGTCACCATCGCTCCCTGCGGTACCCAGCGCAGCGCGCCGGCGCCGGTGAGGCGCATCGCCTCAGCGCCGAGCTCCGGCGTCCGCGGCCGCCCGACCAGGGCCTGCGCCTTGGCGGCGTCGCAGGTCCGGCCGGTGCCGCGCTCGGGGATCGGTACCTCGCCGCCCTGCGCGGCCGCCGTGGTGCAACCGGTGATCGCCGTCATCAGCATCGCTCCCGTCGCCAGGGCCAGCCTCACTGGCCGACCTCGGTACGAGTCAACAGCAGCTTACCGCCTTTGACGCCAAAGGCGAGCCGCCCTTCGACCAGGTCTACCGCCTCGCGGCCGAATTCGCGAAACCGCCAGCCTTCGAGGATCGACAGGCCTTCGCGGCGCCCGGCGGCGAGCAATTCGAGCTCGTCGGAACGGGCGATCAGGCGCGCCGCGACGTTGGTCTCGCGCGAGCGGATCTTGAGCAACAGCTTCAGGAGATCGGCGACCAACGCGCCCTCCTTGCCGAGGCCGGGCCTGTCTTCGCGCGGCGGCAGCTCGTCGGGCCCGAGCGGCTGGGCCTGCGCCAGCGCCGCCATCATCCGCCCGCCGATATCGTTGCCCGACCAGGCGGGGGACAGACCGCGCACCCGCGCCAGCCCCTCCTGGCCCGCCGGCGGGTGGGCGGCGATGTCGGCGAGCGTCTCGTCCTTCATGATCCGGCCGCGCGGCAGGTTCTTGCCCCGCGCCTCCTGCTCGCGCCAGCCGGCGAGCGCCTTCAGACGGCCGAGCACCTCGGGCTTGCGGCTCGATACGCGCACCCTCTTCCAGGCCAGATCGGGGTCGTTCTCGTAATTGGAAGGGTTGGCGAGCCGCTCCATCTCCTCGTCGAGCCACTCGCCGCGGCCGGTCTTGCGGAGGCGCTGGAGCATCTTGGGAAACAGGGTGGCGAGGTGGGTGACGTCGCCGATCGCATAGTCGATCTGGCGCTTGTCGAGCGGCCGGCGCGCCCAGTCGGTGAAGCGCGCGCCCTTGTCGAGGTTCTCGCCGATCAGGCTCTCGACCAGGTTCGAATAGCCGACCTGTTCGCCGAGCCCCAGAGCCATCGCCGCGATCTGGGTGTCGAAGATCGGATGCGGCGTGCGGCCGGTAAGATTGTAGATGATCTCCACGTCCTGGCCGCCGGCGTGGAAGACCTTGAGCACCTCCTCATTGTCGACCAGGAGGTCGAGCAGGGGCCCCATGTCCAGCCCTTCCGCCTTGGGATCGACGGCTGCCGCCTCCTCCTCGTTGCCGATCTGGATCAGGCAGAGGTCGGGCCAATAGGTGTTCTCGCGCATGAACTCGGTGTCGACGGCGACGAAGTCGGACTTGGAAAGCCGTTCGCACAAGGACTTAAGCGATTCGGAATCGGTGATCAGCGGATGGATGTGCATTGCTGGCGCGCTATAGCGGCGCCCTGGCGGCTTGACAAAGCCAACCCGCGCCGCGAAGCGCCCGGCGATCCCTTAACAAGATTTTTGTAGTTCAAGGACGCGTCGATGCACGCCTACCGAACCCATGATTGCGGCCAGCTCCGCGCCGCGAACGTCGGCGAGACGGTGCGCCTGTCGGGCTGGATCCACCGCAAGCGCGACCATGGCGGCGTGCTGTTCGTCGACCTGCGCGACCATTACGGGCTCACCCAGATCGTCGCCAAGGCGAACAGCGAGCCGCTCCGCATCCTCGAGCACCTCCGCGCGGAAAGCGTCGTCACGATCACCGGCGAGGTCGTCTCGCGCGGCGCGGAAGCGGCAAACCCGAACCTTCCGACCGGCGAGATCGAGGTCTCGGCCGAGGCCGTCGCCGTCCAGTCCGCCGCCGAGGAGCTGCCGCTTCCGGTCGCCGGCGAGGCCGATTATCCGGAGGACATCCGCCTTCGCTACCGCTTCCTCGATCTTCGCCGCGATCGCCTCCACGCCAATATCGTGCTTCGCTCGAACGTGATCGCCTCGATCCGCCGACGCATGGTCGAGGCCGGCTTCACCGAGTTCCAGACTCCGATCCTCACCGCCTCGAGCCCCGAGGGCGCGCGCGACTATCTGGTGCCGAGCCGGGTCCATCCGGGCAAGTTCTACGCGCTCCCCCAGGCGCCGCAGATGTTCAAGCAGCTGATCATGGTGGCGGGCTTCGACCGCTATTTCCAGATCGCCCCCTGCTTCCGCGACGAGGACGCCCGCGCCGACCGCTCGCCCGGCGAATTCTACCAGCTCGACTTCGAGATGAGCTACGTGACCCAGGAGGACGTGTTCCAGGCGATCGAGCCGGTCCTCGCCGGCGTGTTCGAGGAATTCGCCGACGGCAAGGCGGTGACTCCGGCCGGCGCCTTCCCGCGCATCCCCTATCGCGAGGCGATGCTGAAATACGGCTCGGACAAGCCCGACCTCAGGAACCCGATCCTCGTCTCCGACGTGTCGGACCATTTCCGCGGCTCCGGCTTCGGCCTGTTCGCGCGGATCGTCGAGGGCGGCGGGGTGGTCCGGGCAATCCCGGCGCCCGCCACCGCCGGCCACAGCCGCAAATTCTTCGACGAGATGAACGACTGGGCGCGCTCGGAAGGCCATGCCGGCCTCGGCTACATCACCCGGAAAGGCGGCGAGCTTGGCGGCCCGATCGCCAAGAACCATGGCGAGGAGGCGACCCGCAAGCTCGTCGACGAGCTCGGCCTCGGCCCCGACGACGGCATTTTCTTCGCCGCCGGCAAGGAGGCGCAGGCGGCCAGGCTCGCCGGGGCGGCGCGGACCCGGGTGGGCGAGCAGCTCGGCCTGATCGACGAGAATCGCTTCGAATTCTGCTGGATCGTCGATTTCCCGATGTTCGAATATGACGAGGAGGCGAAGAAGGTCGATTTCTCCCACAACCCCTTCTCGATGCCGCAGGGCGAATTGGAGGCGCTGGAGAGCAAGGACCCGCTCGACATCCTCGCCTACCAATACGATATCGTCTGCAACGGCGTGGAGCTGTCGTCCGGCGCGATCCGCAACCACCGGCCCGACATCATGTACAAGGCGTTCGAGATCGCCGGTTATTCGAAGGCCGACGTCGACACCAATTTCTCCGGCATGATCAACGCCTTCAAATACGGCGCCCCGCCCCACGGCGGCTCGGCGCCCGGCATCGACCGGATCGTCATGCTGCTCGCCGGCGAGCCCAACATCCGCGAGGTCGTCCTCTTCCCGATGAACCAGCGCGCCGAGGATCTGATGATGGGCGCCCCCGGCGAGGTCTCGGCGAAGCAGCTCCGCGAGCTCCACATCCGGGTCGTGGAGCCGGCCGGCACCGCGAAGAAGGACCCGGCAAGGGCGGTCGCGCCGGAATAAGGTGGGAACGGTGAGTGTCCCACCTCCGTTCGGGCTGAGCTTGTCGAAGCCCTCTCCTGTCCCTTAGGGCGGGAGGAGAAAGGAAGGCCTTCGACAAGCTCAGGCCGAACGGTGTTTCTGGTGACGATCACCCTCTCCGACTACGAGACCGGCGCGAAATATCGCGGCGATTACGAGAAGGACCTGTGCGCGCTGCAGGACCGGCTCGGCCGAATCCTCGCCGCCTACATCGTGCACGGCAAGCGGGCGCTCGTCGTCTGCGAGGGCTGGGACGCGGCGGGGAAGGGCGGGGCGATACAGCGGATGACCGCCAAATGGGATCCGCGCGCCTTCCAGGTCTGGCCGATCGAGGCGCCGACGCCGGACGAGAAAGCGCGCCATTTCCTCTGGCGCTTCTGGACGAAGCTCCCCGGCGCCGGCGAAATCGCCGTGTTCGACCGCAGCTGGTACGGCCGCGTCCTCGTCGAACGGGTCGAGGGCCTGGCGAGCGAGGCGGAATGGCGCCGCGGCTATGACGAGATCAACGAGTTCGAAGCCCAGCAGGCGTTCGACGGCACTACAATCGTCAAGCTCTTCTTCCACGTCACCCAGGCGGTGCAGGACGAGCGGCTGCAGGCGCGGATCGCTCATCCCTGGAAGCGCTGGAAGGTGAGTGCGGACGATTTCCGCAACCGGCTCAAGCGGCCCCAATATCTCGCCGCGATCGAGGAGATGTTCGCCCATGCCGACACCTCCTGGGCGCCGTGGGCGGCGATCGACGGCAACAACAAGAAAGCAGCCCGCATCGCCGCGCTCGCCGCCGTCGCCGCGCGGCTCGAAGCGGCAGTGCCGATGGCTCCGCCCGAGGCCGACCCGGCGATCCTCGCTTTGGCCCGCGAGGCGTTCGGCACCGGCGAGGGCTAGCGCGCTCGGGGATCGATTTCATTGTCTCCGTTCGGGCTGAGCCTGTCGAAGCCCCTCTGTTTTTCTTCGGGACCGGAAGTAAGGCCCTTCGACAAGCTCAGGGCGAACGGGTGCGGGCGATTCGATCTGGAACTCGAGCGCGCTAGCGCTTCCGCCTTGCCGGCGGCAGCGGGCGCATCACCTTGGCGAGGACGATCCGCGCGGCCTGCCGCCCGATCGCCTCGCCCGCTTCGTTCGAGAAGCGGTAGTGGACGCCGCCGTACATCCGCGAATCGGAGACCTGCCGGGCCCATTCGTCCCAGGTCGGCAGGGTCTGGACGATCGAGTTCGGCACCGCCAGCGAGCCGACCCGCACGCCCCCCGGCGGCCGCGGCCCGGTCTCGGCATTCATCACCTCGGCGATCGCGCCGGCGACGGTGCAATGGCCGCAGGGATATTCCGGGAAATTGGGCGTCCCGAGCAGCGGCAGCCAGCCGGGATCGGCCTCCGTGCCGTCATTGCCGTCGGCGGCGCCGTTGCGGATGGCGGTGATCGGCCGCCAGAAATCGTAGTGGAACTTGGCCGCCGCCATCGCCTCGGCCGCATCGTCGAACGCCATCTGGTAGCGGGCGAACATCCGCGCGTTCTGCAGCGGCGTCCGCCCCGGCTGGTTCGCGACGGTCAGCAAAGTGGGGGCGAGGTCCGGCGCCTGGCGGTAGCGCGCCATCAGTGTCTGGTGCGGCGTGCGCTCCTTGCTGGCGCGCCCGCCGAATCGGCGCACTTCCTCATAATCCTTCGCCCAGCGAGCGCTGCCTAGCGCTACCGGCGGCGGCGGCAGGAGCGCATCCACGCTGCCGATCGCCCACGGCTTCAAGGCAATCTGCCAGACGTCGATGCTGGGAAGGCCGGTCGCCACCCATTCGCCCGGGCTGGTCCTCGGCCGGTAGGGGGTTTGCGCGATCGCCGGGTCGAGGCCGCCGGCCTGCAGCGCCGCCTTGCCGGCCGCCTCGCCGATCGCCCGCCCGGCTTCCTTGGCCTTGCCGTCCGGCACCTCCGCCATGGTGATCTGGTAGCTCTCCTCGATCGCCGTCTTCAGCGCCGGGAAGGATTGGACCAGCACCGTATAGGCTGCGGTCGCCGCCGCCGCGTCCTGCGAGGCGGAGGGATCGCCGGCGGGCACGCCGAGATAGGATTCGTAGCGCCGGTCGATGGCGTCCAGCGCCTCGAACATCGCCAGCGAGGCGCGGGTGACGGCGCGGGCCTGGTCGGGAGTCTGCGAGGCGGCGGTCAGCGGACTGCCGATCTTCATCGCGTAATCCCACCAGTCCGCCACCGTGTCGGCCCGCGCCGGCTGCGCCGCGACCAGCATCGAAGCCGCCAGGGCTCCGGCCAGGATCCGTTTCATAGCTTCCCCTCCATGTTCGCCGTGCGGCCTTCCGCCCCCGGCTGTTTTGGAGTATTAAGTCAGCAACACACGTCGCGGCCATGATCCGGGGTGACAAAAACATGATCGCAAGTTGCATCGAGAAGATGGTGCGCGGCGCCTGCGGCGGCTGCGAGCGCGAGGAAGCCTGCGCGGCGATGATGCGCCGCTTCGGTCTTCAGCCAGGCGGCAGTACTCCGTACGACGGGGCTGCGGCGCTTCGCCGCACAGACGGGCTCGGCTCCTTCATGGCGCTGCTCGGCGAGGTCTCGAAAGCGTTCGAGCGCCGCCCCGCCGCGCCCCCGTCCTCCGCGTTCCGGCGCGATGTCGAGCGGCAGATCGAAATGCTGCTGCCCGAAGGCGGCATGCGGATCGACTCGGTGGCGCGGGCGCTCGGGCTGTCGCGCCAGACGCTCTACCGCCGGCTCAAGGCGGAAGGGACGACCTTCGAGGCCCTCGTCGAGCGTGTCCGCCGCCGCCTCGCATTGCGCTTCATTCGCGACGAGGGCCTGACGGTGAAGGAAGCGGCGTGGCGCCTCGGCTTCGCGGAGCCGTCCGCTTTCTCCCGCGCCTTCAAGCGCTGGACGGGCCGCAGCCCGACGGGCATGCGCCGGCCGGGGCCGGCTCAGTCGGGATAGAGGATCTCGACGATCTCCAGTTCTCGCTCTCCCACAGGCAGGGTCACCCGCCGCACGTCGCCGACCGCAGCGCCTCGGATGGCGCGGCCGATCGGCGAGGTCCAGGCGATCCGCCCGGCCCCGGCATCGGTCTCGTCCTCGCCCACCAATGTAATTATGCGCTCCCGGTCTTCGTCGTCGACGAGCGTTACGGTGGCGCCGAAATACACCTTGCCGCGCTCGGGCTGGGCGGCTGGATCGACCACCTTCGCCTCCTTCATCCGCCGCGACAGCCAGCCGAGCCGGCGGTCGATCTCCCTGAGGCGCTTGCGGCCGTAGATGTAATCCCCGTTTTCCGACCGATCCCCGTTCCCCGCCGCCCAACTGATCGTCTCGACAAGCTTCGGCCGTTCGTCCCCGAACAGCCGCTCATATTCCTCGCGCAGGCTCCGGTACCCCTCGGGCGTGATATAGTTCGGTCGGTCGGTCACGGGTCATCGTCACTCCCGCGAAAGCGGGAGTCCATACGGATTCCTTGGCATTGCACGAAGGCAGCATGGATTCCCGCTTTCGCGGGAATGACGGGCCTATCCGGGCCCGGTCTTGCCGAGATAGAAGCTGAGCCGGTTCCCGGCCGGCGCGCCTTGCGCGAAGGTGTCGTAGACGACGGCGTTCTCGAGCACGCGCTGGACGTAATTGCGGGTCTCGAAGAAGGGGATCGCCTCGATCCACTGCACCATGTCGACGCCGGGGAGGCGCGGGTCGCCGTTCTGGGCGACCCATTTCCTGACGTTGCCGACGCCGGCATTGTAGCTCGCCACGGCGAGCGGCATGCTGCCCCCCCATTGGTCGAGCAATGTCGAGAAATAGCTGGTGCCGAGCATGACGTTGTAGCTCGGGTCTGTGGTCAGCCGCGAGAAATCGTAGCCGAGGCCGAGCTTGCCCGCGGTCTCCCGTGCCGTTCCGGGCATGAGCTGCATCATGCCGCGCGCGCCGGCGTTGCTGACCGCGCCGCGATCGAACGAGCTCTCCTGCCGGGCGATGGCGTGGGAGATGGTCCAGTAGCGGGCGAAGACGGGCGAGACCGGGACTTCGGGGAAACCCGAGCGTGCGTAGAAGCTGGCGCCCTTGCTGCGCGCCTCCCGCGCGATCCAGACGCCGAGGTCCGGCCGGCCGATCGAGCGGCCGAACTCGGCGGCGAGCACGCGTTCACGGTCGTTGTCGAGCGACTGGGCGATGGCTCGGACGAACAAGGTCTGGTCGGAGTAACGGCCAAGCTGGCCGAGCACCTTCGCCGCTTCGACGAGGCTGCGCTGCGCGAAGGCCTGGCGTTCGGCCTCGGTGGGCGCGATCGGCGGGGTTGCGGGCGGGGCTGGGATGATGCGGCCGAGTCTTTCGGTAGCGAGCTGGCCGTAGAATTGGTCCGGGGCGGTCGCCGCCTGGGCGTAATAGGATGCGGCTTCGTCGCTTCGTCCGGCCGCGGTGGCGGCGCGCGCGGCCCAGTAGAAGCCCTTGGAGCGGGTCTGCGGCGAGAGGGCGCCGTGGGCGTAGAGGTCGAACAGGCGGATCGCGTCGGCCGGGCGGCCGAGCTTGTTGAGCGCGGCGCTGCCGGCGAGCCAGGCGAGGCTCGTATATTCGTCGCGCTCGCCATAGGGGCGCTCGCTGACGTCGGTGCCCGGCTCGTAGGCGTCGTCGAGCTTCGAGGCGATGTCGTACGCGGTCTGCCACTGCCGGTCGTTGGCAGCTTCGCGGGCGAGCGTGAGGTTGGTCTCGAACCATTTCTCCGGATCGGCGGGGCGGGCGGTCAGCCGCGGCCGGTTCGCCATCAGCTGCCGCGCCGCCAGAGCCTGGCCGCCGTTCCTCAGCCAGTTCGCCTTGTCGCGAAGCAGGCCGGGGTCGCCCTCGAAGTCGGACGGCAAGGCACCGAGCTTGGACCCGGCGTCCGAGGCCTTGGTCTGGAGCGCGAGGCGCGTCTCGAACAATTGCCTTTTGGCCGGCGAGGCGAGGGCAAGCATCCGCACCGCCCCCGCTTTGTCCCCGGCGGTCAGGAGCGCGTCGAGGCGGGCATCGTGATCGTCGGGGGTCAGCGCGCCGGAGAAGGCGGTTAGCAATCGCGCCTCGTCGGCCTCGCTGAGGCTCCCCGCCGTCCACGCCGCACGCGCCGCGTCGCGCGCCTCCTCCGCCTGGCCCGTCGCCTGGAGGGCGAGGGCGAAGCGCGCCTGGCCGGTCGTCGTCAGCGGCGGGAAGATGCGGAAGAAGCCGACCACCTGCGCAGGCATCGCCGTCTCGGGCGTGGCGGCCTTTTCGGCGGACTTGCGCAGCCCGGTTTCGCCCGGCCAGCCGCGGTGGCTGATCAGGAACGAGGCGTAGGAAGAGAAATTGTTATTGTCGCTCTGGCGCAGGCTGTTCCACTGCGAGAGCGCGCTCGCCAGCGCTGGCGGCACATAGACCGGCGGCGGCGCGGGCGGGGCGGGAATCGGAACGTTGGCTGGCGGCAGCACCGCCGACTGCACCGCGGCGGGGAGGATTCGCGCGAATTCGAGCGGCCTCACGGTCACGCCGGAGGCTCCCATCGCCGCGGCGGAGACGCTCAACAGGCCGAGAATCAGGGCTTTCTTCTGCATGCTGGACAGAATGGCGAAGGCCTCCTTATCAGGCACTGAACGGCCTTCCTTACCATTCTGTCCGCCAAGGCCTTCCGCGTGAAGGAGATAAATCATGTTTCGCGGGTCGATCCCGGCTCTGGTGACGATTTTCCGCGACGAAGCGTTGGACGAGGCCGCTTACCGGGATTTCGTCGCCTGGCAGATTGCCGAGGGAAGTCACGGGCTTGTCCCGGCCGGGACGACCGGCGAATCGGCGACCCTGCGGCCGGACGAGCATCGGCGGGTCATCGAGATCTGCGTGGAGGCGGCCGCCGGCCGGATCCCGGTCATTGCCGGCTGTGGGTCGAACGACACCGCGCACGCCATTGCCCTCACCAAGGTGGCGAAGGAGTGTGGCGCCGACGCGGCGCTCCACGTGCCGCCTTATTACAACCGCCCGAACCAGGAGGGCATCTACGCCCATCTCGCGGCGATCGCCGGGGCGGTCGACTTGCCGATCGTCCTCTACAACGTGCCGGCGCGTACTGTGACGGACATTGCGGTCGAGACAATGGGCCGGCTGGCCAGGATCGCCAACGTCGTCGCAGTTAAGGACGCGACCGGCAACCTCGCCCGAATCTCCGCCCAGCGCGCCGCCTGCGGCGAGGATTTCATCCAGCTCTCCGGCAATGACGACATGGCCCTGGGCTTCATGGCGATGGGCGGCCGGGGCTGCGTCTCGGTCACCGCCAACGTCGCCCCGCGCCTCTGCGCGGAGTTCCAGAATGCTTGCATATCAGGGAGATGGGACGAAGCATTAAAACTGCAGGACAAACTCTATCCCCTCCACGCCGCCCTCTTCACCGACGCCTCGCCGGGGCCCGTCAAATATGCCTTGAACAAGCTGAGGCCCGAATTCTCGGCCGAGCTCCGCCTGCCGATGACGCCACCGTCGGAGCCGAGCCGCGGCGCGGTGGACGCCGCGATGGAGCATGCGGGGCTCGCCTAATCCTCCCCTCGATTTCGAGGGCAGGACAAAGTGCGCCACGCCGCCTTTCCCTCGTCCTCCCCCCTCTCTATGTCCGCCCCATGGCCCGCCCCCGTCCCATCCCGTTCGACAAGCAGAAGGTCGTCGCCGAGAACCGGCGGGCGCGCTACGATTATGCGATCGAGGACAAATATGAGGCGGGGATCGCGCTCACCGGCACCGAGGTGAAGTCGCTGCGCTTCGGCGAGGGGTCGATCGCCGAGAGCTATGCCGAGGTGAAGGACGGCGAGGTGTGGCTGATCAACGCCAACATCCCCGAGTTCAGCCACGGCAACCGCTTCAACCACGAGCCCAAGCGCCCAAGGAAGCTGCTGCTCACCGCGCGCGAGATCAACAAGATGTTCGGCGCCGTCGCCCGCCAGGGCATGACGCTCGTCCCGCTCTCGGTCTATTTCAACGGACGCGGCAAGGCCAAGGTCGAGCTCGCCATCGCCAAGGGCCGCAAGGCGCACGACAAGCGCGAGCACGAGCGCGAGAAGGACTGGAAGAAGGAGCAGGGCCGCCTGCTGCGCCAGCATGGCTGAGCCGCGCGCCGGGGGAGGGGGCTTGCGCGGCTGGCTCAGGGGCCATCTGCCGCGCCGCGAGACGATCGACCAATACCGGCTGCTGCGCCCCTTCGCCAAGCAGCTCTCGCAGCCGAACCTGTGGCACCTCAATCACCGTTCGGTTCCGCGCGGCGTGGCCCTCGGCCTCGGAATCGGCGTGATCATCCCGTTCATGCACGTGGTGATCGCCGCGATCCTCGCCATTCCGGTGCGCGCCAACGTCGCCCTCGCCGCCGCCTTCACCCTCGTCGTCAACCCGCTCACCATCCCGCCGATGTATGTTGCGGCGTTGCACATCGGGCTGTGGGAATTGGGCCGCCCTTCGGTCGGCCGGCCGCCTCTCGCCGCCCTGCAGGGGATGAGCGAGCTCGGCCGCTTCCTCTACTTCATCCACCATGCCTCGGGTCCGGTCGCGCTCGGCATCCTCACCATCTCGGCCGCCGCGGCCGCGACCGGCTATGCGGTGAGCGCGATCGGCTGGCGGCTGTGGATTCGCTCGAAATGGCGCCGGCGGCGGCAGGAGCGGCGCGCGGCGAGGGTTTGAATCGGCCGCACCTCGGGTCTATCAGGCCGCCACCCCGCCGTCCCCGGAGACCGTCCCGATGCGCCAGTGCCTCACTTTCTTCGCCGCCACCACCGTCCTCGCCGGCTGCGCCAGCCACGGAGTCACCCCCGCGGAGGTCCGCGAGCAGACCGCGACCGTCGCCACCGCCGCCGCCGGTCCGGTCGCTCCGGCGACCGCCGACCGGCCGCAGATCGGCGCTTTCGGCTTCGATGAGGCGGGCATGGACCGGACGGTCGCGCCGGGCGACAATTTCTATCAATATGCCAACGGCATTTGGGCGAAGACGACTCCAATCCCGCCCGACAAGTCGAATTACGGCATGTTCACGATGCTCGACGACTTGTCGCGCCAGCGCACCCGCGAAATACTGGACGAGGCGGTCAAGGACCCCAATTCGAAGATCGGCAACGCCTATGCCGCCTTCCTCGACGAGCCCGGCATCGAGGCGAAGGGCCTCGCCCCGCTCGCCCCCTGGCTGAACCAGATACGGGGCCTGCGCTCCAAGGCCGGCTATGCGGCCTTGGTCGCCCGGTCGACCCGCAATTCGGTCGGCGGCCCGGTCGTCGCATTCGTGGGCCAGGACGACAAGAATCCCGAAAGCTACGCGCTGACCCTCGTGCAGGCCGGCCTCGGCCTTCCCGACCGCGATTATTATTTGAAGCCCGACGCCAAGCTCGCCGAGACCCGCGCCGCCTACGAGGCGCATCTCGCCAAGATGCTGAGCCTCGCCGGCGAAGCCAATTCGGCGGCGCGGGCGAAGGCGATCATGGCCTTCGAGACCGAGGTGGCCAAGGCCCACTGGACCCGAATCGAGAGCCGCGACGCGACCAAGACCTACAACAAGATGAGCCTCGCCCAGCTCGCCAAGCTCGCCCCCGGCTTCGACTTTGGCACCTATTTCCGCGGCATCGGCGCCAATGTCAGCGACGTCATCGTCGCTCAGCCGAGCGCGATCCAGGGCACCGCCGCCCTCATCGCCAGGACTCCGCTGGGTGTGCTGAAGGACCAGCTGCTCGTCCGCTCGCTCGACCAATATGCGGATTATCTCCCCAAGGCGTTCGACCAGGAGAATTTCGCCTTCTACGGCACAATCCTCTCCGGCACGCCGCAGCAGGAGGAGCGCTGGAAGCGGGCGGTGAGCTTCACCACCAACGCTTTGTCGGACGAGGTCAGCAAGATCTATGTCCAGCGCTACTTCCCGCCGGAGACCAAGGCCGCGGCGGACCAGCTCGTCCACAACATCATCGCGGCGATGGACCGCCGCATCGACCGGCTGGAATGGATGGCCCCGGAGACCAGGGCGGCCGCCCACGCCAAGCTCGCCGCCTTCACTCCGAAGATCGGCTACCCCTCGCGCTGGCGCGATTTCTCAGGCCTCGTCGTTCGCCGCGACGACCCGCTCGGCAACGCCATGCGCTCGGCCAATTTCGAATACGAATATAACGTCACCAAGCTCGGCAAGCCGATCTACCGCTGGGAATGGGGCATGACTCCGATGGAGATCAACGCCTACGCCAATTTCGGGATGGTCGAGATCGTCTTCCCGGCCGCGATCCTGCAGCCGCCTTTCTTCGATCCCAAGGCCGACCCGGCGGTCAATTACGGCGGCATCGGCGCGGTCATCGGCCACGAGCTCAGCCACCATTTCGACGACCAGGGCGCCAAATATAATCGCGAAGGCCGGCTGGTCGACTGGTGGACCCCGCAGGATTTGAAGGCCTTCCAGTCGCGGCTCGACGCGCTCGGCAGCGAATATGACGCCTACGAGCCGCTGCCCGGCATGCACGTCCAGGGCAAGCTCACCATGGGCGAGAATGTCGCCGACCTCGCCGGCCTCACCGTCGCCTACGACGCCTATCACACCGCGATCGGCGGCAGGCCGGCGCCGGTGCTCGACGGCTTCACCGGCGACCAGCGTTTCTACCTCGGCTGGGCGCAGGTCTGGCGGCGCAATTATCGCGAGGCGAATTTGCGCCAGCGGCTGCTCACCGATCCGCATTCCCCATCCGAGCAGCGCGCCGCGGTGGTCCGCAACCTCGACCCCTGGTACGCCGCTTTCGGGGTCCAGGCCGGGCAGAGGCTCTATTTGGCCCCGGACCAGCGCGTGCGCCTCTGGTAGGCATGGCGAGCGCCGCTCCCCGCAGCGCCGCGGCCCTGGTCGCGGTCTCGGCCGCTGCCGCGGCTTCGGCGGCGCTTTTGCTGTGGGCGCTGGCAAGCCCGCTCTTTGCCGCCTGCTTCCTCGCCGGGGCGCTGGCGCTGGGGGTGCCGCTCGCCTTGATCGGTAGCCGACAGCCCGCGCAGACCATGTCAGCGGAGCTCGTGCTCGACCGCAGCCTGCTCCGCACTGCGCTTGACGGCGGCGGCGGCCCGCTCGCGGTCACCGACCTCAACGGCGCACTTGTCGCCGTCAATTCGGCCTATGAGCAGGCGTTCGGCGCCGCCTCTCCCGCCGGCCTCGTCGACGGAGGCGCCGCCGCGCTGGAAGCCGCCCGCCGCGACGGATCCGCCGAGGCCGCGGGCGCGAGCTACCGTCTCTCTGTCGCCGTCGCCGGCGGCGCCTCCGACCGGCTCCTGTGGCGGACCGAGCGGGTCGAGGCGGCGGACGTCGAAGGGGAGGCGCGGCGGCTGGTCACCGGCGAGGCGGGCGAGCGGCTCGGCCAGGCCGGAATCATGGCCGCCCTGGTCGACGCCGGAGGGCGTCTGCTCACCGCCAACCGCGCCTTCCTCGCCCGCGCCGCGGCCGAGCCGGAGGCGCCGCTCGGCGGCCCGGTCGCCGATCTGTTCGGGGTAGGCGAGGATGGCCGCTTCCACTTCGCCCGCGAAGGAAAGGCCGGTGGAGCGCTGCGCATCCTCCAGGTGCCGGTCGACGGCGAGGCGGGGCCGCTCCTCTTCCTCCTGCTCGACGAGCTCGGCGGCGGGGAAGGGGGCGCGAACCTGAACGGCCTGCTGGAGATTTTGCCGCTCGGCCTCGCTTTGGCCGACCGCGACGGCCGCTTCGTCTATCTGAACGCCGCCTTCCGCCGCGCCGCCGGTCTGTCGCGCGGCGCGGCACCGACCTGGCCGAGCGACCTCGTCGTCGACGAGGACAAGGCCGCCGTCGCCGACTCCGTCCGGCGCTTCGCCCGCGGCCCTTCGATGTCCGGTGACCTCGCGGTGCGCCTCAAGGCGCGGCCGGACGAGCCGATCGCCCTTACCGTCGCCGGCGCGCGCGGGCTCGGCGAGGCGGCGGTGCTCCTCTCGCTCAAGGACAATAGCGAAGAGGACCGGCTGAAGCGCCAGGTCGCGCAGGCCACCAAGATGCAGGCGGTCGGCCAGCTCGCCGGCGGCGTCGCCCATGATTTCAACAACATCCTGACCGCCATCATCGGCCATTGCGACCTCATGCTGATGCGCCATGCGCCGGGCGACAGCGATTATGACGACATCCAGCAGATCCGCTCAAACTCCAACCGCGCCGCCAGCCTCACCCGCCAGCTGCTCGCTTTCTCCCGCCAGCAGACGCTCCGCCCCCAGGTCCTCCAGCTCCCCGACGTCATCGCCGAGGTCTCGACGCTCCTCAAGCGCCTCATCGGCGACACGGTGAAGCTCGACGTCAAGCACGGCCGCAGCCTCGGCGCCGTCCGCGCCGATCCGGGTCAGCTCGAGCAGGTCATCGTCAACCTCGCGGTCAACGCCCGCGACGCGATGCTCGCCAAGGACGAGAAAGGCGGCGGCACCCTCACGATCCAGACCTACGCCGTCTCGGCCGACGACGTCCGGCGCATGGGCAGCGAGATCCTGCCGATCGCTGAATATACCGCGCTCCGCGTCGCCGACACCGGAACCGGCATCGCCCCGCATCTCCTGCCCAAGATATTCGAGCCTTTCTTCACCACCAAGGAGGTGGGAAAGGGGACCGGCCTCGGCCTCTCCACCGTCTACGGCATCGTCAAGCAATCGGGCGGCTTCATCTTCGCCGAGAGCGAGCCGGGCAAGGGGACCAGCTTCACCCTCTATTTCCCGGTCCACCGGGTCGAGGCGGCGAAGCCCGGCCGCAAGACCAAGGAGGCGGCGGGCGAGCTGTGGGGCACCGGCACTATCCTGCTCGTCGAGGACGAGGCGACGGTCCGCGCCGTCGCCGAGCGTGCGCTCACCCGCCACGGCTACACCGTGCTGACCGCCGAGAATGGCGAGGCGGCGCTCGAGATACTGGAGCGCGAAGGGCGGGTCGATCTGATGATCTCGGACGTCGTCATGCCGACGATGGACGGCCCGACCACTGCGCGCGAGGCGAGGAAGCTCCAGGGCGACCTCAAGATCCTCTTCATCTCGGGCTATGCCGAGGAGCAATTGCGCCAGTCGATCGACCTCGACCGCGTCGCCTTCCTCGCCAAGCCCTTCTCGGTCCAGCAGCTCGCCGAAGCCACGAGGGACGCGCTGGCGGGGAAATAAACGCCTCCCCGGAACGGGGAGGGGGACCAGGCGAAGCGTGGTGGAGGGGGCGAGCGCAGCGAGCATGGAGGCGTGGGCCCCCTCCACCGCATTTCGTGCGGTCCCCCCTCCCCGTTCCGGGGAGGAGCACCCCTTTTCCGCCCGCAAAATAATTGTTTCGCAAGCGGTTGCGCTGCCTTAAGCGCGTGACCGTGACCAACCCCCGCAGCGTCCTCATCGTCGAAGACGAGTCGCTCATCTCGATGATGCTCGAGGACTTTCTCGATTCGCTCGGCCACCGGGTCGCGGGCACCTGCGAGACGGTGCCGGACGCGCTTGCGCGGGTCGAGGAGGGCGGCTTCGACGTCGCCATCATCGACGTCAACCTGAACGGCGAGCGGGTCTGGCCGGTCGCCGACCGGCTCGCCGCCATGGGCATTCCCTACATCCTGGCGACCGGCGGCCATATCGAGCCGCCGCCGCCGGCCCACGCCGCGGCGCCGGTCCTCTCCAAGCCCTTCACCCTCGATGCGATCGAGCCGGCGCTCGACGAGGCGTGCCGCAACTTCTAGATTTTGCCGCGCGGAGGAATGGCCGATGGTGTGGAAGCTGTTGGCGGCGGCCGTCTTGCTCTACGCCGCCGTCTGCGCCTTGGCCTTTTCCCTCCAGAATCGCGCCCTTTTCCCGGTCGATGCGGCGCGCGCGGACGATCCGCTGCCGCCCGGCGCCGAGCGGCTGGCGCTGACGGCGACGGACGGCACGAAGCTGGTCGGCGTCCACCTGCCGCCGCGGCGGCCCGGTCCGAACCCGGCGCTCATCCTCGGCTTCGGCGGCAATGCCTGGAACGCCGACCATGCCGCCGAATATCTCGGCGACGTCTATCCGGGCGCCGACATCGTCACCTTTCATTATCGGGGCTACGCACCGAGCGGCGGCCGGCCGGGCGCGGCGGCATTCCTCGCCGATGCGCTGCTCGTCCACGATTTCGCCGCGGCCCGCTTCCCGGGCCGGCCGGTCGTCGCGGTCGGCTTTTCGATCGGCAGCGGCGTCGCGGCGCATCTGGCGCGGGAGCGCCCGGTCGCCGGCGCCATCCTCGTCACGCCGTTCGATTCCCTGACCGAGGTCGCCGCCGGCCATGTCCCCTGGCTTCCTGTGCGCTGGCTCTTCCGCAACCGGATGGAGGCCGCCGACGATCTCGCCGCGGCGCCGGCACCGGTGGCGATCATCGCCGGCGCCGCCGATTCGCTGGTCCCCAGGGCCCGCACCGACGCCCTCCGCCGCGCCGCCCGCACCCTCGTCTACGACCGCACCATCCCCAAAGCCGGCCACAACGACATCTACGCCCGCTCCGACTTCCAGCAGGCGCTGCGCGAGGCGCTCGCCAAGCTCGTCGCGGCTGATTGAGACGGGAAGGCAGGATTCACGCGGCCCCGAAATTGGGGACAGCTACCGATTTCCGGCACCGGGGCTCTCCGACCAGGATCATAAATCGGTAGCCGTCACGGATTTATGAGTGAAGGCGGCTGGCGCCGCCGCGGCCTCTCCACGTCTCCACGTCTCGGCGTGAAGCATCCTGCCGTGGAGCTTGAAGTTTCCCTCTTGTTCCGCCGGAACATTCATAGTACACGCGCTGTCACGACGAACGCGTTGAATGGGCGGCGCGTCGGCTCTAACGGGGAGTGACGCCATGACGGCATCTCTGAAAATCGTAAGCGGGACCTCCGACAATATGGACAAGCAGAAAGCCCTCGAGGCCGCCCTCGCGCAGATCGACCGCGCCTTCGGCAAGGGCAGCGCGATGCGGCTCGGCTCGCGCGAGGCGGTGGAGATCGAGACCATCTCGACCGGCTCGCTCGGGCTCGACATCGCGCTCGGCATCGGCGGCCTGCCGCGCGGGCGGGTGGTCGAGGTCTACGGCCCGGAAAGCTCGGGCAAGACGACGCTCGCCCTCCACGTCATCGCCGAAGCGCAGAAGGCCGGCGGCACCGCCGCCTTCGTCGACGCCGAGCACGCGCTCGACCCCGGCTACGCGAAGAAATTGGGCGTCGACGTCGACGAGCTGATCGTGTCGCAGCCGGACACGGGCGAGCAGGCGCTCGAGATCACCGACACTCTGGTCCGTTCCAACGCGATCGACGTGCTGGTCGTCGATTCGGTCGCGGCCCTGGTGCCGCGCGCCGAGATCGAGGGCGAGATGGGCGACAGCCATGTCGGCCTCCAGGCGCGGCTGATGAGCCAGTCGCTGAGGAAGCTCACCGGCTCCATCTCCAAGTCGAAATGCATCGTCATCTTCATCAATCAGCTGCGCATGAAGATCGGCGTCATGTACGGCAATCCGGAGACGACCACCGGCGGCAACGCGCTCAAATTCTACGCGTCGGTGCGCCTCGACATCCGCCGCACCGGGCAGATCAAGGATCGCGACGACATCGTCGGCAATACGACTCGGGTGAAGGTGGTCAAGAACAAGGTGGCGCCGCCGTTCAAGCAGGTCGAGTTCGACATCATGTACGGCGAGGGCATCTCCAAGGTCGGCGAGATCCTCGATCTCGGAGTCAAGGCGGGGCTGGTCGAGAAATCGGGCGCCTGGTTCAGCTACGACAGCGTCCGCATCGGCCAGGGCCGCGAGAACGCCAAGACCTATCTGCGCGAGAATCCCGACGTCGCCGCGCGGCTCGAACGCGCCATCCGCGGCAAGACCGACGCGGTCGCCGAAGCGCTGATGACCGGCCCCGATGCGGAGGACGATCTGTAGGCGCGAAGGGGTCCCCTCCGCGCGACGTACCGTTACCTTTGTTACCTTTGGCGCCAGGCCCTCCGCCTCCCAGGCCAGGCATCAGCAGGAAAGCCTCTGCGCTTGTGAACCGTCACGCCCTTCCGACCTCTCGGGGCTTCGAAACCCGGTCGCAGCGATGCGGCCGGGTTTTGGCGTTTCAGGCCGCCTGCGCACCACCTTTTGGATATCCTCAACTTCCTCAACTTATTTCGGGTGTGCCCGCCTCAGGCCGGCCGCGCCGCGGTCTCCTGGACGTCGATTTCGGCTTCGTCATGCGTGTCGCGGCAAGGGTCGCGGTTGGCCCACAGGGCGACGGCGAGGCCGAGGGCGCCGCAGACGGTGAAGCCGATGAGCAGCGGCAAAGTGGTGCCGTCGAATTGCTGGCCGACCGCGTAGCCGATCAGGGCGCCGCCGATTGTGGTCAGCACGCCCTGGAGCGAGGAGGCGGTGCCGGCGACGTGGCCAAGCGGCTCCATCGCCAGCGCGCCGGCATTGGCGCCGATCAGGCCGAAGCAGGCCATCGTGGCCGCCTGGAGGGCAATGAAGGTCCACAAGGTCTCGCCCCACGCCGCGGCGACGGCGAGGTGGACGGCGGCCGCGGCGGTGAAACAGACGAGCGCGCGGAGCAGCAGCCGGCGCGAGCCCAAACGCATCACCAGCTTCGAATTGGCGTAGGAGCTGAGCGCCATCGGGCCGGCGACGCAGGCGAAGACGACCGGCAGCAGGGCCGGCCGAACCAGCACTTCGGCGACGATCTGCTGGACCGAGTTGATGAACGAGAAGAGCGCGCCCATCGCCAGCGTCTGGACGAGCGCGTTCCCGACCGACTGACGGGTGCGGAGCGTCAGCCGCGCCGCCTCGCCGATCGCGCTAAGCGACAGCGGCCGGCGTTTCTCCGCGGCCAAAGTCTCGGGGAGCCGCCACAATACCCAGGCCGCGAGCAAGGTCCCGTAGGCGCCGAGGCCGATGAAGATGTGCCGCCAGCTCGCCACCGCCAGCACCGCCTGGCCGAAGAAGGGCGCGAGGATCGGCACGATCATGAACACGATCATGGTCAGCGACATGACCCGGGCCATTGCCGGGCCGTGATAGCGGTCGCGGACGATCGAGACGACCAGCACCCGGCTCGCCGCCGCGGCGACGCCCTGCATCACCCGCGCCGTCAGCAGCAGCGTGAAGCTGGCCGCAAGCCCCGCCAGCGTCGCGAACACGGCGTAGAAAGCGAGCCCGGCGACCAGCAGCCCCTTGCGCCCGAACCGGTCGGAGAGCGGGCCGTAGCCGATCTGCGCCGCGCCGAAGCCGAGCAGATAGAAAGTGACGACCAGCTGCCGCCTGTTCTCCTCGTGCACGCCCAGCGCCTCGCCGATCGCCGGGAGCGCCGGCAGCATCGAATCGATCGCCATCGCGTTCGACGCCATCAAAGCCGCCATCAAGGCGACGAACTCGCGGAAGCCGGGACGGAGCGGCGGCGCTCCGGCGGGGGAGGAAAAGGGGGTCAATCTCTTACTCGATGTCGCGGTCGGAGTTCAGACAAGCGGGGAAGGGGACGGTTCCCTAGCGGCCGCCCGGTCCTTATGGAATGGGACCGATGATCCGCGTCCACCACCTCGAGAACAGCCGCTCGCAGCGCATCCTCTGGCTGCTCGAGGAGCTCGGCCTGCCCTACGAGGTGAAGCGCTACGAGCGCGACAGGCGCACGATGCTCGCCCCGCCCGAGCTCCGCCGGGTCCACCCGCTCGGCAAGTCGCCGGTGATCGAGGATCTGGACGCCCGCGGCGGCGCCGGCCGGATCGTCGCCGAGACCGGGGCGATCGTCGAATATCTGGTCGAGAAAGCCGACGGCCGGCTTGGCCCGCCCGCCAATCGCGAGGCGGTGCTGCTCTACCGCCAGTTCCTCCATTATGCCGAAGGCTCGATGATGCCGCCTTTGCTCGCCATGCTGGTCGTCCGCCGCCTCGGCCTGCTCGGCCGCCCGGCGCGTGCGCCGCTGCAGCGCATGCTCGACGCGCATCTCGACTGGCTCGAAAGCGAGCTGGCCGAGCGCGACTGGTTCGCCGGGGACGCCTTCACCGCCGCCGACGTGATGATGAGCTTCCCGCTCGAAGCCTCGTGCCACCGCGCCGGCCTGGACGAGCGCCGGCCGAACCTCATCGCCTGGCTCGACCGCATCCACGCCCGCCCCGCTTATCGCGAGGCGCTGCGCAAGGGGGGACCTTATGCTTATGCCTGAGCTCGGCCGGCGCAGCTTCGGCCTCGGCGCCCTCGCCGCTGGCGCCGCATTGACTTTGCCGCGCGCGGCTTTCGCCGCCCCGGCGCCCGAGCTGAGGCCGATGACCGGCGACGTCGCGCCGATTTCCGCTACCGAACGCCTCGTCCGGGTCGCCAGGGCGCAGGGCCTCATGCGGCAGCTCGGCTTCGGGTCCATCCTGATCGAGCCGGGCGCCTCGATGACCTATTTCACCGGCGTCAACTGGCATCGCAGCGAACGGCTTACCGCCGCGCTGATCCCCGCCGAGGGGGAGGCGGTGATCGTCACTCCCTTCTTCGAGGAGCCGTCGGTCCGCGAGAGCCTCGCCATCCCGGCGGAGGTGAGGACCTGGCAGGAGGGCGAAGATCCGCTGCGGCTCGTCGCCGGAGCTTTGCGCGACCGCCGCCTCGCCGCGCGGCCGGTCGGAATCGAGGAGACGGTGCGTTTCTTCGCCGTCGACGGGCTGCAAAAGGCGCTGCCCCGCACCCCGATCCGCAACGCCGCGCCGGTCGTCCGCCCCTGCCGGATGATCAAGTCCGGGCACGAGATCGCGCTGATGACGAAGGCGACCGAAATCACCATCGCCGCCTATCGCTACACCTGGCACAGGATCCAGCGCGGCATGACGCCAGGCGAGATCGGCGCGATCATGAACGACGCCACGCGGGCGCTCGGCGGCAGCCCGGAATTCGCGCTCATTTTGCTCGGCGAGGCGGCCGCTTACCCCCATGGCAGCGGCAAGCCGCAGCAGGTTCGCGACGGCGAGGTGGTGCTGATGGATTGCGGCTGCACGGTCGAGGGCTATCAGTCCGACATCTCGCGCAGCTTCGTCTTCGGCGAGCCGTCGGCCGAGCAGCGCCGGGTCTGGGACCAGGTTCGGGGCGGCCAGCAGATCGCCTTCGAGACGGCCCGCGTGGGAGTCCCGGCCGGCGCGGTCGACGATGCCGTTCGCCGCCAATACGAGGCCTGGGGCTACGGCCCGCGCTACAAGCTCCCGGGCACCTCGCACCGCACCGGCCACGGTATCGGCCTCGACGGCCACGAGCCGGTCAACCTGGTCCACGGCGAGACGACACGGCTCGCGCCCGGGATGTGCTTCTCCGACGAGCCCGGCATCTACATACCCGGCAAGTTCGGGATCCGCCTCGAGGATTGCTTCCACATGACGGCGAGCGGCCCCCGCTGGTTCTCCGAGCCGCCCCCCTCGATCGACCGGCCGTTCGGCTAGGCCCGCGGCTCCGCGTCCGCCGGCAGCGGCGGCCGGTGGGAAGGGGCGTGGGGCGGTTCGATATCGGCCGGCTCGGGCGTGTCGAGCTGGCCCTCCCAGCGGGCGACGACGGTGCTCGCCACCGCGTTGCCGACGACGTTGGTCGCCGAGCGGCCCATATCGAGGAAATGGTCGACGGCAAGGATCATCAGGATGCCCGCCTCGGGGATGCGGAACTGGGAAAGGGTGGCGGTGATCACCACTAGGCTGGCGCGCGGCACGCCGGCGACGCCCTTCGAGGTGATCATCAGGGTCAGGAGCATCAATATCTCCTGGGTGAGCGTTAAATGGATACCGTAGGCCTGGGCGATGAACAGGCTCGCGAAGGTCATGTACATCATCGAGCCGTCGAGGTTGAACGAATAGCCGAGCGGCAGCACGAAGGCGGCGATGCGCGGCGGTACGCCGAACCGCTCGACCGCCTCCAGGGTACGCGGGAAGGCGGCCTCGGACGATGCGGTCGAGAAAGCGAGCACGATCGGGTCGCGTATGTAGCGCACCAGCAGGCGCGTGCGACGGCCGACGATCAGGAAGCAGAGGCCGATCAGCAGCGCCCACAGGATGACGAGCCCGGCGTAGAAGCTGCCCATGAAATAGCCGTAGGTCGCGAGGATCGAGGGGCCCCGCTCCGCGATGCTGGCGGTCACCGCCGCGAACACGGCGACGGGGGCGAACCGCATCACATAGTTTGTGACCTGCAGCATGACTTTTGCGAGTCCGTCCAGCGCGCGCACCAGCGGCCGCGCCGCTTCGCCGACCGCGGTGATCGCGACACCGAGGAAGAGCGAGAAGACGACGATCTGAAGGATGTCGTTCTCGGCCATCGCCTTGACCATCGATTCGGGGAAGATGTGGGCGACGAACTTGGCAAGGTCGAAAGCGGAACGGTCGACCCCGCTCGCCGCGTCGGCCGGTGGGATCGGGAGGCCAAGGCCGGTGCCGGGATGAAGGGTGGTGACCAGGATCAGGCCCAAAGTCAGCGAGACCAGGCTCGCGCAGACGAACCAGCCGAACGCTTTCATGCCCACCCGGCCCAGCGCCGCGGTGTCGCCCATATGCGCGATGCCCGACACCATCGTCGCCAGCACCAGCGGCGCGATGATCATCTTGATGAGGTGGAGGAAGATGGTCGTCAGGATCGAGAAATAACCGGCCACGGTCTTGAGCTCGGCGTCGCCAGCAGGCGTGCCGCCGCCCAGCCCGGCGTTCAGCGCCCAGCCGACGACGATGCCGAGCACCAGGCCGGCAAGGATGAAATAGGTCAGGCGCCTGGCCATTTCGCTTCCCCTTGTGACCGGGTGAGAGGAAGCGGATTGGCGCGGCGCGGTCAAGCGGTCCTATGCCGGCTCGAGCTCCCGCTGGACCACCTTGTCCGCCAGCGTGCCGTTCAGCTCCGCCAGATGGTCGAACTCGGACTTGTAGGTGGCCAGCCCCTGGCTGATCGAGCGGAGCTCGGCGTCGAGGCCCTGGAGCTCGACTTCGGGGACCAGAGCTTCGACCTTGTCCCAGCGCGACCAGCCCTGGCGGCTGTCCATGCCGAGCATCTGGCCGCGCCGGCTGGCGATGGCGGAGGTGACCCGCGAGGTAGCGTAGCTCGGCGTGGTCACGCTCACCTTGTGGACCGGCTCGAGCAGGTGCGGCTGCGCGGCGGCGAGCGCCTCCGCCATTCCGATCCGCCCGGCGGTGCGGAAGGCGAGCTCCGAGCTGTCGACCGTGTGGTAGCTGCCGTCGATCAAGGTCACCGCCACGTCCACCACCGGGAAGCCGAGCGGGCCCTTGTCCATCGCGTCCTTCACGCCCGCTTCCACCGCCGGGATATACTGGCGCGGCACCGAGCCGCCGTGGATCTTCTCGTCGAACTGGAAGCCGGAGCCGCGGGGCAGCGGCCTGATCTCGATCACCGCGTCGCCGAACTGGCCGTGACCGCCGGATTGCTTCTTGTGGCGGCCGCGCTGGGTGACGGTCTTGCGGATCGATTCCTTGAAGCCGATCGTCGGCGGCCTGGTGTGGACCGCGACGCCGTAGCGCCGCTTCAGCTTGGCCAAAGTGACCTTCAGATGCTCGTCGCTGATACCCTTGAGGCGGGTCTCGTGCAGCGCTTCGTCCTGCTCCCAGGAGAGGGACGCATCCTCCTCGCAGAGCTTGTGGAGGGCGGTCGAGAGGCGGACGTCGTCCTTTCTGTCCTGGGTCGTGATGGCGAGCGCGTAATTGGATCTCGGCAGCGCGATCTCCGGGACCTTGCCGCTGGCGCCGAGCCACTCGCCTGCGCCCACGCCCTCAGCCTTTGCGATGGCGACGACGTCGCCGGTCTCCGCCTTGGCGAGCTTCGCCGTCTTCTCGCCCTGGAGCGCGAACAACGTGCCGACGCGCACGGTCCCGCTCGGCGACTTCAGCTCCGCGCCTTCGGTGAGGGTGCCACCGAACACGCGCGCATAAGCGAGCCGGCCCATATTGCCGCCGTGGGAGATCTTGAAGGCGAAGGCGCAGCCGGTCTTGGCGCCGAGTCGCGTCGCCGCGGCGTCCGGCGCCGGGGCGTCGTGGCGCAGCGCCTTCATCAAGCGGCGGACGCCGAAGCCGTTGAGCGCGGAGCCGAACAGCACCGGCACCACCAGATTCTCGCGCGTCTCGCGGGCAATGTCGGCGAAGATCGTCGCCCGGTCGGGCGTCTCGTCCATCAGCAGCTGCTCGAGCAGGGCGTCGTCATGGTCAGCGAGCTGTTCCAGCATGTGGAAGCGGTCGGCCTGCTCGCGGTCGGCGAGGTCGGCGGGGATGTCGATCGGCTCGGAGGGCTTGCCGGGCACGTAGCGGAAGGCCCGCTCGAGACCCAGGTCGACGAAGCCGGTGATCTTCTCGCCGCTGCGGATCGGGATCTGCCGGGCGACCAGCGGCGACGAGCTCATCGGCTGCAGCGCCTCCAGCAGATCGCGTATGCCGCCGCGCGCCTGGTCGATCTTGTTGACGAAGATGAGGTGCGGAACGCCGAGCGACTCGAGCTGGCGAAGCGCCGGCTCGGCGAGGATGGCGCGGTCCGTCTCGGGATCGACGACGACGACGGCAAGATCGGCCGCGGCGATGGCGAGGGCGCCGTCGGCGGAGAAGCCGACCGACCCGGGCGCGTCGACCAGCACGAAGCGGTCGCCGAGAAAGTCGAAATGGGTGAGGTTTGTCTCGGTCGACCCGGCCCGGGCCCGCGCCTCGGGGCTGGCGTCGCCGACGGTGGTGCCGGCATCGACCGACCCCTGCCGGTCGATCGCGCCCGCCGCAAAAAGAAGGGCCTCGGCCAGGCTGGTCTTGCCAGCTCCGCCGGGGCCCACGAGCGCGATGGCGCGGGTGCCGTCTGATCTGCCAGGCATGTTCGTCTCCTCCGTCCGCTGCCGCGGGTCCGCGAGAAGACGCGGGCCCGCGCCTCATGGAAAGGATCAGCCTTCACCGATCCGCCGCGGAGCGCAAGGGCATTTACCACGATTCGTCGCGCCCGCCGTCCCGCCGGTGGAACGGCGCGCGCGGCCGGCGGTTGAACTTGCGTGCCGAACTCGCTGGTCCTGCCCCTGATCGCCGGACTGTCGCTCGCCGGAGCGGCGGTCGGAGTTCAGCTCGGCCACTCGGCTATCTCGGAGATCGATCCGAGCCTCTTCTCCGAGCCGGAGGAGAGCTTCCACGCCGGCCTTGCGTCCTACCAGAGCCCGGACTGGGCGCAGGTGCAGCAGTCCGAATACGCGCAGCCCGAGGTCGTCGCTCAGCCCGAGGTGCCGCCGGCCTGCGTCGGCTGCGTCACCTGGCCGATCGAGCTCGGCCCGCAGCCTTCCGCGGCGGCGCTCAGGGAATATCGAGCAGCGTCGGAGCCTTCGGGCCGCGTGCGCTACGCAGAGACCGAGACGGTCCCATCGGTCGTCGTCGACGATGTGCCGGAGGCGGCGCGGGAACGGATCGCGCGCTATTCCAGCTATAAGGTGAGCAGCGACGACGAGCCGGCCGAAGCGGCTCGGCCGCCGGCCGAGGCGTCGACCGAGCCGGCCGGCCTTTAGCCATCGCTCCGCGTTGCGGGCGGCCAGCTTGCCGCAGCGCAGCACCTCCCCTAAATCCGGACCATGACCTCCACCAACGACATCCGGCGCGGCTTCCTCGACTATTTCGGGCGCGAAGGGCATCGCCAGGTCCCGTCCGCGCCACTCGTGCCGCAGAACGACCCCACCCTGATGTTCGTCAACGCCGGCATGGTGCCGTTCAAGAACGTGTTCACCGGGCTCGAGTCGCGGCCTTATTCGACCGCCACCTCGTCGCAGAAATGCGTCCGCGCCGGCGGCAAGCATAACGATCTCGACAATGTCGGCTACACCGCGCGCCACCACACCTTCTTCGAGATGCTCGGCAACTTCTCGTTCGGCGACTATTTCAAGGACCGGGCGATCACGCTCGCCTGGAACCTGCTGACCAGGGAATGGGGCCTCTCGCCCGATCGGCTGACCGCAACGGTCTATCACACCGACGACGAGGCCTACGATCTCTGGAAGAAGATTTCGGGTCTGCCGGAGAGCCGCATCATCCGCATTCCCACCAAGGACAATTTCTGGGCGATGGGCGACCACGGGCCGTGCGGGCCCTGCTCGGAAATCTTCTACGACCATGGCGACCACATCGCCGGCGGCCCGCCCGGTTCGCCGGACGAGGACGGCGACCGCTTCACCGAGATCTGGAACCTCGTCTTCATGCAATATGAGCAGAAGGCGAACGAGATCGTCCGCGAGCTGCCCGACAAGTCGATTGACACCGGCATGGGTCTGGAGCGGATCGCCGCCGTGATGCAGGGCGTCCACGACAATTACGACACCGACACCTTCAGGGCGCTGATCGCCGCCTCGTCCGAACTGACCCGGACCACCGCCGAAGGGCCGCGCAAGGCGAGTCACCGGGTCATCGCCGACCACCTTCGCGCCTCCGGCTTCCTCATCGCCGACGGTGTGCTGCCCGCCAACGAAGGGCGCGGCTATGTCGTGCGCCGCATCATGCGTCGCGCCATGCGCCACGCCCACCTCCTCGGGGCGCCCGAGCCTTTGATGTGGCGCCTGGTGCCGGCCCTCGTCGCCGAGATGGGAGCGGCTTATCCCGAGCTGGTCCGCGCCCAGCCGCTGATCGAGGAAACGCTGAAGCTCGAGGAGACCCGCTTCCGCCAGACGCTCGACAAGGGTCTCCGCCTGCTCGACGAAGCAACCGCGGGGATGGCGCCCGGCGGCACGCTCCCCGGCGACGTCGCGTTCAAGCTCTACGATACGTACGGCTTTCCCTACGACCTCACCGAGGACGCGCTTCGAGCGCAGGGCTTCGCCGTCGACCGCGCCGGCTTCGACGCCGCCATGGCCGAGCAGAAGGCGCAGGCCCGCGCGGCCTGGAAGGGCTCGGGCGAGAAAGCGTCGGACGAATTGTGGTTCGACATCGCCGAGGAATTCGGCTCGACCGAATTCACCGGCTATGCCGGCCATGAGGGCGAGGGCGAGGTCGTCGCGCTCGTCAAGGACGGCGCGCGCGTGCCGCGGGCGGGGCAGGGCGACAAGGTCGTGATCCTGACCAACCAGACGCCCTTTTACGGCGAATCGGGCGGCCAGATGGGGGACACCGGCACGATCGCCAGCGAGAAGGGCCTCGAGGCGGACGTCGAGGATACGTCAAAGCCCCTCGGCCGCCTCCACGCCCACCATGCCCTGATCCGCGCGGGCGAGGTCGCGATCGGCGACGCGGTCCATCTGTCGGTCGACGCCGGGCGCCGCAGCCGCGTCCGCGCCAACCATAGCGCGACCCACTTGCTCCACGCCGCGCTCCGCCATCGGCTCGGCGGACATGTCACGCAGAAGGGAAGCCTCGTCGCCCCCGACCGGCTCCGCTTCGATTTCTCGCATCCCAAGGCGCTGACGGCGGAGGACATCGCCGCCGTCGAGGAGGAGGTGAACCGGCACATCCGCGAGAACGATGCCGTCGCCACCCGGCTGATGACTCCCGACGAGGCGATCGCCGCTGGCGCTATGGCCCTGTTCGGCGAGAAATATGGCGACGAGGTCCGAGTCCTCTCAATGGGCCGCGGCGACGATGCCAGCTATTCGGTCGAGCTGTGCGGCGGCACCCATGTTACCGCCCTGGGCGACATCCAGCTGTTCAAGATCGTCTCCGAAGGCGCTGTCGCATCGGGCGTCCGCCGCATCGAGGCGCTGACCGGCGAGGCCGCGCGCCAGTGGCTCACGGAGCGCGAGAACCGTCTCAAGGAGACGGCCGCGGCGCTGAAGACCTCGCCGGAAGAGGTGCCCGCCCGCGTCGCTTCGCTGATCGAGGAGCGCCGCCGGCTCGAGAGAGAGCTCGTTGAGGCGAAGAAGGCTCTGGCGATGGGCGGCGGCGCGAAGGCCGAAGCGGCAGGTCCCGAGCAGGTCGGCGGCCACGGCTTCATCGGCCGCGTTATCGAGGGGATTGACCCCAAGGCGCTGCGTGGCCTGGTTGACGAAGCGAAGCAGCAGATCGGTTCAGGCGTGGTGGCGCTGGTGGCCGTCAACGACGGCCGCGCCAGCGTAGCGGTTGGCGTTACGGACGATCTGGCGGGATCGCTGAGCGCCGTTGACCTGGTTGGGAAGGCGGTCGAAGCGCTCGGCGGACAAGGGGGCGGCGGCCGGCCCGACATGGCCCAGGGCGGCGGGCCGGACGGAGGCAAGGCGGCGGACGCCGTGGAGGCGGTCAAGGCGGCGCTTTCGGAGTCGGTCGCGGCCTAAAGCTCCTCCCCGGAACGGGGAGGGGGACCATGCGACGCATGGTGGAGGGGGCCCGACTCCGGGCCAAGCGGAGGATTGGGCCCCCTCCACCGCGTTTCACGCGGTCCCCCTCCCCGTTCCGGGGAGGAGTTTGTCCTTCGGCGGTTCCCAGCCGAAGACAGTGCGGCCGCCATATTCGTGGGATCGGTTCCGCTCCTCCGCCACCATGGCCTCGAAGCTCGGGCCGCTCACATAGGCCTCCAGCCGCCGCGCCTGTTCGTCGAGGCGGCGGATCGCGCCCAGCTTCTCGTCGCGTCCCAGCTTCGCCTGCTCGACCGCGGACTTCAGAACGCCGATCGTCTTGTCGTAGACCCGGGTTGGTACCGGGAACGGATGCCGGTCCTTGCCGCCGAGGGCGAGGGAGAAGCGGGCGGGGTCGGAGAAGCGGCAGGGGGCGCCGTGGATCATTTCGGCGACCATCGCCAGCGAACGGACCGTGCGGGCGCCGACCCCCGGGACGAGGAGGAGCTCCGGGAAGTCCTTCGGCCCGGCTTCGGCCGCGGCGGCGAGCGTTCCGTGGAGGCGGCGAAGGACGACATCACCGGCGCGCACGTCATGGTGGTCCGGCAGGACGAGGTGGGGCAGCAGGGATTCGGACGAGGGGCCCCGCTCCAGGGCGGCCGCCTCCCGCGCCAGCTTGTCCGGGCCCCAGTCGGCCAGCAATTCGAGCTGCGCCCGGCGCGAGCCGTCGGCGCGGACGTCGGCGAGGTTGACGATCTCGCCCTGACGGCGGCCCTCGATGGCGGCATGGGGGCTGTCGACGAAGCTGGTCAGCCCCTCCGACAGCCAGTGATAGCGTCGCGCCGTCTTGCTGGCGCCGTTCATGCCCTGCTGAACGACCGCCCATTTGCCGTCGTCGGTGACGAAGAAGCCGTGAAGGTAGAGGTCGAACCCGTCCTGCAATGCCGCGCTGTCGACCTTGGCGACGAGCCGGCTCGTCCGCGCCAGCTCGGCGCCGTCGAAGCCGGCCGCCTCCCCGGCGAGCGCCAGCTCCTCCGGCGTTCGCCGCGAATGTCTGCCGCGGCCGCCGCAGACCCGGATGCCGAGCTCCCCGGCGCGCGGGTTGAGGCCGAGCTTCAACGCACCGATCACGCTGGTGGTGATGCCGGACGAATGCCAGTCCATGCCCATCACCGCGCCGAATGACTGGAACCAGAAGGGATGGGCGAGGCGGGAGAGAAAGGCGTCGCGGCCGTCGTTGAGGACGATCGTTTCGGCGATCAACGTGCCGAGCCGGGTCATGCGCTCGCCGAGCCAGGCGGGCACGCGCCCGCCGTGGAGCGGAAGATCCGCGCTGCCCGACCGTCTCGTCACATGCCTCTCCAGGGAACGGAGAGGGAACGCTAGCAGCCATTGGGTCGGTGGGCAACCGCGCCCCCGCTCGGGCGTTCGTTTCTCAAAACATAAGGAGAGACGGAATGCAGGTTCCGCACAATAGCTTCGTGGTGGTCGCCGACGGCAAGAAGATGCTGTTCTTCCGCAACGAAGGCGATGCCGACTTCCTCAAGCTGGAGGTGGAACGCAAGCGCGAGACGAGGGACGCGAAGGACCGGGACCAGAAGACCGACGCGCCCGGCCGCGCGTTCGACGCCTCCGGCGGCGCCGGCCGCAGCGCCTATGAGGAAGTCGACTTCCACCAGCTGGAGGAGGATCGCTTCGCCGCCGACACGGCCGAGATGCTGAGGAAGCGTGCGCTCAGGAACGAGTTCGAATCGCTGATCATCGTCGCGCCGCCCCGCACCCTCGGCGAGCTCCGCAAGCATTATCACAAGGAGGTCGAGAAGCGCCTGGCCGGAGAGGTGCCCAAGGACCTGACCGGGCACCCGGTCGCGGAGATCGAGAAAATCCTCCAGGCCGAATAGCGCCGGGTCGGGCCGGTAAGGCGGATCGCAATAGAAAGAGGCCGCGCCCCCTGCGGTGCGCGGCCTCTTCGTTCGTTAGGTCGCTCAGCCCTGGCGGACGACCCGGCGCCGGGCGACGAGGCCGGCGGCCGCGGCGCCGAACAGCAGGATCATCGGCGGTGCCGGCACCGGCGTCCCGCCGGTCGAGCCGGTCGAGCCGGTCGAGCCCGACGAGGTCGAACTGGTCGAGCCGCTGGTGCTCGCGCTGGTCGAGGACGAACCCGAGGTCGAGGACGAAGTGGACCCCGAGCCGGAGCTTCCGGTGCTGCCCGAAGTGCTGGTCGAGCCGGTGGAACCGCTCGATCCGCTCGTGCTGCTCGATGTCGAGCCGGACCCGCTGGAGCTGCCCGACGAGCTCGAGCTGCCGCTCGACCCGCTGGAGCCGCTCGATCCGGAGGACCCGCTGGAACCCGAGGAGCCGCTGGAGCCCGAGGAACCCGTCGACCCGGTCGAGCCGCTGCTGCCGCCGCACTTGTGGCAGGGCGGCGGCGGCGGAGGCGGGGGCTTGTGGCCGCAATGGCAATTGCCGCTCGACGTTGCGCCCGACGACCCGCTCGAGGACGAAGAGCCAGAGCTCGAGGAGGAGCTGGAGCTCGACGAGGATGAGCTGGACGAGGCGCTGCTCGACGACACGCCGCTCGACGTGGAGGTCGAGCCGCCGCTGGTCGAGGTGGAGCCGCCGCTGGTCGAAGTGGAGCTGCCGCCGGTCGAAGTGGAGCTGCCGCCGGTCGAGGTCGACCCGCCGCTCGACGAGGTGGAGCCGCCGCTGGAGGTCGAGGCGGTGAAGAAGACATTGCCCGTCGAGCCGCCGCCGAAGAAGCCGCCGCTGAAGAAGCCGCCGCCGAAGAAGCCGCCGCCCGAACCGCCGACGATGATCGGGGGCGGAGAGCCGCCGCCGCTCACCACCTCGATCGGGGGCGGCGCCATCGGCGCGGGGGGATAAGCGAAGGTCCGGGTGACGACCGTGCGGCCCGGCTGGCGGACCACGCAGGCGGTGCGGACGACGCGCCGCACCCTTTTCACCGTGCGCACGGCCACGCGGGGCGCCGCGGCGACCTTGCTGTGATGGACCAGCGCGGGGCGCTGCGGCGGATTCTCCGCAACGTGCACGGCGCCCCCGCCGAGGATCGCGCCACCTGCGGTGCAGGCGCACAATTTTGCCAGAGCCATTCTTACCGACATACAACGCACCCTGTTCAAGGTCGGGAGGCGGTTCACCCAAGTTCCTGCGAAACAAAGGCTGGCCGCATCCGGCTAACGCGACGAATGCAAAAGAAAGGGGCGGGCGCAAGCGCGTTAACCACGAAGAAGCCGTTTGGAGGCCCCCAAATGCCCGTCCAGCGCGCTTCCGTCCCAATTGAGGACAAAGGGGGGGAGGCCGTGAACAGAGCCGGGTCGCCGGTTGATCCTTGAATATGGTTAACAGGCGCTCATCTTTCCGATTCGCGCCCCGATTCTCTCGGGCCTTCCCGAACACTTGGGCGGCCCCGCCAGCGGCCCGGTTCGGCGGGCGTCGTAGCGGCAAAAATGTCACGAAGCCGCGCCAAAAGCCGGATGAATTTTTCACCCTATTTGAGTGACTTGTTCTCCCCCTTTGTGACGAGTATAGGCGCGCTGGGGCAAGGCCGACGAATCCCGGACGACACGGGATGGTCTGGTGCATGCGGACCGGAGGTCCGGTCCGCGACTGGAGCGGAGGGGTTATGGCAACGGCTGCCAGCGGATTTTACGACCAGGCTTTCCAACAGCGTGGGGCGATCGCGGATGCGTATCGGCCGAGCGCCAACGAAGAGTTCATGAACCCGGCGCAGCTCGCCTATTTCCGGCAGAAGCTGCTCAGCTGGAAGGACGAGATCCTTCGCGAATCGGAAGGGACGATGGCCCAGCTGAAGAGCGGGCCGATACGGGAAGCGGACATCACGGACCGCGCCTCCTCGGAGACCGACTGGGCGATCGAGCTCAGGACCCGCGACCGCCAGCGCAAGCTCATCTCCAAGATCGATTCGGCGCTGCGCCGCATCGAGAGCAGCGAATACGGCTTCTGCGAGGTGACCGGCGAGCCGATCTCGCTCGCCCGGCTGGAGGCGCGGCCGATCGCGACGATGACGATCGAGGCCCAGGAACGCCACGAGCGCAACGAACGCGTCAGCCGCGACGACTGAGTCTTCAGGCTCCGGCTTCGGGCCGGGTCTTTTCTTTCAGGTCGTGCTGGCTCCGAAGACGGCGCACGGTTCACGCAAAGGCGAAGGCGCAAACGGCGTCGCGCCTGTGGTGGCGGCTGTCCGAATTCTCCTCGTCACTTCAAGAGCGCGAATTCTTCGCGCCTTCGCGCCTTTGCGTGAACCGTGTTTGGCCTTGTGCGCGTGAGGCCTCCGAAATTCGGTCACAAAGAAAACGGGCCGTGAGCTTGTCGCTCCGGCCCGTTCTTTCGCGTGCTTCGCGCCGCCTAGTGGAGGCCGGCGATCTCCTCCTTCACGCGGAGCTTTTCCTTCTTCAGGCGGGAGAGGGTGGCCATGTCCGGCATCGGTCGCTGACTTTCCTCGAGGATCCGAGCTTCGATATCAGCATGTTTCGTCTGCAATGCCGAGATATGCGCCTGTTGCATTCTCATCTCCTTCGCTGTTTGCCTGACGATCTAATCCCTCCGGGCCGCCTCTGTCTCCCGCCGGCTTTACGGCCGACCGCAACTGTACGGCAGCCCGTCGATCCGCTAGCCCTACTCCTTTCGGAAGCGTCTGAGTAGGGGGCGGAAGAGCTCATGCAGGCGATCGAAGGCGGCGAGACCGGCGTTGCGTCGCGGCTGGTGCGGCTCAGGACGGAGCACCGCGATCTCGACGCGGCGATCGAGGCCCTGCTCGCGGTGCCGGCGCCCGACCAGCTTCAGATCGCCCGCTTGAAGAAGCGCAAGCTCCGCCTCAAGGACGAGATCGCCCAGCTCGAAGACCAATTGATCCCCGACATCATCGCCTAGCCTTGCTCTCCGCACCGACGGAGCCAGTCCGTCCCTCTCCGACACATATCGGCGTTCACCCTCTTTCCCGGTTCCGCCGGCGCTCGCTCTGTGGCACCTCGGTTCCATGGCCGGAGAAGATGCCCAGACGCCGCTGACGCCGAAGCTGGTCGGCGCGCTCTACACGGAAGCGATGCTGCTCGCCGACGAGGCGCGCGCCTATTTCGACCGGCATGGCCGCGGCGATCGGGATTCGCTCGAGCCCATCGTCCGTGTCGGCTTCTCCTGCGAATCGCTCAAGGTGACGACGCGGCTGATGCACGTCATCGCGTGGCTGCTGACCCAGCGGGCGGTGGAGGCGGGAGAGCTCAGTCCACTCCAGGCCCGCAAGCCGGCGCGCCGACTCGGCGAGGCGCCAGAAAGCGACGAGGTCGTGGTCGCCAAGCTCCCGGCCAGCGCGGTCGCACTCATCCAGGCCAGCCGCGACCTTTATGCGCGGGTGAAGAGGCTCGATGACATCGGCCTGCCGAGCGCGCAGCCGGCGCCGAGCCCGGCGCGGAGCCTGCTGAGCCGCCTCGAACGCTCGCTCTGAGCCGGCGCGCGCGCTAGACTGCGCGCATGAGCTACACGTTCAGCTACGGTCCAAAGCTCATTGCCGGCCCCGGCAGCGTCGCGGTCCTTGCCGCGCGATTGCCGCCGGGAGCGTGCCTGTTCGTCACCGACGCGCAGCTGAGGCGTCTGGGGCTCGCGGATGCGGCGCTGGCGGGGCTGGAGGCGGCGGGCATTGAAGCGCGAATCTTCGACGCGGTCGAAGCCGATCCGTCGCGCGATACCCTGATGGCGGCGGTCGCGGCGGGGGAGGGGTGCGCCTCGGTCGTCGGTTTCGGCGGCGGCAGCCCGATGGATGTCGCCAAGCTGGCCGCCTACCTTCTCGCCAGCGGCGACGATCTCGACAGCCTCTGGGGCGTTGGCAAGGCGATGGGGCCGCGGCTGCCGCTCGTCCTCGTGCCGACTACTGCGGGCACGGGCTCGGAATCGTCTCCGGTGACTATCATCACCGTTGGCGGCGCCGAGAAGAAGGGAGTGAGCAGCCCAGCTTTGGTGGCGGACTGGGCGATCCTCGACCCGGATCTCACCCTCGGCCTGCCCCGCGACGTCACCGCCGCTACCGGCATCGACGCGATGGTCCACGCGATCGAAGCCTACACCTCGGCCCGGCTCAAGAACCCGATGTCGGACCTGCTCGCCCGCGAGGCGCTGCATCTGCTCGCCGCCAACCTGCATCGCGCTTGTGAGGCGCCCGGGGACAAGGAAGCACGCGGGGCGATGCTGCTCGGCGCGCACCTCGCCGGCGTCGCCTTCGCCAACGCGCCGGTTGCCGGCGTGCACGCCCTCGCTTACCCGCTCGGCGGCCATTTCCACGTACCGCACGGCCTCTCCAATGCACTGATGCTGACCCATGTGCTCGGCCACAATCTCCATGCCGCCTCACCGCTCTACGCCGAGCTCGGCACCTTGCTGGATCCGGCGCTCGCGCCGCTCGGCACCCAGGCTCGGGCGCGGGGCTTCGTCGAGCATATGGGCCGCCTGTGCCGGGAGGCGGGCGTGCCGCGGCGGCTGTCCGAGGTCGGAGTCACCGCCGCTCACCTCGATCTGCTCGCCTCCGAAGCGATGAAGCAGGAGAGGCTGCTGGTGAACAATCCGTGCCCGATCACCGAGGCCGATGCGCGCCGGCTTTACGAGGCGGCGCTGTGAGCCGCGCGCCGCTCAAGGGACGGACGGCGTACAAAGTCTGGCGAGAGATGCCGACCCGCTGGTCCGACAACGATCTCTACGGCCACGTCAACAACGCGCTCTATTATTCCTGGTTCGACACGGCGGTGAACGCCTGGCTGACGGAAGCAGGGCTGCTCGACCTCCAAGGCGTCGGCCCGATCGGGCTCGTCGTGGAGACCGGTTGCCGCTACGCCCGTCCGCTCGCTTTTCCGGAGCCGGTCGAGGTCGGCCTTGCGGTGGAGCGGCTCGGCACCTCGAGCGTCCGGTACCGGCTGGGCGTGTTCGCGGAAGGGGCTGAGGAAGCGTCGGCCGAAGGGCATTTCGTCCACGTCTATGTCGATCGGGAGACCCGCAGACCGGTGGCGTTGCCTGAAGAGTGGCGAGAGAGATTGGCCTCCCTGGGAGTGTAACCGTCACTCCCGCGCAAGCGGGAGTCCCGCTTGGGCAAGGCGCTGGGAGAAAGAAGAAGCGGGATTCCCGCTTTCGCGGGAATGCCGGGGTTAGAGGCCGGTTCTTGTTCGCAGCTCCGCCTTCGCCGCCTCATATTCGCGCGCGAGCTGGTCGACATACGCACCGGCGCCCTGCACCCTGTCGATGGCGCCGATGCCCTGACCAGAGCCCCATATGTCGCGCCAGGCTTTCTTCGCGCCCTCGCCGCCGGCGAAGTTCATGGCCTTGAGGTCGCCTTCGGGAAGGTTGTCGGGGTCCATGCCGGCGGCGACGATCGATTCGCGCAAATAATTGCCGTGGACGCCGGTGAAATAGCTCGAATAGACGACGTCCGACGCCCGCCCTTCGACGATGCCCTGCTTGTATTCCGGCTGGGCGTTGGCCTCCTCCGTGGCGACGAAGGGCGAGCCGATATAAGCCAGGTCGGCACCCATCGCGAGCGCGGCAAGGACGGCGCGGCCGGTGGCGATGGCGCCCGACAGGATCAGAGGTCCGTCGAACCACTGCCGTATCTCCTGGACCAAAGCGAAGGGCGACAGCGTCCCGGCGTGCCCGCCCGCGCCGGCCGAGACCGCGATTAGGCCGTCGGCGCCCTTTTCGACCGCCTTGCGGGCGAAGCGATCGTGGATGATGTCGTGGAGGGTGATGCCCCCCCAGGCGTGCACCCCCTGGTTGACCTCGACTATCGCCCCAAGCGAGGTGATGACGATCGGCACCCGCCATTTGGCGCAGGTCGCCATGTCCGCCTCGAGGCGGTCGTTGGAGCGGTGGACGATCTGGTTCGCGGCGAAGGGCGCCGACGGACGATCGGGATGGTCGCGGTCCCAGGCCGCGAGTTCCTCGACGATCCGGTGCAGCCATTCGTCGAGCAGGCTTTGCGGCCGCGCGTTGAGAGTCGGGAAGGAGCCGACGATCCCCGCCTTGCACTGCGCGATGACGAGATCGGGATTGGAGACGATGAACAGCGGCGCGACGATGACGGGGAGCCGCAGCCGGTCGAACAGAGGAGGGAGGCTCATTCCGCCTCCTTAACGGCCGCCGCGCCGGGCGCAAAGTCAAGTGGGAGAAGTGTCGACCGCGCGCGCGACCAGCGGCTCGCAAGACAAGCGTAGCAAAATCCAGGCCGCATGTCCCCATGCGGGACAGGCGATTTTGCCCTCTGGATAATGGTGAAGCGAATCGTAACGCTCCTGCCGGCGACGGTCCCCACCCCATTTTGATCGCCGCTTCGAAGCTTCGAAACAGGAGACTCAATATGCGTGATCTTACCACCCAGGAACTGGGTTTCGTCTACGGCGCCGGCGGCTGCGGCAAGCCCAGCAAGCCTTCGTGCGGCGGCAAGGGCTCGAGGTCCAAGGGCTCGAAGTCCAAGAAGTGCGGCTCCAAGCAGAAGTCGCGCGGCCACGGCAGCCGCTGCGGCTGAACCGACCGCCGTTCTTAACGGCGTTGCAAGGGCCGGGCGGATATCCTCCGCCCGGCCCTTCATTTTGAGCGCGGAGAATCGGCAACGTCATGAAGAAGAGCGCGTCGCAGCTCGCCTCGGGCGAAGCGCCCGCAATGGCGCATGAGGAGCTCGTCTGGCTGCTCGGTCAGCCGCACCTCACCGACTATCTCGAATTCGTGAAGGACAAGGTGGTCGGCGGGGAGGCGGTGAGCCCGCGCGCGCTGGCCGACGAATGGCGCGCCGCCAACGATCTCTTCCACGAGCTTGAGCAGGCGGAGGCCGGGATCGCGGACTACGCTGGCTGCCTGCCGCTCCCAAAGGCGATGCGGCCGCTGGCGAAGGCGCTGAGGGACTATCCCTATTTCCGCGACACCTACGACACGCTTCCGGTTGAGATTCGGCTCGTCGAGCTGAAGAAGCTGATCGTCTCCCAGTCGAGCGTCAGCGCCGGTTTCTCCGGGTCGCTGCGCCAGCGCCTCGGCGGGGAGCCGACCCCGGAAGCCCTGTTCCATTTCTGCCTGCCCATGGAGCGAGAGCTGCCTTCCGCGCGGGTGAGGAAGGTGGCGCGCGACCGCTGGGTCTTCACCTCCGATTCGACCGACTTCCGCCTCCACCACGCCGCAATGCTGCGTCCGGACCAGGTTCCCGGCCTCGCCACCTTCGGCCCGGCCACCCACATCCTCGCTTTGCCGGTCGGCTTCGGCTCCAACTTCGTCTCGGTGGTGAGGAGCGACGGGCGGCTGCTGCTCCAGAACGGCTACCACCGCGCCTACACTTTGCTGGCCGCCGGGGTCACCCACGCGCCCGCGGTGGTGCAGACGGTGACCCGCAAGGACGAGCTGCAGATCGCCGCCAACGAAGACGTAATGGAGGACGCGGCTTTCTTTTTCCGCGCGGCGCGTCCGCCTCTGCTCAAGGATTTCCTCGATCCGCGCCTCGGCAAGCGGCTGCTCGTCCACCGCATGGAGACGACGGTGGAGATCGAGGTGAAGACGCGGACCTCGACCGGATCGATCGTCTGACGATCCGCTAACGGCCCAGCTCGAGCCGGTATCCGGTGTCGAACCCCTCACGAAGCATTGCGACGACCGCGGCCGCCACCGCTGCCGGCGGCTTCAGCTCGGCCTGGTCTTCCCCCGGAAAAGCGCGCTGGCGCATCTTCGTCGCGGTCGCCCCGGGATCGACGATCGCGACCTTGAGCGGGGCGAGGTTGCCGACCTCCTCGGCATAAGCCAGGACCAAAGTCTCGAGCGCCGCTTTGGAGGCGCCATAGGCCCCCCAATAGGCGCGAGGATGGCGGCCGACCGAGGAGGTGAGGGCGACCAGCCGACCGCTTTCGCTCCGACGCAGCAGCGGGTCGAAGGCGGCGATCATCGCCTGGCTGGCGAGCAGGTTGAGCGTCAGGACGAGGTTGAACTCGTTGCCGTCGATCTGCGCCACTGGGGTCAGCGATCCCAGGGTCGCCGCGTTGAGCACGAGGATGTCGAGCGCCTGCCAGCGCTCGCCGACGGCGGCGGCGAGGCGGGCGACGCTGTCGCTCCCGGTAAGGTCGAGCGGGGCGATGGTCGCGCCGCCGCCCGCTTCGTGGATCCGGTCCTCGACCGCCTCGAGGTCGGCAGCCGTGCGTGCGGTGATGACGACATGGGCGCCTGCCTGGGCGAGGGCCTCTGCCGTCGCCGCGCCGATCCCGCGGCTCGCGCCGGTCACCAGGGCCAGCCGGCCGGCGAGGAATGGGTCGGTCATGGCGCGCTGCCTAAGCGGGTTGCATGGAACTGGCTAGCCGTAGCGTTCCCCGACCAGCGCAAACTCCTCGGGGGCCTGCCGCGCCTCGTGGTCGGTGAGGCGGGTGGGGTAAGCGCCCGTGAAGCAGGCGTCGCAATATTGCGGCTGCGCCTCGTCGCGCACATCCTCGCCGAGCGCGCGATAGAGGCCGTCGATCGAGACGAAGGCGAGGCTGTCGGCGCGGATATAGTCGTTCATCTGGCTGACGCTCATCTGCGCCGCGAGGAGCTTGGCGCGCTCGGGCGTGTCGACCCCGTAGAAGCAGCTGTGCCGGGTGGGCGGCGAGGCGATCCGCATGTGCACCTCGCGCGCGCCGGCGTCGCGCAGCATCTGCACGATCTTGAGGCTGGTCGTGCCGCGCACAATCGAATCGTCGATCAGGACCAGGCGCTTGCCGTGGATCAAAGCCGAATTGGCGTTGTGCTTCAATTTGACGCCGAGGTGGCGGACCGAATCGCTCGGCTGGATGAAGGTGCGGCCGACATAATGGGAGCGGATGATGCCGAGCTCGAACGGGATTCCGCTCGCCTGGGCGTAGCCGATCGCCGCCGGCACGCCCGAATCGGGCACCGGCACGACGTAATCCGCGTCCACCGGATTCTCCCGCGCCAGCTCGGCGCCGATCGCCTTGCGCACCGAATAGACCGAGGCCCCATCGAGGACGCTGTCCGGGCGCGAGAAATAGATATGCTCGAAGATGCAGGGACGCGGCCTCACGTCTGCGAATGGCCGCAGCGAGCGCACGCCGTCCTCCGACACGACGACGATCTCGCCCGGCTCGACAGTGCGGGTGTAAGTCGCGCCGACGACGTCGAGCGCCACCGTCTCCGAGGCGAAGATGTAGGCATCGCCAAGGCGGCCCATCACCAGCGGCCGGACGCCGAGCGGATCGCGGCAGGCGATCATGCCCTCGCCGGTCAGGCAGACGAGCGAATAGGCGCCCTCGACCTGTTTCAGCGCATCGATGAATCGATCGAGCAGGGGCCGGTAGCTGGAGGTCGCGACGAGGTGGATGATCACCTCGGTATCGCTGGTCGACTGGAAGATCGAGCCGCGGCGGTTGAGGTCGCGGCGCAGCATCAGCGCGTTGGAGATATTGCCATTATGGGCGATGGCGAAGCCGCCGGAGCTGAGCTCAGCGAACAGCGGCTGGACGTTGCGAAGCGCCGTCTCGCCGGTCGTCGAGTAGCGGACATGGCCGATCGCGGCATTGCCGGCGAGGCGGCGTATCACTTCGTCGCGGTCGAAATTGCCGGCGACGTGGCCCATGCCGCGGTGGGAATGAAAAGTGCGCCCGTCCCAGCTGGTGATGCCGGCCGCCTCCTGCCCGCGGTGCTGGAGCGCGTGGAGGCCGAGTGCGACCACCGCGGCGGCACTCTCGGCGCCCCAGATGCCGAATACGCCGCACTCTTCGCGCAGCTTGTCGGCGTTCCACTCCGCCTCGAAAGGATGCGTCGTCAGCATGTCCAAAGAACCCCGTCGCCCCCCGCGGCTTCCGCCACACCTCTATAAGGAGGGGAAGGCGGCTTGTCCTCCCGGGCGCCTAATTTTGATGGGGATAAAGGCCCGGCCCGTCGCGATTCTTGCGTCTGCCCGCGGCGGCTGCCAGAAGCCGGCGAGGAGAGGCGCATGCACAAGTCCCTCGTGGTTCTCGCCTTTGTCGCCGGCTGTGGCGCGTCCGACCAGCGCAACGCCTCGGCGCCGGCGGCCGCGCCGGCTCAACCCGTTTCTCCCTCCGTTTCCGCCCCCGCGGCCTTGGCACCGGGCTCCAGCCTTGTCGGCCTCTACGAAAGCGGTCCCCGCAGCCGCCCGAACCAGCTCTGCGTCACCCAGCGAGGCGACACACCCCAATTCGGCCTGCTCGTCTGGGGAGCCGGCATGCACGGCTGTTCCGGAGCCGGCACGGTGGAACGGAGCGGAGACGGCCTCGCCCTCACCATGACCGGGGATTCCGCCTGCCGCATCGAGGCTCGGATCGCAGGTCGCGCCGTCACCCTGCCCGACAAGGTACCGGACGGCTGCGCATATTATTGCGGCGCCGGCGCCCACCTGGAAGGTGTCACTTTGCTCCAGACCGGAAACAGTGCGGCCGACGCGGCAAAGGCCAAGGACCTCGCCGGCGACCCCCTGTGCGGGTGAATCGCCCGGCGGCCCAGCTCTCCTGCGGCTAGCCGCCGGCTTGACGTTGACGTGAACGTAAACTACCGCCGGAGCCATGTCCCATGCCCTTCATGCCGACTTCCAGGCGCCCGAGGCGAGCACCCGGAGCTACACGATCAGCGACCTTTGCGAGGAGTTCCGGGTAACGCCGCGGGCGCTGCGGTTCTACGAGGACGAGGGGCTGATCTCGCCTCGCCGGCAGGGCGTCTCGCGAATCTATTCCTGGCGCGACCGGGCGCGGCTCGCCTGGATCCTGAGGGGCAAAAGGGTCGGCTTCAGCCTTGCCGACATAGGCGAGATGATCGACCTCTACGACCTCGGCGACGGCCGGGCGTCGCAGCGCCGGGTGACGCTGGAGAAATGCCGCGGCCGCGTCGAACTGCTGAAGAAGCAGCGCGTCGACATCGACGCCACCGTCGCGGAGTTGGAGCGCTTCATCGACATGGTCGAGGCCGCCGGCCCGCAGGACTGAGAGAGCGAGGGACCTATGCCGACCTACACCGCCCCGGTGCGCGAGACGCGCTACGTGCTCCACGAGGTGCTGGGCCTCGAGCGCTACAGCAACCTTCCCGGCTTCGAGAATGCGACACCGGATCTGATCGAAGCTATCCTCGAGGAAGGCGGCCGCTTCGCCGCCGAAGTGCTGGCGCCGCTGAATCGGATCGGCGACGAGCATGGCTGCATACGCCACGACGACGGCTCGGTCTCGACTCCGCCCGGCTTCAAGGAAGCGTGGCACCGGTTCGTCGCCGGCGGCTGGACGACGCTGTCGGCGCCCGAGGAATATGGCGGGCAGGGCCTGCCGCAGGTGATCGCGACCGCGATCAGCGAATATTTGCTCTCCTCTAATCAAGCCTTCGAAATGTATCACGGCCTCACCGCCGGAGCGATCGCCTCGATCCTCGTCAAGGGCACCGACGAGCAGAAGCGCACCTACGTGCCGAACATGGTCTCGGGCCGCTGGACCGGGACGATGAACCTCACCGAGCCCCATTGCGGCACCGACCTCGGCCTGCTCAAGACCCGCGCAGAGCCGCAGGGGGACGGCTCATACAGGATCACCGGCACCAAGATATTCATCTCGTCGGGCGAGCACGATCTCGCCGAGAACATCATCCACCTCGTCCTCGCCAAGATCGCCGGCGCGCCGGACAATGTGAAGGGCATATCGCTGTTCATCGTACCCAAATTCCTGGTCAACGAGGACGGTTCGGTCGGCGAGCGCAACGGCGTCCTCTGCGGCTCGATCGAGGAGAAGATGGGCATACACGGCAATTCGACCTGCCTTCTCAATTATGACGACGCCACCGGTTACCTGGTCGGGGAGCCGGAGAAGGGGCTGGCGGCGATGTTCATCATGATGAACGCCGCCCGCCTCGGCGTCGGCCTGCAGGGCCTCGCCCAGGGCGAGGTCGCCTATCAGAACGCCGTCGCCTACGCCCGCGATCGCCGCCAAGGCCGCGCCCTCGTCCCCGACCAGCGGGATCCGGACTCGAAGGCCGATCCGATCATCGTCCATCCGGACGTGCGGCGCATGCTCATGGAGATGAAGGCGTTCAACGAGGCCGCCCGCGCGCTGGTCCTCTGGGGCGGGCTCCAGGTCGACATCTCCCGCCGCGCTCAGACCGAGGAAGAGCGCGAGGGGGCGTCCGACCTGCTCGGCCTCCTCACCCCGGTCATCAAGGGCTACCTCACCGACCAGGGCTTCAAGGCCGCGGTCGACGCCCAGCAGGTCTATGGCGGCCACGGCTATATCCGCGAATGGGGAATGGAGCAGTTCGTCCGCGACGCCCGCATCGCCCAGATCTATGAAGGCACCAACGGCATCCAGGCCCTCGATTTGGTTGGCCGCAAGCTCGGCCAGAATGGTGGCCGTGCCGTACAGGCTTTTTTGAAGATGCTGGGCGAGGAAACGATTGCTCCCGGCAACGGGGAGGGTGGAGGGGACGCGGTCGCGCAGGTCGCCGCAAGCCTCCAGAAAGCCACCGCCGACCTCCATACTTCCACCACGTGGCTGATGCAGAACGGCCTCGCCAACCCGAACAATGCCGGCGCGGCCGCTTATCCCTACATGACGCTGACGGGCATCGTCTGCCTCGGCCTGATGTGGCTGCGCATGGCCAAGGCCAGCACCGCCGCCCTCGCCGCCGGCGCGGGCGACAAGGCCTTTCACGAAGCCAAGCTCGTCACCGCCCGCTTCTTCGCCAGTCACGTCATGCCCGAAACCGGAGCGTTACGCCGCAAGATAGAAGCGGGCTCCGAAACCCTGATGGCGCTCCCGGCCGAGGCTTTCTGATCGGGGCCGGGCGCGCGAAGGCGCAGGAGCCTCTAGGCGCTGGAAAGCTGACGGCCGCGCAGACGGGGGTCGCCCGCCGACACGGCCGCAGCATTGGGATCGGCGCTTAGTAGCAGCGGCGCGGTTTGCTGTGGCGCTCGATGTGGCGACCGAGCAGGGCGCCGCCGACGCCGCCGATGACCGGGCCGGCAATGCCGTGGGTCACCGCGCTGCCGACGAGGGCGCCGGCACCGCCGCCGACGATGGCGCCGGTGGTGCCGCCGTGATGGTGGCAGGCCCGGCTGTAATAATGGCGGTGGCGGGCAGCATCGGCGGGCGACGAGACGGCGACCGGCAGGGTCAGCGCGGCGGCGCTGAGGGCGATAACAAATTTACGCATGTCTAAAATCCTCCTTATTCCTGCGAGGCCAACACGCGGGCGGGGCTTCCGTTCCGCGCCCGGTCCTAATCCTTGCGTCGATCCATCGCGCGTTTCGCGCGTTGGAGGGCGTGAGGTAAGGCGCGAATGGCTCTTGCGGAGCGATGGACGAAGGAGAAGGTGCGGGCCGCCGCGGGCGCGCTGCTGCTCGAGGCGCTGCTCGGCTACGGTCTCATCGTCGGCCTCGGCGTGCGGCCACCCGCCCCGGTGCGCGACCAGCTCAAGATGTTCGGAATCCTACCCGATCCGCCCCCGCCGCCGCCCGAGCCGAAGGCGGTGCCGCCGCCCAAGCCGGTACCCGAGCCGGAGGGCGCCGCCTCGCCGCCCAACCTCAAGGCGGTGCCGACCGAAATCGTCCGTCCGCCACCCCCGCCGGTGCGGCTCCCGCCGCCGCCGCCTATCGCCGCGGCGCCCGTCGCTGGGCCGGGCGCCGCGCCTTCCGCCGGCGCCGCCCTTGTGGCCGGCCCTGGCACCGGCGCTGGCGGTCAGGGCAACGGCCTGGGCGCCGGCCGCGGCGGCGCGGGCGGGGGCGGCGCCGCCGGGGTTGCCACGCCCGCCCGCTTCATCAAGGGCGAGCTGCGCGACAAGGACTATCCGCGCGATCTCGGCGAACGGGGGATAGGGGGGACGGTGATCACCCGCTTCGTCGTGGGCACCGACGGGCGCGTGAGCGGCTGCACCGTCACCCGCTCAAGCGGCAATGCCGAGCTCGACTGGCAGACCTGCCGGCTGATTGAGCAGCGTTATCGCTACAAGCCGGCCAGGGACTCCTCCGGCCGTCCGGTCGCCTCGATCGATACCGACGATCACGAATGGGTGAGCCGGCCGCCGGTGCCGGTCGACGACGAAGACGATCGCCGCTAGCCCGCGCCGGTGTTCGCCCACCTCCCGATCCTCGCCCTCGTCGCCATCTTCCTTGCGTCGGCGGCGGTAATCTGGGTGGCGGGGGTCCAGCTGTCCAACACGACCGACGTGATTTCGGTCCGCTTCGGCCTCGGCGAGGCGCTGGGCGGAGTCATCCTTCTCGCCATCGCGACCAACCTGCCGGAGATCGCGATCACCGCCGGCGCTGCCTGGTCGGGCGATCTCGGCGTCGCGGTCGGCAACATCCTCGGCGGCATCGCCCTCCAGACGGTCGTGCTGGCGCTGCTCGACGCCTGGGGCATGGACGATCCGCGCCCACTCACTTACCGCGCCGCCAGCCTCACGCTCGTCATCGAGGGGCTGCTGGTGGTCGCCGTGCTGATCGTCGCGGTGATGGCGACGCAGCTTCCCGCCAGTCTGATCCTGCTGCGGCTCACCCCCGATGCGGTGTTGATTGCCATCTTTTGGGCCGCCGGCGTCTGGCTGATCGGCCGGGCCAATCGAAGCCTCCCTTGGCACGATTCGGCCGGCGACGCGCCCGACACGCAGGAGCGGCCCAAAGGCCATTCCAAAGGGGACCGCGAGCAGCGCGTGATCTGCCCGAAACAGGGCTCCGGCCGCGCCTTGACCATTTTCGCGCTCGCCGCGCTAGCGACCCTGCTTTGCGGAATCACCATCGAGGAGAGCGGTAGCCTGCTCGCTGCTCATATCGGGATGAGCGGCGTGCTGTTCGGCGCCACCATCCTCGCCGCCGCGACCGCCTTGCCGGAAGTGTCGACCGGCCTCGCCTCGACCCGGCTCAAGGATTACCAACTCGCGTTCAGCGACATTTTCGGCGGCAACGCCTTCCTGCCGGTCCTCTTCCTGCTGGCGACCCTGCTATCGGGCAAGGCGGTGCTGCCCAACGCCCACGCGACCGACATCTACCTCGCCGCGCTCGGCATCCTCTTGACCTGCATCTACATGACGGGGCTGATCTTTCGCCCGCGCCGGCGCGTGCTTGGCATGGGCATCGACTCCTTAATGGTGGTGGTCCTTTACGTAATCGGCCTTGCGGGCCTGGTCGCGGTAGCCGGACGGAGCGGCTGAACGGCGGTTAGCCGAGGCCGACCGCCCCTGCGGTGGCGATCACCTTGTCGACCAGGCCCAGGAAGGCGGTCACGGTCCCGATCGTCCGATTGAGGTCTTGGATATGTTGCAAGGCGTCGGCGAGCTGCCCTTGCGCGGCTTCCACGCCGGCCGCTGCGTCGCTGATCGCCTGGGAGCGTTCGGCGAAGATCAGGCTATCGACCTTCGCCACCCTGTGCTGGAGCGCCATCAGTTGCTCGTTGAGCGCGGTAAAGGTCGCGACATCGTCCGTGGCGTCCTTGGCGGCATCCAGCGCGGCGCGCGCCGCGTCGAGCGCGGCGGCGGTGGCGAGCAGGTCCGGATTCTCACCGCTCATCGAGCGGCTCCCTGGTTAGGGGGGCCGTCCGCCGCGGCGCGGGTGCGGAGCGCGTCGGCCCAGCCGCCGATCCGCTGGATCCAGAACATCGCATCCCCTGGCTTGCCGCGGGCGGCGGCGCTGTGGGCCTGGCCGAGCTCCAGCAGCGACTGCGACAGCTGGCCGAGCTGGGCGAGCTGCGCGTCGCGCGCGTCCATCGCCTGCAGATAGGCGGTCAGTACCTGCCGCCGCGCACCGTCGTCGCCAGGGGGCAGCGCGGCATATTGGTTCTCGAGCTGCGGCAGCACCGAGGCGTTCCACGCCGCGTCGACCGACTCGTAGAGCGATCCCGGCTCGTGGCTGCGTCGACCGATCGCGATCGCCATCTGCCCGACCACCTGGTTGAAGGCCGCGTCGGTGCGGCGCATCACCGCCGTCGCCTCCTTTTCGGCCCGGGCCTGAATCAGTGCCTCGCCGAACGTCTGGACCACCGCCGCCACCGGCCCCGGCAGGCCCGCCTTGAGCGTACCGTCGTTGAGCTCCTGCCCGAGCTCACCGATCGCGTCGCCGGTCGCCGCGGCGTTCTTGGGATCGACCAGGGACTGCAGCGCGGCCGCGTAGCTGTCGAGCACGTCGAACGCGGCCGACCATTGCTGCGCCGCCTGCGCCGGCACCGCTGCGGGGAAATCGCTCTGGCGGAGGATCTGCGACGGCTGCGCCATCTTCCATTCGACGCTGCGGTCGCGGATCAGCTTGTTGGCGGCGGCGAACTGGTCTTCCGATTGCTGCCGCGCGGCCGCGATCCCCGTGCGAAGCGCGCCGGCGTCGGCGGTGATGACGGGACCCGGAGTCGCGCAGGCGGAGAGGAGCAGCCCGGCGGCGACTCCCGCGGCGATTGTGCGAAACAGTCCCATCCGAGCCCCCGCGACAGGAGGATTAGGCCTGCGGAAGGCGAGCAAAGTCAAGCCGCGACGGCGCCGCCGACACCTTTCGCCGCCATACGGTCCAGCACCACGCCCTCAAACTGGTCGATCGGGCCGGGACGGCTGATCAGATAGCCCTGCACCTGGTCGCAGCCCTCCGCCCTCAGCGCCTCGAGCTGCTCGTTGGTCTCCACGCCTTCCGCCACAACCGGCATGCCGAGGCCGCGCCCCAGTCCGATCACCGAGCGGATGATCGCCCGGGCCTGCGGGTTGTCGATCATGTCGTGGATGAAGCTCTGGTCGATCTTTACCTTGTCGAACGGAAACATGCGGAAATAGCTGAGCGAGGAATAACCGGTGCCGAAATCGTCCATCGAGATCTTGACGCCGAGCGCCTTCAGCCGCTCGAGAATGGCGATCGCCCGTTCGGCATCCTTGATGAGCAGGCCCTCCGTTACTTCTAGGTCTAGCCGTGCCGGGTCGAGGCCGGTTTCGGCCACCACCGATTCCACCAGGCCGGCGAGGTCGCCTTGGGCGAACTGGACGGGTGACAGGTTCACGGACAGCTTCAGCGGCGGCGTCCATCGCGCGGCCTCGGTACAGGCCTCGCGCAGCACCCATTCGCCGAGCTTCAGGATCAACCCGCTTTCCTCCGCGAGCGGGATGAAGACCGATGGGCCCACCTCGCCCAGCCTTGGGTGCGTCCAGCGCAGCAGCGCCTCGAAGCCGATGATGCGGCCACTCTCGAGGTCCGCCAGAGGCTGATAATGCACGCTCAGCTGGCGGCGCGCTATCGCCTGCCTGAGGTCGGCATCGAGCTGGCGGCGCTGGCGCAGCGACTCGTCCATCGCCGCCTCGTAGAAGCGGCCTCCGCCGCGGCCTTCCGCCTTGGCCCGGTAAAGCGCCATGTCGGCATTCTTGATGAGGTCGTCGGGACGGGCGGCGTCGGCGGGGTAGAGCGCGACGCCGATGCTGCCGGTGACCCGCACCGTCTCCACTCCGATCTTGAACGGCTCGGCGAGGGCCGCGAGGATCCGTTCGGTGAGATGACCGGCGTGATCGGGCTGGGAGCCTCCGCATTGCACGACCGCGAACTCGTCGCCGCCCAGCCGCGCGACCAGCTCGTTGCCGCGCGTCACCCCCCGCAGCCGCTGCGCCGCCGCAACGAGCAGGGCGTCGCCGGCCGGGTGGCCGTAAATGTCGTTGACCGCCTTGAACCCGTCGAGGTCGATGCAGAGCACCGCGACCGGCTCCTTTGCGTCTCTGGCCCTGGTCACTTCGCGCCCGAGATGGTCGGTGAAGACGGCGCGGTTGGGAAGGCCGGTCAGCGCGTCGTGGAAGGCGAGGTGGGCGATGCGGGCCTGGGCTTCCTTGCGCTCGGAGATGTCGCGTATTGCCAATATCCGGCGATCCGCGCCGTGCCAGTGAAGCGGGCGGAGCAGCACCTCCACGGCGCGGCTCTCGCCGTCGGCGCGGAGCAGGCGGCATTCCGTCGGCGCGGCCTCGGTGCCGCAGGGCAAAGCGGCGAGGTTCACGCCGGTGAGCAGGCCGCCGAGGGTCGCGGGCGCCTCGTCGAGGGTCTCGCAGCCGGCGAGAGCGAGGAAGCTTCGGTTGCCATCGACAATCGTCTCGCCATCGATCACCGCCAGTCCCTCGACAGCGGCGTCGGCGAAGGTGCGCAGCCTTTGTGCTTCCTCGACGGCATTCTTGGCCAGCTTGCGGTCGAACAGCACCATCAGGAGACCGATGGCCAATATGACGAGCGCCATCACGATTACGGCGACGGCGAGCGTAGCGCTGTCGATCGCCTCCGCCGGCACCTCGTAGCGCGAGTCGGGATAGATCGAAGCTGCGGCCATGGCGGTGAAATGCATGCCGCAAATCGCGAGGGTGAAGAGCAAAGCTGGCCGCCACGGCAAAGTGCTCGGCCGTCGCCGGTGCTCGGCGAGCGCGGCGGCGGTGAGGCCGACGCCGAGCAGGATCGAGACTCCGACGAGAATCGGGTCCCAGACGAACCGTCCCGGCATCTTGACCGCCGCCATGCCCAGATAGTGCATCGTGCTGATGCCGGCTCCGACCGCGGCCCCGCCGAGCAGGGTCGGCCGCAGCCTCCCCGAGAGCGCCGCCCACCAGCCGCCGGCGGTGATCAGCATCGCCGCGGCGATCGACAGCAGGGTCAGGTTGAGGTCGTAGCCCACCGGAAGGTGCGGCTGGTAGGCGAGCATGGCGACGAAATGGGTCGCCCAGATGCCGGTGCCGGCGATGAAGCCGGCGAGCGCCATCCAGGCGAAGCGCCGCACCGAGGCGCGCCGTCCCTGCTCGAAGATCGAAAAGGCGGTGAACGCGGCGAGCAGGCAGATCCCGCCGGCGACCAGCACCAGCCGGAAATCATGCTCCTGCGTGATGCACGCATAGACCCGCAGCATTGGCGCTCCCCGCAACCCCGTGGCCCCTCTGCGCGCGACGAGTGAAGATGGGGTTAAGGATCGCGCGCAGGCCGGTCGGCTTCAGTGGCGCTCGCGGACGTTCGCGAAGCGGATGTTCGGCCAATCCTGCTGGAATCGGCCGAGTTCCCAGGGATTGCGGATGAGCAGGACCGGGGCGCCGTCCGCGTCGTCGGCGGCGCTGCCGCGGTTGGCCGCTAGCAGGCGCTTCAGCTCGGCCGGTTCGTCGGCCGAAACCCAGCGGGCGATCTCCCAGGGCGAAGGCTCGAAGCCGAGCTTCAGGCCGTATTCCGCTTCCATCCGAGTCTCCAGCACGTCGAGCTGGAGCGCGCCGACCACGCCGACGATCCAGTTCGAGCCTATCGCCGGCTTGAAGATACGGATGACGCCTTCCTCAGCGAGGTCCTCGAGCCCCTTCCTCATCTGCTTCGACTTCATCGGGTCGTCGAGGCGGACGCGGCGGAGGATCTCCGGCGCGAAATCGGGAAGGCCGGTGAAGGCGATGTCGCCGCGTTCGGAGAGCGTGTCGCCCACCCTCAGGGTGCCGTGGTTGGGGATACCGACGATATCGCCGGGCCGGGCGAGCTCGGCGAGCTCGCGGTCGCGGGCGAAGAAGGTGATCGGGTTCTGGATCGTCACCGCCTTGCCGAGGCGCGGGTTGGTGAGCTTCATGCCGCGCTTGAGGGCCCCCGAGCAGACCCGCATGAAGGCGACGCGGTCGCGGTGGTTCGGGTCCATGTTGGCCTGGACCTTGAAGATGAAGCCGGAGCAGCGCGGCTCGTCCGGAGCGACTGGGCCTGCGCGGGCGGGCTGAGGCCCCGGCGGCGGCGCGAAGGCGGCGAGGCCGGCGAGCAGCTCCCGGACGCCGAATTCCCTGAGTGCGCTGCCGAAGAATACCGGCGTCAGGTCGCCGCTCAGGAAAGCCGGAAGATCGAATTCGGGGTAGGCAGCGGTGGCGAGTCCGCCCTCCTCACGCAGCAGCGCGACAGCCTCGGCGGGCAGGAAAGCATCGAGCTTCGGATCCTCTAGCCCGGCGACATCAACCGTGCGCTCCGGCGTCAGCAGCCGGTTGGCGGCCAAATCGTAGAGGCCGTGGAACAGGCCGCCCATGCCGACCGGCCAGTTGCGCGGGCTGACATCGAGCTGCAGGGTCTCGGCGATCTCGTCCAAGAGGGTGAAGGGGGAGAGGCCCTCGCGGTCCACCTTGTTGATGAAGGTGACGATCGGGATGTTCCTGAGCCGGCAGACCTCGAACAGCTTCCTCGTCTGGGCCTCGATGCCCTTGGCGGCGTCGATGACCATGATCGCCGAATCGACCGCGGTCAGGGTCCGGTAGGTGTCTTCCGAGAAATCCTGGTGGCCCGGCGTGTCGAGGAGGTTGAAGAGCAGACCGTCCTTCTTGAACGTCATCACCGAGGATGTGACCGAGATGCCGCGCTGCTGCTCGATCTGCATCCAATCGGAGCGGGCGCGGCGGCGGTCGCCCCGGGCGCGTACCTCGCCCGCCTGGTGGATCGCGCCGGCCGAGTAGAGGAGCTTCTCGGTCAGCGTCGTCTTGCCGGCGTCGGGATGCGAGATGATCGCGAAGGTGCGCCGCTCGGGCACTCCGTCACTGGCCACAGGCGCGGGCAGGGCCGCCGCCGCTTCGCTCATCCTCGTCTCCGTCAGGGAAAGCCGCCCGCGCCCCAGGCGCCGTACCGCACGGCCGCCACATAGGGATTCTTGCCTGTCTTGGATAGGGGCGCCGACGGCTCGGCGATCAGGCCGCGCTCTCCAGCTGGGTGAAGCGGGCCGGGATCACCGGACGCGGGCGGAGATGGCCGTCCTCGTCCTTGGTGAGGACGGTGAGGCGCTGCACGTCCTTGCCGCCTAATGGAACGACGATCCTGCCGCCGGGCTTGAGCTGGTCGACAAGGGCCTGCGGCAGCGCCTCGGTCGCGGCGGTGACCAGAATGCGGTCGAACGGGGCATGGTCGGCCCAGCCGCGCGTGCCGTCGCCGGTGCGCACCTGAACGTCGCCGTAGCCGAACGCCATCAGCCGCATCTTCGCCTCGTTGGCGAATTCCTCGACCACCTCGACGGTCCAGACCTCCGCGCCCATCTCGGCCATCAGAGCGGCCTGGTAGCCGAGGCCGGTGCCGATTTCGAGCACGCGCTGGCCCGCCTGAACGTCCAGGAGGTCGATCATCAAGGCGCCGATGAAGGGCTGCGCCACGGTCTTGTCGAAACCGATCGGCAGCGGCGTGTCCTGATAGGCGGCGACCGCCAGCGGCGCCGGGACGAACATGTGCCGCTGGACGCGAAGCAGCGCGGTCCTGAGGCGCGGGTCGACCTCCCCCTTGCCGATCTCCTCGGCCGCGAGCTGGAAGTGCATGTCGACGATCTCGACCATGTGCCGCCGCAGGATCGCGAGATGCTCCTCGCCCATCGGCTTCATGCGCGCCGGCCTTCGGGGAGGATGTGAAGCACCGCCCCGATGTAGGCTTGCGCCGAGGCGAGCGCCAGCAGCGTCAGGCGAAAGGCCGGCGCCCTTCGCCCAGGCCGAAAAGCCATTGCAGGCCCGCGCCCACGATCGCCGCTATGACGAGCAGGGGAGGATAATGCGGCTCTTCGGCCTCGCTCTCCAGGGCGCGGGCCGGCGCGACGGCGGCGCGGCGGCGGCCAACCAATGCGCGGCTCCAGGAGGCGAAGCTCGGCCGCACCATCGGCAAATTGGCCGCCGGGTAGATGACGGGAAGAACATGGTCGTAATCCGGCTCGACCGAATGATTGTGCCGTCCTTCTTTCCAGACGACCCGATGCCCCTCCGGCACCAGGTCCCAGCTCGCGCCGGTGCGGATCATGTCCTCGCCGCAGCGCCGGCAGCGGCTGAAATAATAACCGCCATTATAGACTTCGCGCGGTGCCGCTTCGTGGCCGCCGATCGCGCAGAGCAGGCTCATCTCCTCGTCTCCCTCTCCTCCAGCCGCCAGGCGGCCATTTCCCTCAGCTGCGGATCGTCGGCGGCGAGCGCGCGCTCCGGCGACCAGATCTCAAACTCTGGCCCCGCTCCGACCAGCAAGGCGAGGGCGCCGATCGCCCCCTTGCGGCGCATCATCGGCGGCAGGGTGATGCGGCCGTCGGCGCCCCATTCGCTCTCCTCGACGTAGCCGAAGGCGCGGCGGGCCCGGCGGGCGTGCGTGGCGCCGTCGCCGTCCTGCAGCCGTTCGCGCTCGACCTCCCGGTACAGCCCGTCGCGGCGCAGGGGCCCGTAGGCGGCGAGGCAGGGATCGCTGGCGTGGGCGCCGAAGATGAGGTGCCGGTTGTCGCCGCGCCTCAGCACGTCGAGGACGAACGGGGGCAAATCGAGCCGCCCCTCTGCGTCGACTGCGGCGATCGCGTTCCCGCTGAAGAAAGCCCCCGCCTCCACGCCCCGTCCGTCCCCTTAAGCCCACACGCCCGGCGACAGGCGCACCGGACGGAGAGGAGGCTATGGTTAACGTCGGCGCGGCGCATGATCGGGCTTCTACCCCGGTAACTTTGCGACTCCCGATTCGGCCGTCACGCTCGCAATCCGGGCGATTTTCTTACATGGATCAGTCAGGTTTTCGGTTTGTCACCCATTCTGCCACGGCCTGCCGACAAGCCGTAAGCCGCGGTTCACCGTACTTTCCCTAGATTGTCTATTTGGGAGCCGGTCCAGACACTTGGCGGCGCGGGGCCGGGTATTTGGCCCAACGGGGAGCGGGCGTATGTCGCACCAACGCACCGTCTACGTGGTCGACGGCGACCTCGGGACGCGGAGAGCCTTGACCAGCCACCTCGCCCTGCTCGGGGCGGAGGCCTGGCCGTTCGCGAGCGGGAGCGAATTTCTGGGCATGATCGAACATGTCATGCCGGCGCTGATCCTGCTCGACATGGACATGACGGAGCCGAGCGGGGTCGAGGTTCTTGCCGAGCTGGCGCTGCGCGAGTGCCGCTGGCCGGTGATCGCGCTCTCCGCCGCGCAGGACCTGCCGCTGGCGGTCAAGGCGATGAAGCTCGGCGCGCTCGACTTCCTCGAAAAGCCGGTAGACGGCGCCGCGCTCGCCGAGGCGCTGCAGCCCGCCTGGGCCGGTCTCGAACGCTCGCTCGAAGCGGACGAGACTCGCCGCACCGCGCAGGAGCGGATCGCCCGCCTGACGCCCCGCGAGCTCGACATCGCGCTCGCGCTCTTCGCCGGTCGATCGAACAAGGGCGTCGCCCACGAGCTCGGCATCAGCGTCCGCACCGTCGAGATGCACCGCGCCCATATCATGGCCAAGCTGGCGGTGAAGAGCCTCGCCGAAGCCGCGGTGCTGGCGACCCAGGCAGGCCTCGCCAGCCTGCCGCGCGCGCGGCCGCCGCGGACCGTCGAGCCGCCCGTCGCAGCCTGGGCCGCCCGCCGCTTCGCGACCCGCTGAGTTTTCAGCCTTCGAGATTGTTGGCGGCGTAGGGGTCGCGAAGGCCGATGCCGATCGACGCACGCACCTGCTCGGCCTCCGACGAGGTTACCGGGTAGGCGCAATAATCCGCTGCGTAATAAGCGCTCGGCCGGTGGTTGCCCGACAGGCCGATGCCGCCGAACGGTGCGTTGGACGGCGCCCCGTTGGTCGGCTTGTTCCAGTTGATCACGCCGGCGCGGACATTCGCCCAGAAGCGGTCGTAAAGCTCCGGGCTGCCGCCGACCAGCGCTGCGGAGAGGCCGTAGCGGGTGGCGTTCGCCTCGGCGAGGGCGGCGTCGAAATCCGGCACCCGGACGACCTGCAGCACCGGCCCGAACAATTCGGCGTCGGGACGGTCTCGCACCTCGGTCACGTCGATGATGGCGGGGGTGAGGAAAGGCTTGTCGGCGGTCGGACGGTCGAGCCGCTTGATCGTCTTGCCGCCCTTGATCATCAGGTCGAGGAAAGCCTCCTGGAGCTGGTCGGCGGCCTGGTTGTCGATCACCGGCCCCATGAACGGCGCCGGATTGGCATGGGGCTGGTCGACGATCAGCCGCTCGGCGAGCTTGACGATGGTTGCGACCAGTTCCTCGTGCTGGCCGTCCTGGACGATCAGCCGCCGCGCCGCGGTGCAGCGCTGGCCGGCGGAGAGAAAAGCCGATTGCACGGCGATGACGGCGGCGGCGTGCACGTCCTTGGCGTCCCAGACGACCAGCGGATTATTGCCGCCGAGCTCGAGCGCGAGGATCTTCTGCGGAGTCTCGGCGAACTGGCGGTGGAGCGACAGGCCGGCGCGGGCCGAGCCGGTGAAGAGCAGGCCGTCGATGCCGGCGATTCCGGCCAGCGCGCGCCCGGCCTCGGGGCCGCCCTGGACGCAGCGCGCCACGTCTTCAGGAACGCCCGCCTCGTGGAGCAGCTGGATGAGCCGTTCGCCGACCGCCGGAGTCTTCTCGGACGGCTTGAACACCACCGCGTTGCCGGCGAGCAGGGCCGGCACGATGTGGCCGTTGGGCAAGTGGGCCGGGAAATTGTAGGGTCCAAGCACCGCCAGCACGCCATGCGGCTTGTGGCGGACGGCGACGCGGGCGCCAAGCGCCCCTTCGAGCCGCCGCTGCGACGTCCGTTCCGAATAGGCGGAGACCGAGATGTCGACCTTGTTGACCACCGCGTCGACCTCGGTCGCGCTCTCCCAGAGCGGCTTGCCGGTCTCGCGCGCGATCAGATCGGAGAAGCTGTCCTTCTGGCTCCGCACCGCGTTGGCGAAGCGGCGCAGCGTCTCGATGCGCACCGCGAGTGGCCGCGCCGCCCAAGCGGCCCAGGCGCCTCGGGCGCGAGCGACCTCCGCTTCCGCATCGCCGCTCTCCCCGGTCCAGAGCGTCGCGGCGGTCGCCGGCTCGTGGGATGTCATCGTCGCCATTGCGGCGTACCACCACCACGCCGCGCCGCCTTGGTCAAGCGGGCCGCGCCAGCGCCTTCCCCATACGTCGTACCGCCGCGATCTTGGCGTGGAACGGCGCCCAGTCGTCCGCCTCGTCGATGCGGCTCCAGATCGCCTCGACCTCGTCGATATGCATCGAGCAGGGCGCCTTGTCGGACCAGTGTTCGTGATCGAGCGCGCCTGAAACCGGTTCGTATTCCTTCAGCGTCCGCTCCATGGCGACGAACGCTTCGTCCCGATAGGCAGCGTCGGCAGGCGAGGGCGCGCGCCGCCGGCCGCCGCGCCAGTCGAAGAAGAAACGGTCGATCTCGACGGCCTTGGCGGCGAGCGCCGCCTCCAGTGCCGCCAGCAACTCGGTATCGCGCTCCGGCTCGCCGCGGCGGATGCCGAGCCGGGCGAAGACCGCTTCGACCAGCGCCGCCTGGAACCGCGCGGGGAACGCCGCCAGCGCCGGCGTCAACGTCTCGGCGCGCGCCAGGTATCTCAGCGAGGCGGCGAGCTGGACGAGGTCCCAGTGGACCGCCTCGGGCTGGCGACCGAACGAATAGAGTCCGGCATGATCGAAATAGGCCGCGGTGAAGCCGCTGTCCCAGAAGGGCGTGAAGCGCCAGGGGCCATAGTCGAAGCTCTGGGCGGTGATGGCGATGTTGTCGCTGTTGAGCACGCCGTGGACGAAGCCGGCGGCGATGTAGGAGGCGGCCAGCCGCGCCGTCTCGCGGCTGACATGGTCGAGGAGGCGCCCCGGCCCGTCCTCGCCGCCGGTCTCGCCGTAATAATGGCGGAGGCAATAATCGCAAAGGCGTCGCAGATTCTCGGCCTCGTCGAAATAAGCGAGGCGCTGGAAGGTGCCGATGCGGATGTGGCCGTGCTGGAGGCGGACCAGGACCGAGGAGCGGGTCGGGGAGGGCTCGTCACCCCGTTCCAGCGCCTCGCCGGTCTCGATCAGGGAGAAGCTCTTCGACGTCTCCACGCCCAGGGCCTCGAGCATCTCGGTGGCGAGTACCTCGCGCATGCCGCCCTTCAGGGTCAGCCGGCCGTCGCCGAAGCGGCTGTAGGGCGTCTGTCCCGAGCCCTTGGTGCCGAGATCGAGCAGCCGCCCTGCGCCGTCCCTCAGCTGCGCGAACAGGAAGCCGCGGCCGTCGCCGATGTCGGGATTGTACACACGGAACTGGTGGCCGTGGTAGCGAAGCGCCAGCGGCTCGGGCAGGTTGTCCGGAAGGGGATCGAAGCGGCCGAAACGGGCGGTCCACGCCTGTTCGCCGAGCCCCTCCAGGCCGACGGCGCCGGCCCAACGGTCGTTCCTGTAGCGCAGGATTGCCTGCGGGAAGTCGGCCGGGCGGACGCGGTCGTAAAAGGCCTCGCCGAGCTCCAGGATCGCCGTCTCGGGCCGGTAAGGCGCCGCTTGCGGAGGGATCGTCATCAGGGAATAAACGCCGGGCGGCAAGAAGGAGGGGGCATGGCGGCTTGGTCCGATGGCTGGTGGACGTCTCCGGACGGCTTGCGGCTTCACTACCGCGACTATGCGGGCGATGCGGCGCGTCCGCCGATCCTGTGCATAGCGGGGTTGACGCGCAACGCACGCGACTTCGAAGGGGTTGCCGCCCGCCTCGCCGGCGAGTGGCGGCTGGTCTGCCCGGACCTGCGCGGCCGCGGCGAGAGCGAGGCTGCGAAGGATCCGGCGAGCTACAACCCGCTCGTCTACCTGCAGGACGTCCGGGCCCTGCTCGCCGAGCTGGAGCTGCCGCGCGTGATATTGTTCGGCACTTCGCTCGGCGGCCTTATCGGCATGCTGCTCGCCACCGTCGACAAGCCCCGGCTCGCCGGCCTGCTGCTCAACGACGTCGGGCCGGCGATGGAGGAGAAGGGGCTGGAGCATATCCGCGCCTATGTCGGCCGGGCGCAGAGCTGGCCGACCTGGGCCCATGCCGCGCGCGGCCTCGCAGAAGCTCACCGCAGCCGCTATCCGGATTGGGATTTGGACTCCTGGCTGCGCTACGCCAAGCGCCTCTGCCGGCTGACCCGGCAGGGCCGGATCGTGCCCGACTACGACCTGCGCATCGCCGAGCCGATCAGGGCTCCGGCGCCGCCGGTCGACCTCTGGCCCGCCTATCGCGCCATAGCCGGCATCCCGGCGCTGCTGGTGCGCGGCGAGCTCTCCGACCTGCTCAGCGCCGAGACGGCCGCGCGGATGCGGGAGGAGAATGCGGAGCTGGAGGTGGTGACCATCCCCCGCACCGGCCACGCGCCGACCCTCGAGGAATCCGAAGCCGCGGCGGGCATCGACAGGCTGCTGGAGCGCGTGAAGGCAGGCGGCTAAGCCTGCGGCCGAAGACACAAGGGCGATGGAATCTTCGGCCGCAGGCGCCACGGGGGCCGGCCGCCGGAGGGAGTTCCAGCACCTTGGCCGGTCGTGGTCTCATCGGCCGCGCGAACGGGCGCGGCGGCAATCCTGGCCCGAGCGGTTAATCCCGCCGCCCGCCTTTTTGTACTTACATCTTTGTAATGCGCTTCGGCCTGCGAAGCCCGGGCGCGTCGGTTCCGGGCTTTACCGGGCTGCCGAGGCATGAAAGCAAGGGTCCATGGCGCCGGTCCGCATCCTCCACGCCCATTCGACCTTCGCGCTCGGCGGCAAGGAGGCGCGGGCGGCGCGGCTGATGAACGCCTTCGGACCCGCCGCCTCGCATGCGGTAATCAGCGCAGTCCCCGGCGCGCTCGGCGCCCGTGAGGCGATCGCGCGCCAGACGAGGGTCGAATTCCCAACCGACGCGCCACCGCTTGCCGGCGCGCCGACGCCGTCGCGGCTCTATCGCCTCGCCCGCTATTTGCGCGGCTTCGACCTGGTGCTCACCTACAATTGGGGCGCGATGGACGCGGTGATGGCGCGACGCCTGTTCGGCGGACCGCCGCTGGTCCACCACGAGGACGGCTTCAACGAGGACGAGGCGGAGCGGCTGAACAAGGCGCGCAACCGCTACCGCCGCCTCGCCTTGGGCGCCGCGCACCGGCTCGTCGTCCCTTCGAAGCGGCTTGAGGAGATCGCGCTAAAGCACTGGAAACAGTCGCTGAGCCGCCTCGTGCGCATTCCCAACGGAATTCCTGTCGAGCGTTATTCGGGCCCGCCCGGACCGGAGACGATACCGGGCCTCGCGAAGGCGCCCGGGGAGATTGTGGTCGGCACCGTGGCCGGCCTGCGCGCGGTCAAGAACCTGCCGCGGCTGGTGCGCGCCTTCGCGGCCATGACGGTGCCCCAGGCGCGGTTGGCGATCGTCGGCTCGGGGCCGGAGAGCGAGCGGATCGCCGCCGAGGCGCGCCGGCTCGGCGTTGCCGACCGAGTCCATCTGCCGGGCTTCCTCGCCGATCCCGCCCGCTATATCGGCCTGTTCGACGTCTTCGCGCTCTCGTCCGACAGCGAGCAATTTCCGATCTCGCTCATCGAGGCGATGGCCGCGGGCCTGCCCGTCGTCGCCACCGACGTCGGCGACGTCGCGGACATGGTCTCCGCCGACAATCTCCCCCTCATCGTCCACCGCGAGGACGAAGCCGCATTCGCCGCCGCCCTCGACAGCCTCGCCGAGCGCGGCGACCTGCGCCACGCCATCGGCCGTGCCAATCGCGAGAAGGCGAAAGCCGACTATGACGAGGCGCGGATGATCGCGCGCTACGCGGCCCTTTATGGGGAAGCCATCGGACGGCCCGGCGCGTTCCGGCCCCCGGCATTATGATTTTTTCGCGATTTTGGCGCGTAGGGCCTATATAGGCGGCCAAAGGGCTTATCGGAGGCAGAATGTTCAAGGGCTTGAAGCCGATCCTCTACGGCGGCCGGGAGGTATGGCCGCTGGTGGAGGGCGGAAAGGGCGTCTCCGCGACCAACCATGCAAGCTCCGGCGCCTGGGCGGCGGCGGGCGGCATCGGCACCGTGTCGGCGGTCAATGCCGACAGCTACGACCCCGAAGGGCGGATCGTGCCGCAAGTCTACCACGCCTTGACGCGGCGGGAGCGGCACGAGGAGCTGATCCGCTATGCGATCGACGGCGCGGTCCAGCAGGTCCAGCGCGCCTACGAGATGGCCGGCGGCAAGGGCGCGATCAACATCAACGTGCTGTGGGAGATGGGCGGCGCCCAGCGCGTCCTCCACGGCGTCCTGGAACGAACCAAGGGCCTCGTCGCCGGAGTCACCTGCGGCGCCGGAATGCCCTATAAATTGAGCGAGATCGCCGCCTCGTACGGCGTCAACTACCTCCCCATCATCAGTTCCGGCCGCGCCTTCCGGGCGCTTTGGAAGCGGGCTTATTCCAAGGCGGCCGAATGGCTCGCCGCCGTCGTCTACGAGGACCCTTGGCTGGCCGGCGGCCATAACGGCCTGTCCAACGCCGAGGATCCCCTAAAGCCGCAGGATCCCTATCCCCGGGTCAAGGAGCTGCGCGAGGTGATGCGCGAGGGCGGCATCCCCGACACCGTGCCGATCGTCATGGCAGGCGGGGTCTGGAACCTCGAGGAGTGGGAGGATTGGATCGACAATCCCGAGCTCGGCCAGATCGTGTTCCAGTTCGGGACGCGCCCCTTGCTCACCAAGGAGAGCCCGATCCCGGACGCGTGGAAGGCTCGGCTGATGACGCTGGAGGAAGGCGACATCCTCCTCCACCGCTTCTCGCCGACCGGCTTCTATTCCTCGGCGGTCAGGAACCCGTTTCTCAAGAACCTCGAGGCGCGGTCACATCGCCAGATCGCCTTCACCAAGGAGGAGCTGGGCGACCATTGCTTCGGGCTCGACGTCGGCGTCGGCGGCAAGAAGAATTACTGGGTCACCCGCGGCGATCTGCTCCACGCCCGCGAGTGGCACGCTTTGGGCTTTACGGAAGCGCTGAAGACCCCCGACGAGACGCTCGTCTTCGTGACGCCGGAGGAGAAAGCGCAGATCAGGAAGGACCAGGCGGACTGCATGGGCTGCCTTTCGCAATGCGCCTTCTCGTCCTGGGCGGACAATGAGAAGAACACCACCGGCCGTCTCGCCGACCCGCGGAGCTTCTGCATCCAGAAGACGCTGCAGGACATCGCCCATGGCGGCCCGACCGAACACAATCTGATGTTCGCCGGCCATTCCGCCTTCCGCTTCAAGAGCGACCCGTTCTACTCGAACGGCTTCGTGCCGACGGTGAAGCAGCTCGTCGACCGCATCCTGACCGGGGCGTGAAATATCCTCCCCCGGATTTCCGGGGGAGGGGGCTTAGCGAGAAAGGCCCATCCACCATGCTTCCGCATGATGCCCCTCCCGTGCAAAGGCAGGGGAGGGATTCCAAACCACCAACTCCCTCCACCGCTGCGACTTCGGCGTTGAACAGCGGCCCGCCTCGTGCCTAAGGAAGTGCAGGGCAGGAAGGAGAGGCGATGCTGAGAGGATTGGCGCTGGCCGCGGTCGCGGCGCTCGTCCTCGCCGTCGGGCCGGCCGGGGCGCAGGAGGAGCGCAAGCCGCCTTATTGGGCCTCCATCTCAGCAAGCAAGGCGGCGCTGCGCACCGGACCTGGGCGCAATTATCCGATGACCTGGGTCTACCAGCGGCCGGACCTGCCGATCCGTGTGATCGAAACCTATCCCAACTGGCGCAAGGTGCAGGATCCGGACGGGACCACCGGCTGGATGCTGCAGCGGCTGCTGAGCGACGCGCGCACCGCGCTGGTGCGGGGCAACGCGCCCCGTCCGCTGCACGAGAAGCCGGCGGAAAGCTCGCGCGTGCGCTACTTGGCCGAACCGGGGGTGGTCGGGCGCCTCGCCAAATGCACGGCGAACTGGTGCGAACTCGACGTCGCCGGCAAGCAGGGTTACATCCGCACCGACTTCTTGTGGGGGGTCACGCCGGGGGAGACGATCGAATGAAGCCCGATATCGTAATGGATGAATTCGCCCGCCACATGGGCGAGTCTTTCGAAGTCGTCGTCGGTGAAATCGTCTTCCCAATCACGCTGGCCGAGGCGCGGCCGATCCAGCCATCGATCCGGAAGGGCGGATCATTTTCCCTGATCTTCAACGGGCCCCACTCGCCGATCCTCAACCAAGCGATGTACGACGTCAGATGCGGGGGCGAGGAATGGTCGCTGTTCATCGTCCCGGTCGGGGAGAAGAACGGCGTCTTCGAATATGAGGTGATCTTCAACTAGGCTCGGCCGGGCTCCACGCCATCAGATCGTAAACGCCCTGGTCTTCGACCATGACGAAGCCCATCCGCCGGTAGAGCCGCCGGGCCGGGTTGTTCTTCTCGACGTGGATGGACACGCGCTTGCCGGTTGGCCGCGCCAGATCGAACACGTCCTCCAGGATCGCCGCGCCTATCCCTTCGCCGCGCGCCTCGGGGGCGATGGTGACGTCGACGATCTGGAATTCGTGCTCGTCTTCGAACAGGTAAAGCCGCCCGATCGGCTGGCCGGCCCGCTCGATGATCAGCCACTCCATGTCGTAATAATGGGTTCCGTAGTGGCGATGCTGCGCTTCGAACTGCTGGGCGAGGAAGCGGCGCTGCACGTCCTCCGGCCAGCCGGTCTGCGCCACCTCCGCTTCGCGCGTCGAGGCGTAGAGGCGTTCGATCAGCGGCAGATCGCCGTCGTTGAAGGGGCGGTAGCTGATTTCGAAGCGTGCGGCCGCACGAATAAGCGGCGGCATGGCTCAGGCGAAGATGGCGACGAGCCGGTCTCCGGACGGGCCGAAGAAGATGTCCAAATTCCCATGCTGCGGATGCGCGAGCGGGTACACGCGGTCGCCCGCGGGCAGAGGACCTTCCATCGAGAAGGCGAGCGCGAAAGCCCGGTCGCGGCCCCTGCGAAGGCGGCGGCCGTCGAGCCTGCCGAGCGGCCGCACCTCGGCCAAAATCAGCTTCTGAGCGCCGCCTTCCGCGCGGATACGGAACTCGGCGCCGATCTGCTGCGCCCAAGCCCCCGCATCGGCGGTGGCGAGCGAGCGGAACGGCGTTCCGCGTCCGGCCCGCGTCGGTTGCACCATGGGCGCGGCGTGCGCGCCGGCCGCCGTCGCCGCCAGAGCGAGGCCGCCGAGCAGCTTGCGCCGCGAGACCGGTGTCAGCGCCCGTTCGATCATTGTCATGTTCCCCCCAACCGGCGGTTAGTTGCGCGCCGGGAATACCCCCTGAAGGGCGATGATGTAGTTCAGCGCCAGATAGGGCATCATATTGTTGTGGGGCAGGCTGGAGCCCGAGATGCTGAGCGTCGCCGGGTCGAGCGCCACGTTCGGAGTCCCCGTCTTGTAGGCGTTGCCGCCCGAAGCACGGGCGAAGGTGGTGGTGGCGGCGCCGGTGCCGAGGGTGGCGAGGCCGATATTGGCGCCGACCTGGTGGTTGTGGGCCGGCATCTCCGAGGTGAGCAGGGTCACGAACTGTTCGCCGCTCTCCTCACCGAGGAAGCGGTCGCTGAGGCCGCCCCCCTGGCCGGTGCCGATCGGAACCCTGCTCTGCAGGTCCGGAAGCGCGAAGGTCGTCTTTCCGTCGCCGCCGTAGAAGGTGCCGACGAGCGAGAACAAAGCGGTGTTCTGCGAGATCGGCATGAGCTGGCCGTTGCAATAGGCCCAGCCGGTCGGCGGGAAGTTGAAGCCGACGATACGGATCTCGGCGACGAAGGGATTTGACATGGCGGCCTCCTCAATTCTGTGTCGGATATTGGCCGAACAGCGAGATGATGTAGTTGATGACGAGATACGGCTGCATGTTGTCGTGCGGCTGGCTGCCGCCGACGATCGAGGTGGTCGCCGGATCGAAATTCTGGGTGCCGGCGCCGGGCCGGTAGAGCAGGATCGACTGGTTCGAGCCCAAAGTGTGGCCGGCGGGGGCGGCGAGCGTCCCCTGGTCCTTCGATACGATCATGGCATGGTTGTGCGTCGGCATCTGATTGGAGCTCAAAGTGACGCTCTCGACGCCGCCCAGCTCGCCGATGACGTGGCTGTTGCCCTGGTGCATCGGCGCTCGCCCGCTGAGATTGGGCAGCGCGAAGGTGCTCTGCCCGTCGCCTCCATAGGTGGTGCCGATCAGGTTGAAGAGAACGTCGTTCTCGGAAATCGGAATGAGTCGGCCGTCGCAGAACGCCCAGCCGGCCGGCTGGAAGCTGCCCGCGAACATGCGGATCTCGCCCACATAAGGTGATGCCATCGCTGCCCCCTGTCAGTTGCGGGAAGGGAAAATGCCGCTCAGCGCGACGACGAAGTTCAGCACCGCATAGGGCTGCTTGTTCTCGTGTGCCTGGCTTCCGCCGGCATTCTTGATTTCGCCGGGCGCGAGCGCGACCACGTTGGTCATGCCGCCGTAGCCGGCGTTGAACGCGCCGATGCTGCCGGTGGGGCCGAACGGCGCGTCGGTGTCGCCGTCGGCGCTGTTCGCCATGAAGAAATGGTTGTGCGCCGGCATCTCGCCCATGGTGACCGTGTGGGCTTCCTCGCCGCCGGCCTGGCCCTGGGTGAAGCCGTCGCCAAAGTGGATCGCCAGGCGGCCCTGCAGGTTCGGCAGCGCGAAATTGGTCTGGCCGTTGCCGCCGTAGGTCGTCCCGAACAGGGAGAAGAGCGCCTGGTTCTGGTTGATCGGCAGCAACTGGCCGTTGGCGAACGCCCAAGCTTTGGGCGGAAAATTCCAGGAGATAATCTTTATCTCCCCCATGAACGGATTGCCCATCGGCGGCTCCCCCCTTTTTTGTTGTCCCCGAGGCCGGAACATAACCTATGTTTTTCTTGGGTGGGAAGGGGTGCGGACCTGTTTATTTTTCCCCCGTTTCCGTCCATAACAAGGTCCATTTTGCACGAAAATAGGAGCACGGCTTGAGTTTCCCCGCGCGGCGCGCCAACGCCGGGCGATGCGCCGCCCGCTTCTTGAACCACCGCTTTCCCTCCCGGAAGACGGCGCCCTGCTGCTCGATTTCGACGGGACCCTGGTCGATCTGGCGGAAACGCCCGACGCAATCCGAATCCCCGCGGAGCTGCGGGACCTGATCGAGCGCTTGTCGCTGCGGCTTGAGGGGCGAGTGGCGATCGTCACCGGCCGCTCGCTGGACGATCTCGAGCGCCATCTCGGCCCGCTGCCGATCGCGCTTGCCGCCTCGCACGGCGTCGAGATCCGCATCGGGGGCCAGGTGGAGCGGTCGGGCGTCCCGATCGGTCTTTCCAAGGCCCGGGAGGCGCTGGAGCGCTTCGCCGCGGAGGACCCGCGGCTCCTGGTCGAGGACAAGCCTGGAACCGTCGCGCTGCACTTCCGCCGCGCGCCCGACCGGGAGGCGGACTCGGCCGCGCTCGCCGACGAACTGGCGGCGCGCCACGGCCTGCGAGTCCAGCCCGGCAAGATGGTGGTCGAGCTGCTCCCAGCCGGGATCGACAAGGGAAAGGCGCTGGAGCGGCTGATGGCGGAGCCACCCTTCCTGGGCGCGTCTCCCTGGTTCATGGGCGACGACCTCACCGACGAGCATGCTTTCGCCGCGGCGGCCCGCGCCGGCGGCGGCGGCATCCTGGTGGGACCGCGGCGGCCCACCGCCGCGACCTGGCGCCTCGCCGACGTCGCCGCGGCGCGGCGCTGGCTGGGGGAGGTCGCCGGTGGCTGACCTCGCCCTCTGGCCGATCGGCAATTGCCAGGTGAGCGCCCTCGTCGATTCCGGCGGCGGGTTCGTCTGGGCCTGCCAGCCGCGTGTCGATGGGGATCCACTCTTCTGCTCTTTGCTTGGGCCAAAGGGGGAAGCGGACCTGCCGCGCGGCGAGTGGCGGATCGCGGTGGAAAACCAGACCTCGGTCGAGCAGAGCTATTTGCGCAACACGCCGATCCTCACCACCCGTCTCACCGACCGCGACGGGGCGGTCGCCGAGATATTCGACTTCTGCCCCCGCTTCGAGCGCAGCGGACGGGTCTATCGCCCGGTCGCCTGGGTGCGGATCGTCCGGCCCCTCGCCGGCGCGCCGCGGCTGCGTGTATCGCTGAGCCCGGCGACGGAGTGGGGCGCGAAAGAGGCCGAGCGGACCAGCGGCACCAACCACATACGCTATCTCCTGAAGCCGCAGCCGCTGCGCCTCACCACCGACGCGCCGGTCGGCCAGCTGCTGGAGGGGCGAGCCTCCCGGCTCGAGCGGGCGCAGCATTTCTTCCTGGGCCCGGACGAACCGTTCGTCGGCAATGTCGGCCACACGCTCGCCGCGTGGCTGCACCAGACCGCGGACGAATGGCGGGGCTGGGTGCGCGGCCTCGCCATCCCGCTCGAATGGCAGCGCGTCGTCATCCGCGCCGCCATCGCGCTCAAGCTTTGCCAGCACGAGGAGACCGGGGCGATCGTCGCCGCGCTCACTACTTCGATCCCGGAGGCGCCGGATTCGGGCCGCAACTGGGACTATCGCTATTGCTGGATTCGCGACGCTTATTACACGGTGCAGGCGCTCAACCGGCTGGGGGCGCTCGACGTGCTCGAAAATTACCTCGGCTATCTGAGGAACATCGTCGACGAGGCGAAGGGCGGCCACATCCAGCCGCTCTACGCCGTCTCGGGCGAGGCGAAGCTCGAGGAGCGCGAAGCGGAAGGGCTCGCCGGCTATCGGGGCATGGGGCCGGTGAGGGTCGGCAACGCCGCTTTCACCCAGATCCAGCACGACGCCTACGGCCAGATAATCCTCTCCAACCTCCAGGCCTTCATCGACGAGCGGCTCTTCCGCAGGGCGACCGAGGCCGATTTCCACGCGCTGGAACGAGTCGGGGAGCACGCCTGGGACATGCACGACCAGCCCGACGCGGGCCTCTGGGAATATCGCACGCGTAGCGCCGTCCACACCTACAGCGCGGTGATGAGCTGGGCCGCCTGCGACCGGCTCGCTCATGCCGCCGAGGTGCTCGGCCTCGATGAGCGGCGGGCGCTGTGGCGGGAGCGCGCCGAGGCGATCCGCGCGCGGATCGAGCGCGACGCCTGGAACGCGCCGGAAGGCCGCTTCGGCGCCACGTTCGGCGGCGGCGAGCTCGACGCGAGCCTGCTCCAGCTCGCCGACATGCGCTTTCTCTCCCCCGACGATCCGCGCTTCCACGCCACGTTCGAGGCGGTCGAGAAGGGCTTGCGCCGCGGCGAGCACATGCTCCGCTACGCCGCCGAGGATGATTTCGGCCTTCCTGAAACGGCGTTCAACTTCTGCACCTTCTGGCTGATCGAGGCACTGCACCTCGCCGGCCGCGGCGAGGAGGCGCGCGAGCTCTACGAGAAGACGCTGGAACGGCTCACGCCGGCGGGCCTGCTCTCGGAGGACACCGACTTCGCCACCGGCGAGCTGTGGGGGAACTATCCGCAAACCTATTCGCTCGTCGGGCTGATCAACTGCGCCGTCCTCCTGTCGCGGCCGTGGAGCGCGGTGAGGTGAGAAATCCCGTCAGCGGAACCGAACCCCGCCGATCGCGGTACCACTTCGATCGGATAGTTTTATGAGTCGCCTGATCGTCATCTCGAACCGCGTCGCCGCGCCCAAGCCCGAAGGGGAGGGCGGGGCTCAGGGCGGGCTCGCCGTCGCGCTGTCGGCCGCGCTCCGGGAGTATCGCGGCCTGTGGTTCGGCTGGTCCGGCAAGGTGACGGAGACCTTCACAGGCAAGATCGACTTCCAGCGCCACGAAGGAGTCACCTCGGCGCTCGTCGACCTCGAGGAGCAGGACGTCGAGGAATATTATAACGGCTATGCCAACCGCACGCTCTGGCCGCTCTTTCACTACCGGATCGACCTTGCCGAATACGACCGCAGCTTCGCCGGCGGCTATGAGCGGGTCAACGAGCGCTTCGCCGATACCGTCGTGCCGCTGATCGAGCCGGACGACCTCGTCTGGATACACGATTACCACCTCATTCCCCTGGGCTCGCAGCTGAGGGAACGGGGCGTGAGGAACCGGATAGGCTTCTTCCTCCACATCCCGTTCCCGCCCTCGCGGCTGATGGTCTCTTTGCCCTTCCACGAGGGGCTGGTCCTCTCCATGCTGGCCTATGATTTGATCGGCTTCCAGACCGAGGAATGGCTCGACAGCTTCCGCAACTATGTCGAGCGGGAACTCGGCGGCCATTGCGACGAGGACGGCACCGTCCATGTCGGCGACCGCTCGGTCCATGCCGGCGCCTATCCGATCGGCATCGATTACAAGGAGTTCCAGCAAGCGGTGACGAGCGAGGGCGCGCGAATCGCCCACGATCGCCTGATGAAGAGCGCCGACGGCCGCCACACCATCATCGGAGTCGACCGGCTCGATTATTCCAAGGGCCTCGAGGAGCGCTTCCTCGGCTACCGGCGCTTTCTCGAGGACAATGAGGTGTGCCGGGGCGAGGTCTTCCTGCTCCAGATCGCGCCGCCCTCACGCGGCGAGGTCCATACCTACGAGACGATCCGCGAGGGGCTGGACGAGCTTTCGGGCCGCATCAACGGCGAGTTCGCGGAGGTCGACTGGGTGCCGATCCGCTACGTCAACCAGGGCTATGGCCGCGAGGATCTCGCCGGCTTCTACCGTGCCGCCAAGGTCGCCCTGATCACGCCCTTGCGGGACGGCATGAACCTCGTCGCCAAGGAATATGTCGCGGCCCAGGACCCGGAGGATCCCGGAATCCTCATCCTGTCGCGCTTCGCCGGCGCGGCGCTCCAGCTCAAGGACGCCCTGCTGGTCAACCCCTACAGCAAGGAGGACATTTCCGACGCCCTCCGCCGCGCCATCGAGATGCCCAAGGAGGAGCGGATCCGCCGCTGGCGGGCTATGAACGGGTCGGTGGAACGGGAGGACGTGGTCTGGTGGCGCAAGAGCTTCGTCGAGGCGCTGGAGAAGGCGCGGACCTAGCCGGCGGCGTGCATCACCGTTTTCAGGTTCATGAATTCGTGCAGGCCGTAGCGGCTGAGCTCGCGGCCGTGCCCTGAACGCTTGATGCCGCCGAACGGCGCTTCCGGCGACGACGCCAGCATCTGGTTGATCGCCGTCATGCCCGCCTCGATGTCGCGCACGAACCGCTCCTGCTCGTCCGCGTCCTTCGTCCAGACCGAAGAGCCGAGCCCGAAGGGAATGTCGTTGGCGATGCGGATCGCCTCGTCGATATCGCCCGCACGAAATACCATGGCGATCGGCCCGAATATCTCTTCTGCCATCAGCGGGCTGTCCAAGGGTACGTCGGTGATGATTCCGGCCGACAGATAGGCGCCGGGCGAGTCCGGCGTCTCGCCCCCGAACAGCAAGGTGGCACCGAGGCTTTTCGCCTCGTCGAGCTGCTTCAGCACGGTGTCGCGCTGCTCGACGCTCGAGAGCGGCCCCATGTCGGTCGACGGATCGAACGGATCGCCGGCCCTGACCGCCTTCATAGCCGCCGAGAAGAGCTCCATGAACGGCTCGTAGATATCGGTGTGGACGATCATCCGCTTGGCGCAGATGCAGGATTGGCCCGTATTCTGGATGCGGGCCTTCACGGCCTGCTTCGCCGCCTCGTCGAGGTCGGCCGAGGGCATGACGACGAACGGGTCTGAGCCGCCCAGCTCCAGCACCACCTTCTTGAGCGCCTTGCCGGCGGCCTCGGCGACCGACTGGCCGGCGCCTTCCGAACCGGTCAGGGTCACCGCGGCCACGCGGTCGTCCGCGATCAGACCCGCGACGGCGCCCGACTTGATCGCGAGGTTCTGGAACAGCCCGTCGGGAGCGCCGGCTGCGACCACCATTTCCTCGATCAGGCCGGCGACGCCCTGGACGATGCTGGCATGTTTCAGAAGGCCGACATTGCCGGCCATGATCGTCGGGGCGAGGAAGCGCACCACCTGCCAATAGGGGAAGTTCCAGGGCATGACCGCGAGGATCGGGCCGATCGGCAGCCAGCGCAGCTCCGCCGTACCCCCGGTCGCGAGCTTCTGGCGCTGCGGCGCCAGCATGACGGGGCCATCCTTGGCGAAGACGCGGAAGCCGGCGACGCATTTCTCGACCTCGGCGATCGAGCTCGCATAGGTCTTGCCCATTTCGAGGCTCGCCGTCCGCGCCAGCCTCGCTTTCTCCGCCTCGAACCGGTCCGCGATCCGGTAGAGGAGGGCGCTGCGTTCCTCATAAGGCGTGGTCCGCCAGCGCCGGAAGGCCGCCGCCGCGCGCGCGACCTTCGTCTCGATCTCTTCGGGCGTCAGCTCGGGATAGGTGGCGATCTCCTCGCCGGTGGCCGGGTTGACGCTGCTGAACATCGAGAGGGCTCCTTCAACCTAAAGGGACACCGAACAAATCGTGCTCGTCGGAATCCTCGACGAGGACGCGGACGATTTCGCCCTGGCGCAGGTGCGGCGCGTCGCGCAGATGGACTTCGCCGTCGATCTCTGGCGCGTCGGCCTTCGAGCGGCCGGTGGCGCCGCCTTCGCCGTCGGCGACGTCGATGAGCACGTCGAGGCTGCGGCCGATCTTGGCCTTGAGCTTCTCCGCCGAGATGCGGGCGGTCAGCTCCATGAGGCGGGCGTAGCGCTCCTCCTTGACCGCCTCCGGCACGGCGCCGGGGAGGGCGTTGGCGGCGGCGCCGCGCACCGGCTCGAAGCGGAAGGCGCCGACCCGGTCGAGCCGCGCTTCCTCCAGCCACTCCATCAGATAGGTGAAATCGGCCTCGGTCTCGCCCGGGAAGCCGACGACGAAGGTCGACCGGATGGCGATGTCGGGGCAGATTTCCCGCCAGCCGCGGATACGCTCCAGCACCCTGGCCTCGTTGGCCGGCCGCTTCATCGCCTTCAGCACCGGGGGCGAGGCGTGCTGGAAGGGGATGTCGAGATAAGGGAGGACGAGTCCCTCCGCCATCAGCGGGATCACCCGGTCCACGTGAGGGTAGGGATAGACATAATGGAGCCGCACCCAGGCCCCCAATTTGCCGAGCTCGCGGGCCAGGTCGGTCATGTGGGCGCGGACCTCGCCACCCTTCCACGGCCATGACGCGTGCTTCAGGTCGACTCCGTAGGCCGAAGTGTCCTGGCTGATGACGAGCAATTCCTTCGTCCCCGCCGCGACGAGCTTCTCCGCTTCGCGAAGGACGGCGTCGGGGCGGCGGCTGACGAGGTCGCCGCGGATCGATGGGATGATGCAAAAGCTGCAGCGGTGGTTGCAGCCCTCCGAGATCTTCAAATAGCTGTAGTGACGGGGCGTGAGCTTCAGGCCGGCGTCCGGGACCAGGTTCAGATAGGCCGAGGGCGGGATCGGCGCGGCGACATGGACGGCGCCGACCACTTCCTCATATTGGTGCGGGCCGGTGACGGCGAGCACCTCCGGGAACTTTTCCCGGATCAGCTCGGCTTCCTTGCCCATGCAGCCGGTGACGATCACCCGGCCGTTCTCGGCGATCGCCTCGCCGATCGCGGCGAGGCTCTCCTCCTTGGCCGAATCGAGGAAGCCGCAAGTGTTGACCAGCACGACGTCGGCCTGCTCGTAGTCCGGGGACAAATGATAGCCGTCCGAGCGCAGCTTGGTCAGGATTCGCTCCGAATCGACCAACGCCTTCGGGCAGCCGAGCGAGACCATGCCGACCTTGGGCGGGGAGGGGAGCTCTATTTCCATGGGAGGCGGCGACATAGGGGCTCGCGGCGGTTTTTCCTAGGGCCCGGCGGCCGGGCACGGCCCGCGGAAGCTGACTAAAGTTCGGCCTCCAAGAAGAAAAAAATCCTGCCTCCTCATAGCTCGATCCATCCTCTCGCGAACGCCTGGCCGAGCAGGCGGATGAGCTGAGGATTGTCATATTTCATACGCGTGCCGACGATGCGGCCGCGATAGCGGATGGGGACGGGCATGCCGTCGATCGCGGCCCGGGTGCGATCGGAAATAGTCTTGCACCGGCGACGCTTCGCCCGCCCGACCGCTTCCTCCCAGGCGGCGGCGAAGCTCTCGGCAGCCGGGCGCCGGCGAAGCTGGTGGGCGGTCTGCTTGCTCATGCCGACGGCGCGGGCGGCGTGGTTCGAGGGCATGCCAGCGGCCAGGTGCGCGATGAAGGCGCGCTGCCGATCCGCCGTCCAGCCGTCACGCCGGGAGCGCAGCGGTACTGGCGTGAAGGCGGGAGGGGCCGAATCGTCCATCGACCAGCTTATGCCTTATCGAGGCAGGTGTAGGAAAGTGAATATTCTGGTTCTGTTCTTGTTCGCTCAAGACGCGCCTAGGCCAAGGCGACCGAGCCATGGCGACGAAGGCTGCCGGGGTTAAGCGACATCCATAGTCATCCCGGCGCAAGCCGGGGCCCATGAACACTGCGGGAGGAGAAAGAAGCGGGGCGCGTTCGCTAAGCCCCACGTTCGGTGTTCATGGGTCCCGGCTTTCGCCGGGATGACTCGGGGTTTGTGTCGCCCTTCAGACGGTCGCGGAGCCGCGTCCGTTTCAGCGCCGGCTCGTGGCTGAGCCGGCCTTCGGCCATGATCTCCTGGCGGAGCTGGGCGCGTTTCTCGTGGATCGAGGCGATGACCGGCCCCATGGCGATGCCGAGGTCGACGAGCACCGCTTCCGAGAGCTGGAGCGAGGATTCGAGCGTCTCCGGGACGGCGTCGGTGGCGCCGGCCTTGTAGAGCTCGGCGGCATGGGCCGCGTCGCGGGCGCGGGCGACGATGGTGAGGTCCGGGCACCAGGCGCGAACCTTGCGGGTCAAGCGGACGGTGAGGACCGGATCGTCCATGGTGAGGACGAGCGCGCTCGCATGACCGAGGTTCAGCCGGTCCATCAGCTCGGGCCGGGCGACGTCGCCGAAGATGACCGGGAAGCCCTCGCGGCGGCAGGCGGCGACATTGTCGATGTTCGAATCGACTGCGACGAAGCGGCGGCCGTGATTGGCGAGCATCTCGGCGACGAGGCGGCCGACACGGCCGAAGCCGATCAGGATCACGTCGGGCGCCGCCTCGCCGCTGCCGACCTCCGGATCGTCGCGAGCGGCGGCGCGGTCGACCCGCCGGGCGGCGCCACGGCCGAGGCGGGCGAGGAGCGGGGTGAGGGTGAGGCCGAGCGCGGTGACGATGGTCCAGAAAGCAGCGGTCTCGCGGCTGATCAGGCCGACCGAAGCGGCGGTGGCGAGGACGATCAAGGTGGTCTCGGAAGGAGAGGCCATGATGAGCCCGGTCTCGGCCGCGACGCCGTTGCGGGCGCCGCCGAGGCGCAGCAGGCCGCCGGTCACCGCCGCCTTGATCAGCATCACCGCGACCAGGGCAAGAACGAGGGTCTCACGGTCGCGCAGGATCAGGCGCAGGTCGAGGCTCATGCCCACGGTGATCAGGAAGACTCCGAGAGCGAGGCCGCGGAACGGGGCGGTGATGACCTCGACCTCGCTCCGATAGTCGGTCTCCGCGATGAGCAGGCCGGCGACGATCGCGCCGACGATCGGCGAGAGGCCGGCGGCGGTGGTGGCGAGGCTGGCGACCATGACGATGAGCAGGCTCGCCGACAGGAACAGCTCGGGGCTCTTGGTCCGCGCCGCCTGCGCGAACAGGCGGGGGAGGAGCAGGCGGCCGAGCACCAGCATCGCCGCGACCACGGCGGCGCCCAAAAGGAACGTCCGCAGCAGGCCCTCCCAGCCGCCATTTCCCGCCTGCGGGCCGAGGGCACCCAGGAAGAAGATGATCGGGACCACGGCCAGATCCTCGAAGAGCAGCATGGAGAGGGCCGAGCGGCCAACCGGCGTGGCGGGGCCGACGAGCGGGAGGACGAGGGCCGTCGAGGACAGGGCCAGAGCGAGACCGAGGCCGGCGCCGCCGCCCCAGCTCTGGCCGGTAAGGCGCAGACCGGCCGCGAGTATCCCCGCGGAGAGAAGCAGCTCCGCGGCGCCGAGCCCGAACACGTCGCGCCGCATCCCCCAGAGGCGGCGGAAGGAGAGCTCGAGCCCGATCGAGAAGAGGAGGAGGATTATGCCGAACTCGGCGAAAGGCTGGATCGTCTCGGGGTTGGAGATGGTAAGATAGCCGAGCCAGGGCCGCCCCCCCACGAAGGCGCCGAGGCCCGCGGGGCCGGCGAGCATTCCCACCAGGATGAAGCCGATCACCGGGCTCACCCGCAAGCGGGCGAAAGCCGGAATGACGATCCCGGCCGCGCCGAGGATGACGAGCGCGTCGGAAAGCGGCGTATTCTGGAAGCCGGCGGCCATAACGCTCTTATGCCTGATTCCGGCGGGATGTCAGCTTCGCGGTCGGTTCACGCGGAGGCGCGGAGACGCGGAGGGGGTAGGAGGAATACGGGTGAGACCAGTTCCGTTCTTCCGCCCGCCTTGCCTTCTCGGCCATCTCCGGGTCTGTATCGCGTATGGACGAGCGGGCGGACATTGTGGTCGCCGGGGGCGGGCCGGCGGGCATGGTGGCGGGGCTGCTGTTCGCGCGGGCCGGCCTTTCGACCATCGTGCTGGAGAAGCATGGCGACTTCCTGCGCGATTTTCGCGGCGACACGGTCCACCCCTCGACCTTGCGCATCTTCCACGAGCTGGGGCTGCTCGAACGGCTGCTGGCGCGGCCCCACGACAAGGTGCACTCGATCGGGGGCCTGATCGGCGGCCATCCGCTCGAGATCGGGGATTTCAGCCATTTCGACCCGCGCTGGAACTTCATCGCGATGATGCCGCAATGGGAGTTCCTCGATTTCGTCGCGGCGGCCGCGCGGGAATATCCCGGCTTTCGGCTGGAAATGGAGGCGGAGGCGACCGGCCTGCTGTTCGAGGGGGGCCGGGTCGAAGGCGTCCGGTTGCGGAATCGCGCCGTGCACGCACGGCTGACGATCGCCGCCGACGGGCGCGGCTCGATTCTCCGCGCGGCGGCGGGGCTCGAGGTCAAGGACCTCGGCGCGCCGATCGACGTCTTCTGGTTCCGCGTGCCCAAGGCCAAGACGGCGGAGAACCATACGACCGGAGTGTTCGGTCCCGGCAGGATCATGGCGCTGATCGACCGCGGCGATTACTGGCAATGCGCCTATGTCTTTCCCAAGGGCAGCGTCGAGGCGGTGCGGGCGAGGGGGATTGCGGCGTTCCGGAACGAGGTGGCGGGGCTGGCGCCGGTGCTGGCGGGCGCGATCGGCGCGGTGGCGCGCTGGGACGACGTCCGGCTGCTCAGCGTATCGCTCGACCGGCTCGAACATTGGTCGCGGCCGGGGCTGCTCGCCATCGGCGACGCCGCCCACGCGATGTCGCCGATCGGCGGGGTCGGAATCAACGTCGCGGTCCAGGACGCCGTCGCGGCGGCGAACGTGCTGGCGGCGCCGATGGCGCGCGGGGAGGATCCGGACCCGCTGCTCGCGAAAGTGGAGAAGAGGCGCCTGCCGGCGGTGCGGCTGACCCAGGCCTTCCAGAAAGCCGCGCAGGACCGGATCATCAGCCCGCTGCTGATGCGCCAAGGCGGGACGTTCGAGGCGCCGCTGGCGCTGCGGCTGCTCGACCGGTTCCCGCTGCTGCGGCGGATTCCGGCGGCGCTGATCGGCTTCGGCTGGCGGCCGGAGCATGTGCGCTCGCCGGAGGCTGCGCGCAACACGCAGTCACGGGGCTAGCGTCACCCCAGCGAAGGCTGGGGCCCATGCTGCCTTATTTCCCGCGAGCTGAGTCGGCATGGATGCCAGCCTTCGCTGGCATGACGGGTTCACCCCGCCGCCATCGCCTTTTCCAGGTTGGCGCGGATCGCCTCGAAGAATTGCTCCGTGGTCATCCAGCTCTGCTCGGGGCCGATGAGGATGGCGAGGTCCTTGGTCATCTTGCCCGCCTCGACCGTCTCGATGCAGACCCGCTCCAGCGTCTCGGCGAAGCGGGTGACCTCGGGGGTGTCGTCGAAGCGGCCGCGGAACTTCAAACCCCCCGTCCAGGCGAAGATCGACGCGATCGGATTGGTCGAGGTCGCCTTGCCCTGCTGGTGCATTCGATAATGGCGCGTGACGGTGCCGTGGGCGGCTTCGGCCTCGACGGTCTTGCCGTCCGGAGTCATCAGGATCGAGGTCATCAGGCCGAGAGAGCCGAAGCCCTGGGCGACCTGGTCGGACTGCACGTCGCCGTCGTAATTCTTGCAGGCCCAGACGAACTTGCCGCTCCATTTGAGCGCCGAGGCGACCATGTCGTCGATCAGGCGGTGCTGATACTCGATCCCCGCCGCCTCGAATTTCCCCTTGTATTCGCTCTCGTAAATCTCCTGGAAGAGATCCTTGAAGCGGCCGTCATAGGCCTTGAGGATGGTGTTCTTGGTCGAAAGGTAGACCGGCCAGCCGCGGTTGAGGCCGTAATTGAAGGAGGCATGGGCGAAATCGCGGATCGAGGCGTCGAGATTGTACATCCCCATGGCGACGCCGGCACCGGGGAAGTCGAACACCTCATGCTCGATCTGCTGCCCATCCTCGCCGACCCATTTGATGGTGAGCTTGCCGGCGCCGGGGATGAGGAAGTCGGTCGCCTTATACTGGTCGCCGAAGGCGTGGCGGCCGATGACGATCGGGTCGGTCCAGCCCGGGATGAGGCGGGGGACGTTCTCGATCACGATCGGCTCGCGGAAGACGACGCCGCCAAGGATGTTTCGGATCGTTCCGTTGGGCGACTTCCACATCTTCTTCAGGCCGAACTCCTCGACTCGCGCCTCGTCGGGCGTGATCGTGGCGCATTTGACGCCGACGCCGTGCATCTTGATGGCGTTCGCCGCATCGACCGTCACCTGGTCGTTGGTGGCGTCGCGATGTTCGACGCCGAGATCGTAATAGTCGAGA
>JAXDOX010000036.1:0-154877 GCA_034668625.1 Sphingomonadales bacterium
TGTCGCCGTCATATTCGAACCGGGTGGCGCCGAGCGGCCCGGCCAGCTGCCACAGCCGGCCGAGCGGGTCGTAGGAGAGCGTGGCCGTGACGCCGCCGGCGGTGCGCGACACGAGGCGGTTCTCGGCATCGTAGACGTAGCTGTTGGCGCCGTCCGAAATGAGGTTGCCGTTGGGGTCGTATTGGAACGTCGCCGAGGGCGTCCCGCCGCTGGTCGTGCCGGTGTACTGGTTGAGGCCGTTGACGCCGTAGGCGCGGCTGACGTTCAGCGCGGTGTTGGAAGCGTAGGCGTCGTTGCTCGACGTGCGCGTCACGATCTGGCTCGCCGGGTTGTAGCCGAACGTCAGCGCCTGGTCCGACGCGGTGCCGGCGAGGTCGTGGCCGAGGCTCTGGAGCCGGCCCACCGCGTCATAGCCGTAGCTCACCGGCGAGCTCCCGCCGGGGCCGAGCGCCAGAGTCTGCCGCCGTCCCGCGCTGTCGTAGCCGAACTGGACGATCGTCTCGTTGTTGCCGTCGTAGAGGCTCGTCATGTTGCCGGCGGCGTCGTAGCCGAAGTTCATCGCATAGCCGGTGGTGGCGCCGACATGGGTGCGGCGCGAGCCCAGATCATATTGCGAGCTGATCGTGCGCGCCGTGCCATCCATATTCGTGGTCGTCGCGGTCTGGCGGCCGAGCCCGTCATAGGCGTTGGCGATGCCGGGCCCGGAGTCCGAACCGAACCGGGCGTAAGCCTGCAGGCCGCGCACGTCGTAGCCGTAATAGACGCTGTAGCCCGGCGCGAAGCTGGCCGAGGTCGGGACCGTCTTCACCCGCACCCGGTTGAGATTGTCGTACTGGTAGAGGATCGTCGTGTTGTCGCGCTTCCTCAGGCTCGTGCGGTTGCCGGCATCGTCGTAGCCGTACTCCTCGTAATCGCCCTGGTTGGCCACGCCCGGCGTGTCGGAGGGGAAGATCCAGCGCCGCTGGCGGTCGAACCCGTCATACGTCATCTCCGCCCTATTGCCGTTGGCGTCGATCACCGCCTTCTGCTTGCCGTTGAGACTATATTCGTAGGTGGCGTAATTTTGCTGGAGAGTCTGGGGGAAGAAGTTGGCGGCGGTGACTCCATAGGCCTTCTGCACCTGGAGAAGCTGGCCGGCGGCGTCGTAGACGTTGTGGGTGATCCGGTCCGGGCCCTGGCTGCCCTGGGTGGTGAACGCGCAGGCGCTGGGCTGCTGGGCGAAGGCGGCGGGGTTCATCCGCTGCGCCTGGCAGACGAGCTCGCCGCGGTCGTCGAAGCTCTTGTCGGCGACCGCATAGGCGGTGAGTCCGGCGGACAGGGTTTCGCGGACCGGGTTCCGGTGCGCGTCGTAGGACGAGTCGGTGCGGGTGAGGGGGGTCAGCGTCGTGCTGTTCTGGTCGGGGACCGTACCTTCCTCGATCGCGATCACCTTGTCGTCGCTGTTGCGATAGGTAAACTTCTTCGCGTTCCTGAGGCCGTTCGAGCCCATCGGCCCGATCTCCCAGCTCTTGCGGCCGTAGCCGTCGTAGCGGGTGTAGACCGCGTCGTCGCTGCCCGGCAGCGGCCCGTCCACCACCGTTGGCCGCCCGGCGGAGTCGTAGGTGTAGGTGGTCGTCAGCGTAACGGCCTGCGCCGCGTCGATGCGCCGCTCGACGGCGGGGAGCAAGGTCGAGCCCCAATAATCCACCTCGGTGCGCACCTCGTTCGGCGTGCCGCAGGTGGTCGTATCGCCGCAGACGCGGACCACCTTGCCGGTGGCGAGATACTGGACGTAGGTCTTCTTCCTGACCCCCTGCGCGTCGGCGGGGTCGGTCTGCTCGGTCAGCCGGCCCGAATCGTCATAGACGAAGTCGGTGCGGCGGCCGAGCGAGTCCTGGAACCAGTCGGGCCGGTAGCAGCCGACATGGACGCAGGCGTCGGTGGGGTAATGGGCGGTCTCGACGATCGTGCCCGACGTCCCCGGCTTGGGCCAGGTCGTCCGGGTCTTGATGTTGCCGAAGCCGTCATAGGCGACGACAATTTTGTTGCCTTCGGGCGCGATCATCTGGGTCAGGCGATAATTCTCGTCATGTTGCAGCGCGGTACGGCGGCCGAGCGAGTCGGTGATTCCGGTGACGTAGTTGCGGTTCTGGAGATTGCCGATGGAATAGACATTGTGGAAGCCGTTCGGCCCGTCCACCGTGACGCTGTCGTAGAGCGTGGCGGAGCCGAGCTCGGTCGACCAGACGAAGCGGAGGTTGGCGTAGGAATAGGTCCAGGGCACGCCGTCCCGGGTCACCGAGGCGACCACCTGGCCGCTGGTGTTAGGCGCGACCTGAAGCGCCGGAGCGCCCTCTCCCGGCAGGGTGTTGGAACCCTCGAACACCTCGGTCTGGCTGCCGAGCGCGAGCGCGCAGCCGGTGCATGCAGAGGTCCGCGAAGTTCCGTCGGTGCCGACCTGGGACGCGTTGTCGCCGCTATAGGCGAGCTGCTGGATCGGCGTCGCGGGATCGGAAGTCGCGTAGAGCTTCGCCGTCGCGACCGTGTTCCAGCCCGCCTCGCCGACGTCGCCCGGCTGATAGGTGATCCGGATGAAATAGCCGTTGCTGCTGTCGATCCGCGAGGCGCGGTAGAAAGGGGTTGGGTCGCCGGGGAGATATCCCGTGTCGTAGGTGTAGGTGAGCGTCTCGACGCCCGGATAGTCGACCGAGGAGGCGTAATAGAGGACCGAACGCGAGTTGCTTCCGGCGGAGTCGACATGCTTGAGGTTGAAGAACCACACCGCGCCGGTGCCGGCCTGGGTGTAGCGGTAGGGCGGGTTGCTGACCACGAACACGGAGCCGGTGCCGGTGACGCTTCCGCACATGGCATGGAGCTGGATGTCGGGGCTGGAATCGGAGCATTGGAACGATTCCGAGGTGCCGGTGCCGGTATGGACCGAGAAATCGCTGCTCCCGGTGTTCATGATCTTGCCGCTGACATAGGGCGCCGCGTTCTGCGCCCGGTCGAAGGTCAGGTGCGGCGCCGCCGGGACGCCGAGGCTCGGCGTCGGCATCGTGATCTTGCCGTCGATCAGGTTGACGCCGTTATGGTCCATCTCGACCCGAAGCGGAGAGATGACCTGCGGCATGTCCTGCGCGGAGGCTTGCGTCGACGCGAGCCCGGCGAGGGCGGCGAGGCTGAGCAGAGCGAGCTTGCGGAGGTTCGTGCGCATCAGCAGCCTCCCGGCCCGATCTGAACGGTGAAGGTGCCTGTGGCGGTACCGCCGTGGCCGTCGCTGACATCGTACCAGCCGGAAAAGGTTCCGCTCGAATAAGACGGGTTCCAGGTGAGCCGATTGTTCGCGATCCCCATCAGGCCGATCTGGGCGGCCTGCCCATATACGGAGGTGATCGTCAGCGGATCGCCATCGGGATCCGAGTCGTTCGCCAGCGGGTCGAAGGTCGCCGCCGTACATTGCGCGACGCTGAAGCTGTCGCTCTGCAACACCGGCGGCCGGTTCGATGGCGGCGGCGGTGGCGGCGGTGGCGGCGCCGGAGGCGGCGGCGGTGCTGGAGGCGGGGGCGACGGCGGCGGCGGCGCAGGAGGGGTCCCGACCCCCGTCACTGCATAGCTCGATCGGTTGCCCGCGGGGTCGTAGGCGATCGCCGTAGCGAGGCCGTTGTTGACCGTGCCGCTGCTCGTCGCCGAGACCAGCCGCCCCAGCGCGTCGTAACTGTACGTCGTCGTCTCGCTCGCCTGCGCCGCGGCCGCGAAAGCGACCGCCGACGTCGCCAGGAGAAACCTGGCGCCCCCTTTTCTTCCCACGAATCGATGCCCCACGTCTTGATGCGAAGCGCTATCGACCATCCGCGGCGAACCGAGTCAATCCCCGCCTTTGCGTGGCAACCAGTTAATATTGCTTGGTTTTCGCCGTGCGGCAGCGCTCTACGCGATGGTGCGGACGACCTCCAGCCGAACCTGGGCCCGGCCTTGCGCGACCATGCCGATCTCGCGCGCGGCGCCGAGCGAGACGTCGATCAGGCGGCTCCTGACGAACGGCCCGCGGTCGTTCACCCGGACGATGACCGAGCGGCCGTTGGCGAGGTTGGTGACCCTGAGCAAAGTCCCGAGCGGAAGCGTGCGGTGGGCGGCGGTCATCGCCATCGGGTTGAACCGTTCGCCGCTCGAGGTGCGGTTGCCGGCGAGCTCGCGTCCGTAATAGCTGGCCTGGCCCTCGCCGATCGCCTCGAACGCCTGCTGCACCGCCTCCGCCTTCGCCTCCAGCGACGGGGCGGGCACCGGATCGCTCGCGGCGGCGACCGCGTCCTGAAGGCTCTGCAGCCGCGGCGAGACCGCATCCACCGCTCCGGCCGGCGCCGATATGATCAGAGCCGCGACGGCGAGGGCGGCGGCGCGCGGCAAGCCCCTGCGGCGCAGGCGGGAGATAATCATGTCCGAAGCCCCTCAGCGTCGTTCTCGATGCGGGCTAAACCGCATTCGGCGCGGGAGTCTCGGTCGTTACGGCGACGTGAGCCTCGATCGGGACGAATCGAGCCGTGCGCGGCGGAACCTTCCGCCCGCTCGACAAGCCCCGGCGGCCCTGCCACCGTGGGCTGGATGCGCGAGAAAGAGCTGCGGCTGGCCCTCATCTGCTATGGCGGGATCAGCCTGGCCGTCTACATGCACGGCATCACCAAGGAGGTCTGGCGGCTCGCCCGCGCGAGCCGCGCCTTCCACGCCCGCGAGCCGGAAAGTCACGGCACCGAAGGCGTTTACCGCCGCCTTCTCGAAGCCATGGCGGCCGAGGGCGGCACCGAGATACGAATCCTCGTCGACATCTTGACCGGCGCCAGCGCGGGCGGGATCAACGCCATCTTCCTCGCCGAGGCGATCGCCGCCGGCCGCTCGCTCGATCCCCTGACCGACCTCTGGCTCGACGCCGCCGACGTCGACCGGCTGATCGATCCGGAAGTCAGCGCGGTTTCCCGGTTCGCCAAGGCGGCCGCGGTGCCCTTCGCCTGGGCCCTCTCGAAGCAGCGCCGCGGCGCCGTCGAGCAGACGGTCGAGGCCGGCCACCGCGAAGAGATCCGCGCCAAGCTCGCCAATTTCGTCCGCGCCCGCTGGTTCGCCCCGCCGTTCAGCGGCGCCGGCTTCACCGACCTGCTGCTCGGCGCCCTGGACGCCATGGCGGCGGGCCCGCCGGGGCCGCCCCTCCTGCCCGATTACCAACCGCTGGACCTGTTCGTCACCGTCACCGATTTCCACGGCCACCCCGAGACCTTGCGACTCCATTCGCCGCCCGTAGCCGAGGAGCGCGAGCACCGGGTCACTCTAGCCTTCCGCAAGGAGGCCGGGTTCGAATGCCGCCTCGCCGACCCGGCCGAGCTCGCCTTCGCCGCCCGCGCCACCGCAAGCTTCCCCGGTGCCTTTCCGCCCTTCCGGGTCGGCGAGCTCGACGCGGCGCTGGCGGCGCGCGGCCGCGCCTGGCCGGGCCGCAACGCCTTCCTCGCGCGCGCCCTCCCCCGTCACTTCACGCTCGGCGACGCCGACAATGCCGTGCTGATCGACGGCTCGGTCCTCGCCAACGCCCCCTTCCGGCCCGCCATGACCGCGCTGAAGAGCCGTCCCGCCCGCCGCGAGGTCGACCGCCGCTTCGTCTATATCGATCCCAGGCCGGGCCGACATTCGGTCCGCCTCGGCGGCCGCGGCGACGGCGACCCGCCCGGCTTCTTCGCCACCATCTTCGGCGCCCTCTCCGACATCCCCCGCGAGCAGCCGATCCGCGACAATCTCGAGGCCATCGAGGGGCGCTCGTCACGCATCCGCCGCCTGAGGCGGATCGTCGAGGCGATGCGCCCCGAGGTCGAGGCGGCGATCGGGCGCGCCTTCGGCTCCAATTTGCTCCTGCTCCGCCCCACGCCCGTCCGCCTCGCCGCCTGGCGGTCGAGGGCGCAGGCGCTGGCGGCCAGGGGCGCGGGCTTCGCCTATGCCGCCTACGGCCAGCTCAAGCTCTCCTCGGTCGCCGAGGAGATCGCCGCCGCCTTGTCGCCCGCCGGCGCCGACCGCGACTCGCGCGAGGCGGTGCGCGGCGCGGTGTGGGGCGTGGTCCGCGGCGCCGGCCTCGCCGACCCGGACAGCGTCACCGCCGCCGGCGCACGGCCCGAGCTGATCCTGTTCCTGCGTAATCACGACCTCGCCTTCCGAGTCCGCCGGCTTCGCTTCCTCGCCCGCCGGGTGATGGAGATGGAGGCCGAGCCCGGTGCGCCGCTCGAGGCGGTCCGGCGGGCGCGCGAAGCGGTCTACGACCTCCTCGCCCTCTACGAAGGCGAAGCGCCCACCCCCGATCCGGAGGCCGCCGAACGCCCTGCGGAGGCGATGGCGGCACTCGCCGACCGGCTCGGCCTCAAGGCCAAGGACGACGAGGCCGACCGCCGCCTGACCGAGGTGATGACCGCCTTCCCCAAGCCGGAGCGCCGCGCCTTCATCCTCGCTTATTTGGGCTTTCCCTTTTACGACATCGCCACCTTCCCCCTGCTCCAGGGCGAGGGCCTCGACGAATTCGATCCGGTCAAGGTCGACCGCATCTCGCCCGAGGACGCGACCGCGATCCGTGCGGGCGGCGCAGCGGCGACGCTAAAGGGCATCCAGTTCAACAGCTTCGGCGCCTTCTTCAGTCGCGCCTATCGCGAGAACGACTATCTGTGGGGCCGCCTCCACGGCGCCGACCGCCTGATCGACATCGTCCTCTCTTCCCTGCCGGAGACCGTTTCATTCCCCGCCGGCCTCGCCGCCGCGCTGAAGCGCGACGCCTTTCGAGCCATCCTCGCCGAGGAGCGCCCGCGGCTCGCCGCCGTCCAGCCCCTGTTCGACTCGCTGGAGCGCGAGATCGGCTGAAGCGCACCTAGACGTTGCGCGCCCCGCGCCCCCGCCATAAGCAGGAGGCGAAGGGGGAAAGGCGGCGACATGCAGTTCCTGAAGACGTTGTTCTGGGTCGTACTGGCGGTACTCCTGGTGCTGTTCGCGAGCGCCAATTGGAAACCGGTCACCTTGCATCTGTGGGGTGGGCTCGAGGCCGACGTGAAGCTGCCCATCCTGATACTCTTCGCCTATCTGGTCGGCTTCCTCCCCACCTTCATCCTCCACCGCACCCGTCTCTGGTCGCTGAAGCGCAGGCTCGACCCGGTCGAGCGCACCTCCGGCATTGTCGCCGCGCCCTCCGCCCCCGCGGCGCCGGTCACCGTCACCAACAGCACGTCGCCCGACCGCGTCGCCACCGACAGCAAGGCCTGGCCTTCCGCATGAGCAGCGCGATCTACGTCGCCATCGACACGCCCGATTTCGAGCGGGCCAAGGCGATCGCGGCGCGGGTCAGGAACCATGTCGGCGGAATCAAGCTCGGGCTCGAATTCTTTTGCGCCAACGGCCGCCACGGCGTGCGCGACATGGCCGAGCTCGGCCTCCCCATCTTCCTCGACCTGAAGCTCCACGACATCCCCAACACCGTCGGCAAGGCGATCCAGGCGTTGCGGCCGCTCGAGCCGGCCATCCTCACCGTCCACGCCGCCGGCGGCCGCGCCATGCTGGAGGACGCCAAGGCCGCCGCGCCCACCGGCACCAAGGTCGTCGCCGTCACAATGCTGACCAGCCTCGATGCCGACGACCTCGCCGCCACCGGGATCGAAGGCGACGCCCACGCCCAGGTCGCCCGGCTGACTCATCTCGCGCGCGAAGCGGGCCTGGACGGCATCGTCTGTTCCGGGAACGAGGTCAGGGCGGCGCGCAGGCTCTGGCCGGGCGGCTTCTTCGTCGTCCCCGGAGTCCGCCCCGCCGACGGCGACAAAGGGGATCAGAAAAGGGTGATGACTCCGAGGAAGGCGCTCGACGCCGGTGCCTCGATCCTCGTCATCGGCCGCCCGATCACCCAGGCTGCCGACCCCGATCTGGCCGCCCGCGCCATCGCCGCGACGCTGTAGGCCCGTCATTGCGAGGAGCGCAGCGACGAAGCAATCCAGTCACCCGCGTTGAAGCTGGATTGCTTCGCTCCGCTCGCAATGACGGAGTGTAGACACTCCCCCTCTTGCGTCCTATCCGCGCCTCCTCAAAGGAGACGCCGATGAGCTGGCTGAACCGGGTCCGGAACAGCATCCCCTTCCTGCCCAAGCGCGAGACCGCCGAGACGCTCTGGCACAAGTGCCGGCAGTGCAACGCGATGATCTTCACCCGCGAGTGGGAGGAGAATCTGTTCGTCTGCCCCCGCTGCGACCATCACGACCGGATCGGCCCGCGCGCCCGCTTTCAGCAGGTGCTGGACCCCGGCTACACCATCCTGCCGCCGCCGCAGGTGCGCGAGGACCCGCTGAAGTTCCGCGATTCCAAACGCTACGCCGACCGCCTCAAGGCCGCCCGCGCCGCGACCGGAGAGGCCGACGCGCTGATGAACGCGCGCGGCACGATCGAGGGCCGCCGCGCCGTCGTCGGCGTGCAGGATTTCGCCTTCATGGGCGGCTCGATGGGCCTCGCCGTCGGCGCCGCCTTCGTCGACGGCGTCCGCGCCGCGATCGCCGACCAAGCGCCCTACGTCATATTCACCGCCGCCGGCGGCGCCCGCATGCAGGAGGGCATCCTCTCTTTGATGCAGATGCCGCGCGCCACCGTCGCCATCTCCGAGCTCAAGGAAGCGGGGCTCCCCTATCTTGTCATCCTCACCGATCCGACGACCGGCGGCGTCACCGCCTCCTACGCCATGCTCGGCGACGTGCAGATGGCCGAGCCCGGCGCGCTCATCGGCTTCGCGGGCGCCCGGGTGATCGAATCGACGATCCGCGAGAAGCTTCCCGAAGGCTTCCAGCGCGCCGAATATCTCCTCGCCCACGGCATGATCGACATGGTCGTGCACCGGAAGGATTTGCGCGAGCGCCTGGCCCAGGTGATCGGCTATCTCGTACCGGAGGCCGAAGCGGCATGACGCAACTCTCCTAAATGGACGGCGCCGTCTCCGATCATTCCGGCGTCCAGCGCCAGCTCGACCGGCTCGCCACTCTCTCGACCGGCGCGGACATACTCGGGCTGGAGCGCATTTCCGCCCTCCTCGCCCGTCTGGGCCATCCCGAGCGCCGGCTCCCTCCCGTCTTCCACGTCGCCGGAACCAACGGCAAGGGCTCGACCTGCGCCTTCCTTCGCGCCGCGATCGAGGCGGCGGGGCTGAAGGCCCATGTCTACACCAGCCCCCACCTCGTCCGCTTCAACGAGCGCATCCGCCTCGCCGGCACGCTGATCGAGGACGAGGCGCTCGAAGCCTTGCTCTCGGAGACGCTCGACGCGGCCGGCGGGCTTGAGGCGAGCTTCTTCGAGATCACCACCGCGGCCGCCTTCCTGGCTTTCTCGCGCGTCCCGGCCGAGGCCTGCGTCATCGAGGTCGGCCTCGGGGGCCGGCTCGACGCGACCAACGTCGTCGCCGCCCCGGCGGTCTGCGGCATCGCCCAGCTCGGCCTCGACCACCAGCAATTCCTCGGCGACCGGATCGAAGGCGTCGCGGCGGAGAAAGCCGGCATCGCCAAGCGGGATGTGCCGCTCGTCACTTTGCATTATGCCGACAGCCTCGCCGCCCGCATCGCTGAAGCGGCGGCCGCGGCGGGCGCGACTTGGCTGCCCCAAGGCGACGAGTGGGATGCCGCCGCCTCGGAGGGCAGGCTGCATTATCGCGACGCGCACGGCAGGCTCGACCTCCCCCTCCCGCGGCTTCCCGGGGCGCACCAGGCGCTGAACGCCGGCCTCGCAGTCGCCATGATCCGGCACCAGCGGGCGGTCGCGCTGCCCGATTCAGCCCTCCGCGCGGCGATGGGCTGGGCGGAATGGCCGGGGCGGCTGCAGGAGCTCGGCCCCGGGCCGCTCCTCTCGATCCTGCCGCCGGGATCGGAGCTGTGGCTCGACGGCGGCCACAACCCCAATGCCGCGCGCGCCGTCGCCGACCATTTCCGCGCCTGCGTCCCCGCCGGCCGGCCGTTCCACATCGTCTTCGGCCTGCTCGCCAACAAGGACGCCGCCGGCGTGCTCAGGCCCTTCGCCGGCCGCAGCCTCGAGCTCCACGCCATCCCCGTCCCGGGCCACCCGCACCACCCCCCCGCGGAAATCGCGCTTACCGCGCGCAGCCTCGGCCTCACCGCCCGCGCCGACGAAGGCGTCGACCCGGCGCTCGCCTGGATCGCCCGCCACGCCGACCGCGCCAAGCCGCCCATCGTCCTGATCCTCGGATCCCTCTATTTGGCAGGCGAAGTGCTCAAGGCGAACGGACAAGCGCTGACCTGATCCCTCTCTCCCTAGGGAGATGGGGGAGGTCCTACCTCCCAAGCAGCTCCGCGAGCCTTCGCGCCGCCCAATTGTACATGTCGGAATTGCCGAGGCGCTCCATACGGTCGAGCCTCTTCACCCGCGCGGCGACCTCCTCGAGCGCCGCCCGCGCCTCCGCCGGCCGTCCCTTGGCGATGAGCAGGGCGGCCTGGCGGCACAGAGCCTCCCCGCCGGCCATGCGTCGGCCGAGATCGGCGTAGAGCGCCAGCGCCGGCTCGCTCTCGCCGAGATCGTCATGAGCGCGGGCGAGAAGCAGGGCCGCGCGGTCGTTCTCGGCCTGGGAGGCGGTCGGCGGCAGCGTCTCCAGCTCGCGTTTCGCCCCCGTCGGATCGCCGAATTCGAGGAGCGCGCGGCCGAGCCTCACCCGCCCCGGCCGGTCTTCTCCGGGGCTCTTGGCGAGGGCGCGGCGATAATGGTCGGCGGCTTCGCGCCAGGCGCCGGTCTCGGCCAGCGCGTTGCCGAGCGCGGTGCGGTTGGCGGCGGTGTCGGCGAGCTCCAGCGCCTCGCGCGCCCGCCTCACCTCGCGCGCCGGATCGAGCCGCTTGACGGCTGCGGCTTTCACCGCGCGCACCTCTCGCCGCGCGCCCAGATAGGGGAAGATCTCGAAGATGGCGTAGGCGAGGCAGCCGGGGAGCGAGAGGAAGATGATCACCATCAGCCACAGCCCGTTGCGGCCGTTGCGTACGCAATGGACCGCGCAGAGCAGCTGGACGAGGATCGAGAGGCCGAGCAGCGGCATCTCTTATCGCGCTCCGCTTTCCACGACCTCCGCCAGCGGTGAGCCGGCGGCCAGCGCCTCGGCCGCCTTTCGCCGGCGCGTCTCGGCCCCGGCGCGCGCGCCTTCCATGAGCACGAACAGCACCGCGAACAGGCCCGCCGCGGCGGTCCAGCGGAACACCGTCGCGTAGCCGTAGGTGTCGAAGGCCTCGCCGGCGATGCCGCGGCCCAATGAGCCGATCAGGAAGGTGAGCGAGGAAAGCAGGGCATATTGCACCGCGGTGAACTTCTTGCTGACGATGCCGGACAGGTAGGCGACGAAGGCCGCGCCGGCGATTCCGGTCGAGATATTCTCGTAGGAGATGGTGAGCAGCAGCCGAACCATCCGTTCGTCGAAGCCGATCGCGCCGAGGGCGCGGTCGAGGAACAGGAAGTGCGCGACCATGTCGACGTGCCGCCCGCCCTCGGCGAGGTCGGCGTAGACGAAATTGCCGAACACCGGCAGCACGGCGCCGAGCAGGATCGTCGGGATCCGCCCCACCCTGAGGAACAGATAGCCGCCGAGGCTGATGCCGAGGATGGTCATGAAGATGCCGAAGATCTTCGACGCGAACGCCACCTCGTCCTTCGAATAATGGAGGAAATCCAGATAGAAGGGGAAGGCGAAGGAGGCCCAGATATTGTAGCAGAGCGTGTAGGTGAGGATGAAGCCGATGACGATCAGCACCGCCCAGCCGAGCCGGGCGGTGAGCTCGGCGAGCGGGGCGATGAGGGCCGAATAGAGGTGGTTCATCGCTGCCCGGGCGCCGGACGGCCGGGACGTCTCCTGCCGGGTCCGAACGCCCTGCCCGCGCGCCTTCATGCGGTTTAGCGTCGCCGCGACGATCAAGGGCACCAGCACGGTCGCGACGATGATCCACGGCCCGGTGCCCTTTGTGAAGTCGGCCACCGACGGCTTCGGAACACCCGGCGGGCTGTCGCCGAGCATGTTGACCATGAACCGCCCGATCGAGACGATCGCCCAGGCCCAGGCGAGCCCGACGACGGCGAGCGCGACGGCCCGCGTGCGCTGGTCGAGCGCGCCCGCCTCGCTCAGGCTCTCCTCGAACAGGTCGCGGTCCGGCCGTTCGGTGTCGGGCGCGCACAAGGTCACGAAGACGAGCAGAAGGACGAGCGTCGCCATCAGCGCGTAGACCATCGGCCACGACATCCGAGCCGCGAGGACGAGCGCCAGCGCGCCGCCGACGATGCTCGCGGTGCGGTGGCCGAGCTGGTAGACCGGCGACAGCAATTCGACCGGAGTGCGCTCGTCGGCGACGTCGATCCGCCAGGCGTCGATGGCGATGTCCTGGGTCGCCGAGGCGAAAGCGGCGAGCAGGGCGAACAAGGCGAAATTGCCGAGATTGGCCGTCGGGTCGGTCGCGGCGAGGCCGGCGAAGCCAATCACCAGCACGCTCTGGCAGAGCGCGATCCAGCTCTTGCGCCGCCCGAGCCGCTCGAGCAGCGGCAGCTTCAGCCGGTCGACGATCGGCGACCACAGGAACTTGAACGAATAGCAGAGGCCTATCCAGGAGAGCACGCCGATCGTCGCGAGGTTGATCTTCGCCTCGCCCAGCCAGGCGTTGAGCGTCCCGATCAGGAGGGCGAAGGGCAGGCCCGAGGAGAAGCCGAAGGCGAGCATCACCGCCGCCTTGCGGTTGGCCAGCGCCCATTTGAGCAGCCGCCACCCCTTCGGCCTCGTCACCGTCTCCGCCATCGCCTTACTCCGCTAGACCTCGCCCAGCTTAACCGAGCGCCACCGCTTGGCTAGCCCCGCCCTTGCCAGCGCCGCCGCTTGGGCGCAATTTCGTACGCGATGGACATGCCGACCCGCCAGCGGCCGACGCCCGGTCAGCTCGCCCTCGCCCAGCGCATCGCCCGCGGCGAGGCGAGCCACGGCGCGGCGATCTCGACCGTCCCGGCCTCGGTCTACACCGATCCCGCCCGCTTCGAGGCCGAGCAGGCGCGCCTGTTCCGCGGGCCCCAGGTGATCGCCCCCTCCGCGCTCCTCCCGCGCCCCAACATGGCGGTGCCGCACGACGGCTTCGGCCTGCCCTTGCTGCTCACCCGGGACCGGGAGGGCCTCGCCCACGTCTTCATGAACGTCTGCCGGCACCGCGGCACCCGCCTCCTCGAAGGCGCCGAGCCGCAATGCGCGCCGCGCCTGGTCTGCCCCTACCACGCGTGGTCCTACGCCCTCGACGGGGCGCTGGCCGGCCTGCCCCGCCCCGACACCTTTCCCGGCCTCGACAAGGCGGCACACAGCCTCGCCGAATTGCCCAGTTGCGAAGCCGGCGGCCTGATCTGGTTCGCCCGCAACGGCGATGGCGCCGATTTCGCCGACGCAGCCGCCCTCACCCGCGAGTTCGACGCCTTCGGCCTCGCCGGCCACCACCTCTACCGCCGCCGCGTCCACGACGTTGCCGCCAACTGGAAGCTGGTGATGGACGCCTTCCAGGAAAGCTACCACGTCCAGCGCCTCCATTCCCCAACCATCGCGCGCTTCTTCGCCGACGGAGTCACCGCGATGGACAATGTCGGCATCCACCAGCGCTCCGCCGTCGGCCGCACCGATCATCTCGCCGACATCGACCATATGGACTGGGCCGCGCTTCGGGCGGTGATCACCTTCGCCTACCAGCTCTTCCCCGGCACGATCATGATCATGAGCCCCGATTATGTGAACGTCATGGTGCTGATGCCGCAGGCGGTCGGCCGCACCCTCGTCGAGGATTTCATGCTGATCCCCGAGCCGCCCTCGACGCCCGAGGAGGAGGACCATTGGGCGCGGAGCTGGGCCCTGCTCGACGAAGGCGTCTTCGCCGGCGAGGATTATCGCGCCGCCGCGCTCGGCCAGCAGGGCCTCGCCTCCGGCGCGCTCGATGTGCTCACCCTCGGCACCCTCGAGGCCGGCATTCGTTACTTCCACGACCAGGTCGAGCGCGCGCTCGCCTGAAACCCAAGAAGGAGCCCCGAACATGCCAATCCCGCTGAAGGCCGCCGCATTGCCCCTGCTGCTCCTCGCCGCCGGCTGCCAGGTCAATGTCGACAACCAGACCAAGTCCAATGTCGACAATGCCGCCAGCGCCGCCGGCAACCAGCTGGACCGCGCCGCCGACGCCACCGAAAACGCCGCCTCCAGCGTCGGCAACGCCGTCGAGCAGGGCGCCGACAAGGTCGGCAACATCCAGCTCAACGTCCATTCGGGCGACGGCAACGCCGCGGCCGGCAACGCGCATTAGCGCCTAAAGCCGCACCCCCGCCCTCGGCGCCAGCCAGATCATGGCGGCGTAGAGCAGGATGGTCAGCGCGCACCCGGCCGCCAGCGCCGTCCAGAAGCCGTGGCCGGCGCGCAGCAGCCGCGGGACGAGGAGGAACATCGGCAGGCTCGGCAGCACGAACCAGAAGGTCGCCTCGGCATGCAAAGCGAGCCGGCCCTCGTCGCCCGTGTCCCGCCACAGCCAGATCATGCCGAGGATCGACACCAGAGGCAGCGAGGCGATCAGCCCGCCCCAGCCGGGATATTTGCGCGCCACTTCCGAAACCGTGGCGACGATCGCGCCGGAGAGGCCGGCCTTGATGAAGAGGTAGAGCATGGGCCGTCCTCGCGCGCGCCGGCGGCCGCGGCAAGCCCCTAAAGCCGGCGATTCGCGGCTCTCGGGACGGCGTGGTCAGCTCGCTCATCGCCCAGGCTTTTTCCTTAGTACCTGGCACCTCGGCTTTTTCCTAGGTACCCGGTACCCGTCCTGGCACCATGTACCGGCCGGCCTCGTCCACCCACGCCGACCCTCGTCCCGGGACTATCCGACATCGCGCTTAGCGTGGAGTCGCTTGCCTGAATTCCGTCTTTTCGTTTAGCCATTCGCCATGGCGCGTCCAATCCGACTGGTCCTGCCGGGGATCCCGCATCATGTCACCGCCCGGGGCGCGCGTCGGGAGCCGACCTTCTTCTCCGACGACGATTACCCCCTCTATGTCGCCCTGCTCCGCCACGGTTGCGCGCGGGCGGGAACCGGGTGTGGGCTTGGTGCCTGATGCCCAACCACGTCCACCTCCTGCTCGTGCCGGAGCGCCCCGGCGGACTCGCCGCGGCGATCGGTCGCGTCCATCGCCGCTACGCGCTCGAGATGAACCGGCGCCGGGGCTGGCACGGCGCCTTCTGGCAGGGCCGCTTCGGCTCGGTGCCGCTCGACGAGCCGCACCTCCACGTCTGCTTCCGCTACGTCGAGCTCAACCCGGTGCGTGCCCGCCTCGCCGACCGCCCCGAAGCCTGGCGCTGGTCGAGCGCCCGGGCCCATCTCGGCCTCGCTCCCGACCCGCTCACCGACCTCGCCCCAGCGCGCGAGCGCATCCACGACTGGCGCGCCTTCCTCGATTCCGGACTCGACCCGCTTAAGAAAAACCCGCTCGCCCTGAGCAAGGTCGAAGGGCGCCCTGCGCGCCGCCGAACGCACCGGCCGCCTCCGCTAGGATTTCCCCTCGGTACCTGGCACCGAACGGCCTTTGGCACGGCGTCCGGAATCGGCCTCTTCCGCCAGATGACTATTTTCGATTCCTCCCCTCATGCTAACTTCGAATAGAGTTTACAAACTCGACCCGGGAGTGCGTCAGAATGACCGAATTGGACACTTTTGAACTTTTCCCTGTGAAATATGGAAGCGGAAAACACCCTTGGATTGGAGTGCACGTCAAGGTGAAGACCTGGAACCGGCCAGCTGGCTTCGAAGACAAAAATGGCATGATTTGTCTCACAGCGGACGCGCAAACGTCGGACGAGCTGGATGCCTACATCGATGAACTGATTGCCGAGCTTCAGGTTCTGAAGCAGGTCGGTCGTCGAAAGATGTTCAAGGCGGTCCCCTGACGATGCAGCGGGAGAATGAACTGCGACGATATACCACCCTGCCAGTGCTCTTGGATATGCTCGTTCGTAAGCGCCTTACCCTTTTAGCCTATGACCATTGGGTGGACGCTAATGACAGGAAAGCCCTCGAAGTATATCAGCAAACTCTGCACTATGGGTTCGTTGGTGCGATGTGCCTCACTACGGCCGCAGAGACATTCCATCATTGGGAGATTTTCGCCGGAGGGGCAGCCGGTGTCTGTGTGGTATTCGATCGGTTGGAATTCCGGCACATATTCGAAGGGCGTCCGCATTTCCTCGCGGGCGCCGTCGAGTACGTAAAGCTCAACGAAATTGGGCAAATTGACGCCGAGGACATTCACCGCCTTCCCTTTTTGAAGCGGTGGGGCTTTCGGCACGAGGAAGAGTATCGGGTTGTGGGCTATTCGGTTGAGCAACGTCCGTGTTTGGAGGCCGATATGCCGCCCGGCCTCATAAAACGCGTTGTCATTAGCCCTTTTGTTCACCCGGCGCTTGTTCAGAGCGCGAAGGTGGCCCTACGATCGTTGGACGGATGGCGTCAGCTTACCGTGCGACATTCCCGACTAACGAACAATCAAACTTGGCAGAAGGCACTCTCCGCCTTCCCAGCCCGTCATGGCACCTTCTACGGTCCTTGGATTGAGACGGAGCTCGACGGACAACCAGAGGGTGCGGACGAGAACCCGCCGACTGGGAGCTAAGGTAAAAGCTTTCGGTGTGGATGCCCTCCCTATCCAAGCACCTTGTTTCCGCGCGCACAAAATTGTCGCAAAGCGCCGCTGCGACCACGCGCAATTTCTCCGCTCGCAGTCAGGGCGTACGCCTCATGAATTTGCAGCGACCCCACCCACTCGCATGAGAACACAATGTCCAGCGCCTCTCGGGGCTGGAGCAGAACGGGCAGGGTTGGCCCTTGCATAACCGCACTGGACGGTATCGGCACTCTCCGCGGAAGCCGGCTCAATCCCCGTTCCAGCGTAAACCCGACTTCCGTGATCGTGACTGGGAAATTGCTTAGATTCACGACATCAATGGACAGCCCCGTCCAATCAGCGGTGAGGGCCCACTTTGGTATTACCCGAATACGAACACGAGCGGATCGCAGTGAGTGCCACGTATTAATTATCCCCAACCCCGCACCGAGAACTGCGATTGCCAGCGTGATCGTGTCGCGGGAAAGGCTCATAGGCCTAGGTCTTTCAGGAGGTCCTCCTCCTTGAGGCCATAGACGCCAGCCCAGAAAAAAGTGAATCCTGAATCTGTGTTTCCGGCGGCCTTGCCAACCCGCGACACGAGCAACAAGCACCACTGGTATGCCTCACGGCACAGCGTCACCTCCTCAAAGGCACTCTGAAAATTCTGACTGAGTTCCTGGATGATGATCGGAACGTCGCCAGCAAGCATCATCGAAGTCGGCTCCCATCGTGGGTGCACTATCTGATTTCGAAGTTGATAGAGTTCTCGCACACGCTTCAGAATCATCTCCTGATCCACCAGAACCTGGTCGAAGGAGATCTCAATAAGGTTTGCTAGGCGATTTATGAGCGGCGTCTTCTTCTTGGCGGCTTTAATGATGGCGTCGTCGCCCCTCTCGCGACCTAGCAACAAGAAGAAGAAATTGGTAAACGCCTCGACGCCCGTCAGGCTCATCAAGAATGCCTGCAGCCCCAAGGAGCGTCTTGCCTTCGGTTCGTTCTCGGATGCCATCCGATTAAGGTTTCCCGCTGCAACCTCAAAATAGGTGCGCACGATGGCCCACGCTGGTTCGAACTTGACCCCTTCGGTGTGCGGCACACCATCCTTCAAAATAGTCGAGATGGTCCCATCATCGTTAGTGTTGATGGTAAAGTGGGCCATGGTAGACGTCCAAAAATTGATTGAGCTACAGCTAACTTGCTGCGCCTTCCTATGGGCCGGCACTTTGTAGGTCACCGAGAAAGCCGTCACATCCAGTAAAATAATGGTCTACGGCGTTCATCACGTCACACAGAACTGTTAGGTCCAGTTCCTCATGAGAGAGCGAGATCGCGTTTCCGTTTCTATCAACTGGATAACGATAAGAAAATGAGCCGGGATCAACCTCGGCAAATTCGAGAACAATCTTGGCAGTCGCTTGATCGCTTTCGTCAGGGTAGGTGTGACCGTACTTCTGAAGGACCTCCGCAAACGCTTCCCACAGAGGGGCTAATTCGTGTCTTTTCCAGCGGACAGCGACGCCAACGGTGGGCCCGTAGGTCGCAATGAGATATTTAAGCGATAGCTCCAGAAATTGGCGGTAATTGAAGATAATCGGAAAAACGAGAGAATCGCGCAACCGTCTGTCGTCGCGAGTGCGCTGAACCATGAGATCGGCACCCTCCTTATAACCTGTCATCATCATCACGAGCCGGCCATGTCCGTGCGGATCGATGTAGGCGTTTGCCTGCCATTCGGTAGATTGCGCGAAAGGGTTGTCGCCCTGGCGGGGCCAACGGAATTCCCCTGTAAGGATCGAGCTGAACAGATCGCTGCTCACTTTCTCGCCCTCCCATCTGTGATCTGAATGAGCGTAGGCGGCTCAGGGTCACCCCGCTCCGCGCGGAGTAACAACGCTCGCCCACGGAACCACTCCCGGAGGCAGGCGGCGGCGGCGTACCCGATGCCGGCGAGGGCGCCGGCGACGATTAGGAAGATTGGAAGATACTGAGCCATACCTCACCGTACGAAAAACAACCGACGCAAGTCGGTCCTCCTTCGATTCGGTGAGTGCCCCAAGGCCCACTTTGCATCCCAACCAAGACGGGTGCGTCGCCACACCACCACGCAATCTTGCCGAGACGAATCAGGAGCATCATACTAGATTCGCTGATGTTTGAAAAGCTGTCTTGCTGGGGCCTAGCGGCGGGTCAGCAGAAACGCAAAGGCATTGCTGGAGCTCCCCGCACAGCTCAGCAATTGTCGGGCAGCATGATTGGGCTCTCCTCAGATTGAGTGACGACAACAGCCGCAATCTCGTTTTGCCCCTCCAACCCGGCCGCAAGTACCACTTGCGGACGAAGCCCCCCTTCCCCTATAGGCTCCCCCGTCCGGCGGGCGCTAAGCGCCTGCGGGAGCTCAGCTTAGGCTAGCGCGCGAGGGGAAGAGGCGAACAGGCCCACCCTCGACGCGCTTTTTTCGCTTACGCGCTCCGCTCGCTTCGAGCCCGCCAGGACGCTCCCGCCGCACGGGGCGGCGGGGGACGGTTCATTCCAAGACCGTCGGAGACAACCGGCGGCCGGAATAAAAGCAACGAAGGACTGCAAGCTTATGGCCACCACGGCGATGCCGACGCGCGACGATTTCGCGAAGATGCTCAACGATTCCCTCGGCGGCGAGAATGAAAGTTTCGAGGGCAAGGTCGTCAAGGGGACGGTCACCGCGATCGAGAACGACATGGCGGTGATCGACGTCGGCCTGAAGAGCGAGGGCCGCGTTGCGCTGCGCGAATTCGCAGCCCCCGGCCACAAGGCCGAGATCGCCGTCGGCGACGTGGTCGAGGTGTTCGTCGACCGGGTCGAGAACCACCAGGGCGAGGCGATGCTGTCGCGCGACCGCGCCCGCCGCGAGGCCGCCTGGGACAAGCTCGAAACCGAGTTCAACGCGGGCAACCGCGTCGAGGGCATCATCTTCGGCCGCGTCAAGGGCGGCTTCACCGTCGACTTGGGCGGCGCCGTCGCCTTCCTGCCCGGCAGCCAGGTCGACATCCGCCCGGTCCGCGACGTCACGCCGCTGATGGACGTCCCCTCCCCGTTCCAGATCCTGAAGATGGACCGCCGCCGCGGCAACATCGTCGTATCGCGCCGAGCCATCCTCGAGGAGACGAGGGCCGAGCAGCGCTCCGGCCTCATCCAGTCCCTCCACGAGGGCCAGGTGGTCGACGGCGTGGTCAAGAACATCACCGATTACGGCGCCTTCGTCGACCTCGGCGGCATCGACGGGCTGCTCCACGTCACCGACATTTCCTACAAGCGCGTCAACCATCCGAGCGAGCTGATCAACATCGGCGACACGGTGCGGGTGCAGATCATCCGCATCAACCGCGAGACCCAGCGGATCAGCCTCGGCATGAAGCAGCTCGAGGCCGACCCCTGGGAAGGCGCCTCGGCCAAATATCCGGTCGGCGGCGTGTTCAAGGGCCGGGTCACCAACATCACCGAATACGGCGCGTTCGTCGAATTGGAGGCCGGCATCGAGGGCCTCGTCCACGTCTCCGAGATGAGCTGGACCAAGAAGAACGTCCATCCCGGCAAGATCGTCTCGACCAGCCAGGAAGTCGACGTGGCGGTGATCGAAGTCGACGAGGACAAGCGCCGCATCTCGCTCGGCCTCAAGCAGGCGCAGGCCAATCCGTGGGAGGCCTTCGCGGCGTCGCACCCGGTCGGCACCGAAGTGGAGGGCGAAGTCAAGAACGCCACCGAGTTCGGCCTGTTCGTCGGGCTCGACGGCGATGTCGACGGCATGGTCCACATGTCGGACATCGCCTGGGGCGTGACCGGCGAGGAGGCCCTCAATCTCCACCGCAAGGGCGAGACGGTGAAGGCGGTCGTGCTCGACGTCGACGTCGAGAAGGAGCGGATCTCGCTCGGCATGAAGCAATTGGAGCGCGGCGGGGTCGCCAAGGGCGGCGCGGGCGGTGGCGGCGGCGCCAGCGTCGGCAAGAACGAGGTGGTGACGGTCAGCGTGCTCGAGGTGCGCGACGGCGGGCTCGAGGTGCAGGTCGGCGACGACGGCGCGACCGGCTTCATCAAGCGCACCGATTTGGGGCGCGACCGCGACGAGCAGCGGCCCGAGCGCTTCCAGGTCGGCCAGAAGTTCGACGCGATGGTGATCGGCTTCGACCGTTCGAAGAAGCCCAATTTCTCGGTCAAGGCGCTGCAGATCGCCGAGGAGAAGCAGGCGGTCGCCCAATATGGCTCGTCCGACTCGGGTGCCTCGCTCGGCGACATCCTCGGCGAGGCCCTGAAAGCAAAGCAGGAAAAGTAACGCGAGCGAAACGACTAAGCTTAAGGGCGGGCGCCGGCGCCTGCCCTCTGCCCCTGCGGGTGAAAAGGTGAAATTTTCTCGCCGCTTACCAACCTCTGATATTGCGTTTCCGGCAAATCTCGGTTTTAACCTGGATCAACGGTGGCGGATGGGGGTCCGCCGTCGCCTTGTGCGCAGGCGCGTTCATCCTTTGAAAGGGGGAAGCCGTGATCCGTTCCGAGCTGGTCCAGAAGCTTTGCGACGACCATCCCGATCTCACCGGCAAGGAGATCGAGCGGGTGGTCTCGGCCTTCTTCGATTCGATCATCGGCCAGCTCCAGCATGGCGGCCGGGTCGAGCTCCGCGGCTTTGGCGCTTTCTCGACGCGCGACCGCGACGCCCGCAAGGGCCGCAACCCGCGCACCGGCGACACGGTCGACGTCTCCGCCAAGCGCGTGCCCTATTTCAAGCCGGGCAAGGAAATGCGCGAGCGGCTGAACCTCCAGGACGGCGCGGCCGGAGCGGCGTGCGAATAAGCCGCGACGGCTCGCGCTTCAGCGAAATGACCAGCGGAGGCTTGCGCTTCCGCCCCGCCGCGGATCGTGGCATGCCGTCGCCCGTGCGGACGTGGCGGAACCGGTAGACGCCGGAGACTTTAAATCCCATGTCTACAAATCCAAATGCCGCATTGCTCAGTAAAATCAGTCAGATAGAGTGCATACTCCAAGATGTAAGGTCTTACACATGCCTTACACATTTTCCGGTATCGTTGCGGGAAATGGCGGACGAGTCGATCAGCCTGATGGACGGGCGGCTCCATCTCTACCGGCGGGCCAACAGCCGCTATTGGCAATGCTCGACCTACTTGGTCGGGCGCAACTTCCGGGTCAGCACCAAGCAGGACAGCATAGCGCTGGCGAAGGAATTCGCCATCGAATGGTATATGGAAGTCTACGCCGCCGCCAAGCGGCGCGAGCGCGGCGAATCAGTGCCGCCGCCTTCCCACCTGCGCGGCGGGCATCCTGACATCATCGACCGCCGCCGCCGCCCGGTGGCGAGCGGCCCGAGCTTCAAGGAGGCGGCGGACGCCTTTATCAAGGAGTTCGTCGTCAGCGTGCAGGGCCAGCGCAACGAGCATTACGTTACCCAGAAGCAGGCCAAAATCGACGTCCACCTACTGCCCTTCTTCGGCAAGATGACGATTGCCGAAGTGACGGCGGGGACCATCCAGGACTACCGCGTCCACCGCCAGACCTCGCGCAAGGACAAGCACGGCCAGCCGCTGCGCCCGGCGCGCGGCACGCTCCATCAGGAGATCGTGACGCTGCGGCAGATTCTGAAAACCGCCTGCCGCAAGGGCTGGATCGCGGCTCTGCCAGATATGACCGCGCCCTATAAATCGTCGGGCAAGATCCGGCATCGCGGCTGGTTCTCCCCAGCGGAATACACGACGCTTTATGAGGCGACGCGCGAGCGCGCGGAAAATCCGAAGAAGGAGCGCTGGCGCGCGGAGTGCGCGCTGCTGCATGATTACGTGCTCATCATGGGCAACACCGGCCTTCGGCCCGACGAGGCCAGCCGCCTCGAATTTCGCGACGTGTCGATCGTCACCGACCACGACACCGGCGAGCGCATCCTTGAGATCGAGGTACGCGGCAAGCGCGGCGTCGGCTACTGCAAGAGCATGCCGGGCGCCGTGTTCCCGTTCGAGCGGCTGGTGAAGCGCCGCACGGCGGCCAACGGGGGCCAGGCCCCCGCGCCGACCGAGCTCATTTTCGGGAAGGTGCAGCGCGAGCTGCTCAACAGCATCTTGAAGGAGCTTGGCCTCAAGAAGGATCGCGACGGCAATGTGCGCACGGCCTACAGTTTGCGCCACACCTATATCTGCATGCGCCTGATGGAGGGCGCGGACATCTACCAGGTCGCCAAGAACTGCCGCACCAGCGTGGAGATGATCGAGACCTTCTACGCCTCGCACATCAAGAACACGCTTGACGCCTCGCAGATCAATGTCCGCAAGCCCAAGCGGCCCGCCCAGGGCGAGGCCGCTCCCGCCGAAGCACCGCCGTCGCCGTGACGCCAGCGAATGGCCGCTTGGCCTGATTCGCGAGCCTGCCTATAAGCGGCGGGCGTCGCGGGCGTGGCGGAATGGTAGACGCATCGGACTTAAGCGATTGAGTGCCCGCGCGGAAACGCGCGGCGTAGAACTGCTCAAAGTCGGGGAAACCTTGGCCGCTTCGAGCCATGGCAATCCCGAGCCAAGCCGCCGGACGGTAACGCGCCCGGCGGAAGGTGTAGAGACTAGACGGGCAGCACCTAAACCCCGGCTGTGCCGGGGCATGGTGAAGGGATAGTCCAGACCACAAACGCCGCGCGCCTTTTGGACGCGTGGCGGCGGCGAAAGCCGTAGCGGTAAGAAAATCCGTTGGGCCGCAAGGCCCGTGGGGGTTCAAGTCCCCCCGCCCGCACCACCCGCGCCCGAACGGGCGAAGGTGGCGCAGCGTCAGCGCCGGAACCGGCGCGCTGCCGCGGGCTCTTGCGAAGCGCCGGCCGAAGGGCCGGCGCGCTGGCGACAGATCCCCGAACGGGGAGCCGCCATCGCGATTCCGGGCGCTCGCGGCGAATGCCGCTCGCGCCTGATCTTCACTAAGCAAACACAAGAACGGCGCGGCAGATGCCGCGCCGCCTTGCAGCTTTGCAGCCTCCTCACGGAGGCTACCGCCACACTTGCACCAGCTTGGCGACCGCCAGCACGAGCCCGGCGAGGGCGGTGATGAGTGAGGTGATTTCGTGGATCGACATGGCTTCCTCCCTTTTCTCTGCCGCGCCCCGATGGCGCGACGAACGGGAGTGCTCAGGGCCGGCGGATCAGCCCGGCAGGAACAGGCCGCGCCAGCGTCACCGACGCCAGCGCCGCCACCTCCCGCAGGGTCGGCGGGGCGGAGCTGCACAAGCGATATTTTCGCGCGGAAGCGAGCCGCCTTGGATGCCGGGCGACGTCGGCCAAAACGACACGTGATGTTCGCAGCCCCCGGGCGCGGGGACGCGAGGAATCCCGATCAACGAATCCCCGGCGCGAGACCTCGCCGGGCCCGACTGGATTGGCTTAGCTGCGTCCAGCTTTGGAGGCCGGAAAGCCGGCCTCCATCGCCGGAACAGGCCGCTAGCAGTTGCGCGTGATCGCGCAGTATTCGTAATGCTCGGCAGCCGCGTCGTTGCCCTGCTGATAATAGTCCCGCGTGCTCGCGATGCAGCCCGCGCGGTCATGATATTGCAGGCATTGAAGCCGCCCGTTGGCGAAATGGGCCTCGACCCACCCGAAACGCGAACTGCCGCCACCGGAGCCGCCCAGGATCGTGCCGTAGAGGCGCGGGTTGGAGCCGTAGCGGTAATTGCCGCGCAGCATGGTGACGTTGCCGTGCTCGTCGCGCTGGACGTTCACGATCTCCATGTCCCCACCATAGCTGTTGACGGCCCAATCCTGCGAATCGGCGCGAACGATCCGGTCGAGCAACTCGGCATAGGCGTCCACGCGCAGCACGGGCCGGGCGGTCGCCCTCCCCGCCGCAAGGGCCGCTCCACGGCATGCCGCGGGCGCCGGGTCGGGATGCGCACTTACCTGCGCTGGCGTCTCACCATGCTGAAGACGGCAGACGAGCTCATCGCGTGGCACGAGACGTGGCGTGCGCGCCGCCGGTGCGGCGTTCGCCATCTGCGTCGCCGGGAAGAACCGGCTCGCGCTGGCGGCAGGAGTGCCCGCTATGCTGACGGCCCCCGCAGGAAACGCGCCGCCGCAGGCGATAGCATGAACCGCCGCAGTGGGCGTGTCGGGCGCCACCGTCGACCAGCCCGCCGGAGGCAGGGCCGACGGCTGCGCCGCGCCGTCGGCCTGGGTGAAAATGATGTCATGCCGGCGCTGCTGGCGCGCGCCGCAGCGGAAATCATAGCTGACCTCAAAGCCCTTGATCCCGCCTTCCTGGGGGCTCTCGAACACCAGCGCGGCCCGCGCGCTGGCGTTGTCGCCATCGCGTCGCAGCGATCCGCGATCGACAAAGAGCAGAGAGCGCTCGGGCGCGCTGCCTTCCCTCTCCACTAGCGCCCATTGGCGCGCGGCATCCTCGGCCGGAGGCGAGGCAGCGGTGAGAAGAATCGAGGCGGCGGCGCCGGCCAATACGGCGCAGGAATTGCCACGCATAAGAAGTGTCCCGTGTTCGACCACGCCCACCCGAACGGGTGCCCGCTCCCGGCCCCAAGCCGGGACGGTTAGCAGCATGCGAACACGGGGTTGCATGCCCCGCTTATTCCCCCCGAAGGGGTATTTTATTCAGACGGGCCGCCCGACCTTGGGTCGGTCCCGTGTTCACACGCCAAAGGCGTGCCGCGTCCCGCTGCTACGCAAGATCGCGGCCTTTTCCTTATGGCAGAATCGGGCGCGAATGTCACGCGCGGCAGGGTGGGAATTACTTCCTGACGGGTCTTTTTTTGTTGAGGAGCCGTCACCACATTAGAGAGACGGGGGCAAGGAGTGTGTGCCATGCGCCTGTCCCACCTTCTTCTCGCGCCGCTCGCAGCACCGCTGTTTTTCATCAGCCCTGCCGCCGCCTTCGACTTCGCACCACCCTGTTGCCAGCGGGCGGGCGAAACGCACTCTCCCGATCCCCACCGCCAGGAGGGACAGTTTCTCACCCCCGCCGAGGTAAGACGGTTGGCCGAGCGCGCGCTTGAGGCCAGTGCCGAGGCTCCCGTCGAGCGCGAAACTCCGCTGTTGAATGCGATTGGCATTCCGCTGGACTTCTTCGGAGACGAGCGGCGCGGCGTCAGCGAGCCGGAGATCGTGGAACCGTCGGCGTCGCGGACGGATCCGAATGGGCCCCGGGCACCGGCCGACCTGATCTCCACGCCGCCCTGCTGTCAGGTCCCCGGCGAGCTGCACGACCCCGACCCGCGCAATTCAGAAGATACGCCGGTTCCGATTGGCGCCAGGGTCAAGAGTCGCGAGGATCGCGCGCTCGAGGCGGCGGTTGAGCTTCCCATACCCGCGCAAGAGCCGCGCGTGGAGGCCATCGGCCTCCCGCTCGACGCAGAGCGCGGCGTCAGCGAGCCAACCCACCGTACCGTGGAGGTTGGCGACCACCACATTGACCTACCGGGTTGCTGCACGACCCGCCGCGAGGATCGCCCACCCGTGACGGTAGACGCGCCGTGGGCCTCGTTGCGCAACCTCAAGGCGGATGCCGAGGTGGGCGTGCCAGTAATTCTCCTATTGCTGGCTGCCATCGGCTTCTGGTTCGCCATTCGCCGCCGCCGGCCGCGGCTCGAGCTTGAGCCGCTTCCGGTGACGCGGCCCATGCCCGACGAGCTGCCGCTGCCCGACATGGCGCCGGTGCCGATCGCCGAGCCGGAAGTGGTGCTGGCCAGAGCGCGGCAGGAAGAGCACGAGCTCGAACCGGCCTGATCCCCCGTTTGGGTAGTATCTCAGGGAAAATCCCGCCTGCGGCCCAGGCGTCGGTAGGAATACAAGCCTATTCGCGTTTTTAACCGGCCGTTGCTCCGAATCAGTGCACGCTGATCCTCGTTGAATCCGGGAAATAACAACAACAAGCCCAGGAGGATGCGATGGTACTGGTGCGTAAATACGAGTTGCTTGCGACTCGTCACTTCACCCCCGAGGGCAAACCGCTCTGGCAGTTGCGGGCGCTGATCGACTTCGCGCGCGTGAAAGCCGGCGACCTCGGGGGTCTTATTGAGGGTGAACACAACCTGCCGCAGGAGGGCCTGGCCTGGGTCTACCCGGGCGCCGTGCTGCATGGCGACGGCTATGTGTCGGACGGCACGCCGATCATCCCGGTGGCCGTCCGGCCCGTCATGCCGGACCCGTCGGTGGACGACGCTTTCCCAAGGCCACCCGGCCGGCGACGCCTGCGGCCCCGCTCGCGGCAGGTCATCTGGTGATGGAAGCGGCCCGGCGCCGCCGCCCTGCCGGCGCCGGGCTGCTTTTCCGCCGCTCTCAATCGAGATTGTTATTGGTCGAGTTGTCCGGGTTCGACACCGGCGTCTTCACGCCGTTGATCTCGCGTACATGGTAGTGATCATAGTTGCCGCGCTCGATCTCACGCACAAACTGCGCGCGCGTCATGTCTGCGCCGCTGAAATTGTCATGGAAGCGCTGGTTGCGCCCGGAATCGCTTTCCTCGGTGACAGTGACCCGCTTGGGCATGGCTGGCTCCTTTCGCCTGCTAGGGCGTCTATCTAGGGAGCCGGCACGCCGGGAACAAGCCGCGAACGACAGCTATCCCCATTATCCACATTACCGCGCAAATTGGCTTAGGGGCCCTTCGGCGCAGCTGCCCGCCCGCGCGGCTTCACCGCCTTGCCGCCCGTGGCCTTCGCCGCCCCCTTCTTGCGATTACGGCCGAGCCCGAGGCGCTTCGCGATCTCGCGCCGGTAATCGCTATAGGCCGGCGCCACCATCGGATAATTCACCGGCAGCCCGTAGCGCTGGCGGTATTCGTCCGGCGTGAGCCCGTTTCGCGCCAGATGGCGCTTGAGGCTGCGATACGGCTTACCGTCGAGCATCGAGATAATGTGCTCGCGGCTCGCCAGACTCTTGCGCGCCGTCACCGCGCCTTTGAAGGCCGGCGCTCCTTCCGGCTGCTCCGCGGCGGCGCCAAGCCCCGCCAGCGCGCCGTAAACATCGGCGATGACTTTCGGCAGATCGCCGCTGCTCACCCTATTGTTGGAGACGAAAGCACCGACCAGATCGGCGGTGATCGCCGTCAGATCCGGCCCGGATTCTAAATCTGACACGAGCAATACTCCTTTCATCGGCGCGCAACCTCGCGCGCGGCGCGCAGACACGGGAACGAACGGCAAGCCGCTCGCAAGACTTCAGCCCTGATGACAGCCGGCAAGCCGCCGGCATGTCCCGTGTTCACGCTCCAGCCGCGCCCCGCTGCTACGCACGACGCGACCTCGGAAGCTTAGGCCCGAAATAGCGCCGATCCAAGACTTACCCGAGTACGGCGTCTACTTTCCTCAGCAGCAAATGCCGGCGCCTTGACGTTGACGTGAACGGATGCTCCACCCGCACGACTTGGAAGATTTGAAGGACCGGGCAAAGTAGGTTGTCTTTGGTTGACACCGTACCCCTTGCTCCCCGCGCCCGCGCGGCCAATGTGTAATTGGCAACCGGAGTTTCTTCGATGATGTCAGTGCTCCCAATACTGGAAAGGCTCTCGGATGCGCAGCATCTTGCAGCATCCGGATTCGGGACACTGACAGTCTACGTGCTTGTCCGTCACGTCCTGCGCCCGCTGATTGAAAAAGGACCGGATTACATTGCGCAACTCGTCGCGTACAAAATCGCGATGGCCGGATTGCAGCAGGCACGACAAGCGCCGGGATCGTCTTCCGATCGCGTACTGGTTTTGCCGTCGCGGCCTGGCTTGCGCGAGGGGGCGCCCGCTCAGGGAGAGAAGCGGGCTGCTTGAAGGGGGGAGCGAATAATGAGCGTCGAGGAAATCTCGCTCAGCAGCGCAAGAGACGTTATCAAATCGGCTCTTCCCGAGGCCGTTTATCTGTTTTCCAGCTTCACCCGACTTAAGGAGCGGAAATTCAGCGCTATCTCGGAGCGCGGCACCTTATACCGCCGCGCTACCGTCACCACGGCTCTCGCACTCATTTGCGGTTTCGCGACCTACCTTGTGCTGAGCCTAGATCCATTTGCCGACCTCACAGGAGTAATGGGACCGATTCAGCGCGGCGCCTGGGCGGCGCTGACACCGCTGATCGCCATGCCTCCGCTTTATGCTTTGCTCAAATGGCATTCGAAAGAGCGCCTCGCTTCAACATTTCTGAATCTCGGCCTTGTCACCGCAACAGCTCTCATGGTGGCTCCAAGCGTGCTCCTTACGGCTGGTGTCGAGCTTTCCATGCTTGGCAACGATATGCGCGCGCTCCGCGCCGGACACGGCGCCGGCACTCCAGTTCACGACGTCTTTTGTGGATCAGTCGAGGACCGAGCCCGGATGCTCGTCACTATGAACGCAATGCGGCAGATCGGCCCTCGTCTGCAGCGGAACACCAACGCTCAACTCAGAAGCATGCGGGAGCAGGCCGAAATCCAGCGAATTGGTAACGCGCAGGCGCAAGAGCTTCTCAGCGCTCGGCGTGCCGGCCGTCCCGCGGGACAGCTTGCGGCGCAATTATTCGCCACTGCGGAGCGGGGCATGGCAGCTACAGAGCGTGCGCAGGACCTCATAGATGAGAGTTTGGCGCTAAACCGGCAGAATTTGATGCTTCTCTACCGCTCGCTCGAAATCCAGCGGCACCTGAATAACGCGCCATTGCGACTGATAGCGGCATATCCTGTTGCAGCAGTATTTTTGGCGGTGGCGGTGTTCTTCGGCGTGCTTATCTGGGCGGCCGCCACCGTGATGATATGGCGGCTCATCGTCACGCCCCTTTCGCCCGGAAAGTCGAAACTCATCGCTCGCGTCACCGTGACGCTGGTCCTCCTGGTCTTCTTTCTTGGCTTCTCAATTCTGCGATCCGGGATGCTTGAAATTTTGCTCGGCGAGCCACCATCCCAGGACACCCTGCTGGCGCAGACACGCAGCCAATTCGAGACGGTCGCCCCAATCTGTCGGGAGCTCGACAATTATAAGCTATGGTAACCACGAAAGGTATTTCAGCCTACCTCGCGCTCATTTGGAAAAAATCAGTCGAAAGCTGACGCCACCGCGGGTTAGCTCCATGCTTCTGCATCCCCAAAACAGATCGAGCTGTCGCTGTTCACGTCATTCGAGCTTCCATCGGTGATGCTGTTCCTTGCGCGTTATGCGACGGTTCTGACCGAAGATCCGGGCTTAGTAGTTCTGACACAAACGTGCCGTTTCCTGCACAACAGCTGGAGTCCCTTTGTATCGAAAATCGACTAACCAAAACCGGCCTGTTCCCAGCAACTTAACCGCGTCGGCAGCCGCATAAAACGAGTTTAATCGTGCATGTCGCGAGTCGAGTTTGCCGCATTTTGCGACACCGCTACATTGACTCTGAACCCCCTTTATGAGACGCCGGGGATGCCCCAGGGGGAAGCCGCTAGAGGTCGGCCATACGTCGGTTTTCGAGAGAGTTTGGCTTGAGCCAAACCGAAGAGGGGACACATCGAAGTGGTGGTGAGTTTGCAGGCATCCGCCTGTGACGACACCGTTGTGCAAGGATTGAGGGAATAGGTTACCGAATCGTTAATGGAACGTTGACTTTAATGAGTCAGTCTCTGCGTTGAAGTGGAGATTCTACGATGCAAGCGATCTTCGAGCTACTCCAACACGTCGCCTCCCCTTGGGGTGTCGCCCTGGGCTCGGTGATCGCTCTCTGCACCCTGATCGGGCGGATTGTAACTACCCGCTACAAGACGCGCGCCGGCATCATCGCGGCTGAAACCGCCCAGCTTGTCTCGAGGATTGAACAGGATCGACTCACCCTGATAGCGACGCGCGAACAGGATCGCCTCGATCGGGCCGCGGAGATGGAGCTGAAACTGCTTACGCTTCAGATCGAGCGCCGACCCGCCGAGCAGGAGCTGCCCCCTAGGCGAGCACCAGAACGTCCGCAGATCTCTGCCCCTAAGGCCGCAGCGGCCTGATGGTTAGCCATCCGCCGTATCAGCTCGGTCACTCAAGGCTGGACTGGAGGTAGAAAAACAGCGGATTGGCTAAATCGTTTATCTTCGGATTAGATCAGAGAGGAAAGCGACCGCGCGTCTGGCGAATCTACCTTGAGGCCTGACCACTCCATATCTTTCATAATAATCTCTAACTTCTTGCACATCCAGAAAATACGGTTTTAAACGAGGAAAGACAGGGTCAAGACTATCAGCAACCTTGTTGCTAAGACGGCCGTTCTCATGAAGAAGCAGATGTACCTCGTCGTCGGATAATCCCGTCCGTTTAGCGAATTCCTTTTCAGAGATACCGCGATCTTGAAGAGCGCCTTTTATGACTTCTCCGACATGCGGGGGAATAAATCGCTTCATGCTCAAGGAAAACCCGCCAGACTCGCTACTATTTCCGAAGATTTGTGGGAGTATAGACATGTCTAGCAAGTCACGTAAAGGAAATAGGCTCGATTTCCGCGTAACAAAAATGCAAACTGCCCACCACATCCATTCATGTCAATGAATACCTTATATAAACCACGAGGATCCAAATAAGAGCGACGACTTATCGTTACGATCTCGCAAGGTCCCAAACCCAAACTTTCGAGCGTCTGGTTATCTATTGCCGGAAGTGTCTCAGCAGATATCATAACGGAGAGAATCCTCCGGATTTGTTTCTCACAGGCGGGGCATCTCCTGATAAGGCGACCCTGAAGCCCAAAAAAAATCCCGCTCACTTTCACGCGGCTGCCTTTAATTTGTTGGCGCCCCACCCCAAGACCGCACGAAAGAATAAAACGACAATCACGTATGCGCCGGCCCACCCAGCACTGCATATGATAACTATTATCCGCATGATCACGGATAAGCTATCCGTCGCGTGGTCCGATGCGTGTACTAAGAAACCAATGCAGACTATCCCGAGGATAAAGCCAACATAAACCCCTATGGAAAAAAGCCTTGGCAATAGAAGCCTAGCCGCTCGTCCAAGACCCTGTATGAATACTAAAAGAACCGGATTGATTGATACATTGGCATCAGGCTCTTTGATGCGTGCAACAAAACCATTTTGGTTGGAAATGAATCGTTTGAAACGACTACGAAGGCCAGCCTCTATCACGGCGTAGCCAAAGTTTAAGCCGACGCCCAGTTGGATTAGGGAATTGTAATTTTCCCAAGTGGCCATTTGTTCGTCCTAGCTGAAATACGCCACCTTCTCCAGCTTCACCGGATTCATCCCGCCCACGACCGCGACACAGCGCTCGGCCGGCATCGCCATAAGCTCGTCGGCGGTCATGAGGGGGCGGGCGGCGTAGTTGCTGCTTTGGCTTTGCGAGCCGCCGCTGTTGCCGCGGGTCTGGCTTTCACCGGAGGTTTTCACCGTGGTGGTGCCGAGCATCTTTGACACCTGCTCGCCGGTGAAATTGTCCCTCACGCCCAGGATGTGCGTCACGGCGCTGGTGCCCTGGAAGCGCTCCCAGCCTTTGCCGTAGGTATCGAGAAGCTGCTGGAAGGTCTGGACGACCACATGCATGTGGACGCCCAAGGAGCGCGTCTGCGCCATGTCCTGCGCCACGCGCTCGAATTTCCCGAGCGCGGGGAACTCGTCGAGCACGACATGCACATGCGTGCCGCCCTTCGCCTCGCGAAGCTGCTCCATTACATAAGAGTAGATGAGGCGCACCCATCGGCTGACCGCCGCGAGCTGGTGGTCGGGCACCACCACATACAGGGTCGAGACGCGCTGCCTCAATTCGCGCGGATCAAAACTCGTCCGTTCGGTGGCGGCGAGGATCTCCGGCACCTTCAGGAAACCGATATTCACATTGAGCGAGGCGATCACCGAGAACAGATATTTGTCCGAGCCGCTTTCCTTGGCGGCGAGCATCGCCTTGGCCTCGGCGGCGATCTCGCCATCGCCGGCCTCGTTGGCATACATTTCCTCGAGCACCGCATCGGGGAGCTGCTCGCGCACGATGTTGCGCAGCGTGCGCAGGTTGCGCTCCTCCTCGGCATAGCAGGCGGCCGTGCCGATATGCATGAGGAGCGCCGCCAGCGTCTTTTTGGCGGCCTGGTCCCAATGCTGGTCCGAGCTGTTCGACGGCACGAAAATCGCATCCGCGATCCGCTCGGCCGTGGCGACAAGCTGCTTGTTATCCTCGCGCAGCAGGTCGATGGGGTTGATGGCGCCGGACGGCCTGGCGGTAATGCCGAACGGATCGAGCACCGTGACCGGCCCGAGGCTGGCCCGGTGCTCGCTGGTTTTCTCGGTCGCCTCGCCATTCTTCACATCGAGCACGAAGGCAGAGTCGGCATCCGCCGACCAGAGCAGCAGCGGCGCGATCGCCGTGGTGAACTTGCCCGAGCCGGGTGGCCCGACGATCAGCCGGTGCCCTTCGCCGTTCCAGCAGGTCAGGTGGTTCATCACCGCTTCGCCGTTGGGGAAGCGGTAGACCGACCGGCCAAGGAAAGTATGGCCGGTGATCGCCTCAGGCTCGCCAGCATCAATCATGCCCCCGGCTGCAAGCCGGTCGCGCCAGGCCCATTGGGCCGAGCCGTGGACAATCGAGCGGGGGGCGTAGGGGTTGCGCTCGGGATCGGCGGCCTCGATTTCGATCCAGCGAACCTCGGGGCGGCAGACGGAATAGCCAATCAGGTTCGGCTCCTTGATAAGGACCGATGAGCGAGGCACCACCTCCTTGCGGTTCACCTGGCCCTTGAACGGGGTGAAGACGTAGCGCCCGAGAAGCTTCGTGAAACCGTCCTGCTCCTGTATGTCGGCGAGGAAGGTACCCGGCCGGGCCTCAAGCCCCCAGACCGACCCGTCCTCCCGTTCCTCGATATCGACCAGGGGATAGCCTTCGGCGCTGATCGGCGGCAGGCTGAGCCGGTTGTCGGTCCCGAGCACCGGCAACCCACGCTTGAACCGCTCGAACAGGCACTGGACGATCAACCCCTCATAGAACCAGGTCACGGCATTGAGGTTGAAGAGCGGGCGGGGCTGCCAGATCGCGAAGCCCGGCGACCCGCCCGACAGCAGAAAAGTCTTCCGAACCAGAAAAGGCTGCTCGACCCCGAAAAAGGGATGGGCGGCATTGAGCCAGTCGGGGACCCGCATGTCCCGCCCGAACGGGGCGAACCATGGGCCGGGCGGCTTGTCTTCGACTGCCGTTTTTCCGCGCGCCCGCTCGCGGGCATCGACCGGCAGATCGAGCATCTCTTTGAGCTCGAAAGTCAGGGCGGATTTGAAGCCATGCTCCTCCCCGAGCGCCCGCTGCCGCCCTTCTTCGGCGGCCTCGGATTCCCGCCGCGCCAGCTCGGCCTGCCGACGCGCCTCCTGCCATTCGCGCCCTTTCTCGGCCGCGGCGGAGGCCGCCGACGCCGCAGCTTCATGCGCCTTTCTGGCGAGCGAAGCGGCCCTGGCTTTCTGATCTTCAGTGAGCAGGTCGCCCGCGACGCTGCCCGCGAATTTCCTCAGCCCGTCCCACATGCCTACCCCCGCAATCCGGAAAGTAAGAAGTGAGTAGGACTATAAACCCACACCAGAAGGGAGGAAACAAATCTTAATCACAACTTTACAGCAATGAAGTAGTATTGCATTTTGTGGGGTAGCAAGATGGGTATTTGCACTACGAAAACCCGGAAGACGGGTTTCGTTTGGTGCAAATCCCGGTCAGCCAAGAGGCTGCCCCTATGGCCCGGCCCCGTGGTTCGGAAGACGAACGCCGCAGCGAATGCTTTGCCATCCGGCTGACGCCGGGTGAACGCATCGCGCTTCAGGCCGAGGCCGAGCGGCTTTCGATTTCCCCGACGAGCTTAGCTCGCCAGCGCCTCCTTTCGGGGCGCGTGGTGGTGCATGAGCACCGCCGGCTCGACGCAAGGCAGGCGTTCGAGCTCGGGCGCATCGGGGTCAATCTCAACCAGATCGCGCGGGCGCTGAACAGCGGCCAGAACCTAAATCCCGCGACGATCGACGCGGCGCTGGCCGAGCTGCGGCAAGTCATCGCCAGCATCCTTCGGCCGGAACTGGCCGAGGCCAAGGAAGCCCCCGCCAGTGAGGTGCCGGGCCCCGGAACTGGCGATCCGGCGAAGCCTGCGCCGGCCCAGCCCGCCGCGGCGCCGCCCCCCGAAAATGGGGATGCTGACGAGCCCGCGCCAACACAGCCGGGAGCAGCACCGGCCCCCAATAAACCGCCCTCGGGGGCACCCCGATGACCCCGAAGGTCGCCAAACGGGGCGGGTCGTTCAAGGGCGCGGCGGCCTACTACCTGCATGACAAGGGCGCCGACACCAACGACCGGGTGGCCTTCTGCGTTACCCGCAACCTGCCGGTGGAGGAGCCGGAACTGGCCTGGCGCTGGATGGCCTTCACCGCCAAACATGCCGGCATACTCAAGCATGATGCCGGGGTGGCGAAGTCCGGCACGAGGATGAGAAAGCCGGTCTATACCCTGTCACTGTCCTGGCACCCGGAGGACAATCCCGCGCCTGATTTCATGGTGCGGATGATGGACACGGCGCTGGCCAAGATCGGCCTGTCCAACTGCCAGACCCTGCTCGTCGCGCATAACGACACCGAGCACCCGCACATCCACGCCATCGTGAATCTCGTGGATCCCGACACCGGCAAGATCGTCAAGACCGGCCGGGATTACGAGAAGCTTTCCCGCTGGGCACTTGGTTACGAGAGGGAACAGGGCACCATCCGCTGCCAGCAGCGCGTCGAGAATATGGAACGCCGGGACCGCGGCGAATGGGTGCGCGACACAACCTCGCTCACCCGGCAGGACATCGAGCAGGCGCGGCTGATCGAGCGCGAAATTCTGCGCGCCCGCCGCGAAACGCTGTGGGAGCGGCAGGTCGCCGAGCGCGACGCCTTGAAGGCGCAGGCCGAAGAGCAGGCGCAGGCGATCCGCGCCGAGCTGAAGGAGCGCTACAGGCCCGAATGGGCGGCGCTGTTCAAAAAGCAGCGGCAGGATGCGCGCGACGTCGCCAACGCCAAGCGCAGCGTGCTGGCCGCGATGCGTGTCGCGATCAAGGAGCGGCGGCGACTGACACCCGACGGCCGCGCGGGCATCGGCACCATACTTGCGTATGGCATCAGCGCGCGCGCCTTGGGCGATGCGCTGAAAGAAGCCGGCGAGCGCGAGTCAGCGGCGCTGCGGCAGAAGATGGCCGACGACCGCCGCCGCATGGTGAAGGAGGTATGGGACGGCTTCGGGCGCGACTTGCAGGCCCTGCGCGAGTCGCAGGCCAGAGAGCGTAAAGCGCCGCTGTCGCGCGAGGAGGCGGAAGACAACCGGCAACGCGCCGCGCTCGAGGCGGCACTAGAAAAACGGCGGGCGCGACACGCCGAGGAGGCGCGCGAAGCCGACAAAGAGCGCCCGGGTGGGCAGGCCGCCGGGCGCGAGGCCAAGCGCGAAGCGGCCCCCCACCGGCAGGAACAGGCGCGGCAGCCTGAGCAGTCGCGTCAACAGAAGCGTGGCCCGGTCAGGCTCAACCTGCCTAAACTCGGCGACCCGACCGAGCCACCACCGCTCGACGAAAAAACCCGCCGCCGTGAAGAGCTGAAGGCGGAGTTCCGCCGCCAGGCCGAAGAGATCGCCCGCCGCCGAAAAGAGCGCGGGCGCAAGGACCGGGATCGAGACCGGGAACGATAGACCTGTCGCCGGATGGAGGCCCGGTGCGACAGGATCAGGAAGAGCCCTCCCTCTGGCGAAGCGACCCAAAGCCGCGCTTCGTCCCAGGCTGGCGGAGAAAGCGCAGGGGGCCGCGGCCGAAATAGCCGTTCCGGCGCCAGGGTGCACTCATCGGAGCGCGCTAATCCGCCGCTGGAGCCCCAGTGCTGGGGGAACCTGCGCGGCGACCAGTTTGGCTACTATCTCGATTAGGGCCGCTCGCACGTCCGGTCGCCCCGTGAGATCGGCGGCATGGTGTGCGAGAACGACATCCATTGCCTCGCTAATGGTATTACCGGTCGACGTGCGGCGGAATCGATCCCCCGCGGCGATTGCATCTCTTATCCAGACTGTCCCCGGCAGACGGAAGGGGCGTCCCGCTGCACTCGTCAGGAAATTGCAGAAGGAGGCAATGTTGTCCTCGTCCGTGGAGAGGTGTTCGCTGGCCCAGCTGCGGTAGAAAGGTTCCAGTTCTCCAATCAGCCCCGCAAGCGCCGAAGCCTGCGAGATCTCCCGATACGCGTCCAGCCCGAGGAGCTTCCTCCAAACTTCCTCGGCGCGATACCAGCGCCCTCGTGTCCAATCGACCGACGCCGCATGGGATAACATTGCGCGCCAGTGCGACATGAACGTGTCCGCATCGTATGCTTCATACAATTGCAGAAACCAGCCGCTTAGGAAGTGCTCTATTGCAGTATGACCATCAGCCCCCAGCTCGAGGATAGGTTGCCAAATCGTAGCGCCTTCCTCGAGTGAGGAGGCCAGAACGAGCTTTGGGGCGCGCTGCAAGAGCGCATAGCCGAACTGCGAGGGCAGATCGTGTTCGCCGTCATCGTCCGCGTCGCCTTCCATGCGCCAGGCCTCGAATGCCCAAAGGCTGGCAACGAGCGCCCGCTGCTCGTCCAAAGAGAGAAAGTGATTGCTCGCCTCACGATTCAGCAGCCACGCGAAAACCGCATTTAGAACGTGCCAGCTCAGCCCCCCCAAGCCGTGCCGTCGCCTACCGGTCCTAAGACGAGGCGGCCTAGCCTGACCCGCCTCGCGGAGTTCGATCCGCTCCACGGCCATCGCCACACGCAGAGGTTGAACGTCGGCTAAGGCGGTCGTTGTGCCGAACACGTCTGCCTGACGCAGACGCTTTAGCCATCGGTTCCATCGGTGTTCCGCTTCTCGATCGTCCTCGATAACGCGCGGCGTCAGCCTATTAAGTCCGGCCGCAAATATGCCGATCTGCAGCATCCGCCACCATGCAGCACCCAGGGCATCCCGTTGACGCGCTGCCTCTGTCATCATGCCATTGATCGCTGCGACGTCGCGACCTGTCAGGATCGCAATCAGAAAGGGCGCCCAGCGATTTGGCTCATCATCGACCAGCGCGCGGTGAAGTCCCGCAACGGCCGCAAACCAAACACTAGGATTGCCACTCATCTCGTCAGTGGCCCGCATCTCCGAAAGGTTGGATCCGGTAGCCTCGATCGTGGTCCGCACCAGATGATCGACCTTCACCGCGATATCAGGTCGGTCACGAAGCAGGTCGCGGCCCTTGCTGGCGAGCGCAGCCGCAGCGGCAAGGTGCATGCGGTGCTGCTCTGGATCGGCTATCTCGGCACCCACCTTGGGGAGTAAGCTCGCCAGGTATTCTGCGGACTCCGGATCGAGCATCTGGTTACCGGCGATAACCTCTTGGCACTGATAGGGAAGCGTGGTCGGCTGAAGTTTGACCGCAGCGGCCTGCTGGTATTCCATCACCGCACGTTGGAGCGCGACGGGATAGACGACGGCTTGCTCGGTTGCGCCGGTAACTGGATCCGTTCGGGTCTGGCGATTAGCCGGGTCGAGCTCCGCCTTGAGAAGCCTTTGCTCTAGAGCCGGCTTGGCCTCTGTTGGTACATTCCACTTCCGCAGGGCCTTCGCCAAGCGATCCGCTGTCGCCTTGTGTCGAGCCGCGAGTACGCTTGCCACTTCCCGAAGCGGCTTTTTACGATGCGGAGCGAAGGTCCAATCGCGGGCCAGTTCGAAGACTTTTTCACCCTGCCTGTACCAAGAGAACTGGTCGAAATGCAGATTCTTGGTGCGGTAGTCGTCCCACCAGTACAGGGCCTCGACTTCCAGCAGCGGTGCAAGCACGCTCTCGAAGAGGCGCGGCGCATGCTTACCCAAATTTGCGAGCACGCCCAGAATCGCGACCGACGAGGAATCTTCAAGAAGTCGAAGACAGAGCGGCTCGATGTCTGAGCCGTCGTCGGCCTTGGCAACCAGCCATCGTTCGAGCGCGTCCAGCGCACAGAAGAGCTGGCCGCTGGAGAGCTCACTATGCTGTGACCATTCGAAAAGATGGTGTGTTCCATAGAATGTCTTCCGCTTCCCATCGGCCATGCGAAGCTTCACCGAGGGCCGACGACCCCGGCCGGAGAAATTGGACGCCCACCTTTCCATGACGAAGTCGAGCAGCTCACGGAGCGCGCCAAGAGCCGCATTCTGGTCGACCGCGAGGAAGGTAAAAAACGCGCTCTTCCAGAACATGGTGGGATAGCTCTCTGAGTCCGAGTCAATGCCCAGATCAAACTCGAACCGCATTGATGAGTGCTCCTCGACGGGGTGGTCCTCGACGATGCAGGCGAGCAGCACTTCCGCCGCGATTGCGGGCCGACAGTGCATAAGCGCGGTCAGAGCCGCTTGGTGAAGCACGGCGTCGCGGAACGCAGCGACGAGGCGGCCTTGGGGTCCCAAAGGCCAAGGCGGCAGGTCTCGCGACGTAGGAATGAAAAACGGGGGACGCTGGCGCGGGCGCACGGGTTGGCGGGCGCGTAACGCTTCGCGGCGAGCGCCTTCGGCCGCGCGAATTTCGTCAACACGCAGCTGGGATGTGGGAGACAGTGGCCGCCGACGGGCCATCTCAAGTGCAAACTGTCCGACCTCGTCGGGGAGATCATTGGCCCCTGCCAGCGCGGCCCCGAAAACAGCCTTGGAAGCTCTGTCGTGGCCACCATAAGTGCTATGGGCGATATCCAAAATTTGATGCGCGCGCGCGGTCTCGAGGGCCAGTTGGGCCATCACTTCACGGAAAGGCATTGGGTGGTCGCCAAGCGTCAACGGTGTTGTGCTGAGCCACATCGCGGCCACTCGCGAAACCGTACCGAGGCCGAGTGAGCCTATCCGTTCTACATGCTGGCCCAAGAACCGCGCGAGAGGCGGCCACAGCCCGAAAACTGGGACGCGCATTTCAGCCTCGAGGTAGAGGCGCAGGTCAGGGTCGACCGACAAGTGTTCGGGAATGGCGGCCGAGGTCGCGACGTGCAGGAAACGGTTGAGCAGCCGGTCCAGCAGCTTACCGTTCTCTGCAAACAACAGCTCTGCCCGCAGGTTGAGCAGTCCGTCCGCGTTAGGGTCGAGGCAAAGGGCATCCAAGAGTATGTCCACCGCATGGATGGCGTTCGTACGCTGCAGTTCCGCGAAGGCCCGATCCCATCCATCGCTCGCCTGATCTTGTTGGCGCAGTAAAAACTGTCCAAACAGTCGCAGCGCCGCAATCCACAGGGGCTGCGAGGCTAGCGCCGACCACCGAGGAATGTCGTGACCGATTTCCTTGAGGCGCTGATAGCGCGCCCAATCGGAGGCGAGATCGTGCTGGAACTCGATCCGATTGCGAGCAGTCAGAGCCAAGGGTAACTCCCTTGGGCGAGTATCCCATGCCGCCAGCTCAGCAACATCCAACTCGCTGAGCGCAAAGGAGCGCTCGAAATTCGCATCACGTTCCGCGAGCCGCATCACAAAAGCCTGAAGCGTTGCCTTCGAACCCGTCCAAAGGTCCCACAGCCGATCGGCAATGATTGTCGGTGCGGCGAGTGCTGCGGGATCGCCCTGCGCAAACACCGCCGCCGAGGACACCACCCACGCGAGTGTTCTCGGGTTCGACAGCGCGGCAAGAAGATTGTCATTACTTGCTGCCCACCGCAGATGGGCCGAACTTAGGAGGGCCGATCGAACATCCTCCGCGTCGATCCTTTCCAACAATATGGGCTGCCCGGTTGTGCTAAGCAGCGGATGAAGCTGGGCTTCGAAGCCAGTCCACTGTGCGATCACAATCGCGCGCCATGACATATTTCCCAGCGCGTGCCGTTCACGAAGGACTCTCAGAAGGCCGGCCAGCGCGGTGAGAGTGGAGCCATCGGCACGCTCCATCGCATCCAGCACCAGCACATTTTCCGGCTGCTCAGTGCGTTCCAATAACTCGGTGAACGGCAGATTGAGGCCGAGGTCACCACGGCGTGCTTCGCTAAGTGCTTGCGCGAGGATTTCAGGGTTTAGCCACAGCTGGCGTGCTCGACTGGAATCTCGCGCAAGCAGTGTTTTTACGAGCGCGGATTTACCGACGCCAGACTCCCCGGCGATCAGAACCGCGCTGCGATCGCGAAGCGCGGCTCTGATCGGGTTAAAGTCGCGGGTAATTTCGTAGCCGTTCGGGAGCGTCGTCTCGATTCGACCCCGATAATCTGCGCTGATGGCGTCAAGCCTTGCCCAAGCGCCAACCACGCTCGGATGGCCATGGAGAGGATACTTGTCACGAAGGCCTGCGAGCAGCGAAGCGAGATCGACTACGCCGCTGCCAAGTCGAGCCTCCTGGGCGCGTTGAACCAAGTCCTTCCAGAGCGATTGGGCTGCGATAAGATCCTCAGAAACAAGTGCGTTACGCACCCGCCCTATAGCTTGATCGGCCGACGAGGATGGGGTGAGCTGAAAGTCAGAGGGAAACACCTCGATCCGCTCGATGAGATCGATCACATCTTCGACGGAGGGCGCATCATCATTCTGCTTGCCCGGATTGCGGATGCTGTCGAACACCTTCAAATGTTTGGCTGACGCCGCGATTCGGGCATGCGCGAGCGCCGGTTTCCCCTCAGAGCACCACGTCTTGATATCGTGCCAAACCTCTTCGAACTTCGGCACTCGTCCCCGCGTAACCAGCCCGATGCGATCGCATTTAGGATCGAATGGGGACCCTTGGCGATACTGCTGCCAAGCCGCGGTTATGAAATCGACAGGGAACCCCCGTCCAGTCACCTGCATGCTACTCTTGCAGGAGAGGGCGAGCTTCCGGTCACGTCCATCCGGAGCCCGACCGAGACAAAGGAGGTCATCAATTATCCAGCCTGACGCCCGCGTTTGAAATTGCAACTGCAACCCAGGCACCTCGATCGCGGCAATTGGCTCATCACGCAGGAATCGGCTCAGCAGATCGGCTGCAACTAGGTCTTCAAACTGGTATCCAGCGCCTGCGGTCGACCGAGTTGTCGCCACGCTTTTGCGATTGCTGCTCTTGCGGGGGGTCGCGGGGGAGTTCGTTTTCACGGTTAGCGCATAGCATGGCGGCATCCGTCCGTCTTGCTGTTCGTGCTCCGTTCCGTCGGGCTGCTCGCCCGCCAGCGACCCGCTTCGCCGGCGATTCGCCGCGTTCACTCAAGTGACGTAACGCATTCCCTACCGAAATTTTGGTTTGGAACCCTCCGAGAACACTAAGTCTGGCTAAGCAAATTCGAGAAAACCTAAACTAGATTTTGGTTTAAGAATCTGCTATGATGCTAAGCATGGCTATGCATTCACACCAAAAGCTAAACCGCCTTCATAGGGAGTTTCCCGAGAGGCTCCTTGCCGATGCTCATTGGATGGAGGAGCATGGCTACTCCAGTTCCCTGCGTAGCCAATATGTCAAATCCGGTTGGCTCACTCAGCCGGCACGGGGGGTCTTTCGTCGCTCCAACGAACCGCTTACCTGGGAACAGGCGGTTATGTCACTTCAGGTGGTCATGGACCTCCCGCTAACCGTCGGGGGTCGAACCGCCCTGGAAGCTCAGGGCTATGCGCATTATCTGCGGCAGAGCGAGCGCGAGGTTCACCTGTATGGCCCCAAGCGTCCGCCGTCATGGCTGGCGGAGCTCCCGCTCGACGTCGAGTTCCGCTGGCACAACAGCTGTCGGCTCTTTCCGGATGATCCGCTCGATCAGCGTGCGCCGCTAAGCAGCCTTCACGGAGGCCCTGTGCCCGACCTAATGCCGGCCGGTTTCATGGTCCGGCAGGGGCCGACGGTCACATGGCCCATGCGCTACTCGTCCAAAGAGCGTGCCGTATTCGAGTTGCTGGACGAACTCCCCGACCGCGAGAGCTTCCACCAGGTTGACATGCTGATGGAAGGCCTATCCGATCTGCGACCCAAACAGCTCCAAGTGTTCCTCGGGAATTGCCGCAGCATAAAGGTGAAGCGGCTATTCTTCTTCTTCGCCGACCGGCATCAGCACGCCTGGCTGGACAAGCTGGACAAGGCCGCCGTCGATCTCGGGAAGGGAAAGCGCGCTCTCGTCAAAGGCGGCAAGCTCGACCCCACCTATCAGATAACCGTGCCGGCGGATCTCTGATGGCCTATCGGGAACTCTATCAACGTCAGGTTGCCCTGCTCATTCGGGTGCTCCCGCTTGTCGCGACCGAAAAGGCCTTCGCTCTAAAAGGCGGCACCGCCATCAATCTCTTCGTGCGCGACATGCCGCGGCTCTCGGTCGATATCGACCTCACCTATTTGCCCCTCGAGGATCGTACCAGTTCATTGGCGGCGATCGACTCCGCCATGAAGCGCATCGCCACAGCGATCGAGCGCGCCATCCCCGGCGCGCACGTGGCCCCCTCGCAGCTTCGGCCGGAGAATGTCGTCATCAAGCTCGTCGTGCGCGCAGAGGAGGCGCAGATCAAAATTGAAGTGACGCCAGTGCTGCGCGGCTGCGTGTATGAGCCTACCATCATGGCCGTCGCGCCCGCCGTCGAAGACGCTTTCGGTTTTGCCGAAACGCAGGTGGTCTCATTTGCCGATCTTTATGCAGGCAAGCTTGTGGCCGCACTCGACCGCCAGCATCCGCGCGACCTTTTCGATGTGCGCGATCTGCTCGCGCATGAGGGCATCGGCGACGAGCTACGCTGCGCGTTCCTCATCTATGTCCTCAGCCATGATCGACCAATCGCCGAAATCCTGGCGCCGAGGCGCAAGCCGCTAGACGAGGAATTCCAGCGGGGTTTCGACGGCATGACTGCCGAGCCCGTGCCGCTTGAGGATCTCGTCGCCGCGCGGGAGGCGCTGATCGCCACCGTGGTCGGAGGAATGCCCGAGTCTCATCGTCGCTTCCTGCTCGGTTTCAAACGCGGCGAGCCCGACTGGGCGCTTTCCGGCGTTGCCGCTGCCCAGGATCTACCGGCGCTAAAGTGGAAGAAGCAGAATCTTGACAAGCTTCCGAGGGAGCGGCGCGCGAAGCTGACGGCGGCGCTTGAGGCCGTTCTATTCGACGAAAGGCGATGAGCTGATCGTGGCGTTGGATCACTACGTCTCGCAGGTACATCTCCGGCGCTTTTGCGCACCAGACCTGAACGGCAGGCAGCTCTACGCATTCCGAAAATCGAATGGCACCTCCTTCATATGCAATACAAAGGACGTTTGTCGGATCGATGAGGGGAACACCAACCACTATCTGCCCGAACCAAGACTGATCGAAGAATTCTTGAAACTGGTCGAGCCCAACTATAACGCCGCATGCGAAGCGCTGCTGCAGCACAAAATGACGACCGATGCCGTGTTCGTCATTGCCGGCTTTGTTGCCTACGTTATGGCGTGCTCTCCGACAGCCATGCGTATTTTCACCGCGCCCCTAGAGCGCGATCTAGAGCTTCAGGCCAAACTCCTCGACCGTAACGGCCAGATTCCCCGGGCGCCCACGGAACTCGGCGGGAAAACCCTGACGGAGCTCCTCACCGAGGGTACTGTTGGGTTCGACATTGACCGGAAATACCCCCAAGCCATCGCGGTCAAAGGTATCCTTGACCGCACACTGGCCTACGGCAATTCCCATTGGGATATCCTCATTAACGAGCATTCCGACACTCCATTTTTCACCACCGACTTTCCTGTCGCGGTGCAGCCGGGAGTGAATTTTCACAGCATGTACCGGGTGGTGCCGCTGACACCCCAACTCGCGATAAGGGTACGTCCGCGAATGGAATTACTAGATCGAAAACTCGACTCAGACTTCAAGCTGTTCAGCTATGCTCGGCTCAAACCATCGCGATCAGACATCGTCTCCCTAAATCGGCTCATTGTTCGGTGTGCGGAGGAAATGGTATTTTCCACGAAATCCGAGCCTTGGGTTCCACGATTCGTTCAACGCAATGCCAGCTTTAGGGTGGAAAACGAGATGCACGAGGTTCCACATGGAAATGGTTATTTGAGTATCATACAAACGGTTGTGCGAGAGCAGCCGGCCAAGCCCCAGTAAAAAGTTCTTTGATGGCGCCCCGTCGGCATGGCCGACGGCTGGGCTCTAGCGCTTCGTCGCCGGAACCTCGCTGCGCTGAGTTTGCCGCCCATTCGGGTGACGATCTTCCCTCACTTCGCTCGGCCTGTCGCATAGGGCGCGTGCCGCGCCGATTGACGCTTCGCGGCAGTTGAATGCTTCTCCCACCGCCTGCCGGCGCCGGACCCGCTACGGGTGTTCCCCCTGGCGCGGCGCTTATGCCCGAGCCTGCGCCCTCTGGGCGAGGTCGCCGGGCCGTATCCCCAACCTTCCTCCGCTGCGCTTTGTGCAGGCCGGGTGATCCCCCTCGGCCCGGCGAGGCAGGCACCTTGCCTCCCCCCATCTCGCCGATGGGCAGCGGTTGCTGTGCGCAACCACAACCCCAAGGAGGATCAGATGAGACAGTCCGCACAAACCGCGCCCAAGGCGCAGACCACCCGCGAGCCCGGCCCGCGTCCCAGCCACCGCGTCTATCAGGTGACGGGCAACGGCGAAGATGCCTTCTGGCGCGAGATCGGCGCCGCCTGGCCGAACAAGGACGGGCACGGCTTCAGCATCAGCTGCAACGTGATCCCGCTGCATGGCCGCGTCGTAATGCGCCGCATCCGCGAGCGTGCCGAGGATGGGGGCCAGCGATGAGCCCCAAAGCCGCCGCCAAGGGCAAGCCGGCGAAGCGAACCGGGAAGGCGAAGGGGCCGGGGCGCAAAGCTCCCGCCCGTAACCCGCGCATCATCCGGCATCGGCTGGTCTGGCAGGGCGTAACCCTCGCCCTGCGCTATGAGCCGCGCTCTTCCTGTTCGGACGAACACTCCTTGCTGGAGCTGAAAGTCGTAAGGCCGCAGGGCGTGCCGCTGCCCATCACCGCCACCGGCAATTGGAGCCATTTCCTGCCCCGAGGCGAAGTGGAGGAAGGGGGAGGCCCCGAATCCTATGTGTGTCGTCTGCTGGATCAGGAGGCAGCCAGCCAAGCCTACCGGCACGCTCTGGCGCGGTGGCGGCAGCTGGAGCTTTTCTAATCTCGCCGGGCCTCTTGCCACTGGCCTGATTGAGGAGGATATTGATTGCGCAACAGCCGAGGTAGAGCTTGAGTTCTTACACAGTTTGTTGCACAGTTTTTGAGCGACTTGAAATCGTTCAATCACATCAACCAGTTACACAGGCGCGGAGGACTTAAAATCTCCTGCCCCTCGGGGCGTGCGGGTTCAAGTCCCGCCGTCCGCACCAGGCACTAACTAGGGCGTGCCGCCCATGTTTCCGGTATCGGGGTCGAGGATGATAGGCACCCACCTCGTCGGTGGCGGCCCATCCACTGCCATCAGAAGATGCACATTCATAGAGTACCGATACCAGCTATCCTTGACGTTTGGCCTGACGTTCTGAATCGTATCGCCACATTCGTTCGTATTCCAGAAGTCAAGGAACAGGGCCGTAGCTCCGTCAAAACCCGAGATGAACTTGTCGCGGAGATTGAAAAAAGCGTTGTTTTTCCTTACTTGAGTTGTGTCATGTGGCTCAAGGCCACTGAACCACGCGAATCTGACTCTGAAGTCTTTGTTCACGCCCTCGAATTTAGCGAAATCTAATTTGTTGTCTAGAAATATCGCAAATACTTGCTGGCTACCAAATCCGATAAATGTCATATCATCGTGAATCTTCTTCCCTTGATCATCAGCGACCAGACCGCCCTCTGTGCCAGCTTTGAGCTGGCTTATGACGCCCTCTGTCTTGGAAGAAAGATTGCTTTCAGTAATTCCATTATAGGGGATGTATCCCCGCCTCGTCGTTAGCTTGTCTGCATCAAAACGAACGTATTGGACGCAAAGAAACTGGGGCGCGAAGGTGATTCCGGTCGCGAGCGGCGAAGGCGAAGAGCCCTCAACCGCGAGGCCGTTTGGAGGTCCGGCTCCAAAGTTTACCCAAGGACCGGGAACAAGATTACGCGTATCCGCCTTCGGCTGCTTATGACACCCCGCCAGCGCAAGACCCGCGCCGGCCATCGCCAGCAAGCTCCTGCGGTCAACGGAGCCGCGAGTTGTGCATCCGTCCAGATCCATCTCGGCAACCTCGCGCACAGAAGGTATGGCCGGCGCATTGAAGGAGACATCTCCCGCAGCGAGTGTTTCGCGGTAGTTCAGATCGAGTCCAGGCATTGCGGGTCTCCCTTCGCTCAGGGCCAGAGGCTGGCACGGATGGCGGCACCTCGCTTGCCGAAATCCTTGTTGAGGCCGGCGAGTTGTCTTTGCTGCCGATCCGCCAGCGCGAGTTGTTCGGCATAGCTGCGGCCGACGGCGCGCAGCCCTCGGGCGAGGAGCAGACGCGCGCGAAGCCGCGTAATCAGCCGGTCTGAGACGGTCGTCTCGCCGGCGAACACATCCGGGAAGCGGGCAATCGTCTCTTCAAGCATCATGACGGCAAGGTCAGCGCGATTGCGCTCGAGGAGAATCTGGGCGCGGGCGAGGTTCGGCCAGCTTCGCCGCATCTGATAATCCACATTGCGCGGATCGATCTTGAGCAGCGAGTCCATCAGGGCCGCCTCAGCGTTGCGAACGGCAAAGGCCTCATCCAGTCGCTTTGACGTGAAATAGGCGTTTCCGAGAGCTCCTAGCCGATTGGCAAACTCTTCCTTGTAGGTGCGGACATCAGGTGCCCTGTGCACTGCTGCCTGGGCGAAATGTACGGACTGCCCGCATTCTTCGATGGTCGATTTCACGTCGTGCCGATCTTGCACGTCCAGGTCGCAGAGGTTGCCCCACCCATAGGCTTGCTCCATCAGCCCGCGCGCACCCGCCGGCTCGGCGCGGGCGAGGTCTTGGGTCTGCACGAGATAAGCCCGCCAGTGCTGCGAGGCGGTCGCGCGATCGTTCCGCTTGCGCGCGATCAGGCCCAGGTAATATTCGCTCTGGGCGTTTGCGAAAATGCGCTCGGGATCGTTGGGCTTCTTCGCAAGAATCGTAGCGGTCGTGCGGTGCGCCTCTTTGAATTCCTGCAAGGCCTTGTCCAGCCTCCCCTCGCTCTGATCGTCATCGCCCAACGCGTGGAGCACACGCGAACGCCGATCGAGGCTCTCGTCGGGGAGCCGGCTGAGATCGCCCTGAGCCGCGTAATAGGCGAACGCCCGCTCATTGACCGCCGCCATCACCTCAGGCCGTCCCACTCCTCTCAGTCGTTCTCGCAGGTCCGTGAGCATATATTCGACCAGCCCTTCCGCGCTGCTCCTCTGTCGCTCCGCCTCGACACGTTGCCGGTCGGCTTCCCGTCTGGCCTGGAGCGCCATCGCGAGCAGCAGGGCCATGATTAGCACCAGCACACCCGCCGCCGCCGTGACGGCCGTCACGCGCCTGACGCGGCGCTGAGCGTCGCGCTGGACGAGGGCGTCGAGGGGGAGGTGGGTGAGTCCGGCGACGATCTTGAGGAAGGCGAGGCGGCGGCCGTCACCCTGGCGGCGGAAGTCGGCGCACAGCGGCTCGGTGTCGTCGCGGCGCAGCGCTTCGGGCAGCGCCTCGCGCGGCTCCCCCCGCGCCAATGCGACCAGCACCGGCGCCTCCGGGTGCAGGTCGCGGAACAATTCGATCTCGCGCGTCACCCAGATCGAGCGGGCGGCCTCGCGCGAGGCGACCACCACCAGCGCCGAGGACGAGGCGATCGCCTCGCGCACCGCCGCCGACAGATCCTCGGCGGCGGAGAGATCGGCGCGGTCGCGGAAGACCGGCCCCAGCCGCCCTTGCGCCTGCCCAGCCAGCGGAGTCACCCGGTCGGCGAGGCGTCGCGGCAGCCTATAGGCCTCGAGCCGGCGCTGCAGCCGCGCGGCGAACGCCGCGTCGGCGTGGCAATAGCTGACGAATGCGCGGAACGGTGTCGCGGTTTCCATGTCGGAGCCTCCCCACCTGGCGAAGGTTAGGATGACACGCTTCGGCGCATTCCCGAAGTTAAAATCCGCGAGAGCGGCTAAGCAGAAAACAAGGACAGTATATATTTTCCGCAGGCTTCGCCTTCGAGCGCCCCCGGCCTCGCCGGGTGAAAATGTATACTGTCCCTGTTTACCCCGCGGAAGCGGCGCCGCGGCGGGATCAGGCGGCCTGTTGGGGAGGCTGAGTCTTGATCGCCGTCCATTCGCATTTGGCGAGGCTGATCGGGTCGAGGAACATGCCGCCCATGCGGCCGCCGAGCTGCCAGCGGACTTGGGCGCGGACCGCGCCGAGCCCCGGCACGTCGAGCGATACGTAGCTGCCGATCCTGACCGGGTCCGGGCATTCCGCCATGAAGCCGCCGGTCGAGACGTCGCAGACGCGCACGTCGATGCTGTACCAGCTCTGCGAGGTCAAAGCGGCCTGCTCGGATACGCGGCGCCGCGCCGCCTTGCGGGTCTTGAAGTGTGGGGACTCGCGATTCATCGCGCACGGATCCTCGTCCAATGGCGGAGACTAGGCGACCAAAGATGAAAGAGCCGTAAAGGGCTGCAAAGCGCCGCTACCCTGCGCGGCCAAGCTCGGTTATCGCAGGCCGCCATGGCACGCCGCTTTCTGACCCTCGCCGCCTTGTCGCTGCTCGCCTTGGCGGGTTGCCGCAAGGACGAGACCGGGCCGGTGGCGGTGAGCGCGATCGGCGCCCCGCCGCGCCTCGCCAATCCCAACCGGGAGCGGCTCGACGCCCCTTCCGCCTATCTGCTCCAGAGCGCGGCCCAGGGCCTGGTGCGCTTCGATGCGACCGGCGACGTCGCCCCGGGCCTGGCGCAGAGCTGGATCGTCTCCAACGACGGCCTGCGTTACACTTTCCGGCTGGAGCGCGCGAAGTGGCCGGACGGGACCCCAGTCACCGCCGAACAGGTAGTCGCCCGCCTCAAGGCGACGACGGCGCCGGCCAGCGCCAATCCGCTGAGACCCCTGCTCGGGGCGATAGAAGAGATCGAAACGATGACCGACGAGGTGCTCGAGATCGGCCTCAAGGCGCCGCGGCCCAATTTCCTCCAGCTGCTCGCCCAGCCGGAGATGGCGATCGTGCGCGGCGGCGCCGGCTCAGGCCCGTTCGTCGCGGCGCCGAGGGGCCCCGACGCCTTTCTGCTCACCGCGCCGCGCCGCGACGAGGACGACGCGGAAGCCGCCGCGACGCCCGTCCTGCTGCGCGGCGAGCCGGCGGCGATGGCGGTTGCGCGGTTCGAGGCGGGGGAAAGCCAGCTCGTGCTCGGCGGCACTTTCGGCGACCTTGCCATTGCCCGCGCGGCCGACGTGCCGAGGGGCAGCCTGGTCTTCGATCCGGTGGCTGGGCTGTTCGGCCTCAGCTTCGGCCGCACCGGTGCCGGACCTCTCGCCAGGCCCGAGGCGCGCCAGGCGCTCGCCATGGCGATCGACCGCCCCGCTCTGGTCGCAGCGCTCGGCGTGCCCGGGCTGCAGCCGCGGGAGACACTGCTTCCGGCCGGAATCGAGGGCCTCGCTCTACCGGCCGCGCCAGCCTGGACCGCGAGCCCCCTCCCCGCCCGCCGCGCCGCTGCGGCGCGGGCGCTGGCGCCGATCCTCAAGGGCCGACGCCTCCACATCCTCGTCGCCATGCCGGAGGGGCCCGGCTGGCGGCTGGTCTTCGCTTTGCTCCGCCGGGACTGGGCGACGATCGGAGTCGACACGGCGCGGGTTGGGGCCAACGAAGCGGCCGACCTCCACTTCATCGACGAGGTGGCGCCGATCAGCCTCGCCAGCTGGTATCTGAGGCACTTCGCCTGCGACGCCAGTGCCGTCTGCGATCCGGCCGCGGACGAGGCGATGGAGGCGGCCCGGACAGCCCCCGATCAGGACAAGAGGCGGGAGCAGCTTTCGAACGCGGACCGGAGCCTTGCGGCCGCAGCGCCGTTCATCCCGCTGGCGGCGCCGGTGCGCTGGTCGCTGGCCGGCAACCGCCTCGCCGGCTTCCGGCCCAACGTCTTCGGCCGCCACCCCGCCGGGGAGCTGGTCGCCAGCGCCCCCTGAAGCGCGCGAAGGAGCAGGTATGTCGAGAGCCCAGGACCATTTCGAGGCGATCGCCGGGCAGCTGCCGATCGGCCGGGACCCGCAGTCTGTCAGACGCCGGGTCGAGGCGATGGAGAAACTGCTCGAGCGGCTGTTCGTCGTCCCCGGGCTGAACCGGTCGATCGGCCTCGACGTCATCCTCGACCTCTTACCAGTGGCCGGCGATGTGGTCGCCGCCGCGCTCGGCGCGTGGATCGTCTGGGAGGCGCGCAACCTCGGCATGCCGAAATGGCATATCGCGCGGATGGGCGGCAATGTCGGGATCGACTTTCTGCTCGGCGCGATCCCGTTCGTCGGGGCGATTCCCGATTTCTTCTTCCGCTCCAACTCGCGCAACTTGAGGATCATCAAGCGCTGGCTCGACAAGCACCACCCGGCGACGGTGACGCTCGAGGGGGAGACGGTCGCGAAAAGGCTCCGCTAGCCGGCCGGCGCGCCGCCGCTGCGGAACCAGGCGCGCGAGGCGGGGAGGAAGAGCATCACGACGGCGGCGAGCTGGATCAGCATCTGCGCTGTCTCGACCCAGCCGAGCATGCCGGCGCCGAGCATCGCCGGGATTCGCGGCGCGCTCACAACGAGCTCGACCGCGATGATGAGGACCAGCAGCCACTTGGCGACGTTGCTCGCGCGGCGCGAGGTGAGCAGGACGAGCAGCACCAGCAACGCGACGTAGATGATGGAGAGAATAATGACGGCCGGCTCGAGCCCGCTGCCGAGTATCTTGCTGCGCACCGACGCGATCAGCGAATCCCAGGCCAGCACCGTCGTCGCGACTCCGAGCAGCACGGCGAGCAGCGACAGCCACTCGAAATTGACGATCGTCGACGGCCGCATGTGTCTCTTCCCCTGCTGTGCTGAGCCGCTGGGTAGCGCGTCCCCCGGCGCCCCGCAATCAGGCTCGGACAGCCTTGAAATCCAGTCCGATGTCCGCGGCGGGGGCCGACTGGGTGATACGTCCGACGGAGACGTAGGTGACACCGGTCTCCGCTTTGGCGCGGATTGTCTCCAGGGTCACGCCGCCGCTCGCCTCGGTGGGCACTCGCCCGGCGACCAGGCTTAGCGCCTCGCGAAGCGCCGGCGGATCCATGTTGTCGAGCAGGAGATGGGTCGCGCCGGCGGCGAGGGCCGGCTCGATCTGGTCGAGGCGGTCGACCTCGACGATGAGTCGCTCGATCCCGGCGGCGGCCGCCCGCCGCACCGCCTCGCCGATTCCGCCGGCGACCGCGACGTGATTGTCCTTGATCATCGCCGCGTCCCACAGGCCCATGCGGTGGTTTTGAGCGCCGCCGGTGCGGGTCGCATATTTCTCGAGCCGCCGGAGGCCCGGCAGCGTCTTGCGGGTGTCGAGCAGGATCGCGCCGGTGCCGGCGATGGCGTCGACATAGCGGCGGGTCAGCGTGGCGATCCCGGAGAGGTGCTGGACGACGTTCAGCGCCGACCGCTCCGCGGTCAGCAGCGCCCGCGCCAGGCCGGCGACGCGGAGCAGGGGCGCGCCCGCCCGCACGAGCTGCCCGTCTTCGGCGAGCCGCTCGACCTCCACATCCGGATCGAGCGCACGGAAAAAAGCCTCGGCGAGCGGCAGGCCGGCGACGACGATCGGCTCCCGGCTCGCCATGACACCGCTGAACCGCGCCTCGGCCGGGATCACGGCCTGAGAGGTGATGTCGCCGCGAGCGTCGAGGTCCTCGGCGAGCGTCGCGGCGACGAAGGCGTCTAGGTCGAAGCCGTCCAGCGCGAAGCTCACCGCGCCCCGAGCTCCCGCTTGAGATAGGCCATCAGCAGCGCTGCACGCTTGGCGTCCTCGACGTGATCGGCGCCGACCGAATGGCCGCCCTCGATATATTCGTGGAAGTAAAAGCGGTCGCCATATTCGGCGAGCCGCGCCGCCATCTTGCGGGCGTGGCCGGGGTGGACGCGGTCGTCCTTGGTCGAGCTGTAGAAGAAGGGCGCCGGGTAATGCACGCCCGGCTTCAGATTCTGATAGGGCGAGTAACGCGAGATGAAGGCCCAGTCGGCCGGTTTGTCGGGGTCGCCATATTCGTCCATCCACGAGGCGCCGGCGAGGAGATGCGAATAGCGCTTCATGTCGAGCAGGGGCGATCCGGCGATCACCGCCGAATAGAGGTCCGGCCGCTGGGTCATCGCCACGCCGACCAGCAGGCCGCCGTTGGAGCGCCCGGAAATGCCGATCTTGCCCTTGCCGGTGACTCCGGTGCGGATCAGGTCCTCGGCGACGGCGTGGAGATCGTCATAGGCGCGCTGGCGGTGCTCGCGCAAAGCCGCGCGGTGCCAGCGCGGGCCGTATTCGCCGCCGCCCCGGATATTGGCGAGGACATAGGCATTGCCCTCCTCGACCCAGAACAAAGCGAGTGGGCCGGCGCGGTAGGGCTGTTCGGTGAGGTAGCCGGGAGTCTGGGCGTTGCGAAAACCCCCATAAGCGTGGATCAAAGCCGGCACCGGCCCCGCCGCCCCCCTCCGCCGCACCAGGAAATAAGGGACGCGCGTGCCGTCCTTCGAGCGGGCGAAGCGCTGCTCGACAGTGAAGCGGCGAGCATCGAAGCGCGGCGGCAGCGACTGGACCAGCCGCGGCGTCGCATTCGGCGCCAGCGCGTAGAGCGACGGCGGCGTCAGCATGCCCTCGACGGTGGCGAAGGCGAGGTCCTGGCCCGGAGCCGCCTGGAGGAGGTGGATCGTGCTGTTCGCCGGCAGCGGGACCATCACGCTCCGCCAGGCGCCGTTCGGCTGGGGCGCCAGCGCGGTGAGCTTGCCCGAGACGTTGTCGAGCGCCTTCACCCAGAGGATGCCGCGCGACGCCGCGACCTCCTCGATCGCCTGCGTCGCCGTCGGCGCCATGACCAGCGACGGCGGCGCCGGCTGGCCGGCGGCGATCCGGTCGAGCGGGTAGGAAACGAGCGTGCCCTCGCCGAAGCGGCCGAGGCGAGTCTGGAGCTTGACGATCAGGCGCCCGCCGATCACGTCCTGCAGCTCGGCGTCCACCGGCACCGGCACCGGCACCAGCCGGCCCGAGGGCGTCAGCAGCTTGTATTCGTTGGTCCAGAAGGTCTTGCCGCGGCCGACCAGCACCCAGCGCCGCGGACCATCCTGGAAGGCGGTGGGGGAAACGGAGACGTCACCGGTCTCCCCCTCGAAGACTGTCCGCGCTGCGGCCAGCGGCGTGCCGCGCTTCCACAATTTGACGACCCGCGGATAGCCCGACGTGGTCAGCGAGCCTTCGCCGAAATCGGTGCCGACCAGCAGGGTGTCGGCGTCGACCCAGGTCGAGTTGCTCTTCGCCTCGGCGAGGCCAAAGCCGCCCTCGACGAAGCGGCCGGCGGCGAGGTCGAACTCGCGCACCACGTCCGCGTCGGAGCCGCCGGGGCTCAAAGAGACGAGGCAGCGCCGGTAATCCGGCGCAAGGCAGTTGGCGCCGTGCCACACCCAGGACTTGCCCTCCGCCTTGCCGAGCGCGTCGACGTCGATGATCGTGCGCCACTGCGGCTTGCCGGCGCGATAGGCGGCGAGCGGCGAGACGCGCCACAGCCCGCGCGGGTTCTTCGCGTCGCGCCAGAGGTTGGCAACCCGGTCGCCGAGAATCTGGTCCGGCGCCGCGATCTGCCGCTCATCGTCGAGGATCGCCCGCGCCCGGCTGCGGTAGCTTTCGTATTTCGGGTCCCGCGTCAGCTGATCCTCGGTCGCCTTGTTCCACGCCTTGACCTGGGCGAGCGCGCGGTCGCCCTGCACCTCCTCGAGCCAGAGGTACGGATCGTCCGATACGGCCGGCGCGGCGGCGGCGAGGAACAATAAGGCGGCGGCGAGCAGGAGCGAACGAAGCAAGAGTGGCCTCCGTCGAGATGGGTGCGAGGAGGGCTTAGCTTTTCCCCTCTCCCTTGGGGAGAGGGGAGAACACCGGCCGGCCCACATCGCCTTTACCGACCGTGCTCGCGGCCATCTCGAGCATTCGGTCGAGGGATTTCTTGGCGGCGAGGCGGAGGTCTTCGTCGAGCTCGACGCGCGGCTCCAAATCGCGGAGGGCGACGTAGAGCTTCTCCATCGTGTTGAGCGCCATGTAGGGGCACATGTTGCAATTGCAGTTGCCGTCCGCGCCGGGCGCGCCGACGAACAATTTGCCAGGCGCCGTTTTCTCCATCTGGTGGATGATGTGCGGCTCGGTCGCGACGATCAGCACCTCGGCCGGCGAGGCGAGCGCATAATCCAGGATCGCTTTGGTCGAGCCGACCACATCGGCATGGTCGAGGATGTGGCCCGGGCATTCGGGATGGGCGAGGACCGGCGCACCCGGATATTTCGCCTTGAGCTTCAACAGCTCGGTCTCCGAGAAAGCCTCGTGGACGATGCAGACGCCCGGCCAGAGCAGCATGTCGCGGCCGGTCTTGCGGTTCAAATAGCCGCCGAGATTCTTGTCGGGGCCGAAGATGATCTTCTGGTCCTTCGGCAGCTGGGCGAGGATCGTCTCGGCGGACGAGCTGGTGACGATGATGTCGGAGAGCGCCTTCACCGCCGCCGAGCAGTTGATGTAGGTCAAAGCGATATAGTCCGGATGGCCCTCGCGGAACGCCTTGAACTTGTCCGGCGGGCAGCTGTCTTCGAGGCTGCAGCCGGCCGCCATGTCGGGCAGGACGACGATCTTTTCGGGCGACAATATCTTGGCCGTCTCGGCCATGAAGCGGACGCCGCAAAAGGCGATGACGTCCGCGTCGGTAGAGGCCGCCTTGCGCGAGAGATCGAGGCTGTCGCCGACGAAATCGGCGAGGTCCTGGATGCGCGGGTCCTGATAATAATGGGCGAGGATGACGGCGTTGCGCTCCTTGCGCAGCCGGTCGATCTCGGCCTTGAGGTCGACCCCTCTGAGGCTCGCATTGGGTGCGTTCATTTTACCACTCCCGGGAGGGACGCGGCCCCCGGCCGTACCGTCCCTGATTTGCCAAGCTCAGCCTCACATGCCCCGACCGTGGTCTCAAAAGGCGCGGAGTGGATCGCTGGGAAATAGGCGGTAAGCCGTCTCTTTTCAACTCGCGGCCGAGCCACAGCCCCGGCGGATGCGATGGATGTTGTCACGGCTTCCGAACGGGCGCACGTTCCAATTCGGGGTCAGTCGCGTTCAGCCTCGCCGCGCCCGGGCCGACGCTGGAGGGGAATCATGGCGAATAATGTTACCGTGAAATCGGGCGACACGCTGGGCGAGATCGCGTTGCGGCTGAGAACGAGCGTGAAGGCGCTTGCCGCCGCCAACGGCATAAGCGACCCCAACAAGATCCTGGTTGGGCAGGTGCTGACCGTTCCGGGCGCGGCGCCGCCGCCCACGCCCGGACCGGCGCCGGCGCCCGCGCCCGGTCCGGCGCCGGCCGGGTCCGCCGCGGGGCCTGCTTCGTCCCACCAGCTCGGCAAGCTGTCCGAGAAGTTCGAGTCGGGCGGTCGCGGGCCGGGCACGGTGTCGGGCGGCGTCGGCGATGCCGGAGGCGTTTCCTACGGTACCTATCAGCTCGCCTCGAAGCTGAAGCGGCCGGAAGAATTCCTCGCCAGCGAAGGCGCGCGCTGGGCGGCCGAGTTCAAGGGCGCCCGCTCGGGCACGCCGGCCTTCAGCGCGGTGTGGAAGGCGATCGCCGCGCGGGAAGGCCCGGCCTTCAACAGCGCCCAGCACGCCTATATCAAGCGGACCCATTACGACGTCCAGATCGACCGTGTCCGCGCCGCGACCGGAGTCGACCTCGACCGGCGCTGCGACGCGATTCGCGACGCGGTCTGGTCGACCGCCGTCCAGCACGGCCCGACATGCAACATCGTCGTGCGGGCGATGAACAACGGCAATCCCGACGACCCGACCTTGCTGATGGCGATTTACGCCGAACGCGGAAAGAAGAAAGCGGACGGGTCGCTCGCCAATTTCGGCAAATGCAGCCCGGCGGTGCAGAGGGGTGTCGAAAATCGCTTCAAGAGCGAGCTCAAGGACGCGCTGGCCATGCTCGTGCACTGACGCATCCTGGGTCCGGGCGACGGCCGGGATCCAGTCTCCCGCGTCGTGCCGCCGGGCCCCGGCCTTCGCCCGGGGGCCAGTGGATCAGCCCGCCTGCCGGTCCCTGAGCCTCTCCTCGATCCGGCGCGGACGGTCGAGGAACGAGGCTTCCTCCCGGCCGGCGGGATCGACGAAGCGGACCGCGACGCTCGCCTCGATGCCCGCGGCGCGCAACGGCATGGCGAAGCCTCGCGCCACGCCCCGCATCGCAGCCTCGCGCGCCAAACGCATCGGCGCCGGCGCGCGTGCCTGGCGCATCAGATCGTCCTGCGCGCTTTGCCGGACCGCGCGGTCGAGCGCGCCTTCGGAGCCGGCGAGCGCCATCACCAGGCCGCCTTCGGAAGATTCTTGAATCTGGCTGAGATCGATGTCCGGGCCCGACAGCTCGAGCGGGGGCAGGGTCACGGTCAGCGTTTGCGTCGCCTGGTCCCAGGCGAGGCTGGAGCGCCGCAGCCGGGTCAGGTCCACGGCGTAGCGGACGGTGCCCGGCATGATCAGAGTCTTGCGAGCGGTGAGGCCCATATGACTTTCGCTCGCGTTGGCGACGGCGACGAAGCGGGCGGTGAACGGCACCAGCCGGCTCTGATCGCGGACCGACAGCAAGGCCGAGGCGGCGATCGCCTGCGGATCTGGCGCCGGCGGCGGCATCGCAGGCCGGAACGAATAGCCGAACGCGGCGCCGAGCAGAAGCGCCGCCAAGGCGGGAGGCAACAGAGCAAGCTTCAGGCGGCGAGGGTCCATCTCTCCCCCTCCGCCCGCACTAGGCCGCGCCGCTCGAGGTCGACGAGATGGGCGAGCACCGACCGCCCCGCGGCGGGGAAGAGGCGAGGATCGATGTCAGCGTACATATCTCCCACCATGGCCGCGATGCGGCCTTCGCCGCGTTCGAGATGGCCGAGGATCTGGCGCTCGCGCATCCGACGGTGCTCGATCAGGCGGCGGACGCGGGCCTTAGGGGCTTCGATCGCCGGGCCATGGGCGGGGTAGAGGATGCGGTCGCCGCGGGCGAGCAGCCTGGCGAGGCTCGCCATGTAATCGGCCATGTCGCCGTCGGGGGGCGCGACGACGCTGGTCGCCCAGCCCATGACATGGTCGCCGCAGAACAGGGCCCCCGTCCCTTCCAGCGCGTAGCAGAGATGATTCGAGGTGTGGCCGGGGGTGGCGACGGCGCTCAGCGTCCAGCCGTCGGCGGCGAGCCGCTCGCCGTCGCCGAGCACCCGGTCCGGCATATAATCCGGGTCGAACGCCTCGTCCGCCCGCCCCGCTTCCTCATCCTCGAGGTTGAGCGGCGCGCAGCCGACGATCGGCGCCCCCGTCGCCGCCGCGAGCGGGCGGCTGGCGGGGCTGTGATCGCGGTGGGTGTGGGTGCACAGGATCGCCGCGACCCGCTCGCCGCGGACCGTGTCCAGCAGCGCTGCGAGGTGCGACGGCTCGTCCGGGCCGGGATCGATCACCGCCACCTCTCCTTCGCCGACGATGTAGCTTTGGGTGCCGGTGTAGGTGAAGGGCGAGGGGTTGGGCGCGAGCAGGCGGCGCACACCCGGGGCGATCCGCTCCACTTTGCCGGTCGGCATATCCTCCATGCCGCGGATGTGGCACCCCGCCGCCGCCCCCACAAGGTGGGCGCGAAAAAGGGGCGGGCGTTCGCAGCGCCCGCCCCGTCCCTCCCGTCGCGTAGGCGGTCAGTGCTCGGTCTGCAGTCGGGCGATGGCGTCGCGGAGCGCCGCGACCACCTTTTCCTTATGCTCGGCGCTCAGCGAGTCGTTGGCCTCGATCCGCGCAAGCGCGTGCTGCAGCCGCTCGGCGCGCAGCGCCGGGCTGACGTCGCCGTTGCCGCAGACGATGATGCGGGTCTTCTCGCGCCCGTCGGCGCTCGACTCGTTCACCTCGTCCCTGGCGCCGGTGCAGGCGGCGGAACCGTGATCCATAACGAAGGTGCGGACGTGCGGGTCGTCGCTGCCCTCGCCGCCCTTGCGGTCGGTGAGGACGATCACCTGCTCGGTGCGGGTCTCGGCCCGTGCCTTGCCCTCGTCGTCGCCGGCCCAGGCGGCGGTGAGGGCGAAGCCTCCGGCGAGCAATGCCGTCCCCGCGGCGGCGCCAATCAATGCCTGTCTCATCGCTCAGTCTCCCTGTAGGGTTTGACGCACCTTGAACCGGACGGTGACGGCACCGTCGATCGCGCGGTCGACGCGGGCGAGCCGCACCGATTGCTCCTCGCTGGTCGCCTCGGCCATCGCCTGGACGAGGACGGCGTGCAGCTTCGCCTTATTCTCCTCGGTGAGGGTGCCGCCGCCGGCGATGTAGATGCCGGTGTCGGTGACGATGAACTCGGCCGTACGGATGCGCGAAGGCGCCGCGGCGGAGGAGGCCATGGCGAGCCGGAAGACTGCGGGCCGCGGTGCGTAGGCCGCGGCAAGGCGGGGCAGGCTGACCTCAGGCGGCGCCACCAAAGGCTGGACGTCGGCCGAGGCGAAGGCCGGCCGCGATTGCGGCAGATCGGCCCCGGCGTAGCGGAGACGCGGCCGCGCGTGCGGGCGGGGTTGCGCCGCGGCGGCGGCGAGGACGACCGGCGCCGGCGAGGGCGAGACGGCCGCCGCCGCAGCGGGGCCGGCGGCGAGGCGAAGCACCGGCGCCACCTCGCGCACCGCCTCGGGGCCGCCGAGCGCAAAGGCGGTGAGGCCGAGGGCGCCGACCGCCGCCAGCCCCCCGGCGGTGCGCGGCCGGCTGGTGCGGTGGAGGCGCATCATCCGGAGGCGCTGCTTGAGATCGCCGCCCTCGTGCAGGGGACATGCCGCGATCAGGCCGGGGCCGGCGGCGGACTTGACGAGGGCGCGGGCATAGTCGCAGCGCTCAGCCGGGCTGGCGCGGGCGGCAACGGCGGCATCGCAGGCCAGTTCCTGGTCGGCGCGGAAGGCGCGATAGGCGATCCAGGCGACCGGGTTGAACCAATTGGCGGCGAGCAGCAGCATCGCCGCCATGTTCCACCAGATGTCGCCGCGGCGATGATGGGTGGCCTCATGCTCCATGGCGAGGCGGCGCTCGCCGGGGCTGTAGCGGCGGCTGAAGTCCGAAGGGACGACGATCAGGCGGCGCAGCAGACCGAGCGCCAGCGGTCCGTCGATCGCCTCGCTGACGAACGTGAGGATGCCGCGATAGCGGGGCGGCCGCGCCGGCCTGGAGCTCCCCGCCAGCCTGCGCAGGAAATCGCGGTGGGCGAGCCACTGCAGCACGAGGAAGATGACCGCGCCCCCGGCCCATGTTGCGAGCAAGAAAGGCACCCACTGCCCTGGACCGGCGATCGCCGGCAGGGGCGGGGTCCCTCCCGCCGCCGCCGGGATGAAGTCTGCGGCGGCGGGAAGAGCGAAATGGGGATGGACGAGGCCGAGCGGAGGCAGCACCACGCGCAGCGCCGGGATCAGCCACAAAGAATAGGCCCAGCCGGCACCGAACAGCCTCGCCACCGGGCGGCGGAGGATCAAGACCGCGACGGCGAGAGCGGTGATTGCGGCGAAGGTCTGAAGCAGCCAGGGGATCACGACTTGAGCTCCCTCAGCAGCGCCTCGATCTCCTCGATGTCGGCCGGGCTCAGGCGGTCGCGCGCTGCGAGGTGCGCGACGAGCGGCATCAACCGGCCGCCGAACATGCGGTCAATGAGACGGCCCGATTCCTCGGCGACATAATCCTCGCGAACGATGGCGGGGCGGTAGAGGTAGCGGCGGCCGTCCTCCTCGTGGGCGAGCGCGCCCTTGGCGAGAAGCCGGGACAGCATGGTCTTGACGGTGGCGAGGCTCCAGCCGCGCTCGGCCGGCACTCGCTCGGCGACTTCGGCGGCGGTGAGCGGCGCTTCATCCCAAAGCACTTCCATGACGGCGTATTCGCCCTCGGCGATTCGCTCCATGGCCGTTTCTCCCCTATAATGACTACAGGTGTAATCATCGTCCGGGTGAACCGGAAATGAATGATGATTCACCTTCGGCTGGAGTGTCGGCGGGCTTTACAGACGGGGCTGCGGGTTAATGCCGGTAAACCATGGAAAGCCGCGGATTTCCGCCATCCGCCCGGTCTGGCATGGCGCGTGTATCCCTTATCGGCGTCCACACACTTTCCCCGCGGGGCGGGCAGGCGCTCTTTCCGGTCGCGCCGCCCGCCCCGATCATTTTGGGGGAGCCGGCCTAGAAGCTCCGCTCAATTCCGAAAGTGACGGCGCGGCGCCGGCCAAACCGGCTCCAGTCGCCTTCCAGCGCGGATCGATCGCTCCAGAGATAGCGAACATCCGTCAGGTTGGTAATATCGACGCGCAGATCAGTCGGACGACCGGCGATCCGTAGGTGATAGACCGCGGCGATGCCGGCCTCCAGGAAGGCGGAAGAGCGCGATCCGTTCGGAGCATCGGCGCTGGCGGTCCGGACAGCGCCGCTCGACGCCAGGAGGTCGCCGGAAAGGGAAAGGCGCCCGATGCGCCAGGTGAGCCCGCCCGAAGCCGTGAACGGACGTTCGCTTCCGAGCGGCACCCAAGCATGGGCGGCAGCGGCGAGGGTTGCGGGTGCGAAGGCTATTTCCCCTGGAAGGATGGTGCGGCCTCGGGCGCTGGACAGGCCCAGGTTGAGCCACGCCGCCATCGGGCCGCGACGGAAGCTCGCAGAGAGATCGAGACCTCGCAGCCTCGCATGCGCGAAGCCAAAGACCATCGGCACTGCGGAATCGGGGTCTTTTCGTTCGACCAGCAGATTGCGGGCGGAGCGCCAATAGCCGTCGAGGGCAAGCGTGAGCGGGCCGACCTTCTGCTGAGCGCCCGCGTCGAAATAATCGTCGCGCTCGTCGGAGAGATCGTGCGCGAAGCGAACCACCTCGAGCGGGGGTGCGGCGGCATAGCGGGCATAGCCGGCATGCACGGTCAGACCGCCCGCCGCGCTCCACACGAGGCTGGCGCGCGGCTCCAGCGCGAAGGCGGAGGCAAGCCCACGAAGCCATTCGCCCCGCACGCCCGTGTCGAGAGTAAGGGCAGGCGCCACCGTCCACTCGATCTGCCCGTAAACGCCGGCCGAGGTGCGATGCAGCCTTGGGGCCGGCGAGCCGTCCCGCGACTCGCGCTGCGTCGATCGGCCAAGCAGGAGCCCCGTTCGCAGCAGGTTGGGGCCCAGCTTGTACGAGGCATCCGCCTGAACGCCGAGCGAGGTTCGGTCTTCACGCGTGCGACGGTCGAATTGCGCTTGCTCCCACGCATCCGCGCCGGAAAGCGACGCTTGGACGGTGAGGCCGCCCACGCTGTGTTGAAACGAGCCGGACACATAGCCGTCGTAGCTCCCGAGGATGCCGCCGGGGATGCCCGTCTGGCCGATCCGGTGCCGCTCCCTCGACGCGCCGAGGATAAACGACAGCCGGTCCTCGGGGCTCAGCACATGATCGGCGAACGCGAATGCCTCCACCTCGTGCCTGAGGTCGTTGCCGGGTCCGGAGCTATTGCCGATGAGGCTGCGATCGCGCTGGAGGCTGCCGGACGTGAAGAGGCTTGTCCCGGCGGCGGAGCCAGCCCATTCGAAGGCGGGTTCTCGCGCGCCGTCGGTCACGGCGAAGAATTCCGCCTGGCCGCCGTGCTGGTACAGCCCGTTCTTCGTCGTGACGCTGATCACACCGCCGGGGGCGAAGCCGAATTGCGCCGGCAACGTCCCGGTGATCAGGCGGGTGGTCTGAGCCAGCCGCGAGCTCAAATGGTCGGCCGGATCGGAGAGGGCAACGGGAAGGATGACGTCGTTGATCCGTACCTGCAGGGCACGCGATCCGCGAAGCGTGAGGCCGCCGGGCGACAGACTGCCGCCGGGCGCCTGCAAGAGCGTGGCCGCGACGCTCCCGGTCTCGCCTCCGGGTCTGTCCTCGATCGTCTCGTTGTCGAGTTCGTAGACGGTCGCTCCGAGCGCGGCATCGATCTGCGTCCTCGCCGCATCCAGGCGGCGCGCGGTGACGATGAGCGGCGTCTCTGGTCGCCCCTCATCCTCCTCGTCACCGTCCGCATCGTCTTTCTTGGGCTGCTCGGGGACCGCGTCGGCCCGCCTGGCCTTTGCCTCGTCGGAGTCGGCCTGCGCGTAGACGAAGGCGGCCGGAAGCGGCATCATCAATGTCGTCACTCCGGGAGGCTAACTCTGGGGACCGCCGCCGTCTCCGGCGGCGCGTCACGCAATGACCTGCTTGTCCTTGAACAGCTTCTCGAGCTCGCCGGCTTCGTACATCTCCATCATGATGTCGGAGCCGCCGACGAACTCGCCCTTGACGTAGAGCTGGGGGATGGTCGGCCAGTCGGAATAGGCCTTGATGCCCTGGCGGATCTCCGGGTCCTGGAGGACGTCCACGGTCTCGAAGCCCACCCCCAGGTGGTCGAGGATGGCGACGGCGCGGCTCGAGAAGCCGCATTGCGGGAAGAGGACGGTGCCCTTCATGAACAGGACGACGTCGTTCGAGCCGACAATCTCGTCGATGCGGGCGTTGGGGTCGGTCATTTCAAAACTCCTAATCGGGGACGGAGGTCTTGAGCTGGAGGGCGTGGAGCTCGCCGCCCATGCGGCCGCCAAGCGCCCGGTAGACAAGCTGGTGCTGGGCGCGCAGCGGCAGGCCGCGGAAACTTTCGGCGACGACGCGGGCGGCATAATGGTCGCCGTCGCCGGCGAGATCGGTGATCTCCACCCGGGCGTCCGGAATGCCGCCGCGGATCAGGGCTTCGATCTCGGCCGCCGCCATCGCCACCGGCTCAGCTCCCCGCCTGCATCAGCTGGCGGCGGGCCTCGACCGTCTTGTGCTCGAGCGCCTCGCGGATTCGCGCCTCGTCGCACTCGACCCCGGCCGAAATGAGATCGCCCAATATCTTGCGGATGACGTCCTCGTCGCCCGCTTCCTCGAAATCGGCGCGGATGACGTCCTTGGCATAGACTTCCGCCTCGGTCTCCGAGAGGCCCATCAGCCGCGCCGCCCAGCCGCCGAGCAGCCGGTTGCGCCGTGCGTGGATGCGGAACTGCATCTCCTCGTCGCGGGCATATTTGGTCTCGAAGGCCCTCTCGCGGTCGTCGAACGTGGTCATGCCGGCTCCCTTTGCTCTGCGGGAGTCAGATAGGCGGGGGCGGGGGGCGGCGCAATGTTTCGCTCCTCCCCGGGAGGAGCTACATCGTCACCACCAGCTTGCCCACCGCCTTGCGCGCGGCCATCCAGGCGATCGCCTCGCCGGCCTGGTCCAGCGGCCAGGTCCTGCTGACCTTGGGAGCGATCTTGCCTTCGCGCCAGAGGCGGAACAGGGTTTCGATATGGGCGGCGTTCGCCTTCGGGTCGCGCGCCGCGAAGGCGCCCCAGAAGACTCCGCAGACGTCGCAGCTCTTGAGCAGGGTGAGGTTGAGCGGCAGCTTCGGGATGCCGGCCGGGAAGCCGACGACCAGATAGCGCCCCTGCCAGGCAATGGCGCGGAGCGCCGGCTCGGCATAGTCGCCGCCGACCGGATCGTAGACCAGGTCCGCGCCGGAAGGACCGACCGCATCCTTGAAGAGCTGGCCGAGCGCCTTCGACCCCTCCTTGTCGAAGGGCCCTTGCGGATAGACCAGGACCGCGTCCGCCCCGGCCGCCCGGGCGACATCGGCTTTCCCCTCCGATGAAACCGCCGCCACCACACGCGCGCCATAGGCCTTGCCGAGCTCCACCGCGGCAAGGCCGACGCCGCCGGCCGCGCCGAGCACGAGCAGGGTTTCCCCCGCCTTCAGCCGCCCGCGGTCGAGCAGAGCGTGGATCGACGTGGCGTAGGTGAGGATCAGTGCCGAGCCTTCCTCGAAGCTGCGCTCCTCGGGCAGAAGCAGCGCCGTCGCGGCATTCACCACCACCTTCTCAGCGAGCCCGCCATGGCCGAGCATGGCGATCAGCCGGTCGCCGGCCGCCCAGCCCGAAACGCCCTTCCCCACCGCTTCGACGATCCCGGCGATCTCTCCGCCCGGCGCGAACGGCCGCGGCGGCTTGAACTGGTATTTGTCCTCGATGATCAGCACGTCCGGATAGTTGATCGCGCAGGCCTTGACGCGGACGAGCAGCTGCTCCGGCCCGGCCGCCGGATCGGGCAGTTCGGTGAGGACGAGCGTCTCCGGCCCGCCGGGCGCTTCGGAGAGGAGGGCGCGCATCAGCCCTCGTACTGCGCCGTGGTTTTGGCTTTCACCTCGTCCGCGCTCACCCCCGGCGCCAGCTCGATCAGGCGGAACGCGCTCTGATGGTCGGGCCGCTGGAAGACGGCGAGGTCGGTGACGATCATGTCGACGACGTTCCTGCCGGTGAGCGGCAGGGTGCATTCCGGGATGAACTTGGGATCGCCGTTTTTCGAAACATGCTCCATGGCGACGATGATCTTCTTGACGCCGGCGACGAGGTCCATCGCGCCGCCCATGCCCTTCACCATCTTGCCCGGGATCATCCAGTTGGCGATGTCGCCTTTTTCCGACACCTCCATCGCGCCGAGCACGGTCAGGTCGATGTGGCCGCCGCGGATCATCGCGAAGCTCTGCTCGGAGCCGAAATAGCTCGACGAAGGAAGCTCCGAGATGGTCTGCTTACCGGCATTGATCAGGTCCGGATCGACCTCGTCGTCATAGGGGAAGGGGCCGATGCCGAGCATGCCGTTCTCGCTCTGCAGCGTCACCTCCATCCCCTGCGGGATGTTGTTGGCGACCAAAGTCGGGATGCCGATGCCGAGATTGACGTAATAACCGTCGCGCAGCTCCCTGGCGGCGCGGGCGGCCATTTCGTCCCGGGTCCAGGCCATTATGCCGCCTCCCGCTGGCGAACGGTGCGGAACTCGATCTTCTTGTCGTAGGGGGCGCCGACGATCATCCGCTTCACGTAGATCGAGGGGAGGTGGACGCAGTCGGAGTTCAGCGAGCCGACCGGAACGATCTCCTCGACCTCGGCGACGCAGACCCGGCCTGCGGTCGCCATCGGTTGGTTGAAGTTCCGCGCCGTCTTGCGGAACACCAAATTCCCCGCCTCGTCGGCCTTCCAGCCCTTGATGACGGAGAGGTCCGCGCGGATGCCGCGCTCGAGCACATAGTCCTCGCCGTCGAAGACTTTGGTCTCCTTGCCCTCGGCGACGATCGTGCCGACCCCGGTCTTCGTATAGAAGCCTGGAATGCCGGCGCCGCCGGCGCGGCAGCGTTCGGCGAGCGTCCCCTGCGGGCAGAATTCGACCTCGAGCTCGCCGGCCAGATATTGCCGCTCGAACTCCTTGTTCTCGCCGACATAGGACGAGATCATCTTCCTGATCTGGCGGGTGCGAAGCAGCTTGCCGAGCCCCTCATTGTCGATGCCGGCATTGTTGGAGACGATGGTCAGGTCCTTGACCCCGCTGTCGCGGATCGCGTCGATCAGCCGCTCGGGGATGCCGCAGAGGCCGAAGCCGCCGGCGCAGATCGTCATGCCGTCGCTGAGCAGCCCCTCGAGCGCAGTAGCGGCATCGGGATAGATTTTGCGCATTCGCCGCTCCTCAAGCCGTGCCGCGCCGATAGAGGCGACGGCCGAGTCCGGTCAACTTGAATTGCGGTTCAGGTTTCCTCCCGACCGGAGAGGAGCGCTTACCCCCTCAGCTTGGCGAGGACGCCCTGGAGCTGCATGGCGTTGGACATGTCGCCCTCGATCTTGAGCTTGCCCTGCATGAAGGCGGTCATTCCGTCCAGCTTGCCGTCGCGCATGTCCTCCCAGTCGCTCCACGCGACCTTGATGGTCGTGTCGGCGGGCCCGTCTTCCTCGGTGGCGCGGCCGGCGACTCCGTCGAGCAGGACCACGCCCCCGTCGCCGAAGTCGAGCTTCACGCGCTTGCCGGGCAGCCAGGCCTGCTTGTCGTTCATTGCTGCGGCCATTTCGCTCTTGGTCATTCGGGTCCTCCGATGTGGGTGCGCCCGCTCTAGTTTACGTAAACGTCATGCTCAAGCCCCTGCCCTCGACGCCATGGCGCGCGAGCATTAGGGGCGGGGCGATGGATGCCGCCGAAGCCGTTCACCAGAAATTCGTCGCGAAAGTGCGGGCGGCGAAGCTGCCGCGCCGAACCTCCACCCTTCGGCCGGCGGAGGTGGGCCTTGCTTCCGAGACCCTGGTCGAAACGTTCTACAGCCAGTGCGCCAGCCGCCAGCTCGATCGCCTCTCGCGCCGCCTCCAGGCCCGCGGCGAAGGCTTCTACACGATCGGCAGCTCCGGCCACGAGAACAATGCCGCGGTCGCCGAGGCCTTCCGGCTCACCGACATGGCCTTCCTCCACTATCGCTCCGCCGCCTTCCAGATCCATCGCGCGGCGAAGCTGCCGGGGCAGTCGCCGTGCTGGGACATGCTGCTGAGCTTCGCCGCCTCGGCGGAGGACCCGATCTCGGGCGGCCGCCACAAGGTCCTGGGCTCGAAGCCCCTGTTCATCCCGCCGCAGACCAGCACCATCGCCTCGCACCTCCCCAAGGCGGTCGGCGCCGCCTTCAGTCTCGGAATCGCCCGGACGCTCAAGCTCGAGGACACGGCGATGCCGCCCGACGCAATCATCCTCGCCAGCTTCGGCGATGCGTCGGCCAATCATTCGACCGCCCAGGGCGCGATCAACTGCGCCCAATGGGCCGCCTATCAGGGCAGCCCGATGCCGATCGTCTTCCTCTGCGAGGATAACGGCATCGGCATCTCCACCCGCACCCCGTCCGGATGGATCGAAGCGGCGTTCAGCGGCCGGCCCGCGCTCGAATATGTGCGCTGCAGCGGCTTCGACATGGTCGACGCCTATCGCGGCGCGCTCGAAGCCGCCCGCCACGCCCGCACCCGCCGCCGCCCCGTCTTCCTCCACATGGACTGCGTGCGGCTCTACGGCCATGCTGGCTCGGACGTGCAGACCGCTTACATGGACAAGGCGCGGATCGAGGACGACGAGGAACGCGACCCGCTACTCCACAGCGCCGCCCTGCTGGTCGAGGAGGGAATCCTCAGCGAAAGCCAGATCCTCGACATCTACGACGAGACCGAAGCCCGGCTCGACCGAATCGCCGCCGAGGCGATCGCTCGCCCCAAGCTGTCCACCTCCACCGAGGTGATGGCGAGCATCGTTCCGCCGAAGGCGCCCCGCGCGACCGCCAACACGCCCGATCCGGAGCAGCGCTCGGCCCTCTTCGCCCGCGACTCCGCGATGATGGAGAAGCCCCAGCATATGGCGCGCCTCTTGAGCTGGGCGCTCGCCGACATCCTGCTCGCTCACCCCGAAGTCTTCGTCGCCGGCGAGGACGTCGGCCGGAAAGGCGGCGTCTACAACGTCACCGCCAAGCTTCATGAGCGCTTCGGCCCGGTCCGGGTCATTGACACTCTGCTCGACGAGCAGAGCATCCTCGGCCTCGGTATCGGCGCGGCGCACAACAATTTGCTCGCCATCACCGAGATCCAGTTCCTCGCCTACGTCCACAATGCCGAGGACCAGCTTCGCGGCGAGGCGGCGACGTTGAGCTTCTTCTCCTGCGGCCAATATACCAATCCGATGGTCGTGCGCATCGCCGGCCTCGGCTATCAGAAGGGCTTCGGCGGCCATTTCCACAACGACAACAGCCTGGCCGTCTTCCGCGACATTCCCGGCCTGATCCTCGCCTGCCCGAGCAACGGCGCGGACGCGGTGGAGATGCTGCGCGAATGCGTCCGACTCGCGCTCGAGGAGCGCCGCGTCGTCGTCTTCGTCGAGCCGATCGCCCTCTACATGACCCGCGACCTCCACGAGGAAGGCGACGGCCTGTGGACCGCCCCTTACGCCGCGCCGGGCGAGGCCAAGCCGATCCCGCTCGGAACGCCTGGCGTCCACGGCGACGGCACCGACCTCGCCATAGTCAGCTACGCCAATGGCTATTACCTCTCCCGCCAGGCGGAGAAGATCCTGCGCGAGCGGCACGGGCTCGGAGTCCGGGTCGTCGACCTGCGCTGGCTCGCGCCGCTCAACGCGGACGCCCTGCTCGACGCGGTCGCCGGCTGCGGCCATGTCCTGATCGTCGACGAATGCCGGCGCACGGGCTCGCAGAGCGAGGCGTTGATGGCTTTGTTCGCCGAACGCGACCCCGGCACGCCGGTGCGGCGCCTCACCGCCGAGGACAGCTTCATCCCGCTCGGCCGCGCCGCGACAATCACCCTGCCGAGCCGCGACTCGATCGTCGAGGCGGCGCTGGAGACGGTGCGTGGCTGAGCGCGAAGCACTGCTGGTCGTCAGCCCCGGCCGGGGCACCTACGGCAAGGCCGAGCTCGGCTATCTGAAGCGATTCCACGCCGACAAAGCCGGCATGATCGAGGCCTTCGATGGGATCCGGGCGGCGCGGGGCGAGCCGACGCTGTCGGAGCTCGACGGCGCCGCGAAATTCAGCCCGGCGCTGCATACGCGCGGCGACATCGCCTCGCCGCTCATCTTCGCCTGCTCCTGGGCGGATTTCCTCAGCATCGACCGCTCGCGCTTCGCCATCGCCGCGGTCACGGGCAATTCGATGGGCTGGTACACCACCCTCGCCTGCGGCGGCGCGGTCGAGGCGGAGCGCGGCTTCGAGATCGTCGACGCAATGGGCTCGAACAGCCAGGCGGGCGAGGCCGGGGGTCAGGTCCTGCTCAGCCTGGTCGACGAGGAATGGCGCGAGGTGCCGGGCCTGCGCGACTCGGTGCTGGGCCTCGCCCGGTCGATCGGCGCCCGCCCCGGCTCGGCCCTCTATGTCTCGATCGAGCTCGGCGGAATGATCGTCTTCGCGGGCAACGAGGCGGGGCTCGCCGCCCTCCTGGCCGAGGCGCCGCCGACGCCGGGCCGGGAGCCGCTCCGACTCGTCAACCATGGGCCTTTCCACACGCCGATGATGCGGCAATCGTCCGAGCGCTCCTTCGCCGGCCTTCCCGCCGCCTGGTTCGGATCTCCGGCCGTGCCGATGGTCGACGGAAGTGGGCGCATCTGGCGGCCTTTCGCCAGCGCGCCGGACGCCTTGTGGCGCTATACGTTCGGCACCCAGATCCTCGAGACCTACGATTTCACCCGCGCCCTCCAGGTGGCGGTGCGCGAGTTCGCTCCGGACCGCATCGTTCTGCTCGGGCCGGGCGACACGCTGGGCGGCGCCATCGCCCAGGCGCTGATCGCGATAAGCTGGAAGGGGCTGAGCTCCAAGTCGGACTTCCAGGCGATGCAGTCCGAATCGCCCTTCCTCCTGTCGATGGGCCGCGAGGACCAAAGAACGCTAGTCACCGGCTGATCCCGCGCCGCCGCCCGGCGCCTCTCCATCTTCCCTGCACCAAATCCCCACGGACGACCGAAACCCTCGCCACACGCCAGGCGCTAAACCGGCGGCGGAGATTGGCCGTTCTGAAGGGAAGCTCATCCTGCTCGGGCCTGATAAAACAGGGCGCCAGGCGTTTCTTCTGCGCCGCCAGAAGGCGCCGCTGAACCCGCCGTCGCCTGATCTTCGGCCGGCCAAGAACCAGCCGTTCGCCGCCCGCCTTGGCTTCGCCTGGCGCGGGATCGCGACGGTCGCGCGGCGGGAGAAGAGTTTCCGCGCCCAGGCGGCGCTCGCCGTCGTGGCGGCAGCGGGCGCGGCGGCGCTGCGCCTGTCGCTCGCCTGGTTCGCCCTTATCGTCCTCGCCTCGGCCCTCGTTCTCGCGCTCGAGGCCGTGAACGGGGCGCTCGAATATCTGATCGACCACCTCCACCCCGGTCATGCGGCGGAGATCGGCCGCGCCAAGGACGCCGCCGCCGGTGCCGTCCTCATCGCCAGCCTGGGCGCGACGACCGTCGGGGCGCTGGCGCTGATATCGGCGGTGTAGAGCCTCTCCCCTCTCCAAGGGGAAAACCGCTCGCGCACCGACGGGACCTGGCCCACAGACCCGTTCGGGCTGGGAATGCTGTCCGTTCCCCTTTGCCCCTCCGCCGAGCCCGTCTATATCCCGGCGACCACCATGCGTCTCATGACAGCCACAGACCGTTATCTCGCCCGGCTCATCTTCGTCCCCCTGGTCTCGACTTTGACCCTGGCGGCGATGCTGCTGCTGCTCGACAAGATGCTGAAGCTGTTCGACATCGTCATCACGACGGGCGGGCCGGTCGGCATCGTCTGGAAGATGCTGGCGAACCTGCTGCCCGAATATCTCGCGCTCGGAATCCCGATCGGCCTGCTGCTCGGCACCCTGCTCGCCTTCCGCAGGCTGGCCCTCTCCTCCGAGCTCGACGCGCTGCGCGCCGTGGGCCTGGGCTATACGCGGCTGCTCAAGGTCCCTTATCTCTACGCGGCGCTGCTGCTGGCGCTGAACGTGCTCATCGTCGGCTACGTCCAGCCTCATTCCCGCTACGGCTACGAGCATCTCCGCTTCGAGCTGCGTTCGGGCGAGCTCGGCGCCTCGATCAAGGTCGGCGAGTTCACCAATCTCGGCAAGCACATGACCCTGCGCGTCGAGCGCAGCGAGAAGGAGGGACGGCTGCTCCACGGAGTCTTCGTCCGCGCCGAGCTGAAGGGCGGCAAGACGATCGCGGTGACCGCCGACCACGGCACCTTCCTCGCCACGGAGGATCCGGACACCATTAAGCTCCGCCTTGCCAACGGCCGGCTGGTCCACAACGCGCCGGATTACAGGGCGCCGCGGGTGCTGACCTTCGACATCCAGGACCTTCCGATCAACCTGCCGGCGATCGCGCAATTCCGCGCCCGCGGCGGCAAGAGCGAGGAGCTGACCCTGCCCGAGCTGATCAAGATCGGGGAATCGAAACGGGTCGCGCGCCGGACCGCCAATGCCGCCCGCGCCAATTTCCACATGCGCCTGGTCGAGATATTGATGATGCTGCTGATGCCGCTGCTCGCCGTCGCGCTTGCCGTGCCGCCCAAGCGCAGTACGTCCGGCCTCGGCATCTTCATCGCCATCGCGATGGTGGTTTCCTATCACAAGGTGAACCAATATGCCGAGCGGATGGGCGAGCTCGGCCGGGTCCACCCGGTGATCGCTTTGTGGACTCCTTTCCTCATTTTCTCAGCGCTCATCGTCTGGATGTACTGGACGCTCGCCTACAAGCCCGGCGGCCAGCCGATCGGCGCGCTCGAACGCGGCTTCTCCAAGCTCGCCAAGCTGATCGGGCGGATCCTGCGCCTCGGCCAGCGCCGCGACCCGGTGGCGGTGCCGGCCGGATGATCAACCTCCAATTCTTCCCGTCGAAGCGGATCGCCTGGTACATGGCGCGGATGTTCCTGCTGCGCTCGCTGGCGGTGCTGGCGGCTTTGGTCGTCATCCTCCAGATGCTCGACCTGCTCGGCGAGACCGGCAAAATCCTCGTCCATCCCGGCAATGGCGACGCTGAGCTGTGGCGCTACGTCTCGCTGCGCCTGCCCCAGCTCATTTCCCGCTTCACGCCGTTCGCGGTGCTGCTCGGCACCTTGATCACGCTCGCCACCTTGAACCAGAACAGCGAGGTGGTGAGCATGAAGGCGGCGGGCATCTCGGCCCACCAGATCATCGCGCCTTTGATCCTCGCCAGCCTCGGCATCGCCGCCCTGAGCTTCGCGTTCAACGAGCGGGTGGTGACGCGGGCGACGGACACCCTCTCCAGCTGGCAGGAGGTGGATTACGGGACGGTCCCGCGCGACAACGGCATCCGCCCCAACGTCTCGATAAGATGGGGCGACGACCTCATCTTCGTGAAGCAGGTGGTGGGCGCCGGCGAAGCCACGCAGTTGAGGGGCGTCACCCTCTACGACCGCCAGGGCGAGACCCTGAAGCGGATCGTCTCGGCCGAACGCGGGGTCCGCCAGGGCCGTGGCTGGCGGCTCGACAAGGTCACCAGCTTCGACGTCGATGCCGGCGCGCAGACCGTGGCGCCCAGGCTCCTCTACGGCCAGGGCCTCGATCCCGCCCAATTCACCCTCGCCAAAGTCAATGCCGACGAGCAGGATCTTCGCACCTTGCGCGCCTCGATCCGCGAGCTGAAGCTCAGCGGCCGCGCCACCTCCGAGCTCGAATCCGGCCTCTGGCACAAGATTTCCGGGCCGCTGTCGGTGGTGCTGATGCCCTTGCTCGGCGCCGTCGCCGCCTTCGGCCTCGCCCGCTCGGGGCAATTGTTCATCCGCGCGGTGATCGGCATGGCGCTCGGCTTCGCTTATTTCGTCGCCGACAATTTCGCCCTCGCGATGGGCAATCTCGGTGCCTATCCGCCGCTGGTCGCCGCCTGGGCGCCCTTCCTCCTCTTCCTGCTCATCGGCGAGACGGTGCTGATCCGGACCGAGGAGTGACGGGGGAAGCCGTCACCCGCTCCGAGGTGGCGAGAGGCGCCGGCCTGGTCGGCCTCTCCCGCTCGGCCGCGCTCATCGAGGCGGTCGCGCAGCCGCTGTTCATCTGGCTCTACGGCCTCGCCGGCTACGGCATCTACGTGGTGCTGTGGGGGGCGATCAACCTCGCCGAGAATGTCGTCGACCTGTCGCTGACCTCGGCGCTGCAGCGGATCGTGCCGAACGAGGACGAGGAGGAGGCGCATGCGGCGGTCAAGGCCGCCCTGCTCGCCGCGGTCATCCCCGCCGCCCTGATCGCGCTCGCCGTGACCCTGAACGCCGAGGCCGTCGCCGGCCTGTTCCACGCGGCCCCCGCCGACCGCGCCATCCTCCCCCGCGCCGTCGCACTCTTCGCCTGGGGCCTGCCGCTGTGGACCTTCGTCGAGGTCTCGACCTCGGCCGCCCGCGCCCGCCGCGCCTTCGGGCCGGAGATCCGCCTCCGTCTGTTCTGGGAACAGATCGCCCGGATCCTGTTCGCGCTGGGCTTCTTCGCGCTCGGGGCGGGGAGCCTCGGCCTCGTTCTCGCCCATCTCGCCAGCCTCACCCTCACCGCGGCGCTGTGCGTGCCGCTGCTCGGCCGCTTCTACGATTTGAAACGGCTCATCCGCGCGCCGCTCGGGCGGGCCCATTTCCGGCTGCTGCTGGCGACCGGCCTCGCCTTGCTTCCAGCCAACGTGGCCCGCCGGCTGCTGACAGACGCACCGGCCTTGGTCGTCAACCTGCTCCTCCCCGGCGCGCGCGGAGCGGTCGCCGCCGGGCTGTTCGAAATCGCCCGCAAGCTCGCCACCCTGCCGCTCGCCGTCCGCCAGGCCTTCCAGTACGTAATGGCGCCGCTCGCGGCCCACCAGGCGCGGGCCGACCGCGCGAAGATCGCCCCGCTCTACCATTTCGCCAGCCGCGTCTCGACCGCTCTGGTGGTGCCGCTCGCCGGCCTGCTCGCCTTCGCCGGCGCCGACTTCCTGTCGATCTACCGGCCCGAGGCGATGGCAGCGCTGCCTTTGCTCTACATCCTCGTCGCCGCCCGCGCCGCCGAGGCGATCGTTGGGCCCGCGACCCCGATTGTCGAGATGGCCGGCCACCGCGCCTTGCCGCTGATGAATTCGGCGATCGGAGTCGCGACCTGGATCGGCCTCAGCCTGGCGCTTGTGCCGCTTTGGGGCGAAGCGGGGATGGCGGTTGCGGTCGGCGCCGCCACCGTCGTCATCGCTTATGCGGCGACGATCGAGCTCCAGGTCAGCGACGGCCTCTCGCCGTTCGACCGGAAGTTATTCCTCGGGCTCGCCGTCGCTCTCGCCGGGGTGGCGCTGATGTCGGGCGCCGAGCGCCTGTTCCACGGGCCTGCCCGCTTCGCCGCCGTCCTCCTCCTATGGGCCGCGACCAGCTGGTCGGCGCTCCGCCTAGGCCTCACCCGCGGCGACCGGGAGTCGCTCGGCGGCCTCTCCCGCCTGCTGCGGCTCGCCTGAGGCCCGGGAGCCACGCGGCCTTGCGCCGCCGAAACGGGGGCGACAGCGCCCTCAATCTGCCATATTGAGATTCCAAACGGCGCCCACATATGGGGGATGCGACCCGCGGCACGCCAACGCGCTGAAAAACCAGAGGAAGAGATGAAGATCGCCCAAAGCCTGCGCCCGAGCTTCTGGAGACGGGAGCATCATCTGGACAAGATGAATCTCAAGGAGCTCATCCTCGCATACTTCCAGTATCCGGCAATCCTTGCCTATCTCGCCGCCGCCGCCGCCGCGATCGCCTTCGACGCCGTCCGCCCCGCGCCGCTCGCCCCGACCCTCGCCGCGATCGCCGCAGCGACCTTGGTCTACCCGCTCGTCTGGTATCTGCTCCACCGCTGGGTGCTGCACAGCCGCTGGATGTGGCGCCACCGCCTGCTCGCCTCGACCTGGAAGCGCATCCATTACGACCACCACCAGGACCCCAACCATTTGGAAGTGCTGTTCGGCGCCCTCCACACCACGCTGCCGACCATCGCGCTCGCCACCCTCCCCATCGGCTATGCGATCGGCCTCGCTTTCGCCCCCCACCAGCCCGACGCGGCCCTGGGCGCCGCGGCCGTGGCCTTCGCCACCGGCCTCCTCACCACCTGCTTCTACGAATTCTGCCACTGCATCCAGCACCTCGCCTACAAGCCCAAGAACAAGTGGCTTGCGGAGATGAAGCGCCAGCACATGGCCCACCATTTTCACGACGAGACCGGCAATTACGGCATCACCAGCTTCTTCTGGGACCGCCTGCTCGGCACCTATTACGACCGCAAGGACCGCCCCAAGAAGAGCCCGACGGTGTTCAACCTCGGCTACACGCCGGAAGTGGCGGAGGAGTACCCGCACGTGGCGCGGCTCAGCGGCGGGGTCGCCACCGACCATCCGCGCGAGCGGGTGCGGGCCAAGGCGACGGCGGAGCGATAGCCCCCGCCCCCACGCCGCGCCCGAACGCGCCTCGGTCCCTGAAAGTGACCGGCCAGGATCCCCCGCCCCGCCAAGTGGCGCGCCTGAATCAAGACCCCAAGGCGTCGGGGATTCTGCTGCGGCCCAGCCGGGCCAGGCGCGAGGCCCGAAAGTGGCGCGGGGGAGGGTTGCGCTTAAATCACGAGCCGATGCGCTTGTTCGACGAGCGTGCGGCACAAGGCGACGCCGCTTTCGGGTCCCGTTACGACCGCAAGGACCGCCCGACTGGCCGGTCCCGGATAGTGACCGCGAAGGGATGTCGATGCCCCGCACCGGGTGCGGCAGTTACCGCGAAGGGATTGCGAACCGGAGAGGCGGCGGCGGGACGTGGCCGGTCACTGATTGTGACCGCGAAGATCGTGCCTCGTCGGCGCGTCGACCGCGGCGGCGAAGAGCGGCGGCGGGTGCCGGCCGCGAGGGCGAGACCTTCCGCCTCCTCCTCCCCCGCCGCGAAGCCAGGCCCGGCCTCCTCCTCGACTTCGACGCCATCGCGAAAACCCGGTCTTCGGGGCGCGGTGGCGAGGGGTGGAGGGTTCGTCTTGAAGTGGTACTTCAAGCCGGGTTGGGCGGTCACTATTGAGGACCGGCCAAGATTTTCCGCCGCGTTTTTCCCCGTACCCACGTCCCGGGTCTTTGAGGACTCCGGCTGCTGCGCGGCGGCGGGCTGGCGGCGAGACCTTCCGCCTCCTCCTGCCGCGAAGCCCGCCCCGGTATGCTTCTCGACTTCGACGCCATCGCCGAAAACCCCGCCTTCGAGACGCGGTGGCGGGGGGTGGAGCGGGAGCAGGAGGGAGATTTAGATATCCACAGGAAAGTCCCGTAACATCCCAGATTTAGTTGCTGGGCCTGATTTTGACGGCTACATCTCCGCGATGGTGCATCTCCAGCGCTCGCGACACCGATGCTTCTGAGTCTGTTCTGCGGCTGCGGTGGGCTCGATATTGGCTTAGAGAAGGCCGAGCTCAGAGTCGGACTAGCATACGAGCTTAGAGGTTCCGCCGTCCGGTCGTACAACAGGAATCTGGGGGACGGAAACGTCGCGCGCGTGGGCGACGTGCGGTCGCTCACGTTAGCTAAGTTGGATGAAGACTTCGGGTCCGTCTTCCAGCCTCGGGGCGTCGTGGGCGGCCCGCCTTGTCAGAGCTTCTCAAGAGCGAATGCCTTGCGAAAGGCGCCGGATGCACGAAGCGAATTGGTGCGAGAATTTTTTTCGCTCGCCTTAGCGCTGCACCGTCGGTGCGAACTTGACTTCATCATAATGGAGAACGTTCCGGAGGTAGAGCAGGCTGACGGTGGGCGCCTTCTCGAGCGAGAGTTAAATCGCCTGCGGCGCGCCGGCTTTAGCGTTCGCAAAATGCATCTAAACGCCATAAATTTCGGCGTTGCGCAAAGCCGCGAGAGACTATTTGTTACTGCCGTAAATCGAAACAAGGCTGCAGGTACGTTGCGTAGTCCTCCGATCGATAAGGAGCGCAGGACGGTATGGGACGCGATTGGGGGGCTCCCTGAACCAATCCATTTTGCGGAGGTCGCGAAGGCTGGAGCACCTATCCACCCAAACCATTGGTGCATGACTCCTCGATCCCGGCGGTTTTCTGATGGGAGCCTCACTCCTGGCTACAGTCGGGGGAGGAGTTTCAAGACGTTGGCCTGGGACCAACCAAGTCCGACTGTCTCCTATGGACACCGTGAAGTTCATGTGCACCCAAACTGCCGACGCCGCCTAAGCGTATACGAGGCAATGTTGCTTCAAGGCTTTCCGGCGGATGTGATACTTGATGGGACACTGTCGGATCAGCTATCTCAAGTGAGCGAAGCGGTGCCACCGCCGCTCGCCGAGCAGGTCGCATTAGCAGTGACGAGCGCTCTTACGGGTCTTGCTGATCAAGTGCTTCCAGCGCGCCAACTGAGTATCCAACCTCCTGCAGAAGAAGCCGCGTTTCAGCTTTCAGCCTAGCGAAGAGCTCGTTATCGTTCGCGAGCATTCGGTCAAGGTCTTCCATCTGCCGGACCTTTTGCAGCGCCCGGACCGAATAGTCCTCTTGAGGTCCACCTGGGGCCGGCGTGATGTTCACTGCGCCGTAAACATCAGCCAGGCCGGGCGGCGGCGGCAGGAACTCGAAAACGAGAGAGGCCATTGAGGCTCTGTTGTCACCCTCGGGAGTGGTTGAGTAGCAGTACGCGTCATGGACCTTTACTTGCCAGTGCCGCCCTTGCGCGTTCCGTAACAACCACTTGGATAAGCCGAGCACTACGAACTTTAGGAATCCCGGTCCTCCACCGGAAGCGCCAGCAAGAGCGTCGTCCAGGGCTTGCTCAGGCTCTCCCATGCATGCGGGCGCCTCTCTTGCAAATCTGTCGTTCGCAGCCGCATTTGCTCTAATTACCTCGGCGAAGGTATTGAGTAACCTTTGAGATATCGTATTCGTCCGCGCGTCGGTTGTAACGTAGAGAAGCCAAGGGTCCACCGTCTTAGAAAGTTGCAGCTCGACTAGCCGGTGCACCGCGTCAATAATTCTATTGCCCTTATCCTGAGATGGGAGGCCGATAGAGCCACACGCATCAACGTTCACAACGTGATAGGGCGCACCCTTAGCAACCTCTCTATAGGCTTGGCTTTTCCAAGAACTGATCTCTTCCAGCTTGTAAGGCAACGTTAAAGAACGGTCGGTAATATATCCGGCCTTTACAAGCGCTTCTTCACGTACTCGCGCGCGCGCCATTACAGAATTGCTTTCCTCTTCTGCAAGGAAACTGGTTGATGTGAGTTCCACGCTCTCGTAAGCGCAGAGGTCCGCTAACATACGCACATCCAAATAGTCGATCCCCGCTAGTGTGAGATACTTCACCTCAAGTCGGCTGGCGCCGGGGTTCCAATGGGCTTTTAGATACCTGACAAGTTCCGCAGCGCGGTTGAGCCACTGCCTCTCACGTACGGCTTGTTTCCTAGGACGGTGCCACGGCTGCAACGTATCCAAGGGGATCGGGACAGCGAGTTGATCCACGTCTTCCGGAAGGAGGTCCTCCTCCGAAAACGCGTCGGCAAAGTCTTCTGCGTCGTCCGCTGCCTCCTCCGACACTACTCGTCTACCGTATTTAGAAGATCACGGATCAATGGAACGCGCTCCGAAAGTGGCAGGCTTGACAAGACTCCATAGGACTCCAAAACAACAGCCATCGCAACGGCCTTTGCTCTGGAGCCAAGCGGGATCAGATTTCGCCAGTCTAGATCGACCCCTGCTACTTCGCGAGGCATTACAGTAACATCCGGCGCTGAAACCGGTGGGTCTGACTCCGCGCCTTGGCGCCGTATCCACACCGCAAGAGCGTTTTCTACGAGTTGCGTTGCTGCCCTCTTGGAAGATTCTTGTCGTTCGGTTTCGAGGTCTTGGTCGGCGATCTTCTTGAGTCTGTTGACGAGCAGCCTCAGCGCACGATGTAGCCATCTCTGGATAAAAAGAAAGTGAGGATGGCTATAGTTAAAGGATTCCCGATCAATGTTGATAGCAGGGTCCAGGCCCTCGTGAACGAATATCTCGGCCGTTATTTGCCGCAGTCTAGTCTGCTCAGAAACTTGATATCGGAGGAAAGATTGGTCAAATAGGGTACCACTCGCTCCGTGTATACGAATTAGGACGCCGGTGGTGTCCTTCGGCACGATCTTGCTATTCCAGTAGAGATAAGCCTCAAAGCGCAGATTACCGCCCGCACGCTCTAGCGCAGTTCTGGAAAATGCTCGCCCAACCTTGCCTATCAGCATTACCGGATGTTTTAGCCTAGACTTGCGCCGCAAGGTATCCGGCAATCTGATTGGTCGCTGTAAGTGGATACCGTCAATGATGATCTCGAAGCCACCAAGAGGGTCCTTTAATCCTGCCTCAAGGGAAAAATGCTTCCGAACAGTTTCTTCGGAACCTATTGTGACTGGAAGCGCTTGAGCCTTGGTTTCACTAATCGATAGAAAGTCGATGCCACTACTTCCAGTCTTGTCAAACGGATGCGTGTCAACGTACGGCAACGGCAACCCTAGACTTAACTGCCAGATCATCCGTAGGTATTCGTCAAAGTGTTCTAGGTCGGCTGGCTTCGTAGCCTTTTCTGAGCCAACCTCAGCAGCCTCTATGAGCCGAAGGAATCTTTTCGCCTCTCCCTCGTCCTGCTTCCACGGAAGCGCGGGCGGTATGCCGTCTGGGTGCGACTTCAGTAAGCCGGGCGGGAGTCCAATATGGTAGATTGGTGGATCCCGCACCGGCTTTCCATCCGGCCCCTTCTGCTCCGCCGCCTGCCAGCGAAGCACGCTCTGCAGCGCGCGACGGACTTCTGGACGTAGAGAGTAGAGAATGACGGTCGTGCCGTGCGAGTCGATTTCCCGTTTGGGAACCGGCTCTGCTTTGATTTTAACACGGCCGGCGGCGTAACGACGCCCCTTCGGCAGGTCCCGAAGCGCCTTTTCATTATGAGTTCGCAGGAGCACTGTCGCCGACGTTCTTGTGAGTTCCCCTCGCGCTTTAGTGATGATCTGAAAGTGTTGTGTGAGCTGAGCAACCGCGAAAAGGCCTATGCCGATCTTTCCGATTAGAGGCCGTCCGCCGGGACTGAAATCAGGGTTCCCCGGATCGACCGTTTCCAGCTCCGCACCCGAACTTGTACGCTTGGAGCTGCCACCAATGCTCTTCACGACGTAAGCGACGGTGTCGGGCCGCATACCATTGCCATTGTCTCGAACAACGACTTGCGAGAAATCAGGGGCGCCGGTTTCTATGACTACCCGTGTTGCGTCGGCATCATAGGCATTAGCGATCAGCTCCCGATAGGCCGCCCATGGTTCACGGTAAATTCCGTCCGTGACGCGCGCAATAATTCTCTCATTTGTCGAGAGTTCCGTCTCGACTACTTCGCCTGTTTCGGCGCTTTGACGAATGCGACTTGCTAGCGTCTCGATTTCGGCGCGATCAGCCACTCAGCCCCTCCTGAGCGGCGACGCTAGGACAGATGCTTGTCGGCATCAACATTTTGGTTCGCCACAGACGGCGGCGGTGCCGAGGCGAGAAAATCCCGAAGCCGCCTCTTGAGTGCCGCCGAATCAGCCGTTTCGCAATCCCATATGGTTAGGACGCGCCACCCGGCGGTCTCGAGCGCTGCTCGGCTCCTCTCGTCCCTCGCAACAGTCGCCGCAAATTTCGGCTCCCAGTATTCCTGTCGGCTTTTTGGGTCGGAGCAATCCGGGCATCCCGCGTGCCGATGCCAAAAGCAGCCATGAACGAAAATTATGGCTCGCATTCCAGGAAACACCAAATCCGGCTTCCCAGGAAGGTCCCGGCGATGCAACCGGAAGCGAAAGCCCAACGCATGAGCTGTCCGCCGTACCGCGAGTTCGGGCTTTGTGTCTTTCGATCGGATCCGCGCCATGTTGGCACTTCGTCTCTCGGGAGATAGGCGCTCAGCCACTATGGATCCAAAGCGGCAAAGCGCTCTTCAATTACCAATCCGTTCGCCGCTGCGGGCGTAATAGCGTTCCGGGCAGCCCAAATGGTTTTTGCCCATGTGCCCTTCCAGACGAAAGGTCTTACCATTTGCAAGCCGGCTGCGGAGCTCTCCCTGCGTCTCCAGCGGCACCAACACTCCGCCGCCGCCTTGATAGCGAAGATACCACGTACCATCGACTTCGAAGACGGTTCCGAAGATTTCACTTTCCATCCTACCCTCCAAACAGCTCCCCCGCCCCGACCCCCAACGCCTCAGCGATCCGCCGGATGTTGATCAGGCTGACATTCTTCTCCCCCCTCTCGATCGCGCCGAGGTAGGAGCGGTCGAGGCCGCTGGCGAAGGCGAGGGCTTCCTGGCTGAGGCCGCGGGCCTTGCGCAGGGCGCGCATGCGGGCGCCGAACGCCCGCTTGATCTCGTCCTGGCCGGTGCGGTCCATGCCCGGACGGTCGGGCGTTTGCGGACTATGGGTCCACCTTCAATGATTCCCATATGGAGCGATTCGGGCTCCGAAATGGACCCTTTCACCCCACCAGCCGCGCCGCCTCGGCGGCTTCGAAATGCGCGTGCATGGCCGCGGCGCCGTCCGGCGTGAGGCGGGCGTGGACGCCGTTTTCGGCCTTCGGATCGGGGACCCGTTCGGCCCAGCCGGCCGCAGTGAGCCGGCCCAGCCAGCGGGCGACGGTGGCGGGGGCGAGGCGGGCTTCCACCGCGAGGCGGTTGATGCGGACGCCGGGCTCGCCGGCGAGGCGGGCTCGGTAGAGCTCGAGCAGCAGGCTCCAGCCGGGATGGGAGAGGTCGAGGCCGAAGGTCGCGGCGCGGGCGCGGCGGGCGCCGATCGCCAGGGCGACGTTGAGCGCGGTCGGCGGGCCGGGGGCGGCGGCCTCGCGGCGGGCGGCGTCGCCCTCGGCATAGGCGCCGAGCAGCCGGGAGATGTGGTCGAGATCGTCGGCGAGCTCTTCGAGGAAGGTCCTGTCCGGCTCTGCCACGATTCCCCGCTTAGCGCAATTTTGCGGACTATAATACCCTGTTTCCCTCGAAATGGCATTTCGAGGGAGGGACGGAAGAAGGTGGATGCCGGGTCCCTGATTTTCATCAGGGCAGGCAGGCCCGGCATGACGGAGTGGGGGTGCGCGGCCCAGTGAGGCAGGGCCGCGTTCCTCATGCGTTCTTTTCATTTTCCTACAGGGGGCGGGTTGTGGGATAGGATGAGGGTGAACGATTCGCCCCCTGCCCCGGCGCCCGACGCCGCCTCGCGCCGCTCGCGCAAGCGGCCGGTGCCCTGCGACGCGGCGGCGCGGGGGCGGTTCGTCGCAGGGCTGGCGCGGGGGCTGCCGGCGGTGCGGGCGGCGGCGGCGGCGGGATGCTCAATCGCGACCTTCAACAAGAGGCGGCTGGCCGATGCCCGCTTCGACCTCGCCTGCGCGAAGGCGGCGCGGGGCGGCGCCTGGGCGGAGCGGGCGCCGGGGCCGCCGACACGCTGCGACGCCGCCGCGAAGCTCGCCTTCCTCGCTGGCCTCGCCGAAGGGCTGACCCTGAACGAGGCGGCCGCACGCGCCGGGTGCGCGCTCTCGACCTTCTATTGGAACCGGTGCCGCGACCCCCTGTTCCTCGCCGCCTGGAACAATGCGGCGGAGGCGGCGGTGGCCGGGCGGCCCGCCGGGGCTCGCAAGCCGCGGCGGCTGCGCTTCGACGCGGCGCGGCGGGCGCGCTTCCTCGCCGCGCTCGGCGAGGATTGCTGCACGAGCGGCGCGGCGCGGCGGGTGCCGATCGACGCCTCGGCCGTCTACCGCCGGCTGCAGCGCGACCCCGATTTCGCACGGGCGAACGGCGCGACGCTACAGGCGGGCTATGCGAGGCTCGAGAGGCTGGCGGAGGCGGAGCTGGAAGCGGCGGCGGCGCGGCTCGCCGCCTCGGCCGACACGCGCCACGAGCGCGAAGTGCCGCCGCCGGGCGACTTCGACACGATCATGCGGCTCCTCGCGCGCTACGACCGGCCGCTCCCGAAGCCGCGGCGGGACGGGTCGCGGCCGCGGCCGGCGATGAGCCACTTCGAGCTGATCGAGGCGCTCGGGCGGAGGCTGGAGAAACGCTTTCCGCGCCCCTCCCCGGAACAGAAGGGCAAGGATCGAGGCGGTGGCGTCGATCGCCCGAGCGATCTATATCGCTTGGACTGATTGGAATTTTCGATCACCATGAGCGTCCATCCGCCCACCATCCGGCAACTGCAATATCGGAGCTTGCGCTCCGCCTTCCCCCGGAAGGCGGGCGAACCGTCCGGGGGACGGTTCGGATGACTTCGTATTTGCCCACCATCCGCCAACTGCAATATCTCGTGGCGCTCCGCCAGCAGGGCCATTTCGGCCGCGCCGCCGAAGCCTGCTACGTCACCCAGTCGACGCTCTCGGGGGGGCTGAGGGATTTGGAGGCCCTGCTCGGAGTTCCGCTGGTCGAGCGGACGCGCCGCGTCGTCCGCTTCACCGCATTGGGCGAACGGATCGCCGACAAGGCGCTCGCTGTGCTGCGCGAGGCGGACGAGCTGGCCGAGCTGGCGCGCGCGGAAGGCCAGCCGCTGCACGGCGAGCTGAGGATGGGCGTCATCCCGACCATCGCGCCCTTCCTGCTGCCGGCGATGCTGCCGCCCCTCCGCGCCGAATGGCCCGACCTCAAGCTCTACCTGCGCGAGGAGACCAGCCACGCCGCCTGCGAGGCGCTGCACCGGGGCCAGCTCGACTGCGTGCTCCTCGCCCTCCCCTTCGCCTGCGGCGACGTCGATTCGCTGGCTTTGTTCGACGATCCCCTGTTCGTCGCCTTCCCGGGCGGCGAGGCGCCGGCGGGCGCGCGTGTCGAGGTGGACTCGATCGACGAGACGAGGATGCTGCTCCTCGAGGACGGCCATTGCCTCAAGGACCATGCTTTGTCGGCCTGCAACCGGCCCGACCTGCGCGCGCATGCGGCGATGATGGGCACCTCGCTCCACACCCTCGTCCAGATGGTCGACAACGGCCTCGGCGTCACCTTCCTGCCGCTGATGGCGATCGAGGCGGGGATACTCGAGGGCACCCGGGTCGAGGCAAGGCCGCTCCGCTCCGACCACGGCTTCCGCCGCATCGCCCTGATCTGGCGCCGGTCGAGCCCGCGCGAGAGCGAGTTCGAGCTGCTCGCCGCCGCCGTCCGCCGGATCATCGGCGAGCTCAGTCGAGGCCGGGAAGCCAGCGGTCGAGCGGCACCGGCCTTATCGTGACTGCGGGCAGGGCGCGGCCGAGCTCGGCGCGATGATGCATGATCCAGCCGAGGCGGAAGCCGCGGCTGTCGAACGCTGCTTCGTCGCTTCGCGCCCCGCAATGAAGGCAGTGACGGCGATCAGGCTCTACGCCGCCGCCTCGGGCGCATGGCAACGCGGATCGGCCAGGTCGAAGCGGTCGGCGTTCATGACCTTGGTCCAGGCCTGCACGAAGTCGCTCACGAACTTCTCCCCGCCGTCTTCGGCGGCGTAGACTTCGGACAGAGCGCGGAGCTGCGAATTCGAGCCGAAGACGAGGTCGGTGCGGGTCGCCGTCCACTTTTCCTCATTCGTGCGCCGGCAGGTGCCGACGAAGACCTCGTCGCCGGCCGGATCGACCTCTTTCCACGCCGTGCCCATGTCGAGGAGGTTGACGAAATAATCGTTGGTGAGCTGGCCCGGCCGGTCGGTGAGGACGCCGTGCTTCGAGCCGCCGTGGTTGGCACCGAGCACGCGCAGCCCGCCGACCAGCACGACCATCTCGGGCGCGCCGAGGCGAAGCAGCCGGGCGCGGTCGATCAGCAGCTCCTCGGTGGGGACGCTGAACGACACCTGCAAATAGTTGCGGAAGCCGTCGGCCCTCGGCTCGAGCGGCTCGAAGCTGGCGGCGTCGGTCTGCGCCTCACTGGCGTCGCCGCGGCCGGAGGCGAAGGGCAATGTCACGTCGTGCCCGGCGTCGCGCGCCGCCTTCTCGATGCCGACGCCGCCGCCGAGCACGATGAGATCGGCGAGGCTGACGCCGCCCCCGGATTCGGAGCGGATGCGCTCGTACGCGCCGAGCACCTCGGCCAGTTCGGCCGGCTCGTTCACCTCCCAGTCCTTCTGCGGCGCCAGGCGGATTCGGGCGCCGTTGGCGCCGCCTCTTTTGTCCGAGCCGCGGAAGGTCGAGGCCGAGGCCCAGGCCGTCTTCACAAGCTGACCGACGCTGAGGCCGGACGCGGCGATCTTTTCCTTGAGGCTCGCCACCTCCGCCTCGCCGAGCGTCCGGCCGGCCGGAATGGGATCCTGCCAGATCAGATCCTCGTCCGGCACGTCCGGCCCGAGGTAGCGCGCCTTCGGCCCCATGTCGCGGTGGGTGAGCTTGAACCAGGCGCGGGCGAAAGCGTCGGCGAAAAGGTCGGGATCGGCGCGGAAGCGCTCGGCGATCTCGCGATATTTGGGATCGGCCTTGAACGCCATGTCGGCGGTGGTCATCATCGTCGGCACGCGCCGGTCGGGGCTGTGGGCCCCGGGCGCCAGATCCTCCGGCTTCTGACCGACCGGCTGCCACTGCAGCGCGCCGGCCGGGCTCTTCACCAGCTCGTATTCGTAATCGAGCAGCATGTGGAAATAGTTCATCGACCATTTGATCGGGGTGGGAGTCCAGGCGCCTTCGAGACCGCTCGTAATGGTGTGGTCGCCGATGCCGCTCTCGTGGCCGCTCTGCCAGCCGAGGCCCTGCTGGGCGATGTCGGCCCCTTCCGGCTCGGCGCCGATCTTCGAGGCGTCGCCGGCGCCGTGGCACTTGCCGAAGGTATGGCCGCCGGCGGTCAAGGCGAGCGTCTCCTCGTCGTTCATCGCCATCCGCGCGAAGGTCTCGCGTATGTCGCGGGCCGACTGGATCGGGTCGGGATTGCCGCCGGGGCCCTGCGGGTTGACGTAGATGAGGCCCATCTGGATCGCGGCGAGCGGGTTCTCGAGCGCGCGGCCGGATTCCTCGTCGATGCGGGTGGCGCCGAGCCATTCCTCCTCGGTGCCCCAGTAAATGTCCTTCTCGGGCTCCCAGACGTCGGCGCGGCCGCCGCCGAAGCCGAATACCGGCCCGCCCATCGATTCGATGGCGACGTTGCCGGCGAGGATCATCAGGTCCGCCCAGCTCAGTTTGCGGCCGTATTTGCGCTTGACCGGCCAGAGCAGCCGCCGCGCCTTGTCGAGATTGGCGTTGTCCGGCCAGCTATTGAGCGGCGCGAAGCGCTGCCCGCCGGACGAGGCGCCGCCGCGGCCGTCGCCGGTCCGGTAGGTGCCGGCGCTGTGCCAGGCCATGCGGATGAAGAAGGGGCCGTAATGGCCGTAATCGGCGGGCCACCAGGGCTGGCTGTCGGTCATCAGGGCGGTGAGGTCGCGCTTGACCTCCGCCAAATCGAGAGTCTCGAACTCGCTGGCATAGTCGAACTCGGCCCCGAACGGGCTCAGCGGCGTGTTGTCCTGCTGGAGGATCTCCAGCGACATCTGGTTCGGCCACCAGTCGCGGTTGGTCCGCCCGAGCAGCGACCGCAGCGCGGCCGGTTCCTTGCCGGGATCGCTCAGGGGGCTCGTCTTCGCGTCCATCTTCCTCTCCTTCGGGCTTTGGGCTCGCCTAGGCCCGGCGCCTAAACGACTGAAACGAGGAAAACCGCTCAGATTGAGCGGGAAAACCGATCACCGCCGGCGGCGCGGTTGGTGCGACTGATTCCCGCGCCCGCGGCGACTATATCGGCCGGGCGCTGCCCAGCCCCGTGGGTGCCCTCCGCCCAGCGGCGGTTTTTGCTTGGCTAAAATAAACTGGGTTAAAAGGATAAATAAAGCCTAATAATTTCGTTGACAGCCACAAGTATTGGGCAGATGCCTCTTGGTATCCGCATGGGTCGGCGTAGTCTAATCCGGCTCTTTTACCGACAGGAACAGCGATGCCACCGGCAGCCAGGCGCACCGAACGCGCCCTCATCGTCATTCTTATCGCCGCCTTGCCGGCGCTCGCCATCGCCAGCGAAACGATCAACTATACGTATGACGCCAAGGGCCGGCTGGTGAAGGTCGAGCATAATGGCAGCGTCAACAACAACCTCGTCGCCAACTACACCCACGACAAGGCAAACAACCGCACCAATCTCAACGTCTCGGGTTCGCCCAACCCGCCGCCCTAGACGCAGGCTGCTTGGGCGGCGCCCCGCCCGCGTGGACGATACCGGCTCGGCGCGGAGCCGGAACCGATTATCCAGGGAGAAGAGGATGAATCGCCGTTTCGCTCGCGCGGGCGCTTATGCCTGCGCGCTTCTGGCGACCACCGCGCTGGCCGCACCCGCCGCGGCGCAAAGCGGCCAGACCGCCGAGCCCTACCGGCGCGCGATCGACGGCAACGGGGTCAATTTGATCGACGGCTCCTTCCCGTTCACGTTCAGCGAGGGGAGGATCGGCTCCGGCCTCGGCGCCGTCTCGGTCGAGCGGCACGGCAACGGCGCCTATGGCGCGAGCAACTGGCAGAATTACTTCCTCACCCAGACGGTCTCCGGATCGACGACGACCGTCTCGGTGGTCCTCGGCGACTTTTCCGAGACCTTCGCCTCGACGAGCGGGGGCGCCTTCACGCCGGCCTCGGGGGACGGCTCGATCCTGACCGGAAGCCACGGCGACTACAGCTTCACCGCGAGCGGCGGCACAATCGTCACCTTCGGCGCCCCCGCCGACGACCAATTTGGCGCCTCCAATTTGTGCAGCCATGCCGGCGCCAACCAGAACGGCTGCGCGTCGCTGGCCGGCTCGGTCACCGCGCCCAGCGGACTCACCACCAATTTCACCTGGGAGATGGCCTCGCTCTGCGCGAGCAGCTACAATCCGGACGGCAGCCTCGACTGCAGCTACGCCTGGCGCCTCTCGGGCGCGAGCAACGGCGCCGGCTACGGAGTCGCCTTCGGCTACGTGACGGACAGCATCGCCTTCCACTCGCTGCCCGCCACCAACTGGTACAAGCGTGCCGGCGCGACCCTGAGCAATTCCAACGTCTCGGGCGCGACCCGCTCGATCGCCTACAGCTACGTCTCCTCGACCGTCACCGACGTCACCGACGCCGGCGGGCGGACCTGGCGGATCACCGCCGACAGCGCCAACCGGATCACCGGAATCCGCTACCCCGGCTCGTCGTCCGACGACGTCACGGTCGCCTACACGACCGGCGGCACGGTCTCCTCGGTCACCCGCGCCGGCGTGACCACGACCTATTCGCGCAGCGTCTCGGGCAGCATCGCGACGACGACCATCACCGACGCCGCCAGCCACAGCTCGACCGCCGTGGCGGACACGTCGAAGGCGGCGATCACCTCCCTGACCGACGCCCTGAGCAGCACCACCAGCTACACCTACGATTCGAGCGGCCGCGTCACCCGCACCACCTACCCCGAGGGCAATTACGTCAACCTCACCTACGATGGGCGCGGTAACGTCACCGAGACTCGGGGCGTCGCCAAATCGGGCTCAGGCCTCTCCGACATCGTCTCGACGGCGAGCTACGATTCGAGCTGCACCAACGCCGTCACCTGCAACCAGCCCAACAGCACCACCGACCCCCGCGGCAACACCACTGATTTTACCTACGATTCGACTCACGGCGGAGTCACCAGCGTCACCGCCCCGGCGCCCACCAGCGGCGCCACGCGCCCTCAGACCCGTTATGCCTACAGCGTCGCCGGCGGCGCCTACCGCATCACGGCGGTCTCGGCCTGCCGCAGCTCGAGCAGTTGCGCGGCGGGCAGCGACGAGGCGAAGGCGGCGATCGCCTACGATTCGAACGGCAACGCCACGTCGGCGACCAGCGGCGACGGCACCGGCGCGCTCGCCGTGACAACGGCGATGACCTATGACGGCAACGGCGACCTGCTGACTGTCGACGGCCCTCTCTCCGGCACGACCGACACGGTGCGCTACCGCTACAACGGCGCCCGCGAGGCGATCGGCGTGGCCGGGCCGGATCCGGACGGCACCGGCTCGCTCCACAATCCGGCGGCGCGCACCACCTATGACGGCGCCGGGCTAGTCACCAAGGTCGAGCAGGGAACCGTCAACAGCCAGTCGGACAGCGACTGGTCTGCGTTCAGCGCCTCGCAGGAGGTCGACACCGGCTACGATTCCTACCATCGCCCGGTGACTCAGAGCTCGATCTCGGGCTCCACCACCTACGGCGTTTCGCAGACCAGCTACGACAGCCTCGGGCGAGTCCAGTGCGCGGCCCAGCGGATGAACCCTTCCGCCTGGTCCTCGCTTCCTTCCGACGCCTGCACCCTGCAGACCGCGGGCAGCGACGGGAACGATCGGATCGTCAAGACCACCTACGACAATGCCGGGCAGGTCACCCTCGTGCAGAGCGCCTATGGCGTGACCGGCACGCAGGCGGACGAGGTCGCCACGGCCTTCACCTCGAATGGCGCGGCCTCGAGCGTCACCGACGCGGAAGGCAACAAGACCAGCTATGTCTATGATGGGTTCGACCGCCTGTCGCAGACCCAGTATCCGAGCACGACCAAGGGCGCGGGGACGAGCAACAGCTCGGACTACGAGCAGCTCTCCTACGACGCCAACGGCAACGTCACCTCGCGCCGCCTCAGGGACACCCACAGCATCAGCTACACCTACGACGCCTTGAACCGGTTGACGGTCAAGAGCGTGCCCGCCTCACCGGGCGGCGCCAGCGCCTACAGCGTCTATTACGGCTACGAGCTCGGCGGCCCGATGACCTACGCCCGGTTCGGCTCGACCAGCGGCAGCGGCGTCACCAATACCTACGACGCGCTCGGGCGGACGACGTCGACCAGCACCGACATGAGCGGATCGGCCCGCACGCTCTCCTTCCAATACGATGCCGCCTCCAACCGGACCCGGGTCACCCATCCCGACAGCGCCTATGCGGCGTATCTCTATGACGGGCTGGACCGGCTGTCCGCGGTTTGGGAGCTGACCAACATCGCGATCGCCACCTACGGCTACGACGCCGCCGGCCGGCGCGCCTCGGCCAGCTTTTATGGCGGCGCCTCCAGCGCCAACGGCTACGACAATGTGTCGCGGCTCACCAGCCTCACTCACGACCTCGCCGGCACGAGCTACGACCAGACCCTCGGGTTCAGCTACACCCCGGCGAGTCAGATCAAGCAGAACACGCGCTCGAACGACGCCTACGCCTGGAACGGCCATTACAACGTGACCCGCGCCTACACGTCGAACGGGCTCAATCAATATACGGCCTCGGGCTCGGCGACGCTCAGCTACGACGCCAACGGCAATCTCAGCTCCGACGGCTCGACCTCCTACGTCTACGACGACGAGAACCGGCTGGTCGGCGCGAGCGGCGGCCATGCCGCCAGCCTCGCCTACGACCCGCTCGGTCGCCTCTGGCAGGTGTCGAGCACGGCGGGTGGGACGACGCAGTTCGTCTATGACGGCGACCGCCTCACGCTCGAATATAACGGCTCCGGGACGATGCTGCGCCGCTACGCCTGGGGCGAGGGCGAGGCGGCGCCGGCCGGCTGGTACGAACTGGGCGGGATCGGCGGGGCGCTGGTGCGGCGAGGCCTGATCGCGGACGAGCGCGGCAGCATCACCGCGTTCGCCGACCAATATGGCAACGAGCTGGGCGTGCTCGGCTACGACGAATACGGCATACCCAATGCCGGCAATCTCGGCCGGTTCGGCTATACCGGCCAGGCTTGGATACCGGAACTTGGCATGTGGTATTACAAGGCGAGAATCTACTCCCCCACGCTCGGCCGGTTCATGCAGACGGACCCGATCGGCTACGGGGACGGGATGAACTGGTATGGGTATGTGGGTGCCGATCCCGTGAATTTGGCCGATTCGAGCGGCCTCACGATGATGACAGGCACTCGTATCGTGCCTTCCGGTCAAAATGGTGGGATTTGTATGACCTGTAGTGGTGGGAGCCTTTACGCTAACGGAAGTAACGCCAATGCTCAAAAGCACGCCGCAGCTAACGCGGGTACAGTACCTCCCAGCAGTACGTCAACATCACCACCGATTTCATTGAAACCAGGCTACACCGGGCCAGGACTTTATGAAACCGTTTATCATATGTCGGACGATACCTATCGCTATTCAGACTCCTACTGGCTAGACCATGGTAGTGCTTTTGATCATAACTTCTTTCTTACAGGGGGCTCCTATATTGGATCAACTCAGCGTGATAGCGAAGGATATGAATTCGTTGGGAAGGGAATAATTGGCGGGCGTAGCATATTCTATTTCGCAACTATATTTCAGTTGCCGCCTAATACCATCTCTATAAAAATTAGTACGTATGCAGCAGGCGTCCTGAACGGAAACCCTTGGTGGGCATTTTCTCCCGTTGGGAGCTTCGACGCACAGGTCCGAAGCTGCCCCGTGTGTTTCCCAAGCACTTATCCTATCGTAACTGTCACGGGGCAGCCCCGGACTACTCGCTTCCAGATCACATTTCATGCCTCTCAAATCGGCATAATCGGAGGAGACGATACACTGCCGAACACATTTTATAAAATATGGGCTCGAAGAGGTGGCCAATGAAATGTACAATCAGCCTCGCTCTCATCATTGCAATGCCCTGCCTGTTGTCAGGCAACACTGCGTCTCATAAATCAATAGTTCATAGTATAGGACTGATATTTCGTGGAACAGATACGAACCACGACGGATGCTTGTCCAGAGCAGAGTGGAAAACGGCAGCAAACAAGTCGATCGCGAGACGTGAATCGCGCGGCGCTCCGGTAGGAGGGCTGCTGGAATCCTATATGGATGCGTTCGTGCAGCTGGATAAGAACGGCGACGGATGCCTCACGCGCCAAGAGTATATTCGTGCCGCCCAAAGGAACATGGACGAATGGAACAGACACTGGAATGACTTACCTTAGATGCTTCCTGCGGCTGATGCCGAGGTCGCGGCGGGTGCGGTTTGTACAAAGATCGATTGGAACCGGCGGCGTCGACGTCAGCCACTGAGCGACGCACCGCAGGCACCGAGTGCCCCTTCCTTCAGCCCGGCGCCCCCGCTCCGCAGGGCAGATCGAGCACCGCGCGCAGGCCGGGCCCATTGTCCTCGAGGCGGAGCTCGCCGCCGTGGAGGTGGGCGACGGCTTCGGCGAGGGCGAGGCCGAGGCCGGCGCCGGCGGTGGTGCGCGAGGTGTCGAGGCGGCCGAAGCGGCGGCGGGCCTCGGCCTCGGCTTCGGGCGGGATGCCGGGGCCGCGATCCGCCACGCCGAGGCGCAGCCGTCCGTCGGCGGCGCTCGCGAACAGGATGATCTCGCCCCCGGCCGACGCGTAATTGAGCGCATTGTCCATGAGGTTGGTGAGGGCCTGGGCGAGGAGCTGGCGGTGGCCGAAGAAGCCGGCCGGGGCACCGCGCGAGTCGGTGCCGAGCGCGACTCCTCGGTCCTCGCCGATCGGCTCGTACATCTCGGCGAGCTCGGCGACGAGGCCGGCCGGATCGAGCGGGGCGAACTGGTTGCGGCTGGTCATCGCCTCGGAGCGGCCGATCTCCAGCACCGTGGTGAGGATGCGCATCAAGGCGTCGGCTTCGTTGATGACCCCGCCGAGCAGGGTCTCGCGCTCCTCGTCCCTGGCGCCGAGCGCCGCGTCGACCCGGGCGCGCAGCCGCCCGACCGGCGAGCGCAGATCGTGGGCGAGGGAATCGGTCAGCATTCGAAGCTCGCCCATCAGGGTGCCGATCCGCTCCAGCATGGTGTTGATCTGCCGGGCGAGCGCGTCGAAGGCGTCGCCGCTCCCGGACAAGGGCACGCGGTGGCTGAGGTCGCCGCCGCCGGTGATCCGGTTGGCGACTCCGGCGATCTCGTCGACGCGCAGGCCGACGTAGCGGGCGATGGCGAGGCCGCAGACCAGGCCGAGCAGGATCGAGATGATCACGGCGATGACCAGAGAGCGCTCGATCGTCTTCAAAAGCGACAGCCGCTCGCCATAGCCGCGGCCGCTCAAGAGGAAGGCGCCGCGGCCGAGCGGGCGCACCTGAAACCCCGCCTCGATCGGGGCGGGGGCGCCGCGCAGGATCACCTGCCCGGTCTGGAGGCCTTCGTGGAAGTGCTTGTCGGGTGCCGGCAGCGCGGCGACGTTCCCCACCAGGCCCCGGCCGCCTGCGTCGATGATCGCGGCGAGATATTGCGGGTCGCGCACCTTCAGCGTGTCGCCGATCGCCCGGGCAAGCGCCGGGCGGCCGCCCGAATCGTAGACGTCGGAGAGGATCGAGGCTTCCTGGCCGACGGCGACCCGCAGCGCCCGGGCGTCGTCGGTGTGGGTGCGCCAGTAGATGAAGCCGATCACCGCGAGGTTCGCGGCGAAAGCGAGCAAAGCCGAAAGCAGAGCCACTCTCAGCGTTATGGAAACGCGGATAGTCAGGCGGAGGCTCCGAGCCGGTATCCGGCGCCCCTCACGGTGTGGAGGATCGGCTGGTCGAACCCCTCCTCCAGCTTGCGCCGCAACCGGCTGACATGGACGTCGATGACGTTGGTGCCGGGATCGAAATGATAGTCCCACACCTGCTCGAGCAGCATTGTGCGGGTGACGACGCGGCCGGCATTGCGGGCGAGATATTCGAGCAGCCGATATTCGCGCGGCTTGAGGTCGATCCTGCGCCCGCCGCGCTTCACCGTGCGGGCGAGCGGGTCGATCTCGAGGTCGCCCACGGAGAGCCGGAGGTCCGCGGCGCCGCCGGCCCGCCCGTCGCCGCGCCGCAGCAAGGCGTTTGCGCGGGCGAGTAGCTCGCCGAAGGCGAAAGGCTTGACGAGATAATCGTCCGACCCGGCTTCGAGCCCCTCGATCCGGTCGCTGACCGAGGCCAAAGCGGAGAGGATCAGAACCGGGGTCGACACGCCCGCCGCGCGCAGTCCCTTCAGGACGCCGATCCCTTCGAGCCCGGGCACCATTCGGTCGAGGATGATGAGGTCGAAGCTGCCGTCGGTGGCGCGGAACAGGCCGTCGCGCCCGTCGGCGACATGCTCGACATTATGCCCCTCCTCGCCGAGGCCGCGCATCAGATAGGTCGCGGTCTCCTGGTCGTCCTCCACGAGAAGGATCTTACGGCCCATCTGAACAGCTCCGATATCGACTGCGCTCGCCATGGGCCTTCTGCCAAAAAAAGTGCCGCCCGGCGACAGGGGATCGCCGGGCGGCGCGCACGAGGGAGTTTCTGCGGCATCGCGCGCCAGCGGGATTTCTGGCGGCGCGAGACCTGGGTTCGTGCGCTTCTCGGTTCGGGCCGGGTCTAGGGCGCGGCCGTTCACGGCGGCGTGGAAGGCGGATTAAAGCTTTGTCATGAATCCGCGGGGGCACGCGGGCCTCAATCCATGTGGCGAAGGCCGGTGCGCAGATAATCCCAGCCGGTGATCCCGGTCAGCGCCGCCGCCGCCCACAGGCAGGAGAGGCCGACGAGCTGCACCCAGGGCCATTGCGGCAGCGCGCCGGCGAGGATCAAGGCGCCGAGCGCGACGAACTGGAGCGTCGTCTTCCACTTGGCCAAGTGGCTGACCGGCAGCGACACCTGTAGGCTGGCGAGGAATTCCCTGAGGCCCGACACCGCGATCTCGCGAATGAGGATGACGAGGGCGGGGATGATATTGATGCCGTCGATGATCGGCTCGCCGCTCTCGGCGCGGCTCGAGACCAGCATGACGATCACCGCCGCGACCATGATCTTGTCGGCGATCGGATCGAGGAAGATGCCGAGCTTGGAGACGGTGCCGCGGGCGCGGGCGACATAGCCGTCGAAATAATCGGTGATGCCGACCAGCGCGTAGAGGCCGAACGTCACCGCATAGTCGAACCAGCCCGGGCGCCAGAGCAGGAAGACGAGCAGCGGCACCGCGACGATCCGCGACAAAGTGAGGAGGTTCGGCAAGGTCAGCATGGCAGCGGCGACCCCTTAGCCCCATGGCGCGTCCCTGTGAAAGAGCGGATCGGCGTTTGACGGCAGCGCGTTAGCGGCTATGACCCGCGCTCCGATGCCGTCCGACCGCCAGCCACCGAGATTCTGAAGCGCCGTGCAGGATTCGATGCACCTGATGCGCAAGCGGCGATTCCTGCCGCTTTTCGTCACCCAATTCCTCAGCGCCTTCAACGACAATTTGTTTCGCACCGCAATGGTGCTGCTCGTCATCTACGGCATCTACGGCGACGAGACCCAGGAGGCGACGTTCAGCGCCGTCGCCGGAGCTCTGTTCATCGCCCCATTCTTCCTCCTCTCGGCCCTGTCCGGCCAGCTCGCCGACGCGATGGACAAGGCGCGGATCGTGCGCTGGGTGAAGACGGCCGAGATCTTCATCATGTGCGCGGGGGCGGCCGGCCTCCTCCTCCAAAACGTGCCGCTGCTGCTCGTCGCGCTGACCGCGATGGGGGTCCATTCGACCTTCCTCGGCCCGATCAAATACGCGATCCTGCCGCAGCATTTGCAGGCGGACGAGGTGCTCGGCGGCACCGGGCTGGTCGAAGCCGGGACCTATATAGGCATATTGGGCGGGACGATCCTGGGCGGTCTGCTCGTCCTCAAGGGTCCCGACGGCGCCTACCATGCCGGCTGGGCGGCGCTGGCGGTGCTGCTCGTGGCGCTGATCGGCCGGGTCGCCGGACAGCTTGTCCCGCCCGCACCGCCGGCGCCCGACGCGCCGGTGGCGGAGATGGACTGGCACATCGTCCGCTCCTCGATCGCCTTGGTCAACGGGACGATGCACATCCCCCGCCTGTTCCTCGCCATCGCCTCGATCAGCTTCTTCTGGGCGATGGGCGCGATCCTCGCCGCCCAATTCCCGCCTTTGGTCAAGAACGTGCTCGGCGCCAACCAGGGCGTCGCCACCCTGTTCCTCGCCATCTTCTCGGTCGGGGTGGCGACCGGATCGGTGCTGATCAACCGGCTGCTCAAGGGCCGCGTGCTGGCCAAATACGCGCCCGCCGCGGCGATCGCGATGGGCCTGTTCGTCGTCCACCTCTACTGGAACGTGCGCAACTGGCCGGAGCCCGGCGACGATCTTATCAACCTCCACAATTTCATCGTGACCCCCCGGGCCGCATGGGTGATGATCGACCTGTTCGGAGTGGCGCTGTCGGGCGGCATGTTCGTGGTCCCGCTCTACGCCTTCCTCACCACCACCGTCCCCAAATCCGAGACGGCCCGCACCGTCGCGGCCAACAACATCGTCAATTCGGGGGCGATGGTGCTCTCGGCGATCATCCTCACCGGCCTCGTCCAGCTCGGCGTCTCGGTGGCGGAGAGCCTGCTGATCGTCTCGGTCGCGAGCCTCGGCGCCGCCTGGCTCGGCTACAAGCTCCACTGCGCCTGCGACTGACCAGGTGAAGCCGGCGCGATCGCCGGCCCAAGCTTCCAGAGCGACTCGGCCGGACTGTGTGTGGCCCCGATTTGCTTCCATTACGTCGCCGTAATCGCTTGCATTGAAGCAGAGCTGCTAATCGGTACCAACCAGGCGGCCATCTTATCGGCATGAGCCAAGCTTCTTCTGCTTTAGTTCAAACAGAACAAGAGTCTAGCCAAGATAATATAACAGCCGCTCTACTAAGGCTTTACAACAGTTGGTTCTTGGCGCAAGATTACCTCGGGCATGGACTCGCCGAAATGGCGCGGCAGATATAGCCATAATGAGTTGAATCTAGGAAGCAGACTGGGCGTTATTCACCTAAGCTCGCTTTTCTCGAAGCAGAATGGAAGCCGACCCGCGCGCCGCACTGTCCTTACCCAAGTGGACCACGTAGCCGGCATGGAGGACGCGATGGACATTTTCGGGCGCAAGGCATGGATCTTTCTCGCGGGCGCGGGCGGGGCGGCGCTGCTCTTCTCCAGCGCCAGCGGACCGGAAGGCGGTTCGGCCTCGGCTCAGACCAGCGTGAGGTTCTGTACTTCCGCCCTTTCGGCGACTGGGCACGGCAAGCTGCAGGGGGTGGCAGCTGATCTTGCCAAGGCGAACTGGAACAATCATCGGCCTTCCGGAACCTACTTGTTCCACAAATCCGATAATCAGGACGTGACCTGTCACCACGACGGGCGCCCCGCGATGTTACGCCAATGGACCTGCATTGCGACCGCCGAGCCCTGTTCGGGTGACGACACCGTCACGAACACTGGGGGCACGGGGACAAGCCCGCCGCTCTGCCAGAGTCGCTTCTCGGCCACAGGCGACGACGCGAAGTTACAGACCTGGGCCGAGAATCGTGCCGTCGCCGCCTGGCAGTCCGTTGCGCTCAGCGCCTACGGAGGCAATTATCAGGCCTGGGGCAATGCCCAAGGCCGGGACACCACCTGCCATAACAACGGGCTGGGCCCCCTCCAAAGGCGCTGGACCTGCGTTGCGACCGCGACCCCCTGTCGGACGCCGTAAGTTGATTGGACCTCCAGCACCTTCGTCCTGATCGCGAGGCGGAGCGATGATTTCGACGGGGTGAACGGGGCGGCGTGCCCGTCCCACACCACGCGGCTGATCGCAACCAGGAGCGGAAGTCCCCGCCGGGGTCGAGTTGTCAGGCGAACAAGGTGGCGAAGAAGACGAGGCCGCCGGCGAAGGCGGCCGCGAACAGACACAGCTCGTCCCAACCCTCAAGCTTCGGCTGGGACGGATCCACCGCCCAGGCGCGCGCTGTCGCGGAGCGGGCGGGGGCGCGGGCGACGAGGGGGGCGAGGCGGTTCATGGCGGCCGGTTAACGCCGTCTTTACCCTTCCCTTCAAGCCCCGCGCCGAGCCTTTCGCGCCGCTGTCCCGGCCCGGCACAGGGGCAGGATTAAATCTGCGCAATGTTAACGCAGGTTAGTCGGTTTTTCCGTGTGGCCTCAGCACCTTGATGGAACCGTGATGGCGCCGTAACGTTGCGCCGGAAACACAGGGGAGCAAGGTCGCGATGCCGAGCGCGCGTGGCGTGAGATTGAATGCGCTCCTTGCCGCAACCCTCTTCCTCCCGCTCGCTTCCCCGCTCGCCGCGCAGCATAACGGCGCCCGCCCGGCCGCCGCCGCCTCGCCGGCCGAGGACGGGCAATGGACGATGCCGTCCAAGAATTATGCGAGCACGCGCTACAGCGGTTTGAACGAGGTCAACCGCGCCAATGTCGGCCGCCTGAAGCTCGCCTTCACCTTCGACACCCACAACCGCAAGGGCCAGGAAGCCGCGCCTTTGGTCGTCGGCTCGATGATGTACATCACGACGCCCTACCCCAACCACATCTGGGCGCTCGACCTCGCCCGCGGCGGCAGGCCGGTCTGGGTGTTCCGTCCCCACCCGCAGCCCGCCGCGCAGGGCGTCGCCTGCTGCGACGTCGTCAACCGCGGCGCGATCTATGCGAACGGCCGCATCTTCTTCACCACATTGGACGGCGAAGTGTTCGCGATCGACGCCAGGAGCGGCCACCAGGTCTGGCGCACCAAGCTCGGCGACATCTCGAAGGGCGAGACGATCACCATGTCGCCGCTGGCCGCGGAAGGGAAGGTGCTGGTCGGCAATTCGGGCGGCGAGATGGGCGTGCGCGGCTGGCTGACCGCGCTCGACGCCGGCTCCGGCCGCATCGCCTGGAAGGCCTGGTCGACCGGGCCGGACAAGGACGTGCTGATCGGCCCCGCTTTCCACCCTTATTACGCCTCGGATCGAGGCAAGGACCTCGGCGTCCACACCTGGAACGCCGAGCAGTGGAAGATCGGCGGCGGCACCACCTGGGGCTGGATCAGCTACGACCCGCAATTGAAGCTGATCTATTACGGCACCGGCAATCCGGGCCCCTGGAACGCCGCGCAGCGGCCCGGCGACAACAAGTGGACGACCGGAGTTTTCGCCCGCGACATCGCCACCGGCCAGGCACGCTGGTACTACCAGTCGAGCCCGCACGATCTGTTCGACCATGACGACATCAACGAGCAGGTGCTGCTCGACCTGCCGATCAACGGCCGGATGACCCCGGTCCTCGTCCGGCCGGCGCGCAACGGCTACATGTACGTGATCGACCGGCGCACCGGGCAGGTCTATTCGGCCGACCCCTACGGCTTCATCAACGCGATGAGCGGCGTCGACCTCAGGACCGGCCGCCTCCAGATGGTGAAGGACAAGGAGCCAAGGCCCGGCCGGGTCACCCGCAACATCTGCCCGACCGCGTCCGGAGCCAAGGACTGGAACCCCTCCTCGTTCAGCCCGCGCACCGGCCTTCTCTACGTGCCCCACGAGAATCTGTGCATGGACGAAGGGGTGATGGAGGCGAATTATATCGCCGGGACGCCCTATGTCGGCGCGGACGTCAAGATGTATGCCGGGCCGGGCGGCAATCGCGGCGTCTTCACCGCCTGGGATCCGGTGCGGCGCAAGGCGATGTGGGAGATCAAGGAAGATCTGCCGCTCTGGTCCGGAGCGCTTTCGACCGGCGGCGACGTCGTTTTCTACGGAACCATGGACGGCCTGTTCAAGGCGGTCAGCGCCCTCGACGGCAAGCTGCTCTGGCAGGTCAAGCTCGACAGCGGCATCATCAGCCAGCCGGTCACCTATCGCGGGCCCGACGGGCACCAATATGTCGCGGTGCTGAGCGGGGTCGGCGGCTGGTCGGGCGCGATCGTCTCCGCCCAGCTCGACGGCCGCGACCCCACCGCCGCTTTGGGCTTCGCCAACGCCGTCCGCGACCTGCCCCGCCGCACCCAGCCGGGAGGGAAGCTCTATGTCTTCGCCCTCCCGCATTAGGAATCTCCCCTCCCTGCGCGCAGGGAGGGGGTGGGGGTGGGTGCCGCCGGAGGCGGCCGAAACTCCGCTTCCGACAGCTCGCTCCGCTCGCTACCCACCCCTAACCCCACCCGTGCAGGGAGGGGGATTCCGCGCCCGCGCCCACGCTTTGCTCCTCGCCCTGGCCGCCTGCGACCGGGAGCAGCGGGATCTGAACGGGCAGCCGAAGTCCGAGACCAAGTCCTTCCTCGCCTCCGGGGATCCGCGGGCGAAGGAATATGAGAATAACGCCTTCGCCATCGCCCAGGGCCAAAGGCTCTACATGCAGCTCAACTGCGTCGGCTGCCATTTCCACGGCGGCGGCGGCATGGGGCCCCCGCTGATGGACGACCAATGGCTCTATGGCGGCCGGATGGAGGACATCGTCGCCACCATCCTCTACGGCCGGCCCAACGGCATGCCGGACTGGCGCAACAAGATCACCGAGCAGCAGGCGTGGCAGCTCGCCGCCTATGTCCGCTCTTTGTCGATGCAGCCGCGCGAGGACGCCCTCTCCTCCCGCGCCGACTCGATGAGCACCACCGAGCCCCAGACCCTCGACGAGCGGCGGGCGGTCAAGCCGGAGGACATGTCGCCGCCGCCGTCGGAGGAGCGCAACTGATGCGCCGCGCGGCTCTCGCCTTGCCGCTGCTGCTCGCCGGCTGCGAGGGCATCCAGGCCGTCGGCCACCCGGCCGGCCGCGACGCCATCCTGATCGACCGCCTGTTCGTGGTGTTCGAGATCGTCACCGGCATCTTCTTCGTGCTGACCATGGCCTTCCTGTTCGCCGCCTACTGGCGCCGGCGCGGCCATCGCGAGGACGGGCTGCCCGACGATCTGGCGGCACCCTCGAAATCGCCGCTGCTGCGCACGGCCCTGTTCATGTGGACCGGAGCGGTGATCCTGTCGCTGATCGGGCTGGCGCTCGCCAGCTTCTTCACCGACCGAGGCCTCGCCCATCCGAACCCGGAAAACCGCCCGGTCGTCAGCATCGAGCTCACCGGCAACCAATGGTGGTGGGACGTCGTCTACCATTTCCAGGACCCGTCGAAGGACTTCCGCACCGCCAACGAGCTGCATCTGCCGCTCGGCACCCCGGCGATGGTCTACCTGAAGTCGAACGACGTCATCCACAGCTTCTGGGTGCCCAACCTCGCGGGCAAGCAGGATCTGATCCCCGGCCGCGTCAACGACATCGTCCTGGTGCCGCAGCGGCTCGGCCAGTATCGCGGCCAGTGCGCGGAATTTTGCGGGCTGCAGCACGCCCACATGGCCTTCGACGTCATCGTCGACACGCCCGCCGACTACCAGCGCTGGGTGGCGCGGCAGGAGCAGACGGCGCAATTGCCGACCGACCCGCGGGCGATCGCCGGCTACAAATTCTTCATGACCCGGCAGTGCAGCTCGTGCCACGCCATCGCCGGGACCGAGGCGGGCGCCACGATCGGGCCCGATTTGACCCACGTCGCCACCCGCAAGAGCATCGCCGCCGGCACGCTCGCCAACGGCATCGGCCCCTTGCACGCCTGGGTCGCCGATCCGCAGGGCGTCAAGCCGGGCAACAACATGCCCTATGTCGGCCTCGACGCCGACGAGCTCCACAACGTCGTCGCTTATTTGGAGACGCTGAAGTGACCGTCCGCCTCCATGTGTCATCCCAGCGAAAGCTGGGATCCATGCTGCCGACGATCCCCGCGACGGAGTCCGCAGGGATTCCAGCTTTCGCTGGAATGACGGGAAAGGGGGAGGCGCGCGCATGACCGTGCTGTCGGGCCAGGACCTGCCCCGCGACGGCGAGATGCTGCAGGGCGCAGCGCTCGCCGCCCGGCTCGAGCGGGCCTGGGGCGACGCGCCGGGCTTCTGGGGCTGGCTGACCACCACCGACCACAAGCGCATCGGCCTGCGTTACATCGTGACGGCAATCGTCTTCCTCGGCCTCGGCGGCATCCTGTCGCTGGTCATGCGCGTCCAGCTGGCGACGCCGGAGAGCGGGCTGATCTCGGCCGACCGCTACAACCAGCTCTTCACCATGCACGGCACGACGATGATGTTCCTCTTCGCCGTGCCGGTGATGGAGGCGATGGCGGTCTTCCTCGTCCCGCTGATGATCGGGACCCGCAACATCTCCTTCCCGCGGCTCAACGCTTTTTCCTACTGGATGTACCTCGCGGGCGGCGTGATGCTGTGGGTCGCGTTCGTGCTCAATATCGGCCCCGACGCCGGCTGGTTCGCCTACACGCCGCTGTCCGGCCCGCAATTCTCGCCGGGCAAGCGCGTCGACATCTGGGCGCAGATGATCACCTTCACCGAGGTCGCGGGGCTCGCCGTGGCGGTGGAGCTGGTCGCCGTCATCCTCAAGCAGCGCGCGCCGGGCATGACGCTGGCGCGCATGCCGCTGTTCGTCTGGGGGGCGCTGGTCACCGCCTTGATGGTGATCTTCTCGCTCCCCTCGGTGGCGCTCGCCTCCAGCTTCCTGATCTCCGACCGCCTGGTCGGCACCCATTTCTACAACCAATACGAGCATGGCGACGCCTTGCTCTGGCAGCACCTCTTCTGGTTCTTCGGCCATCCCGAGGTCTACATCATCTTCCTCCCCGGCGCGGGCTTCGTCAGCCAGATCACCGAGACGTTCACGCGGCGGCCGGTCTTCGCTTACCCGGCCATGGTCCTCGCGCTGGTCGCGACCGGGCTGCTCGCCTTCGGAGTCTGGGTCCACCACATGTTCGCGACCGGCCTGCCGCGCATGGGCTACGCCTTCTACACGGCGGCGAGCATGGCGGTGGCGATCCCGGCCGGAATCCAGATCTTCTGCTGGATCGCGACGATCTGGGACGGGCGGCCGCAATTCAAGGTGCCGTTGCTCTACGTCGTCGCCTTCATCGTCACCTTCGTCATCGGCGGCCTCTCCGGGGTGATGCAGGCGAGCGTGCCGATCGACCTCCAGGTCCACGACACCTATTTCGTCGTCGCCCATTTCCACTACGTCCTCATCGGCGGCGCCGTTTTCCCGTTGCTCGGGGCCTGGACCTACTGGTTCCCCAAGGCGTGCGGGCGGATGATGTCGGAGGGACTCGGCAAGATCAGCTTCTGGATGGTGTTCCTCGGCTTCCAGGTCGCCTTCTTCCCGATGCACGTGCTTGGCCTGATGGGGATGCCGCGGCGGGTCTACACCTACCCGGCGGGCATGGGCTGGGACGAGATGAACTTTCTCTCGACGATCGGCGCCTTCATCGTCGCCGCGGCGATCCTCCTGTTCCTCGTCAACGCGGTCAATTCCTGGTTCCGCGGGGCGATTGCCGGAGCCAATCCATGGGACGCGCCGACCCTCGAATGGGCGACCTCGTCGCCGCCGCCGCAATATAATTTCGAGCACATCCCCGTGGTCACCAGCCGCACGCCTTTGTGGGACAACCGCGCCGCCCTGCCGGTAATGACCGGGCTCCGGGTCGACGACCGCGAGCTGCTGCTCACCACCGTCATGGACGCGAGGCCGGAAGGGCGCGAGCCGTCGCCGCTGCCGACCGTCTGGCCGTTCGCCGGGGCGATGGCGACGATGTGCATGTTCATCTCCTCGATCTTCACCCCCTGGGCGGTGGTGATCGGCACCTTCCCGATCGCCGCGGCCCTCATCGCGTGGTTCTGGCCGAAGGGCCCGCCGAGCGTGGAGCCGGTGATCGAATGAGCGCCCTTCCTCCCAAATTCGAGGGCGATCTCGCCCACCTCCCGACCCACGGTTTCGGGCCGAAGAGCCTGACCTGGTGGGGAGTCGTCGCCTTCTTCGCGATCGAAGGCACCGGCTTCGCCCTCGCGATCGGCGCCTATTTCTTCCTCGAGGGCCTCGAGGACAATTGGCCGCCCGACCCGTGGCTGCCGCCGAAGCTGCTCGCCGGCACCCTGTTCACGATCCTCATCCTCCTCAGCGAGATCCCGAACACCATCGTCAAGCGCGCGGCCGAGCGGCACGACCTCGCCACGGTCAAGCGCTACATGCTGATCCTGTTGCCCGTCTTCGCCGGGCTGCTGGTCCTGCGCGGCTTCGAGTTCGCGTCATTGAACGTCTGGTGGACCGACAATGCCTACGGCTCGATCCTCTGGGCTCTGCTCGTCCTCCACACCACCCATATCGGCACCGACATGGTCGACAGCGGCGTGCTGACGGCTTTGATGTTCACCCGTCATTCGGCCGAGGAGCGGCGGATCGTCGACGTCTCCGAGAACGCCATGTACTGGCGCTTCGTCTGGCTGTGCTGGCTGCCGATCTACGCGCTCATCTACTGGGTGCCGAGGTGGGTGGCATGAAGCGGGAGACCCGCGACAATCTGCTCGCCTGGACGGCGCTGGCCACCGGCGCCTTCGCCTGGTTCGGCTCGCAGCAGCTCGGGTCGAACTGGGTGTTCGCCGGCTGCAGCCCGGGCGACGGGCTGTTCGCATTGCTGATCAGCCTGATCGCGCTGGCCTTGATCGTCGGCGGTGGGTTCCTCTCGCTGCGCGTCTGGCGGGGCGGCGACGACGAGGCGCCGCGCTCGTTCGTCGCGCTCGTCGGAATCCTCACTTCGGGCCTTCTCGCCATCGCCGTGATCCTGCAGGGCGCGGCGGGCCTGATCATTCCGAGCTGCTTCGGATGAAGCGCCTCGCCGCGTCCCTTCTGCTCATCCTCCCGGCCGCCGCCTCGGCCCATGGCGGCGGAGGGGAAGAAGGCTGGAGCCCGGAACCGGCGGTGGTAGTGCCGCTGCTGCTGATCGCCGGTCTCTACGGCGCCGGCTTCGCCCGCCTCTGGGCCCGCTCCGACCAAGGGCGCTCGGATCTCAGGCAAGGCGCGGGCCTGTTCGCCGCCGGCTGGCTTGTCCTCGCCGGGGCGATCGCCTCGCCGCTCCACCAGGCCGGCGAGCGCTCCTTCACCATGCACATGATCGAGCACGAGCTGATCATGCTCCCGGCGGCCCTGCTCCTCGTCCTCGCCCGGCCGGGCCCGGTCCTGCTCTGGGCCTTTCCAGCCCCCGCGCGCGGCGCCTTTGGAGCGGTCGCCCGTTCGGGCAGGGGGCTGTGGGTCCTCGCCTCCACGCCGGTGGCGGCGACCATCCTCCAGGGCGCGGCGATGTGGCTCTGGCACATGCCGCCTTTGTTCGACCGGGCGCTCGACAGCGAGGCCTGGCATATCGCCCAGCATGTCTCCTTCCTCGCCACCGCTTTGCTCTTCTGGTGGGCGATGGCGCACGGCCGGGCGGGGCGGCACGGCTACGGCCTGGTCGCCATGTGCCTGTTCGTCACCACCCTGATCGGCGGCGCGCTCGGTGCCTTGATGGCCTTCTCGGCGAGCCCCTGGTATTTCGGCTATGCGGCGATGGGCATGACCCCCGCCGGCCTCAGCCCGGCCGAGGACCAGCAGCTCGCCGGCCTCATCATGTGGATACCGGGCGGGGTCTTCCACGCCGCCGCAGCGCTCTTCTTCCTCTACCAGTGGCTCAGGGCGAGCGAGGTCGGCCATGCCGTCGCAGCGGAATAAGCCCCTCTTCATCACCTCGCTCGTCGCCGGTGCGGTCGCGCTGGCGATGCTCGGCTTCTACGCCGACAGCCGCTACGAGGCCGCCGACCTCCAGGCGAAGGTCGAGGCGATGACGATGGGCAAGGTCGCCGCCGGCAGGCAGGCCTTCGGCAAATATAATTGCGGCGGCTGCCACACCATCCTCGGAATCTCCGGCGCCAACGGCACGGTCGGGCCGCCGCTCGACGGAGTCGCCGCCCGCGGCATCATCGGCGGGCGGCTCGCCAACAAGCCCGACAATATGATGCTGTGGATCGCCCATCCGCAGCAGGTCTCGCCCGGCACCGCAATGCCCGATCAGGGCGTCACGGCGCAGGACTCGCGCGACATCACCGCCTTCCTCTATACGAGGACATGATCCGCGCCGCGGCCCTGCTCATCCTGCTAGCCGCCCCCGCCGCCGCGCGCGCCGACACGCTCTACGTCTCGGACGAAGGCGATAATGTCGTCCACGTCATCGACTCGGCGAGCCTGAAGGAGACCGGGCGGCTCGACGTCGGCAAGCGCCCGCGCGGCATCGCGCTGTCGCCGGACAAGCATATTCTCTACGTCGCGGCCAGCGACAGCAACGACATCGCCGCGGTCGACCTCGCCACCGGCAAAATCGTCGCCCGCCTCCCCTCCGGCCCCGACCCGGAGACCTTCGCCCTCTCGCCCGACGGCAAGCGGCTCTACGTCGCCAACGAGAACGACAATCTGATGTCGATCGTCGACATCGCGTCCGCGACGACGATCGCCGAGGTGCCGGTCGGCGGCGAGCCCGAAGGCACCGCGGTGAGCCCCGACGGCCGCCTCGCCATCCAGGCCGCCGAGAGCAGCTCCAGCGCCCATCTCGTCGACGCCGCGACCGGCAAGGTCCTCGCCAACCTCCTCGTCGACCAGCGCCCGCGCTTCGTCGCCTTCACCCCCGACGGCGCCCGCTTCTGGGTCTCCTCCGAGCTTCGCGGCACCATCTCCGTCTTCGACACCGCCTCGCGCAAGCTGGTCGGCAAGATCGACTTCCAGGCGGCGAAGCTCACCGACGGCAAGGACCCGGAGATATTCGTCCAGCCGGTCGGAATCGCCTTCACCCGCGACGGCAAGCGCGCCTTCGTCGGCCTCGGCCGCGCCAAATTGGTCGCCGAGGTCGATCCCGCGACGCTCGCCATCGTGCGCACCTGGCCCGCCGGCTGGCGCGCCTGGAACGTCGCTCTCTCGCCCGACGAGACCCGCCTCTACAGCGCCAACGGCCTCAGCGGCGACGTCACCGCGATAGACGTCGCCGCGAACAAGGTGATCGGCACCGTCCATGTCGGCGGCAAGCCCTGGGGAATCGTGGTCGCGCCATGATCCTCGCCCTCCTCCTCGCCCTTCTCGTCATGCCAGCGCAGGCTGGCATCCATGCCGACTCATCGGCACTGCACGGAGTCGGCATGGACCCCAGCCTTCGCTGGGGTGACGGGGGAGGAACTGTCCGTCGCGAGCTCAGGGTCTGCGCGGACCCCAACAACCTGCCTTTCTCGAACAGCAAGCTCGAGGGGTTCGAGAACAAGCTGGTGGCGCTCCTCGCCAGGGATTTCGGCGCCCGAGTCAGCTACACCTGGTGGGCGCAGCGGCGCGGCAACGTCCGCAACACGCTGAACGCGGGCCTGTGCGACCTCATCCCCGGCGTCGGCAGCAGCGTCGACATGCTGCTCACCACCCGGCCTTATTACCGCTCGACCTACGTCGCGGTGACCCGGGCAGACCGCCATCTCGACATAACCGGCTTCGACGACCCCCGCCTCGCCGCCTTGAAGATCGGAGTCCAGCTGATCGGCGACGACGGCGCCAACACTCCGCCCGCCGACGCCTTGGCAAAGCGCGGCATCACCGCCAACGTGCGCGGCTATATGGTCTACGGCGATTACGACAGCCCGGCCCCCCAGGCCGATATCCTGAAGGCCGTCGCCACGGGCGAGGTCGACGTCGCCTTCGTCTGGGGACCGGTGGCCGGCTATTTCGCGCCCAGGCAGGCGGCGGCGCTCAAGCTCACTCCGCTCGCCGAGAGGTTCGACGGGCCGCAGCTCCCCCTCGCCTTCGACATCTCGATGGGCACCCGCCGCGCCGACCGGGCGCTGCGCGAGGAGGTCGAAACGGCGCTGGAACGCCACAAACCGGAGGTGAAGGCCCTGCTCGCCGGCTACGGCGTGCCGTTGGTCGAGGACGACACCGCGCCGTGAGCGCCGCCCTCGAGCGGGCGCTCGCCGAGGCGAAGCAGGACCCGGCCCTGCTCCGCGCCGCTTTGGCTTTGGTCGAGAACGACCTCCCCGTCGCCGAGTCGATCCTCCGGCCGCACCTCGCCGCCTCCCCGTTCGACGTCGCGGCGATCCGCATGCTCGCCGAGGTCGCCGGCCGGATCGGCCGCTACAAGGACGCCGAGGCCCTGCTCCGCCGCGCGCTGGAGCTGGCGCCCGATTTTACCGCCGCCCGCGCCAACCTCGCCACCGCCCTCTACCGGCAGAACCGTCCCGCCGAAGCGGTGGACGTGCTGGACGGAATCACCGACGACGAGCCCGATTATCTCGGCCACCGCAATCTGAAGGCGGCGGCTTTGAGCCGCATCGGCGGCTATGAGGAAGCGATCCGCCTTTACGAAGAGGTGCTCGCCCGCCGGCCCGGGCAGCCCAAGGTGTGGATGAGCTTCGGCCATGTCCTGAAGACCGTCGGCAGGACCGCGGACGGAGTCGAGGCCTACCGCCGCGCCATCCGGATCGCGCCCACCCTGGGCGAAGCCTGGTGGAGCCTCGCCAACCTCAAGATTGTGAAGCTCGGAGCGGAGGACGTGGCCGCGATGGAGGCCGCACTGGCTTCCCACGGGCTCGCCGAGCCCGACCGCCTCCACCTCCACTTCGCCCTCGGCAAGGCGCTCGAGGATGCCGGCGAGCCCGAGCGCGCCTTCCGTCACTATGAGGAGGGCAACCGCATCCGCCGCACTTCAATCGACTATGACGCCGACGAGGTCACCGCCCATGTCGACCGCTCGATCGCCCTCCTCACCCCCGCTTTCTTCGCAGCGAGGAGCGGCCAGGGCTCGCCGGCGCCCGATCCGATCTTCATCCTCGGCATGCCGCGCGCCGGCTCGACTTTGGTCGAGCAGATCCTCGCCAGCCACAAGCTCGTCGAAGGCACGATGGAGCTGCCCGACATCCCCGCCCTCGCCCGCCGCATGGCCGGGCCTCGGGAGGAAGGCGGCGATGATCGCTACAGGGAGAGACTTGCGGCCCTGTCGGGCGATGCGCTGCGGGCGATCGGCGAGGACTATCTCGATCGCACCCGTGTCCAGCGGCGGGAGGGCCGGCCCTATTTCATCGACAAGATGCCCAACAATTGGGTGCATGTCGGCCTGATCCACCTCATCCTGCCCAAGGCGAAGATAATCGACGCGCGGCGGCACCCGCTCGATTGCTGCGTCTCCAATTTCCGCCAGCATTATGCCCGCGGCCAGGGCTTCAGCTATTCGCTCACCGACATGGGCCGGTACTATGCGGATTACGTCCGGCTGATGGCCCATATCGACGCAGTGCTGCCGGGCCGGGTGCATCGGGTGATCCACGAGCGGCTGCTCGACGATCCCGAGCGCGAGGTCCGCGCCCTGCTCGCCTATCTCGGGCTCGATTTCGACGCCGCCTGCTTGGCCTTCCACGAAAACAAGCGGGCGGTGCGGACCGCCAGCTCCGAGCAGGTGCGCCGGCCGATCAACCGCGAAGGGGTCGGCCAGTGGCGCGCCTTCGAGCCCTGGCTGGAGCCGCTGAAGGACGCGCTCGGCCCCGTGCTCGATTCCTATCCGGAGGCGCCGGCGGAGTGGCCGCGAAGCCACAGCATCGCCGCCGCCTGACGTTGCGAAAGCAAAATGAATTGACGGCGCGGCCCCGCGGGGGTCACGCTCGCCTCCTGACGCAGCTTCTGGGGGAATGTATGCGCTCGACCGGCCTTCGCACCGCGCTTCTCGGCCTCCTCGCCTCGACCGTCTTCACCGGCACGGCCTACGCCCAGGGCGGCACTTCGCAGGCGCCGACGCCGCCCACGCCGCCCTCCGGCAGCAATGCCGGCCAGACCGATGACGAGATCGTCGTCACCGCCCAGAAGCGCGAGGAAAACCTCCAGGACGTGCCGATCAGCATCCAGGCGCTCGGCACGCGCAGGCTCGAAGAATTGAACGTCTCCAACTTCAACGACTACACCAAGCTGACTCCGAGCGTCTCGTTCCAGACCGCGACTCCGGGCAGCACCAACGTCTACATTCGCGGCGTCGCTTCGGGCGGCGACGGCAACCATTCGGGCTCGCTGCCCTCGGTCGGCGTCTATCTCGACGAGCAGCCGGTCACCACGATCGGCGGCACGATCGACGTCCACATCTACGACATCGCCCGAATCGAGGTGCTGCGCGGGCCCCAGGGCACGCTCTACGGCGCCTCGTCGGAAGCCGGCACGATCCGCATCATCACCAACAAGCCCGACACCAACAATTTCTACGGCGGCGCCGACGCCGAGATCAACACGGTGAGGAAGGGCGGCATCGGCGGCAAGGTCGAGGGCTTCATCAACGCCCCGCTCTCGTCGCGCGCCGCGCTGCGCGTCGTCGGCTGGTACGAGCATGACGCCGGCTATATCGACAATATCGCCGGCACCCGCCGCTTCCTGCCCCAGCCGGGCGGAATCACCGTCAACAACGCGGCTCTGGTCAAGAAGGATTTCAACGACGTCGACGTCGCCGGCGGCCGCGCCGCGCTCGGCATCGACCTCGCCGACAATTGGACGGCAACCTTGGCCGTGCTCGGCCAGGACCAGCATGCCCACGGCTCGTTCGGCTACGATCCCACCCTCGGCGATCTCAAGGTCCAGCATTTCTACCCCGACCGCAGCCACGACCGCTTCGGCCAGGCGGCGCTCACCATCGAGGGCAAGGTCTCCAACTGGGACCTGACTTATGCCGGCGCCTATTTCATGAGGAAGATCAATACGTCGAACGACTATACCGATTACGCCGAGGCCTATGACAATCTCTATTCGAGCTACGGCGGCCTCGCGGGCTATTTCTACTTCCTCGACAATGGCGGGAACACGATCAACCCGTCGCAACACATCATCGGCCGCGACAAGTTCACCAAGATGAGCCACGAGCTGAGGATCGCCTCGCCGGCGGACAAGCGCCTGCGCTTCGTCGGCGGGCTGTTCTACCAGCGCCAATATCACCGCATCCACCAGGATTATCAGGTGACCGGCCTCGGCAGCGCCGTCTCGGTGAACGGCTTCCCCGGCACGCTCTGGCTCACCCAGCAGGATCGCGTCGACAAGGATTATGCGGCGTTCGGCGAGGCGAGCTTCGACATCCTCTCCAACCTCACCTTCACCGGCGGCATCCGCGCCTACAAATACGACAATTCGCTGATCGGCTTCTTCGGCTTCGGCCGCAATCCGGGCGCCGGCTTCACCGCCCATCCGTTCAACGGCGCGGGCAGCTCGCGCACCGGCGTCATCCAATGCTTCACGACGACCGGTGCGACCCTGCGCAACAACATCACCGGCACCTTGCTGCCGCCGGCGGTGCCGGGCTCGCCCTGCACCGACCTCGGAGTCTTCGCCAATGGCAAGGTGGTGCCAAAGTCGACCAAGGGCGACGGCTTCACCCACCGGCTCAACCTGACCTGGAAGATCACGCCCGACCATATGGTCTACGCCACCTGGTCGAAGGGTTTCCGCCCCGGCGGCATTAACCGTCGCGGCGACATCGACCCCTATCAGGAGGACACGCTCACCAATTACGAGCTCGGCTTCAAGTCGACGATCGGGACGATGCGATTGAACGGCGCGGTCTTCCTCCAGGATTGGAAGAAGTTCCAATTCTCCTTCCTCGGCGCCAACAGCTTCACCGAGATCCACAACGGGCCCGACGCCCGGATCAAGGGCGCCGAGCTCGACCTCAGCTGGCGGCCCATGCTTGGCCTCTCTTTCACGGGCAGCGCCGCTTACACCGACGCCAAGACCAAGCGGAACCTCTGCGGCTTCGACGATCCGAACTTCACCTGCACCGCGCCCGGGCCGCAGGGCCAGAGCAACTACATCTCCGCCCCCAAGGGCACCCGCCTCCCCGTCACTCCGAGGTTCAAGGCGAGCGCCCAGGCGCGCTACGAATTCCCGGTCGGCGACGGCGCCAAGGCCCACTTGCAGGCCGTGGTCTCGCACCAGAGCTCGGCCTCGGCCGACATCCGCACGCTGATCTTCGACCCGCTCGGCAATCGGGTGAACCCGGCGGCGGGGCTCGGGCGGCTCAAGGCCTATACGATGGCGGACTTCGCGGTGGGCATCGACTGGAAGAAGTTCACCGCCGAAATCTACGTCGAGAACGCGTTCGACGAGCGGGCGCAGCTCACCCGCTACCAGGAATGCGGCCAATGCGCGCAGCGGCCCTACATCGTCCCCTACGCGCCCCGCACGATCGGGCTCAGGATCGGCACGAAGTTCTGAAGCCAACCCCTCTCCCCGGCGGGGAGAGGGTAGGGAGAGGGGGCTCGGCGGCCGAGATAGGGCGCGTAAGCCGAACCCCCTCACCCCCAGCCCTCTCCCCCACGGGGAGAGGGGGCACCTTTTCCCCCTTTCCCCTGCTGCGGAACGCGTGCATGCGCGCCACGTTGCCCGCGCGTGCGGGAGTCCTGGGATAGATCGTGACCTTCGGAAAGCTGTTCATCTTCGAGCAAGCCGGCCGCTCCCATCGCGCCCGCGACGTGACCGCCTCTCCTTCGCCGAAGCTCAGATTGATCGCCGCCTCGCTGCTGCTCGCGCTTGCCGCCTGCGGCTCGGGCGGCGCCGACGATTCCGGCGGCGCAGCCGGCAAGGGCGGCCGCGGCGGGCGCGGCGGCGGCGGCACGCCGGAAGCCGGCTACGTCGTCGTTCAGCCGACCAACGTCCCGATCACCGCCGAGCTCGCCGGCCGCACCAGCGCCTACCAGGTGTCCGAGGTCCGGCCTCAGGTCTCCGGCGTCATCCGCGCGCGGCTGTTCACCGAAGGCTCGATCGTCCGCGCCGGGCAGACGCTCTACCAGATCGACCCGTCCCTCTATCAGGCCTCCGCCGCCCAGGCGCGCGCCAACCTCGCCAGCGCCCAGGCGAACCGCGCCGCGGCGCAGGCGCGGGCCAACCGCTACGCCCCGCTCGCCCGCATGCAGGCGGTCAGCCAGCAGGAATATACCGACGCCCGCGCCCAGGCCCAGCAGGCCAATGCCGCCGTCGCACAGAACCGCGCGTCGCTCGAGACGGCGTCGATCAACCTTCGCTACACTCGCGTGCCCGCCCCGATCACCGGCCGGATCGGCCGCTCGCTGTTCACCACCGGCGCGCTCGTCACCGCTGCCCAGGCCGACCCGCTGACCACCATCCAGCGGCTCGACCCGATGTTCGTCGACATCCAGCAGTCGAGCGCCGAGTTGCTCGCCTTGCGGCGCGCGGTCGCCGCCGGCGGCGTCGCCCCGAGCCGCGCCAAGGTGGCCCTCACTCTCGAGGACGGCAGCGACTACGGCTTCACCGGCACGCTCGAATTCGCCGAGGCGATGGTCGATCCCGCCACTGGCAGCGTCACCCTGCGCGCCACCTTCCCCAACCCGCAGGGCCTGCTGCTGCCGGGCATGTACGTCCGCGCGAAGCTCGTCCAGGAGACCATCTCCAACGCCTTCCTGGTCCCGCAGGCCGGCCTGTCGCGCGATCCCAAGGGCAATGCGACGGTGATCGTCGTCGGCCCCGGCAACCTCGCCATGACCCGGATGGTGACGGCCGAGCGGACGGTCGGCGACAAATGGGTGGTCACCGCCGGGCTCAAGGCGGGCGACCGGATCATCGTCGAGGGCCTGATCAAGGTGAAGCCGGGCCAGAAGGTGAAGCCCGTGCCCGCCGGCTCGCCGCAGCGCCAGCCCGGCGCGGGCCGCGGCGGCGCGGGCGGCTATGGCGGCGGGGGCCGCGGCGGACGGGGCGCGGCCGGCGGCGCGCAGGGTTAGCGGGCGCCGATGATCTCCCGAATCTTCATCGATCGCCCGATCTTCGCGTGGGTGATCGCGATCGTGATCATGCTCGGCGGGATCGGCGGCATATTGTCGCTTCCGGTCGAGCAATATCCCGACATCGCGCCGCCTTCTGTGAACATCCGCGCCAACTACCCCGGCGCGTCGGCGGAGACGGTCGAGACCAGCGTCACCCAGGTGATCGAGCAGCAGCTGACCGGGATCGGCGGCCTGCTCTATTTCAGCGCCAACTCGAACGCGTCGGGCGGAGTCGGAATCACCGCCACGTTCGACAAGTCGGTCGATCCTGACATCGCCCAGGTCCAGGTCCAGAACAAGGTCCAGCAGGCCCTCCCGCGCCTGCCCCAGCAGGTCCAGCAGCAGGGCCTCGTCGTCACCAAGTCCAATCAGGACTTCCTGATGGTCGTCTCGGTCTATGACGAGAGCGACCGGATGTCGTCGGCCGACGTCTCGGACTATCTCGCCACCAACCTCCAGGACCCGCTCGGCCGGGTGCCCGGAGTCGGCGACATCAACGTGTTCGGCTCGCAATATGCGATGCGGATCTGGCTCGATCCCTACAAGCTCGCCAGCTTCTCCTTGATCCCGCGCGACGTCGTCCAGGCGATCCAGGCGCAGAACACCCAGGTCGCCGCCGGCCAGATCGGCGGCCAGCCCGCGCCGCCCGAGCAGATGCTGAACGCGAGCGTGACCGCGCGCTCCCGCCTGTCGACGCCCGAGCAGTTCCGCGCGATCATCCTCAAGACCCAGCCGGACGGCTCCAACGTCACCCTGAAGGACGTCGCCCGGATCGAGCTCGGCAGCGAGAATTACGGCAATCTCTCGCGCCTCAACGGCCATCCCGGCGCCGGCATCGCAATCCAGCTCGCCCCCGGCGCCGATGCCCTCAAGACCGCCAGGCTGGTCCGCGCCGAGGTCGACGCCCGCGCCAAATCCTTCCCGCAAGGCTTCCGCTACGCCTACCCCAACGACAGCACCGCCTTCATCAAGCTGTCGATCCACGAGGTGGTGAAGACCTTGCTCGAGGCGGTGCTGCTGGTCGTCATCGTCATGTTCGTCTTCCTGCAGAGCTGGCGGGCGACCCTGGTGCCGGCGATCGCCGTGCCGGTCGTGCTGCTCGGCACGTTCGGCGTGCTCGCCGTGTTCGGCTTCACTATCAACACCCTGACCCTGTTCGGCCTCGTCCTCTCGATCGGCCTCTTGGTCGACGACGCCATCGTCGTCGTCGAGAATGTCGAGCGGCTGATGGAGGAGGAGGGCCTCTCGCCGCATGACGCCACCGTGAAATCGATGGACGAGATCCAGACGGCCTTGATCGCCATCGCCCTCGTCCTCTCCGCCGTGTTCCTGCCCATGGCCTTCTTCGGCGGCTCGGTCGGCGTCATCTACCGGCAATTCTCGATCACGATGGTCTCCTCGATGATCCTGTCGGTCATCGTCGCCCTCGTCCTCTCACCCGCCCTCACCGCGACCCTGCTCAAGCCTCCGAAAAGCGCGGCGGAGAGGGCGTCGGAGGAAGGCAGCTTCACCGGCTACGCCCACCGCCTCGGCGCCGGCTTCAACGCCTGGTTCGGCCGCAGCCGCGAGCGCTACCGGGCCGGCGTCGCCTGGACTATCGGGCGGGCGCGGCCGATGATGCTGGTCTACGTCGTGCTGACCGCCCTCCTGGTCTTCGTGTTCTTGCGGCTGCCGACCAGCTTCCTCCCGAGCGAGGACCAGGGCTCCGCCCAGCTCCAGTTCACCCTCGCCCCCGGCGCAACCCAGGCCCGCACGCTCGAGGCGGCCAAGGCGGTCGAGCGCTATTTCATGGGCAAGGAGAAGAAGAACGTCACCGCACTCTTCACCGTCATCGGCGGCAATCAGGCCGGCTCCGGCCAGAATGCCGGCCGCGGCTTCCTCGCTCTGGCGCCCTGGGACGAGCGCAAGGGCAAGGAGAACAGCGCGCTTGCCATCACCCAGCGCGCCACCCGCAGCCTCGGCGTCCTGCGCGACGTCCAGTTCTTCGCCCTGAACCCGCCGCCGGTGCGCGGCCTGGGCCAATCCACCGGCTTCACTATGGAGCTTTTGAACACCGGCTCGCTCTCGCGCGACGATTTCAAGGCCGCCCGCGACCGCATCCTTGCCGCGGCGATGGCGGACCCCGCGCTGGCCTCGGTCCGCCTGTCGACGCTCGAGGACAATCCGACGCTGCAGGTCGACGAGGACCAGGCCAAGATCGGCGCATTGGGCCTCTCCCAGGCCGATGTCGATTCGACCCTGTCGGCCGCCTGGGGTGGCAATTACGTCAACGATTTCATCGACCGCGGTCGGGTCAAGCGGGTCTACGTCCAGGGCGACGCGCCCTATCGCAGCCGCCCCGAGGACCTCGCCAGCTGGTTCGTCCGCTCGACCAACGGGCAGATGGCGCCTTTCTCCTCCTTCGCCAGCACCAGCTGGGGCCGCGCGCCGTCAAGCCTCGGCCGGTTCAACGGAGTTCCCTCCTACGAATTCCAGGGCCAGGCGGCGGAAGGCCACAGCTCGGGCGAGGCGATGGACAAGATGGCCTCGCTCGCCGCTCAGGAGCCGGGAGTCGGGGTCGACTGGAGCGGTCTCTCCTACCAGGAGAGGCTGTCGGGCGGGCAGGCACCCTATCTCTATGCCTTGTCGCTGCTCGTCGTCTTCCTCTGTCTCGCCGCCCTCTACGAGAGCTGGTCGATCCCCATTTCGGTGCTGATGGTGGTGCCGCTCGGCCTGCTCGGTGCCGCGCTCGCGGTGGCGATCCGCGGCCTCGACAACGACGTCTATTTCCAGGTCGGGCTGCTGACAACCATGGGCCTTTCCGCCAAGAACGCCATCCTGATCGTCGAATTCGCCGAGCTCGCCGAGAAGGAAGGCCAGACTCCGGTCGCCGCCGCCATCGAGGGCGCCCGGTTGCGCCTGCGGCCGATCCTGATGACCAGCCTGGCCTTCGTGTTCGGCGTGCTGCCGCTCGCCGTCTCGACCGGTGCCGGCGCGCGCAGCCGGGTCGCCATCGGCACGGCGGTGATGGGCGGCATGATCGCCGCGACGATCCTCGCCATCTTCTTCGTGCCCCTGTTCTTCGTGCTCGTCCGCCGCCTGTTCTCGCGGCGGCGCGAGACTTTGGTACTGACCGAGCGGGAGGCGCCGGCCCTGTGAGGAAGCTCGCTCTCCTGCTCGCTGCCGCCTCGCTCGCCGGCTGCACCACCCTCGAGCCCAAATATGGCCGGCCCGAGCCGCCGGTGCCGTCGAGCTGGCCGGTCGGAAACGCCTATTTGCGCCAGAGCGAGGCGGCGCTGCCGACGCTCACCTACAAGGACGTGTTTCGGGACCCCAGGCTGCAGACGCTGATCGAGCGCGCGCTGGTCAACAACCGCGACCTGCGGATCGCCGCCGCCAATATCGCCTCGGCCCGCGCTCAATATCGCGTCCAACGCTCCGAGCTGCTGCCTCATGTCGACGCGGGCGGCGGCGTGAACGTCGGCGGCGGCGGCGGCCAGGGCACCCACGCCCGCTATTCGCTCGATGCCGGAGTCAACAATTTCGAGCTCGACCTGTTCGGCCGCATCCGCAGCCTAAGCCATTCCGCGCTCGACCAGTATCTTGCCACCGAGGCGGCGGCGCGGGCGACCCGCCTGTCGCTGACCGCCGAGATCGCCACCGCTTACTTCACCCTCGCCTCCGACCGTTCCCTGCTGCGCATCGCCCAGGAGACCGAAGCCAATGCCGCCCGCTCGGTCCAGCTGACCGGCGCCCGGCTCCAGGGCGGCATCGCCTCGCGGATCGACCTCAGGCAGGCGCAGACCATCCTCGAGCAGGCGAAGAGCGACGTCGCCAGCCAGACCACCGACGTCGCCCAGGACCGCAACGCCCTGCAGCTCCTCGTCGGCGCTCCGATCGAGGATGCGCTGCTGCCAGCCTCGATCGAGAGCGTCGACTCCCTGATCGCCGAGGTGCCGGCGGGCTTAAGCTCCGAAATCCTGCTCCGACGCCCGGACGTGGTCGAGGCGGAGTATCAGCTGATCGCCGCCAACGCGCGGATCGGCGCCGCCCGCGCCGCCTTTTTCCCGCGAATCTCGCTGACCGGCCTGCTCGGCCTCGCCAGCACCGCTTTGACCTCTTTGTTCACCGGCGGCGCCTTCATCTGGAGCGCCGGCGCCAGCGCCTCGCTCCCCATCTTCGACGCCGGCGCCAACAAGGGCAACCTCGCTTACGCCCGCGCCCAGCGCGAATTGTTCCTCGCCCGCTACGAGCAGATTATCCAGACCGCCTTCCGCGAAGTCTCCGACGCACTCGCCCGCCGCGGCACGATGGCGGCGCAGTTCGGCGCCCAGAGCCGCCTTGTCGCCGACGCCGAGGACAATTACCGCCTCACCGAAGCGCGCTATCGCGAAGGCATCGAGAACTTCCTCGCCACCCTCGTCGCCCAGCGCACCCTGTATTCCGCCCAACAAAGCCTGACGCGGACGCGGCTGGCGCGGGCGGTGAACCTAGCGGATCTGTATCGGACGCTCGGCGGCGATGCGCTGATCGATACTGGAACGTTCTCTCCGCAATAAGTGCTTAGTCTGACGGGCAATTGTTGAGATGACCCGCCGCCCTTCCCCCCAGGTTTCATTTCAGGCTATCTTGCGAGACTCATGATTGCCAGGCTGGGGGGACGAGCGTGGCCAAAGTTGCCGGTAACGCGACAAAGCAGGGCTCTTCGGAAGTCACGGCACCGCCTTCGCTGTTATCGTCCTTCGCCTGGCTGATTCCGTCCTTTGCCGCATTTCTCATTGCCAACGGGTTCATTGTCCAATCGGCTCAGGAAGACCTGCTGGGCTTGGCGATCTACGCGCGCAATTCCCAATCGTATCTCAATACTTCGGCAGATTTCATTCGTGACGTCACGATTGGACTGATCGACGGCATCTATCGTTGGCACCTTCCGGAGATCGTCAGGACGCATCCGCGGCTATTCCTCGCAGCGGCATCGGCTGCCGCGGCGATCACGTTGCTATGCTGGGCTCCCGCGACGCACAGCGCGGTCTGGCTGACCCGTCTCGCCGAGCGGTTCGGCCACTGGTCTAGAGCCCGGGTGACGGGTGTCGGCAAGGCGACGACCCAACCGCCTGGCCCCGAGAAGCCGGACGGGAAAGAGCCACGCATCCCCGCGCGCCCGAGGCGCGACTTGGTAACCCACCGCTTGCGCAAACAACCCTCCGCGACGGCGCGAAACCTGCTTTCGGACATTCCCCCGCTGATTGTGCTGGCGCTTGTCCTCATGCGGGTTGCGGTCGTCGACGTCCCGATCCTTCGGATCGGAGGACTCGCAACCCGGAGCGAGGGCAGTTGCTGGTCGCTGGCGGCCGACTCCGCTCCCTCCCCGGGCCGGACCCCGGACGTCCCACCCGGCCTCAGCGACGACGAGAAGCAGTGCCCTGCGATCGCCTCCGCGAAGGGATATGACAGGATCGCTTGGAACCAGGCCCGCAAGGTGGCCGCCGAAATCGTTTGCTCGCGCGGGTCAACCATCCTGCCGCGCCTGCAACCGGTCTTCTCGGAGCGGCAGGAATGCCAAAGCGTCATGACCAAGGGCACGCTGGGCGAGGTCAACGAAGCCCGCTCACGGATCCGCGACCTTGGCCGTGACGAGTTCTACGCCGATCTGCTGCTGACCATCGTCACTTGCATCCTGGCGCTGGCCTCTTGGTACAATTCCCGGACAGCGTTGTTTCCAAAGCTGGCTGTCTCAATCGCGCTGATTTCTTCGCTGACTGTCCCCTATGTCTATGGCAAGGTGGCGGCTCCTGAGGAATTCGACTTGGGCGAACTCCGCATCACTCCGACCTTGGCGGATAAGTACAATGAACTTGGCAACTTTGTCAGCGAGCACGGATGGATTCAAGGATTCATCGTGCAACGTGACCAAGGCAATATCGAACTGCTGGCAATTCGCAGATTCGACTGCGGGACGGACACCCAGAAAGCATGGGCCAGCCTTTCGATGATTCCCACGTCGCAAGTCCTATCGTTTGATGAAGTCCGTCGCATCGACATCATCGGGTGGCTGATCGACGAGCAACACAAATGCAAGTAGAGGAGAAGGCAAATGGCGCGTTTCGCTTCTGCAGCCATCGGTTCCATCGCCGCCGCGCTGCTTGTCTTCCTTCCGGGGAGCGCGCAGGCACAAGCGGCGCATTTCCGCCGGCCGACTTTGACCTTTTTTCCGGCCGGCAGGGTGCTCGATATTCCCGCCAGCGGCGTCCTTAGCGCCAGTCTGGACGGGATTGCGCTCACACGATTGCCGCGTGTCCCGGCGGCCGCACTGAAGGCGCTCCGCGGGGGGTTCGAACTGCGTGTGTTTCGCATTAGCAACCCGCAATCGTTGCCGACCGCGTGGAAGAAGAACCTGGACCGCGATTGCGACGTCTATTTGAGCCTTGTGATCAAGAATGTACGCTTCAACGCATCGACCGCGGTCACACCGCACCTGACCCGCGCCTGGCTGTCGCGGGACGCGCAGGGACACGAAACCGACGGTTTCTTCCTTGTAGTGCTGGAGGCGGTCACACGCGACGATCCGCACAAGCTGGACCAATGGGAGATTTTCCGGGTGAGCAAGACGACGGCGGCGAACTACTTCGCCAGGGGAGTCGTACTGGAGGTGGCGGTGCCCAGAGGCTCCGGCAGACCGGTCCTGTATCCGGACTACGAGCTTGAAATAAAGAACCGGCTGAACGCGGTGGCGGGGCAGGTCTCCGCCAGCTACGATTGTTATAAAATGAACCCGGTGCAGCTCGCTTCGCTCGACGGATCTCGTCTGGCGCTCGACCAATGCGCGGCCAGCTCGCCATCCGCTTCCGCACTGACCCAGCAGGCAGGTGCCCGCAGCGAGTCCACCGAGGCCGGATCGCTAGACTTGCCCTGGGCCCTCCGGGTTGAGTCAGGCAACGATAACGACCCGTAATCGGAGCCCGATCGTCTTGGGCGACGAGCGAACGTTCACGCACTCGCTTGGCGGCCATATGGAGGAACCGGAAGCCCGGCGGCAGCCGGGTTGAGGCCTACGATGCCGCCGCAACGTCGCGGAGCCGATGCGCGAACGTCTCATGGAATCGCGCGGCAGCGCGGCGGGCTGTGGGAGAGGCCTAAGCCTGTATTCCCCTTACATTTTAACTTGAATGGTGGAGCCGAGGGGGATCGAACCCCTGACCTCTGCAATGCCATTGCAGCGCTCTCCCAGCTGAGCTACGGCCCCGAACCTTTTCGCGCCCCTGGGAGGGCGTCGCGGCGCCGATTTACGGAAGGCGCCGAGCTTTAGCAAGAAGCTCCATCGGGCCCCCATCGAAGTATCACTTCGATGGGATTCTTAGACCTCCTCGTCGTCGCCGGCCGCGCCGGGGACTCCGATGTCGTCGTCGCCGCCGAGATCGACCTCGTCGTCCGGATTCTCCTCGGCATCCTCGTCGATGGCGAGCTCCTCGGCGGCCAGGTCGACGTCCGGCTTGTCGTCGACCTCGACCTCCTTCTTCGGCACATCGAAGGGCAGCGGCTGCTTCGACTTGAGCACCGGCTCCGGATCCCAGGCGATCCCGCAAGCGAGGCAGGTCACGGGGTCTTCCTTGCCGAGATCGTAGAAGCGCGTGCCGCATTTCGGGCAGGTCCGCTTCGTGCCCCATTCAGCCTTCACCATGGGTGAGAAATCTCCGGTCGAAAAGATGTGAAAAACGGCCGCGGGCCGCGAGGTCGCCGCGCCTTGCCACATGGGTAGGCCGCTGTCAAAAGCCAAGCCCATGCGTGGAGAGGCGGCCGGGCCGATGCAATTTTCCGCCTCGGCGCCGCTTCGAGGCGAGGCGCGGATACCGGGCGACAAGTCGATCTCGCACCGCGCGCTGATGCTCGCGGCGATGGCGCGCGGCCGCAGCCGCATCATTGGTCTTTCGGAAGGGCGGGACGTCGAATCGACCGCGGCGGCGCTGCGCGCGATGGGCGTAAGAATCGACCCGGCGGGCGAGGCGTGGACCGTCGACGGGGTCGGCACCGGCGGGCTGCTCCAGCCCGAGGCGGCGCTCGAAATGGGCAATAGCGGCACCTCGGCGCGGCTGCTGATGGGCCTCGCCGCGAGCCACCCCATTATCGCGGCCTTCACCGGCGACGCCTCCGTCTCAGCCCGCCCGATGGGGCGCGTGATCGGGCCTCTCTCCAGGCTCGGCGCCGACATCGCGCCAAGCCCCGGCGGACGGCTGCCCCTTCTGCTGCGCGGCGCCTGCCCCGCAATGCCCCTCGAGCACCGGATGGAAGTCGCCTCAGCCCAGGTCAAATCGGCGATCCTGCTCGCCGCGCTCAACATTCCCGGCGTCACGACAGTGATCGAGCCGGTTCCCACCCGCGACCATAGCGAGCGGATGCTGCAAGCGTTCGGGGCCGAGATCGCGGTGGAGGGCGAGCGGATCACCCTGCACGGCGAGGCGGAGCTTCGGCCATGCGAGGTGGCGGTGCCCGGCGACCCTTCCGCGGCCGCCTTCCCGCTCGTCGCGGCCCTGCTCGTTCCCGGGTCGGAGGTTCGAATCGACAACGTCGGCGTCAATCCGGGCCGCGCCGGCCTCTTCCAGCTGTTGCGGGAGATGGGGGCCGATTTCTCTTGGTCGAACCCGCGGGATGTAGGGGGCGAGCCGGTCGCCGAACTGTCGGCCCGCGCTTCCGTGCTTCGCGGCGTCGACGTCCCGCCCGACGTCGCGCCGGCGATGATCGACGAATTCCCGATCCTGTTCGTCGCCGCCGCCTTCGCTCAAGGCATGACGCGAACCAGCGGCCTCGGCGAGCTCCGGGTCAAGGAATCGGACCGGCTTGCGGCGATGGCGCAAGGCCTGCGGGCGATCGGCGCCCGCGTCGAGGAGCTGGAAGACGGGCTCATCGTCCACGGCAGCGGCGGCGAGCCGCTCGCCGGCGGAGCGACGATCGACCCCGGCCTCGACCATCGCGTCGCCATGGCGTTCGCGGTGGCTGGCCTCCATTGCCGCCGCCCGGTAATCGTCGCCGACATGGCCGCCGCCGACACCAGCTTCCCGGGTTTCGCCGCCATGCTCGCCGGCCTCGCGCGATGATCGTCGCCGTCGACGGCCCCGCGGCGAGCGGCAAGGGCACGATCGCCAAGGCGCTCGCCCGCCGCTTCGGCCTGCCGCACATGGACACCGGCCTCCTCTACCGCGCGGTCGCGCTCAACCTCTTGCGCTGGGACGGCGACCCGGAGAGCGAGTTCGCCGCAGTGCGCGCCTGCGACTTCTCGCAGACGGATTTCAACGATCCGGAGCTGCGCACCGAGGCGGTCGGCGGCATCGCCTCGCGAATCTCCGCTTATCCGCTCGTCCGGCAGGCGCTGGTCGAGCGCCAGCGCGCCTTCGCTACCCAGCAAGGCGGCGCGGTGCTCGACGGCCGCGACATCGGCACCGTCGTCGCGCCTGCGGCGGAGGTGAAATTGTTCGTGACCGCGAGCCCCGAGGTCCGCGCCCGCCGCCGCTTCGAGGAGCTCGTCCGCGCCGGCCGTCCCGCCCATTACGACGACGTGCTCGCCGACATAAACGCCCGCGACGAGCGCGACAGCCACCGCGCCGCCGCGCCGCTCGCGAAGGCCGACGACGCGGTGCTTCTCGACACCAGCGAGATGGGGATCGATCAGGCGATTGAAGCGGCGGCCGCTGCGGTGGAGGCGCGGCGGGACGCCTAGCTATTCGTTGCTTCCGAGCAGGCTCATCCAGTCGCGAGAACCGTGCACCACGTGCGCCACCTCCACGTGATCGGCCATCACGAAAAACAGGATGAGGTAATGTGCGTGGGTGCGCTTGCGTATCTCATACCCTCCCAGGTTCCGTACAAGTGGATAGCGTTTTGGCTGTGAGCCGAGGTTGAGACACTTCTCGCGCAGCTCCCGAACGAAACTGGCGGCCCGAGACGGATTTTCCGCCGCGATCCACGCGGCGATTTCGTCCAGATCGCGCTCTGCGCTACGCGTGATCCTCACCCTCACCGGGACGAAGATTCCGCCGTCGCCGAATATTTCGCGATCAGTCGATCGAATACGACATCGGCATCTTCAGACCGTCCAGCCACCGCGTCGTCGATGCCCTTCTGGATTTCGGCCTCGAGCTTCGCCCAGGCGGCCTCGCGTTCCTGGACGAGGCGGACGCCTTCGCGCAGGACCTCGCTGCGCGAGCCGTAGCGGCCTCTCTTCACCGCCTCGGTGATGAACGCTTCGAGCTGCTCGCCGAGATTGACGCTGCTGGCCATATGCCGCCTCCCATTACAATAACTATTATCATAGGCGCGGCGAAGCGCCGGTTCAATCGACCTCGGCGAGCAGCTCGTTGACCCGCCGCTCGGCGTCGGCAAGGGCGCGGGCGGGCGTTTTCTGGCCGGTGTTGGAGGCGGCCATTTCCTCGCCGACCAGGCCTTCGATCGCCGACTGGCGCTGCACCTCGGTGGGGAGCGGCCGCCCGATCGCGGCCAATGGGGCGATGTCGGCGCGGTGCGGCAGCGCCTTGAAGCGCGGGTCGTCGAGCACCGCCTGGAAAGCGGGGATGTGGCCGGTCCGCGCCCAGTCGTAATTGTGGGCGGCCATGAAGCGGAAGAAGCGGGCGATGGCCGAACGCTGCGCTGCCGTCCGCTTGCGGGCCGGCACGACCCAGCTGTGGCCGCTGACGAACTCGACCGGCTGCCCCCACAAATGCGGGTAAGGAAAGACCGCATAGCTCTTGTAGAGCGGCCGGCCCGGAGTCTCGGCCTCCTGCTCGAACGAGCCGATCATCCAGGTGCCGGTCGGATAGATGCCGCCCTCGCCGCTCACGAAGGCGGCGATGGCGGCCGGCGTGTCCATGTTCTGCGAGCCGAGCCGCTCGGCGTTGATGCGCCGGAAGAAGGCCGCGACGCGAATCCCTTCGGGCGTCGCCAGGCGGATATGCTTCGAGTCCGGGAAGAGCTTCGCGCCCAGCGCCATCATGTAGGTATATTGGTTGCGCGCCGCATAGGCGGGGTCGCCGACATTGCTCTGGATCAGGTACGGTTTGCCGGTGCGCGCCTGGAACTGGCGCGCCTGCCGGATCAGCTCTTCGGGCGAATTGGGCAGCACCGGCTTGCCGTCCTTCATCAGCCCCGCCTTGGCGAAGAGGGCGGTGTTGACGTGGAACAGGCCGCCATGCGTGTCCCAGGGAAGGCCGTAGATGCGGCCGCTTATGGTGACGCCCCGCCGACTCGCTTCGGTGAAGGCGGCCGGGCTGAGGCCGGCTTCCTTAAGGTAGGGCTCGACCGGCTCGAGCAGGCCCTTGGCGGCATAATCGGTGATGACGCCCTCGTGCATGGTGACCAGGTCGGGCGGATCCCGCGCCGCCATCTGCGCGGTGAGCTGCGGATAGCCCGGCCAGGCGACGACGTTGACGTCGATTTTGAGGTCCGGATTCTCGGCGTTGAAGCGGTTGATGAGGGCGGTGATGATGCCGCACTCGCCCTCGGCCTTGGCGAGATCGGCGTGCGCGCCGTATTGCGCCCCGCATTCGCCGAAGAAGCGCTGCAGATAGATGTGCGTCTTGTGGTCGCCCGGCGCGCAGCTGCCGAGCGCGAGCACAGCGAGAAGGCCGGCCAGGAGCCGCCTCACCGGACCGCCGTCCCCGCCATCGCCCGCACGATCTGCTTCTGGAACACGATGTAGACGATGAAGATCGGGATCGAGGCGAACACCGCCTGGGCCATCAGGAAGCCGAGGCCGCTGGTCTGGGCGTAGTTCATCTGCGCGGCGGCGAGGCCGACGGTCAGGGTGTACATGTCGCTGTGCGTCGCCGAGATGAGCGGCCACCAATAATCGTTCCAGCTGCCGAGGAAGGTGAAGACGGCGAGGGTCGACTGGGCCGGGACGGTCAGCGGCAGGATGACCTTCCAGAAGATCGTCCAGCGCGAGGCGCCGTCGAGCATCGCCGCCTCGTCGAGGTCCCTGGGGATGCCGCGCATGTAGGTTGTCATGAAGAAGACGCCGAACGGCCCGATCAGCCCGGGCAGGATCAGGCCGGGATAGCTGTTATGGAGGTGCAGCCAGGCGAACAATTGGTGCTGCGGCAGGATCACCGCCTGGCTCGGCACCGCGAGGCCGAGGAGGACGATGACGAACAGGGTGCGCCGGAACGGGAAATCGAGCCGGGCGAAGCCGTAGCCCGCCAGGCTGGCGAGGATCAGCACCCCCGCGGTCGTCCCCAAAGCGACGATCGCGCTGTTGAGCAGCCAGCGCATCGTCCCGCTGTTGCCGACGATGGCGGCGTAATTTTCGAGCGTATAGGGCGGGTGAAGCGCCGCGCCGCTATGGCCGACCAGCTCGGCATTGTGCTTGAGCGAGAGGAGCAGGGTCCAGGCGAGCGGCGCGACCATGATCGCCGCGCCAAGCACCAAAGCCGCCCAGCCCAGCGGCGTCAGCCGCCCCCGTTCGAGACTAGCGGCCATCGCGGCCCTCCGTCGCCCGCGCGGTCGACCAATATTGGGCGAAGGTGACGGCGAGGATGATGAGGAACAGGATCTCGGCCGCGGCGCTGGCATAGCCGAGCTCCCAGCGGCCGAAGGCGGTCTCGAACAGGAACAGGACCGCGGTGCGCGAGGCGCCGCTCGGCCCGCCGGCGGTGAGCAATTGCGCCTGGCCGAACAGCTGCAGCTGCGCGGCGGTCTGCAGCATGACGACGAGGACGAGGGTGCGACGGAGCGACGGCAATGTGATCCGCCAGAAGGTCGTCCAGCGGGTCGCGTCGTCGAGCGCGGCGGCCTCATACATGTCCTGCGGGATCTGCTGCAGCCCGGCGAGGAACAGCAGCATCGGCAAGCCGACCGACCACCAGATGGTGGTGACGGCGATCGCCGGCAGCACGAGGCCCGGCGCGCTGAGGAAAGCGAGCGGCTCCCAGCCGAGCGACTTCCAAAGCTCGCCGAGCAGGCCGGAATCGGGCGCGAGCACGAACCGCCAGATCAGCGTCACGATGGTCACCGAAAGCACCGCCGAGGAGAAGAAGATGCCGCGCAGCAGGGCCGCGCCCTTGCCGGCATTGTTGAGCGCCAGGGCGAGGAGCAGGGCGAGGATTGTCAGCACCGGAACGATCATCAAGGTGACTTCGAATGTGTTCATCAGCGAGGTGGCGAAGACCGGGTCGCCGGCGAGGCGGACGTAATTGCCGGCGCCGACGAAATGGCCGTCGCCGAACAGGTCGACGCGGTTGAGGCTCAGCCATAGGCCGCGGAACAAGGGGAAGATGAGGATCAGCGAATAGAGCGAGAGAAAAGGCGCGACGAACAGCAGGCCCCGCCAGTCGCGCGTGCCGCTCATGCCGCCGCCTCGGCGTGGTGGCCGGCGCCGTCCGGCCCGAACAGGTGGGCCGCGGCGCCGTCGATGCTGAGGCCCACCGTGTCGCCCACCTTGAGGCGGCTGTCGCCTTTGTCGTCGGCAACGATCTCCTGGCCGTCGGAGAGGCGGGCATAGACCAGGGTCCGCTCGCCGAGCCGCTCGAGCAGCACCACCTCGGCGTCGGCCGTCCCGCCGCCGGGCGCGGCGACGGCGACCATTTCCGGCCTCAGCCCGAGCTGGAGCGCTCCGTCCTTGGGAAGCGCGGCCGGCAACACCCGCGTCTCGACCTCCGCCCCGCAGCCGAGCCGCACCCGGGCATAGCCGCCCTCCCCCTCCACGCGGATTGCCGGCGCCAGCGTCATCGCCGGCGAGCCGACGAAGCGGGCGACAAAGGTATTTGCGGGGCGTGCGTAAATCTCCATCGGCGCGCCGACCTGCTGGATGCGCCGGTCGTTCATCACGACGATCCTGTCGGCGAGCGTCATCGCCTCCGCCTGGTCGTGCGTCACCATGATCAGCGCCGCGTCCACGCGCCGCCGCAGCTGTGCAAGCTCGATCCGCGTCCGCATGCGAAGCGCCGCGTCGAGGTTCGACAAGGGCTCGTCGAGCAGGAACAATTTCGGCTGCTTGACGATCGCCCGGCCGATCGCGACCCGCTGCCGCTGGCCGCCGGACATCTGCCCCGGCTTCTTGTCGAGCTGGCTCTCGATCTCGAGGATCTGCGCAACCTCCGCGATCCGCGCCTCCATCTCCGGCTTCGGCATGCCGGCGTTGCGCAGCCCGAAGGCCATGTTCTCGCGGACGCTCATGTGCGGGTAGAGCGCGTAATGCTGGAACACCATGGCGACCCCGCGCCGCCCCGGCGGCAGGCCGTCGATCCGCTCGCCGTCCAGCCGCACCTCGCCTTCGTCGAGCGTCTCGAGCCCGGCGATGATCCTTAGCAGGGTCGACTTGCCCGAGCCCGAGGGGCCGAGGAAGGCGACGAACTCGCGGGCCTCCATGGCGAGCGAGATGCGGTCGAGCACCGGCGTCGCCCCATAGGCCTTGCTGACGTTGCTGATCTCCAGGCTGGCCAATGATTTTCCCCTGCGCGGGCGCAATGTCTTCACCAAGGCCCGGCCCCGGTCAATGGCGAGGTGAAGACGGGAGGCGCGCGGCGACCGCGCCGCGCTCGACACCGTGGGCGGGGACAATCGCCTGCACTTGGTGTAGGATCGAGACTCAATATCGGGGGACGAAAAAGTGGCTGAAGACGAAGGCGAGCTGACGATCGCAGAACTGCTCGACAAAGCCTCGCGCCGGCTCACCGCGGCGGTGCTGATGGCTGGCGCCTTGATCGCGATTGCGGTCTACGCGCAGCCGAGGCCGCCCCGTTATGCGGTCGCCGCCGCCGACGGCCGGGTCGTCCGCGTCGACACCCGCAGCGGGGCGGTGATCTCGTGCGGCGCCGACGGCTGCCTCAGCGTCCATCGGTCCGGCGGCCATATCGAACTCCACGCTTCGCTGCCCAAGCCCGCTATTCCCGCGCCGGCGCCGGCGGCCCTGCCCGCGCCGCAGCCGGCGGTCCCCGCCAAACCCTGATCGGCCGTTGTGGCTCAGTCGTCGTCGTAGAGGCTGAGGCCCGCCGGCAGCCTCTTCACATCCTCGCCCCTCAGCCTGCGGTCGACCGCGCCGAGCGCGTTCTTGAGCATCCGGCCGGAATAGGGCTTGGCAAGGCAGCCGACGGCGAGGGCGCGCGCCTCGGCCGGGCAATTGGCGGTAACGAACAGGACGGGGATGCCCTTCGCCGCCGCGGCGCGGGCGACGTCGTTGCCGTCGCCGTCGCCGGCGAGGCGGATGTCGCTGAGGATCAGGTCGACCTCCTCCACCTCCTCGCCGATCACCCGCACCGCCTCGGCGAGGCTGTCGACCGTGGCCACCACCTCATAGCCGCTCTCGCGCAGCAGATGCTCGTTGTCGAAGGCGACGAGCGGCTCGTCCTCGACGATCAGGATCCGCCGTATCGCCCTTTCGCGTTTCCCGAACAGCATATATGCGCGCGTCAGCCCCCTTGTGGTCGGTTATGCCCGCGTAACGAGCGACATGGGGGATCGGTGCCCGCGCCCGCCAGTCGGCCGGGCGCATAATCCGCCCGTCCGGCGGCACGAGGAGGATCCCCTGCCCCCGCTCCAGAAACCAAGATCCGGGCAGCGCATCGCCAAGCTCCTCGCCCGCGCCGGCATCGCCTCGCGGCGCGAGATCGAGCGGATGATCGCGGAAGGCCGGGTGGCGATCGGCGGCAAGCCGGTCGAGACTCCGGCGACTTTGCTCGCCTCGCTTCATGGGGTGACGGTGGACGGCAAGCCGGTCCGGGCGCCGGCGCCGGCCCGCCTCTTCCTCTACCACAAGCCGGTCGGGCTGCTGACCACCGAGCGCGACCCCAAAGGGCGGCCCACCATCTACGACCGCCTGCCCAGGGACCTGCCGCGGGTGATGCCGGTCGGCCGGCTCGACCTCAACACCGAAGGGCTGCTGCTCCTCACCACCGACGGCGAATTGAAGCGCCAGCTCGAGCTCCCCTCGTCCGGCGTCGAGCGTACCTACCGGGCCCGCGTCTTCGGCGAAGTCGGCCAGGACCGGCTCGAGGGCCTGATCCAGGGCGTGGAGATAGACGGCATGCGCTACGGCGCGATCGATGCCAATTTGGAACGCCGCACCGGCCGCAACGCCTGGATCGAGCTCAGGCTGACCGAGGGCAAGAACCGCGAGGTGCGGCGGGTGCTGGAGTATCTGGGGCTCAAGGTCAGCCGGCTGATCCGAACCGCCTACGGCCCGTTCGAGCTGGCGGACCTGCCCGCCGGCGCCGTCATGGAAATCCGCCAGCACGATCTGGTGGCGTTCAGGAAAGGGCTCGGCAAAACGCCTCCGCGGAACGGGGATGAGCAGGCACGCCATGCCCCCGGCATGGCTGCGGATGTCCGGGGGACATCCGCACCTGCTCATGACCGCGCGAAGCGGGGTGGAGGGGGCCCGCCTCCGAAGCGGTCCCGTGGGGCCCCTCCACCACGGGCGTCCCGCCCGCGGTCCCCCTCCCCGTCCCGGGGAGGAGCCAAATGAGGATAATCGCCGGCAAGTGGCGGGGCCGTCCGATCCTCGCCGCGGCCGGCCAGACGACCCGTCCCACTTCCGACCGCGCCCGCGAGGCGCTCTTCTCGATGCTCGCCAGCCGCATCGGCAGCTTCGAAGGTCTCGTCGTGGCAGATCTTTTCGCCGGCTCCGGCGCGCTCGGCCTCGAAGCGCTTTCCCGGGGGGCGGCGCGCTGCACCTTCGTCGAGACCGACCGCGCGGCGGTCGAGGCGATCCGCCGCAACCTGACCGAGCTGGGGGCCTCGGGCGAGATCCTCTCGACCTCAGCCGAGCACGCCCGCCTTTCCGCCCCTGTCGACCTCGCCTTCCTCGACCCGCCCTATCGCAGCGGCCTCGTCGCCGCCGTGCTGGCTCGCCTGCCCCTGCCCCCCGGCGGCTTCGCCAGCGTAGAGACGGCGCGCGACGAACCCGTCACCGCGGACGAATTCGAGGAGGAAGCGGTGCGCACCTACGGCAAGGCGAGAATCACCCTGCTGCGCCGGACCTGATCAGAGATAAGGCCGCAGCGTCAGCCGCGCCGTCGCCGGCTTGCCGCCGCGCTCGTACGCAACCTCGATGACCTCGCCCGGCATGCCCGCCAGCTTGCGGACCCAGTCGCGGAGGGCAACGCCTGGTATCTCGTCGCCGACCTGGAGCCCCGCCGCGGCCGCGGGGCTCAGCGGGCTGACATCGGTCACGACCAGCCGGCCGTCCTTGGCATCCACCCAGAGGCCGGAGAGCCCATAATGTTCGGGCGCCGCCGGCCGGCTGTTGCGCTGGGCCCAGAGCCGCCCGCCCTTGACGTCGCTCGAGAGGTTCAGCCGCTGGATGAGGCCGAGGCCGAGCAGGCCGTCGGCGCCGCCCACCGAGGGCGCCTCTGGGTCGCTGAGCGAAATGAGCGGCCGTTCGAAGGCGATCGTACCGAGCCGCACCTCGGGCAGCCGAACGAGGCGGCCGTGCGCCCCGCGTCCGCCGATGCCGGAATGTTGGATCGGCGCATAGGGCGTGTCGCCGTTCCACAGCCCGCTCCGCTTGGTCGCGCCGGGGAAGAGGCTGATCTGCGGCGGAGACCCGGTGTCGAGCTCGAGCCGGTAGGTGCGGCCGCCGATCGCCGCGTCGACCAGCACCGGCGTCGCGCCGATGCGGCGCACGCTGCCGCGGATCGAAGACGGCAAGGCCTCGAAGCCGTTGCGGTCGCCGCGCCCGTCGGGATAGATGCGCCATTCGAGCGCCTCGAAATCGAGGTCGCAATCGGCGACGGTCAGCATGCTCGCCGACAGCGCGCCCATCGCCTCGCGGTGGATCGGCAGCTCGGCCGCGTCGTAGGCGGAGAAATCGATCGCGCCGACGCCGACATTGCCGAACGCGACGTCGGGCGCGCCGTAGATCGTGAAACGCTGGGTGCCGCCGACGCCGGAGGCGAGCTGGTCGTGCCGCTCCTGCAGACCCAGCCGCTGAGCGAGGTCCTTGCGGATCAGGTTCATGTCCGCGCCGGTGTCGATGACGAAGGGGAACGGCCCCTGGCCGCGGATCCTGACCTGGATCCAGACCCGTTCGTCCATTACGAGGATGCGCGCGCCGCCGACGCGCCTGATCTCGGCGGCGTATCCCGCCGAGGCGGCGGCCAATGGCAGCGACGCCAACATCTTCACCAGCGTCCGCCGACCAAAAGCACGCATGCCAATCCTAACCCCTTGCTTGGCAGGCAGCCTTAGCAGGAGAGAGCGGCCCTTTCGAGGCCTCGGTTCAAAGGTCGGAGACGCCCTTGGTCTTCGATGCCGGCCATCTGAATACGCCTCCGCCGGCGCGGCGGCTCGGCCCGAATACCGCTCGAACCGCGGCAGCTCGTGGGCGCGCGGGATGAAGTCGTATCGCTCAAGGGTTTCGAGGAACCTCCTTCCGTAAACAGAAGATCAACCGCGGCATTGGATCTTAGCCGGCTCGATTCGACAGCATCAAGGCGTTGCGATAGCCTCCCTTGGGTCGTGGGAGGGTGTCTGATGAGAATCCAGCTGAAGCCCATCCGATTCTCCTTGCCAGTATCGGACGTGGTGTTGGCTGTGATCGGCACAGGTTTCCTGGTAACCGCTCTGCGTACTGAAAGCGCGGTGTCCAGGGACATATGTTCATCTGTTTCGGCGTCGTTCTTCTTTTTCCTCATTCTTCGCACTATCGAACACCTGAAGTTCCGGCTTCAGTTCAGAGTTTTCCGGCGCTTTTTCGGGGAACAGGCTCTCGGGGACGAGTTTCGTTTCGTCTACCCGAACTTCGTTCTGCACACCGCGGTGCGCAGCTTGATCACCAACGCGAATATGGACGTGCAAGCTATCTATATGAAGCCCGCCTCGCGCTTCACCAAAGCTTACCAGATCGATATCCCGGAACTCGTCGCCATCAACGACCTTGAGGCCATGTCAGAGTTCGTAAGCCTATTTGGGAGAGAGGCAGGCGTGACTCCGAAGATACTCGCTGATGACAGTGCAATAAATAGCGGTTTTAGCTTCATTTCGTTCGGCCTTTCGAGCAACGAGTGCACGCACATGTATTTGGACTGTGTGGATAATCCGCTGTTCGAGATCAAGGAGGAGCGGAACGAGGAGCTGCCTCAATTTCCGCAATACGTTGAGATCCGCATGCCGGATGGAGCGGATCCGGTCGTGTTCAGATCCACGGCGCGGCGCGAAGTTGGCCTTTTCGTCCGGCACCGCCTGACGACCGTCGAGTCCGAGCGATGCTGGATGTTTTGCGCCGGCGTCGGACCGATGGCGACCGTGGGCGTGGCCCGCTATGTGACTCGCTGCTGGAGCAGGCTCGCCAAGCAAGTGGGAGACGAGGATTTCATTGCAGTGTTCCAGGTCCCTCCCTACTCGGTTGAGCAGGCGGAGTTGGTCAACCTCACCACCAGCAGCCGCATCATAATTGAGGGAAAATCGGATGGAGCTGCTGTTCGTAGGACGTAGCACCTTTGACCTGGGGTATGTGTGCCCGGAATATCCCCAGGAAGATTCCAAGGTTTCGAGCGACTTGTTCTTCAACATGGCTGGCGGCCCCGCCCTTAATGCCGCTGTCACCCATAGGGCGCTCGGCGGTGAGGCAATGTTATGGACCGTGCTCGGTGGGGGCCCTCTTTCGAGGGCGGTGCAGCGCGAACTGGCCGAGCTGGGTGTCCGATACCGCGATTTCGCGCCCGGAAGTGCCGACGCCCTGCCGATCTCGAGCATCGTCGTGGTTCCGGCCAACAGCTCCCGCACCATCTTCGACCAGCACCCGTCGCATGCGGTCGCCGACGTCACCGAAGCGCTTGCGACGCTTTCGCCGCCGCGGCTCCTGCTTAGCGACGGCTTCCTCCCCGACCTCGCCCTTCCGGTCTTGCGCTGGGCGCGCGCGCGCGGGGTTCCTACGGTCTTGGATGGCGGGTGGTGGAAGCCCTGGACGCCCGAGTTCATCCAACTGATCGACATCGCCATCGTCTCCGGCCATTTCATCCCGCCAGGATGCAGCGGCCACGCCGAGACGATCGCGCGCCTTCACGACCTCGGCGTCGCCAAGGCGGCGATCACGCGCGGCTCCGAACCGATCCTCTGGAGCGCCGACGGAACCGGCGGGGAAATCACGCCTCCCGTCGTCGACGCCGTCGACACGCTTGGCGCCGGCGACATCTTTCACGGGGCCTTTTGCCATTATTATTCGACTGGATCGGCGTTCGACGACGCCTTGGCTTCGGCCGCCGAAGTGGCGGCGAATTCCTGCCGGTATTGGGGTACTCGCGAATGGATCAACGCGGACGCGAATGGCGCTCGCGCCCAGGATAGATCGAATCGGGACCGCGCAGGCTAAGCGGCGCCGTTGCGCGTTCCTTGAAAGAGGCTGAGCGCTCTCTTCCCTCCCCGCCCGCCGGGAAGCGTGCCGCGGGACTTCCAGGCACCGGCGCGCTTGCGGGCCGCCGCCCCGTTCCTTACCTCTCGGCAAGTGACCCAGCCCCTCGCCGCTCCCCCCGAACCCGCCTATTTGCGCTCCCTCAACCCGCCGCAGCGCGAGGCGGTGCTGACCACCGAAGGGCCGGTTTTGGTCCTCGCCGGCGCCGGCACCGGCAAGACCGCGGCGCTGACCGCCCGCCTGGCCCACCTCGTCGCCACCCGCCGCGCCTGGCCCTCGGAGCTGCTCGCCGTCACCTTCACCAACAAGGCGGCGCGCGAGATGAAGGAAAGGGTCGGCCGCATCGTCGGCGAAGCGGTGGAGGGCATGCCCTGGCTCGGCACCTTCCATTCGGTCGCCGCCAGGATGCTCCGCCGCCACGCCGAGCTGGTCGGCCTCCAGTCCAACTTCACCATCCTCGACACCGACGACCAGCTGCGGCTCCTGAAGCAGCTCATCGCGGCGGCCGACCTCGACGAGAAACGCTGGCCGGCCCGCCTGCTCGGCGGACTCATCGACCGCTGGAAGAACCGCGGCTGGACCCCCGACCAGATCGACGCCGCCGAGAGTGAGGCTTATGCCAACGGCAAGGGCGCACTCCTCTACCGCCAGTTTCAGGACCGCCTCAGGACCCTCAACGCCTGCGACTTCGGCGACCTGCTCCTCCACATGCTGGTGATCCTCAAAGGCCACCGCGACGTGCTCGAGCACTACCAGACCCGCTTCAAGTACATCCTGGTCGACGAATATCAGGACACCAACCAGAGCCAGTATCTCTGGCTCCGCCTGCTCGCCCAGGAGCGCAGGAACATCTGCTGCGTCGGCGACGACGACCAGTCGATCTATTCGTGGCGCGGCGCCGAGATCGCCAACATCCTGCGCTTCGAGAAGGACTTCCCAGGCGCCAAGATCGTCCGGCTCGAGCAGAATTACCGCTCGACCCCCCACATCCTCGCCGCCGCCTCGGGCCTCATCGCCCACAATGGCGGCCGCCTCGGCAAGACGCTCTGGACCGAGGAAGGCGAGGGCGACAAGGTCCAGGTGATCGGCGTCTGGGACGGGCCGGAGGAAGCGCGCCGGGTCGGCGAAGAGATCGAGGCGGCGGAGCGCGTGGGCACCCGCGCCGACGAGATCGCCATCCTGGTCCGCGCCCAGTTCCAGACCCGCGAGTTCGAGGACCGCTTCATCGCCATCGGCCTCCCCTATCGGATCGTCGGCGGTTTTCGCTTCTACGAGCGCGCCGAGATACGCGACGCCCTCGCTTACCTCCGCGTCATCGCCCAGCCCGCCGACGACCTCGCCTTCGAACGGATCGTCAACACCCCCAAGCGCGGCCTCGGCGACAAGGCGGTGGCGAAGGTGCACAGCTACGCTCGCGCCGCCGGCGTTCCGCTGATGGCCGCCGCCGCCCAGATCCTCGATTCCGACGAGCTCACTCCCCAGGCCCGCCGGGCCCTCGGCAACCTGGTCGGCGACATCGCCCGCTGGCGCGCGCGCCTCTCCCAACTGCCCCACCCCGAACTCGCCCGCCTGGTCCTCGACGAGAGCGGCTACACCGCGATGCTCCAGGCCGACCGCTCGGCCGAGAGCGCCGGCCGGCTGGAGAATCTTGCCGAGCTGACCCGCGCGATGGAGGAATATGAGACGCTCGGCGCCTTCCTCGAGCACGTCTCCCTGGTCATGGAGAATGACGAGACGGCGGACCAGGCCAAGGTCACGATCATGACCATCCACGCCGCCAAGGGCCTCGAATTCGGCACTCTCTTCCTCGCCGGCTGGGAGGAAGGCGTTTTCCCTTCGCAGCGGGCCCTCGACGAAGGCGGCCAGGCCAGCCTCGAGGAGGAGCGCCGCCTCGCCTATGTCGCGATCACCCGGGCGCGGCGCAAATGCTTCATCTTCCACGCCGCCAACCGCCGCATCTACGGCCAGTGGACGTCGAGCCTGCCGAGCCGCTTCATCGCCGAGCTCCCCGCCGACCACATCCACCAGGAGCAGACCATGTCGGGCGGCGAAAGCCTCTGGCGCGCCAACTGGTCCGAACGCGCCGACCCCTTCGCCGACGTCGCGCGAGGCGCCACGCGCGGGCCGGGCTGGCGAAGGGCGGTCACCGGCGGCTTCGAACGCACCCCGACGCGGGTCATGGAGGTGAAGGCGTCGGCGATCAGCCTAGGCAACCCCGGCCGAACCGACATCGCGCTCGGCCAACGCGTCTTCCACTCCAAATTCGGCTACGGAACGGTGGCGGAGATCGAAGGCAACAAGCTGGAGATCGACTTCGAGCACGCCGGGCGCAAGCGGGTGCTCGACAGCTTTGTCAGCCTCACCTGAGCGTGGACCCAGAAAGGTCCTGCTAAGCTTCGTCAGCAGCCTTGTGACCGTTCAGCAGCACAAGGTATAAGGATGCTAGGAAGGTTGGCATATTCATATGATCCGGATCGTCTCCTGCCGCACCAGGAAACAAGCGCACGACTTTGCCGGCTAAGGCCTGCTTTTGTGCCAGAGTTATATTCAACCTGTCGATGTTGCCGTTCTTGTTGAGTCGCTTGTCGTCCTCCAAGCTGAGCAATACCACCTCTATCACAGGTACGAGGCTGTGCCAGATCTTATCTCTCTCAACCTGCATCGAAGACATTTCGTCGGCCATCTCAGCCTGCGAGAGCGTTCCAAGCTTCTTAGTAAATGCATTAAGGCGATCATCCAGCTGGATTTGCTGGTGCAAAGAGAAGATGGCGCTTTGCGCAATTAGCCTTTTTGTTGCGTCGGTGGCTGGCTGATTGAATGCTCCAAGTGGAACCTCTGCGCAACGGTAGTCATTAGATGATGACTTGCTGATGCGAAGGAGCTCAGTCATCAGGCCGGTCATATCTTGCGCAGCAGACAGTGCACCTGGGATCTCTTTAGACCGGTTTGCTGCGTCTCGGCTGTATGACAGAGAGTCTAGTAGGGCGTGGGCCAAGCCAAGCGCTGATTGCTCTTGGTGAGGGACACGGTCGCACATAAGGGTCGCGTCCTTGTCCCACACACCTATGAACTGTGGCACAACCCCCGAAGAATTTTGTGAGTACGCGAGCGTTGAGCTTAACGCCAGCAGGAGACCCACCACACCCTTCATACCAGCCCTCCTGGTTATGACCCCTTGATATACACGACCATGCTCGGCCCGCTATATCAGCCGCGCAGCGCCGCTTCCACGTCACGCCCTCGCCCGATGATGGCGAGGATCTGAACCTCGTCTGCCGCTATGACATAGCCGATCGTCACCGCACCTCGAAACACGACCGTGCGCAGACCGTCGCGAAGCTCGTCCCGTGGCCGCCCCCGATCCGGAAAACGGTCCAGCTTCCGGCAGCAAGACAGGATGGCCTCTCCGTAGCGACGCGCAACCGCCGCGGACGCTTCCTGCTCGATCCAGTGCTCGATCCCAGCTAGGTCCCTGAGCGCACTCGGCCTCAGAATGACCTTGTACCGCTTCACATTACGCTGCGGCGGAGCGCCGTTTCTCCTCGAGCCGCGCCCTCACCTCCTCGATGGGGATGCCGCCGGTGGGGTTGGCCATCCACTCATCATATCTTCTCGCCAGCTCTGCCGCGACGGCGGGATCGAGCGGGTAATTGTCTTCTTCGACGAGCCGCGAAATCCCGTCCGCGATGACCTCACTTTCGCTCGCGTAGCGGCCGGTAGAGACCCGTTCCCGAACCGCGTCGGCCAGGTCGGGCGGCAGATCGATCTCGAAACGGGTGCTTGAATCCATGAGTCATCTCCTGCGGCGACAATAAGCCGCACCAGAGCCGCCATCAACTCCAATTCATCGTTTTCCGGAACTTTCGGGACGGTTTTGGTTGAACAGCGAGAACAGACCTAGCGTTGGTTGGCGTCGCGGGGACCGGAACAGAAAAAGAACTTTCCTACACGCCCCGCTTTGCGTCATAGACTCGCGGATGAGCGATTCGTCTGTCGATCTCCTCGCCTTCGAGCCGGTGGCCTTCGTCCGCCGCCGGCACGACGGGTGGACGCCCGAGCGGCAGCGGCTGTTCATTCTCGCGCTGTCGAAGATCGGCATGGTCTCGGCCGCCGCCGCCGCGGTGGGCATGAGCCGCAAGTCGGCTTATGCTTTGCTGGAGCGGGCCGGGCCGGAGAGCAGCTTCGCGCGCGCCTGGGCGGTGGCCCAGGCGAGCGGCCGCATGACGGCCGAGTTCACGGCCATCGAGCGCGCCATCGACGGAGTCGAAACGCCGTATTTCTACCGAGGCAAGCAATACGGCGTGCGGCGCGTCTACAACGATCGCCTGCTCATCGCTGCGCTCGCGGCGATACACCGGGCGCCGGGCGGCAGCGGCGATTGGTGGGAGCGGGACGAATGACGGCGCGCAAGGGCCCCCCTTCATGCGCGACGTACCGTAACCTTTGTCACCTTAAGCCGCTCCCTTGGCGGCGAGAGCGCCCATTGCCGCCGCGCGGCGGCGCCCCTAAGGCGCCTCCCCAATGAGCGCTGGCCCGCACCCCTTCGCCTTCCGCGATTTCCGCCTCTACTGGGTCGCCCGCCTGTCCTCGACGATCGCCCAGATGTCGATGGTCATCGTCATCGGCTGGCAGGTCTACGACATCGCCCGCCACACCATGGACCAGCACCATGCCGCGCTGCAGCTCGGACTGATCGGAGTCGTCCAGTTCGTGCCGCTCTTCGCCTTGACGCTGGTCACCGGCTGGACCGCCGACCGGATCGACCGGCGCTGGATCGCGCGGGCGACGATCAGCCTCGAAATTGTCTGCGCGGGCGTGCTCGGCTGGCTCGCCTGGGGGCACAGCACCAGCCTGCCGGCCTTGTTCGCCGTCGCCGCCTTGCTCGGAGTGGCCCGCGCCTTCGCCATGCCGGCGCTCTCGGCCTTGTCGCCCAACCTCGTGCCGCGCGAGGTATTGCCCCGCGCCATCGCGTTGAGCTCGATCTCGTGGCAGTCGGGCGCGGTCGTCGGGCCGGCGGTCGGCGGCTATCTCTACGCCGCCGCGCCGCACCTTCCCTACACGGTCGCCGGCGCGCTCTTCTCCCTCTCGCTCTTGTGCATGTTCATGATCCGCCCGATCGAGAGGACCGCGATCGGCGACGCCCATCCCTGGCAGCAGATGATAGACGGCCTCCACTACGTCCGCCGCAACCGGCTCATCCTCGGCGCCATCTCGCTCGACCTGTTCGCGGTCCTCCTGGGCGGCGCGACGGCGATGCTGCCGGTCTTCGCCCGCGACATCCTCCACGCCGGCCCTACCGGCCTCGGCCATTTGCGCGCCGCGCCCGCCGTCGGCGCCACCCTCATTGCCTTGTACTTCGCCTGGCGGCCGCTGAAGCACAATGTGGGGGTCAAGATGCTCGCCGCCGTCGCGATCTTCGGGACGGCGACGATCGTCTTCGGCTTCTCGCGCTTCATGCCGCTGTCGCTCGGCTGCCTGGCTTTGCTCGGCGCCGCCGACATGTTTTCGGTCTACGTCCGCCAGTCGCTGATGCAGCTCTATACGCCCAACGAGATGCGCGGCAGGGTCGGCGCGGTGTCCTCCCTCTTCATCTCCGCCTCTAACGAGCTTGGCGAGGCCGAATCCGGCTTCCTCGCCGCGGCGATCGGCCCGGTGGCGGCGGTGGTCGGCGGCGGGGTCGGCGCGATCCTCGTCACCTTCCTGTGGGCGAAATGGTTTCCCGAATTGCGCCTTGCGCGAAGCTTCGATCCACCCAATCTGGGCGACACGAAAGTGATGGAGACGACGACATGAGAGCCGGCAGCATCCTCGAGACGATCGGCAACACCCCCCACGTCCGCGTCAACCGCCTGTTCGGTGACGCCGAGGTCTGGATCAAGCAGGAGCGCGCCAATCCCGGCGCCTCGATCAAGGACCGCATCGCGCTGGCCATGGTCGAAGACGCCGAGCGGTCCGGCAAATTGAAGCCCGGCGGAACCATCATCGAGCCGACCAGCGGCAATACCGGCATCGGCCTCGCCATGGTCGCCGCGGTCAAGGGCTACCAGATCATCCTGGTGATGCCCGACAGCATGAGCATCGAGCGGCGGCGGCTGATGCTCGCCTACGGCGCGCGATTCGAGCTCACCCCCCGCGCGGAAGGGGTCAAGGGCGCCATCGCCAAGGCGAACGCTCTGGCGAGCGAGATCGAGGACAGCTGGATCCCCCAGCAATTCGAGAATCCGGCCAATGTCGAGGTCCACCGGCGCACCACCGCGCAGGAGATTCTGAACGACTTTCGCGATTCGCCGATCGACGTGCTGATCACCGGCGTCGGCACCGGCGGCCACATCACCGCTTGCGCCCAGGTGCTGAAGAAGGAATGGCCGGGGCTCAAGGTCTATGCGGTGGAGCCGGCGCTCTCCGCGGTGCTCTCCGGCGGCGAGCCCGGGCCGCACCCGCTCCAGGGCCTCGGTACCGGCTTCATCCCCGCCATCCTCGACGTCTCGCTGCTCGACGGCGTGATCACGGTGGAGGGCGACAATGCCAAGGAGATGGCCCGTCGCGCCGCCCGCGAGGAAGGTATGTTGGTCGGCATCAGCTCGGGCGCCTGCCTCGACGCGATCCGCCAGAAGCTTCCCGAGATCGGCCCCGGCAAGCGCATCCTCGGCTTCAACTACGACACCGGCGAACGCTATCTCTCGGTGCCGGACTTCCTGCCGGAGGAGGCGTGAGGCTGGTCCGTAGGAGTGGATGACCAAAGATGAACGCCGTTCGGGCTGAGCTTGTCGAAGCCCTCTCCTTCTTCCTTGCGGAATCGTCGGAGGAAGGGTTGGGCTTCGACAGGCTCAGCCCGAACGGTTCTTGGGGCCACGGGTGGCGGGCCCATAAATGACCGCCCTTCCCGCCCTCCTCGCCTTCACCGCCGCCGCGGCCTTGCTGACGGTGACTCCGGGGCTGGACACCGCCCTCGTGCTGAGGACGGCGGCGGTCGAGGGGCCGCGCCGCGCCTTGCTCGCCGGCCTCGGAATCTGCCTCGGCTGCCTCGCCTGGGGGGCGGTGGTCGCAATCGGCCTCGGCATGCTGCTCGAGGCCTCGCGGCTCGCTTACACCGCGCTCAAATGGGCCGGCGCCGCCTATCTCCTCTGGCTCGGCCTCCACCTCCTGCGCTCCCCGCGCTCCGACTTCGGCGCCGCCGCGCCGCGCCGGGAAACCGGCGCCTGGCTGCGCCGCGGCTTCCTCACCAACATGCTCAACCCGAAAGTGGGCGTGTTCTACGTGTCGTTCCTGCCGCAATTCATCCCGGCCGGAAGCGACGTTCCCGCCTGGACCTTGCTGCTGGCGGCGATCCACGCCGGGCTCGGCCTGCTCTGGTTCCTGACGCTGGTCGCCGCCACCCGGCCGCTCGCCGCGGCGCTCAGGCGTCCGAGCCTCATAAGCTGGCTCGACCGGGCGACCGGCGCGGTGTTCCTCGCCTTCGCCGCCCGGCTCGCCCTGTCGCGCGATTGAGGAACCGCTTCGCGCCCGCTAGCGTTGGGCCTCCGAAACAAAGGGAGACACCCCCATGACAGACCCCGATCGCGAGCGCGAGACGACCGTAATCCACACCGACAATGGCGGCGGGGGCGGCGGCACCGTGATCGCCGTGGTGCTGCTGATCGCCGTCCTGGCCCTGCTCTTCTACCTCTTCGGCGGCCAGCTGCTCGGCGGCAAGAAGGCCGACGTCAACGTCCACGTCGACGCGCCCGCCAAATCCGGTTGAGCCCGGCGCGATAGCCGCCGGAACCGGGACCATCTCGAACGGGTTCAGCCCGGAAAGGGAGTTCGAGCCATGACCGATAATGACCGCGATCGCGAGACGGTGCGCGAGGAGCGCACCACCATCGTCCACACCGATGGCGGGCGGGGCGGCGGCGGCGTCATCGCCGCTGTCGTGCTGATCCTCGCCGTGCTGGTGCTTGGCTTCCTCTTCTTCCGCGGCAGCTTCAACCGCGCGGCGGACCAGATCGGCCTCAACGTCAACGTGCCGGCCGCCAAGGTCGAGCTGCCCGACGTCAATTTGAAGGTCCCCTCGAAGATCGAGGTGAAGACCGAGGCCAGCCCGGCGACGTCGAACACGACCGGAAAATGAGGCGCTAGGTGAATGGCCGCTGACGGGGCTATTCAGCTTTTCCTCAACCGAATCAAAGCATAAGCCTTTCGTCAACCCGCGGGTTGACCCCTCGTGTCGCGTAGTGAGGGAGGGGCCGGAGGTTAGCGCCTCCGGCCCCTGATCATTTCTTGTAATGTAGTGGCGGGCGCTCGCTCCTCCCCTCTCCCAAGGGGAGAGGGGATGTTACTCAGGGTCCAGCTCGGTTTCTTCTGCCGGGGCGTTGGCGTTGCCGCCGACCTCCTTCCCGCCGAGGCGGCCGTGGCCGTGATACGCCATCTTCGACTGGCCGCCATGGCCGAGGAAGCCGTCGGCGTCCGCCTCGCCCTCCTCGCCTTTGTGGGGGTTAGGATAGGCGCCGCCGCCCGAATCGCCGCCGCCCGAGCGGCCGTGCATCGGCGCTCCCTGCTTTTCGCCGTGCTTGTCGCCCATGGCGGCCTCCGGAGCTGGTGTCTCCCCGGTCAATCGACGGGCGCCCCCGCCGGTTCCGCCGCTCAGCCCCGCGGCTCGGGCAGGTAGCGGTCGTCGACCGCGTCGGAGAAGCGGGTGATCTTGGGCTCGAACTTGAGGTTGATCGTGCCGGTGGCGCCGTGGCGCTGCTTGGCGAGGATCAGCTCGGCGAAGCCATAGGCCTTGCCCATGTCCGTCTTCCATTGCTCGAAGGCCGCCACGTCCTTGGCGTCGTCGCCATGGGTCGCGTCCTTGGGCTTCTGGAAGGTGAGATAATATTCCTCGCGGTAGATGAACATGACGACATCGGCGTCCTGCTCGATCGAGCCGGATTCCCGGAGGTCGGAGAGCTGCGGGCGCTTGTTCTCGCGCTGCTCGACGGCGCGGCTGAGCTGCGAGAGCGCCAGGACGGGCACGTTCAGCTCCTTCGCCAGCGTCTTGAGGCCGCGGCTGATCTCCGAAATCTCCTGGACGCGGTTGTCGCTGGTCGACTTGCCGCTGCCCTGCAGCAGCTGGAGATAGTCGACGATGACGAGGCCGATGCCGCGCTGCCGCTTCAGCCGCCGCGCCCGCGTCCTGAGCGCCGCGATGGTGAGGCCGGGCGTGTCGTCGATGTAGAGCGGCAGGCCTTCCAGCTCGGCGGCGGCGCGGGCGAGCTGCCCGAACTCTTTCTGGTTGATCTTGCCCATCCTGAGGCTCTCGGAGCTGATCTCCGACTGCTCGGCGAGGATGCGCATGGCCAGCTGGTCGGCCGACATTTCCAGGCTGAACAGCGCGACTGCCGTTCCCGCCGATTTTTCCGGCGCGATCCCGTCCTCGAGATCCTGGACGTAGCGCCGGGCGGTGTTGAAGCCGATGTTGGTCGCGAGCGAGGATTTGCCCATGCCGGGCCGGCCGGCGAGGATCAGCAGGTCGCTGTGGTGGAGGCCGCCGGTCTTCGCATTGATCGATTCGAAGCCGGTGGTGATGCCGGAAAGGCCGCCGCCGCTATTATAGGCTTTCTCGGCCATCCGGACCGCGAGGGTGGCGGCTTCGGCGAAGGTCTTCGTCGATCCCTCGCCGCCGCCTTCCTCGGCGACGCGGTAGAGCGCCGATTCGGCCTGCTCGATCTGCGCCTTCGGATCGACGTCCTCAGAGGTATCGAGGGCGTTCTCGACCATCTCGCGGCCGACGCCGATCAGGGCGCGGAGCAAAGCTAACTCGTAAATCTGCACGGCGAAGTCGCGCGCGCCGATGATCGCCGCGCCCGAGCCGGTCAGTTGGGCGAGATAGGAGGGACCGCCCAGCTCCTTCATCTCTTGGTCCGCCTCGAACAGCGGTCGCAGCGTCACCGGCGAAGCAATCATGTTTCGATCGACGAGCTTCAATATCTGCTCGTAGACGCGGGCGTGGAGCGGCTCGTAGAAATGGTCTGGCCGCAGCTTCAGCTGGATGTCCTCGGCGAGGCGGTTGTCGATCATCAGCGCGCCAAGCAGCGCCGCTTCCGCCTCTACGTTGTGCGGGAGGGTCGAGGCTTCGGGCGTCGGCGCGTCGGCGAGGCGGATGATGTTTTCGGCCACGGCAAGGTTCTACGCCGCCTGCCGGAAATACGGTAGGGGCGGCGCGAGTTTTCCGGGTGCGCTTGTGTGGACGCGGTGTGGAAAAGCCCGCTAACAGGCCGGCGATGGCGGACCCGCGGATCATCGATATCGAGCTCGACGAGCGCACGATCATCCGCCGCAGCGAGGATATCGAGCGGGAAAAGAAGGTCGCCGTCTTCGACCTGCTCGAGGAGAATTACTTCCGGCCCGCGGGTCACGAAGGACCGTTCCACATCCTCCTGCGCATCGAAGAGGGCCGCCTCGCCATCGAGCTGAAGGACGAGAAGGGGGCGCCGCTCGACACGATCCGCCTCGGCCTCGCCCGCTTCAAGCGGCCGGTCAGGGATTATTTCGCGATCTGCGAGAGCTATTTCAAAGCCGTGCGCTCGGATGCGCCGCACGGGCTGGAGACGATCGACATGGCCCGCCGCGCCGTCCACAACGAGGCGGCCGAGCTGCTGCGCGAGTGCCTCGCCGACAAGGTCGAGATGGACTTCGACACCGCCCGCCGACTCTTCACCCTGATCTGCGTGCTGCACATCAAGTGAGGGGCTTGTCGGAATGAGTCATTCCGGCGAAAGCCGGAACCCATGAACGCGCCTGTAGCAATCTCGTCTCAGCAATGGTCATGGGCCCCGGCCTGCGCCGGGATGACGATGGGGGTGCAAGCATGACGATCATGTCCGACCGCTGGATTCGCGAGCGCGCGTTGAAGGACGGGATGATCGAGCCTTTCGAGGACGGCCAAAGGCGCGACGGGACGATCAGCTACGGTCTCTCCTCCTACGGCTACGACGCCCGCGTCTCCGACGAGTTCAAGATCTTCACCAATGTCGACAATGCGATCGTCGATCCCAAGGATTTCGCCTCGAACAGCTTCGTCGACCGCAAGCTCGACTGCTGCATCATCCCGCCCAACAGCTTCGCCCTCGCCCGGACGGTCGAATATTTCCGGGTGCCGCGCGACGTGCTGGTCATCTGCCTCGGCAAGTCGACCTATGCGCGCTGCGGCATCATCGTCAACGTGACGCCGCTCGAGCCCGGCTGGGAGGGCCACGTCACCCTGGAATTCTCGAACACGACGCCGCTTCCAGCCCGGGTCTACGCCAACGAGGGCGCCTGCCAGTTCCTATTCCTGCAGGGCAACGAGCCGTGCGAGACGAGCTACGCCGACCGAGCCGGCAAATATATGGGCCAGCGCGGCGTCACCCTTCCCAAGCTCTAGCTTGGCGCGCCGCCCGCGAGCCGCTCCACCCATAAGGCGAAGGCGGTGATGAACTGGCGCACGACCTTGGCCGTTCCCTCATTGGCGAGCTCCCCGTCTTCGTCGAAAAAGCCGCCGGCGCCGCCGAAATAGGCTTCGGGCTGCTGCATCACCGGCATGTCGAGGAAGACCAAAGACTGGCGCAAATGGTGGTTGGCGCCGAAGCCGCCGATGCCGCCCGGGGAGACGGTGACGACGCCGGCCGGTTTCTTGGCCCAGACGCTTCGGCCGTAAGGCCTGGAGCCGACGTCGATCGCGTTCTTGAGCCCGCCCGGCACCGACCGGTTATATTCCGGAGTGACGAACAGCGCCGCCTCGGCGGGCCGGATGCGGTCGCGGAAAGCGGTCCAGGCCGCGGGCGCATCCTTCTCCGCATCCTCGTCGTAGAGCGGCAGGTCGCCGAACGACACTTGCTCGAAGGCGAGACTGTCCGGTGCGGCCGCCTCGAGGGCCTTCGCCATCTTGGCGTTCAGCGATTCCTTGCGAAGGCTGCCGACCAGGACGGCGACTTTGTAGGTCCGGCTCATCGACTCGCCTCCGCCAAGGTGGAAGCGGGCCGCTTAGCCGTAAAGGGGCCGCGCCGGAAGGCGCGGCCCTCACGTCACATCTGGTCGGCCTCGAACTTCTTCCACTCGTCGCGCGTCAGGCAGAGCTTCTCGCGCTTGAGACGCGAGGCGCTGTATTCGAAGGTCTTGCAGATCTTGCGCTGGTCCCTGTCGCTCGCCACGGCGGGGCTACCGGACTCGGCCATGGGGGCGGCGGCGTTGGCGGCTTCCACGGGGGTCCGCTCGGCCGAAGCGGGGGCGGCGGCGATGAGGGCGGCGCAGGCCGCGGATGCGAGTGCGATCCTGATCATTCTCGGGTCCTCCAAGGGGTCGAAATCCCCGGCGAGATTTGTACGCCCCGGGCCCGCCGCGCGGCTACGCACTGGCGGGTCGCTTGCAGAAGGGCGGCGGCGGTTGGTCGAAAAGCTGGCATGGTGGCGGCGTTTACCGGCCGCCGGGCCCTTTGCCGGGACGTTGGGCGGGCGGTCCGGCGGCGCATCCGACCCTTCACACTGGAAGTGGCCGCCGCTTTGCGCTATGTACGGAAATCCACCGGGAATTGAGGGGGTTGGGACCAGCTGCAAGCCGCACCGCCGCAGGCGGCCGCAGGCCTTTCCGCTTCCTTACATCTTGTTGAGGTAGGGGCGAAAAGGGCGCGCGTTAATCTGGCGTTCAGCCCCCGAAACGTGATTTTCCAGCTATGAGCGCCTTACGTCTCGCCGAACGCAACTGGGCCGCCGTGGCCCCGCCCGTCTCGGGCGAGGGGCTGCGCATCGCACTCTTCTCCGGCAACTACAATTGCGTCCGCGACGGCGCCAACCGCGCCCTCAACCGTCTCGTCGCCCACCTGCTCGCCCGCGGCGCCGCCGTCCGCGTTTATTCGCCGACCGTCGACACGCCCGCCTTCCCGCCGGCCGGCGACCTGGTCTCTTTGCCCTCGGTAGGCATACCCGGGCGCACCGAATACCGCTTCTCGGTCCGCTTCCCGCGCCGCATCCGCGACGACGTCGCCGCGTTCGCGCCGACCCATTTCCACCTCTCCTGCCCCGATTATGCCGGCGGCCGTGCCATCGGCCTCGCCCGCCAGCTCGGGGTGCCGATCGTCGCCAGCATGCATACGAGGTTCGAGACTTATCCGAGCTATTACGGCCTCGATTTCCTCGTACCGCCGATCAAGCGTCGGCTGCGGAGCTTCTACTCGCGCTGCGACCACGTCCTCGCCCCCAATCCGCAAATGGCCGAGAGCCTCGGCGAGTTCGGGGTGACGCCCGATCGCACCCACATCTGGGGCCGCGGCGTCGATCGCAACGTCTTCTCGCCGGAGCGGCGCAGCGACGCCTGGCGCGTCGCCCAGGGCTATGGCGAAGGGGAGCCGATCGTCCTGTTCTTCGGCCGCCTCGTGCAGGAGAAAGGGCTCGACATCTTCGCCGAGACGATGGCGGCGCTGAAGGCCCGGGGACACAGGCTCCGCCCGCTCGTCGTCGGCGACGGGCCGGCGCGGCTTTGGCTCGAGGAAAAGCTGCCCGAAGCCCTGTTCACCGGCCATCTCGACGGCGAGGATCTCGGCCGCGCCGTCGCCAGCGCCGACATTCTCGTCAATCCAAGCGTCACCGAGGCGTTCGGCAACGTCAATTTGGAAGCGATGGCGGGCGGCCTCGCGGTGGTGAGCGCCGACGTCGGCAGCGCCCAGGCGCTGATCGAGGACCAGAAGCACGGCCTGCTCGTCCCCCCCAAGGACCCGCAGGCTTACGCCGAGGCGGTCGAGACGCTGATCCGCAACCCCGCCCGCCGCGCCCGCCTCGCCGCTGCGGCCTCGACTGCGAGCCTCGCCTACAACTGGCCCGACATCCTCGACGGCGTGATCTCCGTCTATCGCCTCGCCGGCGCCTGATAGGGGCTAACGCCGCCCCTGATGGCGGATGTTGCCGGGCCGGCCGCGGCGGCCGTCGCGCAGCCGCTGCGGCCGGGCCGGCGCGTAGCCGCCGGCATCCGGCACCTCGAAGCGCAGGCCGCCGGAGACGGGATTGGCCTCGGCGAGCCTCAGCTTCAGGCGCTGCCCGGGCGAGAAGCGCGCCTCGCTCTCCTCCCCGACCAGGCTCTGGCTCGCTTCGTCGTAGCGGAAATATTCGCGGCCGAGCGTCGAGACCGGCACCAGACCGTCGCCGCCGAGCCCTTCCACGGTCGCGAAGAAGCCGAACGGCTGGACCCCGGTGATCCGGCAGTCGACAAGGTCGCCGACGCGTTCCGACAAATAGGCGGCCACGTAGCGGTCGAGCGTCTCGCGCTCCGCCTCCATCGCCCGCCGCTCGAGCTGGGAGATGAGTTCGCCGGTGACCTCCATCGCCTCGGCCTCCCCATTGGTCAGGCCGCCCTCCCCGAGCCCATAGGCCTCGACCAGCGCGCGGTGGACGACGAGGTCGGCATAGCGCCGGATCGGGCTGGTGAAATGGGCGTAGGAGCCGAGCGCGAGGCCGAAATGGCCGGCATTGAGCGGCGCATAATAAGCCTGCGTCTGGGTGCGGAGGATCTGCTCCATCACCTGCGGCCGGATGTCCGCCTCGCCGATCCGCTCGATGATGCGGTTGAAGGTCGACGGGCGGACGACCTGCCCCAGCGAGAACTCCACGCCGAAGGTGGCCAGATAGTCCTTCAGCGCGACCAATTTCTCGCGGCTCGGCGGCTCGTGGTCGCGGTACATGACCGGCGCCTTCTTCGTCTCCAACGCCTTGGCCGCCGCGACGTTGGCGGCGATCATATAATCCTCGATCAGCTTGTGCGCATCCAAGCGCTCGCGCGGCGCGACCGAGGCAATCCGCCCCTTCTCGTCGAGTTCGACACGGCGTTCGGGGAGATCGAGCTCAAGCGGCCCCCTCTTCTCGCGTGCCTTGTACAGCGCGCGCCAGCAGGCCCAGAGAGGCTCGAGCGTCAATTCCACGAGCGCCGCCGCGACGGCGGGCTCCTCGCTTTCGATCTCCGGCATGTAGCAAACCGGCGACGCGACCTCGATCCGCTCCTGTCCCCGCGCCGCGTCGATCGCGGTCTGCGCGTCCTCGTAGGCGATGTTGGCGGCGATGCGGACGCGGGCGCGGGCGAAGCGCCAGGACTTGAGCTGCCCGTCTTTCGAGACCTGCAGGTGGCAGGCGAGGGCGGCGCGGTCCTCCCCCTGCTTCAGCGAGCAGACATCGGCCGAAAGGGTCTCCGGCATCATCGGCACCACGCGGTCGGGGAAATAGACGCTGTTGCCCCGTCGCCGTGCCTCCTTGTCCAGCGCGGACCCGGGGCGGACGTAGAAGCTGACGTCGGCAATGGCTACGATCGCCTTCCAGCCGCCGGCATTGGTCTGGTCGTCGTCCTCAGCGGCCCACACCGCGTCGTCATGGTCGCGCGCATCGGCCGGATCGATCGCCACAATGGGGATGTGCGTGAGGTCTTCGCGTTCGCCGAGATCCTTCTCCGCCACCCGCTCCGCTTCTTCCAAGACAGGCGCCGGGAATTCATGCGGGATGCCGTGCTTGTGGATGGCGATGAGGCTGAAGCTGCGCGGGGCGAACGGGTCGCCGAGCACCTGGGTGACGCGGGCGCTGAGGCGCGGCGGACGGCCGACCTTCTCGGCGAGGACGAGATCGCCCGGCTCGGCCGGCCCGATGTCGGAGATCGGCAGCTCGCGCCGCTCCTTCTTCTCGACCGGCCGCAGCCACAAGCCCTGCGCCTCCCGGTGGACGACACCGAGGACGAGCTCGCTGCCCTTCATCAGCTTTTTCATCGGATGGGCGGCATAGCCGTTGCCGCGCGCTTCCGTGCGGGCGAGCAGGCGGTCGCCGACGCCGAGCGCCGAGCCCCTCCCCTTGCGCTCCAGCACCCGCAGGCGCGGCTCCGGAGCGTCCGACTCCCAGCGCTCCGGCACCGCCCAGGCCTGGCCGCTGTCGTCCACGTCGGTGACTCGCAGCACCGTCACCTTCGGCACGCCGCCGGCTTGGTGAAAGGCGCGGCCGGGCGAAGCGTCGATCAGCCCCTCGTCCGCCATGTCACGGAGCAAAGTCTTCAGCGCCACCTTGTCCTGGCCGGACAGCCCGAAGGCGCGCGCAATCTCGCGCTTCCCCGCCGCCTGGTCGGACGAGGCGATGAAGTCGAGGATCTGCTGACGGGTCGGAAGGCCGGTGCGGACGGGACGTTTGGCCATCTAGCTCACGGCCGCGGCGCCGGAGGCGGCGGGGTGTATGGGTGGAAGCCGCCGCCCGGCACGGCGGAGGCGACCGGCGATTCCGAGCCGTCCTCCGCCACCGACGAAACGCCGAACACCCAGTCGTCCACCCGGACGTGCGGCAGCACCTGCTTCGTCACCGCACCGGGAACCCGCAGGCTCTGCGTCCAGTTCGCCGTATCGGTTGGCCGCCAGCGCAGGATGTAGGAAGCGGCGCCCGGCACCGGCGCCCAGGTCAGCGTCGTGTCCGTCGACACCGCTCCTTCCACTTTCGTCTCCGGCGGCATCGGCGCGGCCGCCAGCGCGGCCAGCGCGGCGACGTTGAGCTGGGCCACTTTGCGCAGGTAAGGAAAGTCCATCTTGTCGATCGTGTCGCCGTATTGGATGCCGTTCTCGGTCCTCAGGTCCTGGTGCTGCCAATTGTAATTCTCGAGGCCGACGGTGAAGCGTACGGCGGGGAAGCCGAGGTTGAGGAACTCGCTATGGTCGCCGCCGCGACCGAAGCGGTCGTTGCGCCAGACCTGGCGGACATCGAGGCCGAGCTTGAGCCGGTCCGCCAGCGTGTCGAGCCAGCGCGAGATGTTGCGCCCCGGCGCGTCATTCTCGCCGCCGAGGCTGCGCTGGCGGGCCGCGAGGTCCTCGTGGCCCTGCCAACGCGGGCCTTCCGAGAAAATGCGGACGTGGGCCGCGTCGCGCATCCCGTCCGAGCCGAGCGTATTGCCGACGATGTCGTTGTTGAGGTCGGCCTCGACCTGCCAGCCCTGGGCCTTGGCGTAATCGGCCAGCGTCTTGCCGCCGTAGAGGCCCTGCTCCTCGCCCATCAGCACGCCGTAGACGATGGTGCCGGCGAATCTGTGCTTCGAGAGCACCCGCGCCGCCTCGATCACCGCCGCGGTGCCGGAACCGTCGTCGTTGGCGCCGGGCGCGTCGGCATTGGCGTTCATGATGTCGGTGACGCGGCTGTCGATATGGCCTGTGATGATCACGACGCGGTTCGGATCGCCGGTGCCGCGCTGGATCGCCACCACGTCGCGGACCCGGACTCCGGCGGGCGCGCGGGCGCCTTTGAAATCCTCCTCGGGAGTGACGATCTGGAGGCAGCCGCCGCAGGCGGCCGAATAGCGGCCGAACTCCTCCTGCACCCAGTGCTCGGCGGCGCCGATGCCGCGCCGTGGGTCGGTCATGGACGACAAAGTGTGCCGCGTCCCGAAGCTGACCAGCTTCTCGACCGTCGCGTGCAGGCGCGCCTCGCTCACCTCGGCGGCCGCGGCGCGCGGGACGCGGAGCGCGGCCTCAGGGCCGGGCGGAGGGGGCGGGGGAAGGGCGGCGGTGGACAGAAGAGCGGCAGCGAGGAGGAAAAAGGTCTTTCTCATGGCCGCCGCCTCTGCGCGTTGCAGCGCCGAGTCGCAAGGGCTCCTCCCGCAACGGAAAGGCGCTATTGGACCGTCTGCTCGATCGTGCCGAAGAGGCGGTGGCCGCGGTCGTCGTCCATCCATATGCGGACGGTGTCGCCTTGCTTCAGGAACGGAGTCTTCGGCTTGCCCTCGAGGATCGTCTCCACCGTCCGCACTTCGGCGATGCACGAATAGCCTAGGCCGCCTTCGGCGATCGGCTTGCCCGGGCCGCAGTCCGCGTCGCGGTTGGAGACGGTACCGGAGCCGATGATCGAGCCGGCGCCGATGTTCCGGGTCTTGGCGAGATGCGCGACCAGAGTGCCGAAGTCGAAGGTCATGTCGACGCCGGCGTCGGCACGGCCGAACGGCTTGCCGTTGAGGTCGACCTTGAGCGGGCCGTGGAGCTTGCCGCCCTGCCAGCGCTCGCCGAGCTCGTCGGGCGTCACGAGGACCGGCGAGAGGGCCGAGGCGGGCTTGGACTGGAGAAAGCCGAAGCCCTTGCCGAGCTCGGCGGGGATGAGGTTGCGCAACGAGACGTCGTTGACCAGTCCCACCAAGACGATCCGCTCCAGTGCCTCTTCGCGGCTCGCCCCGCGCGATACATCGTCCGTGACGACGACGACCTCCGCTTCGAGGTCACACCCCCAGGCCTCGTCCGCGAGCTGGATCGCGCCGCGCGGCGGCAGCATCTCGTCGCTCGCGCCCTGGTACATCAGGGGGTCGGTCCAGAAGCTCTCCGGCATCTCCGCGCCCCGCGCCTTCCGGACCAACTGGACGTGGTTCACATAGGCCGACCCGTCGGCCCACTGATATGCCCGCGGCAGCGGCGCCAGCGCCTCGCGCTCGTGGAAGCGATCGCGGGGGACGACGCCGTGCTCCAGGTCGGTCGCGAGCAGCTCGAGCTGCGGCGCGATACGTCCCCATGCGTCGAGCGCGGCCTGCAACGTGGGCGCGATATGGCCAGCTTCGGTGCACCAGGCGAGGTCGCGGCTCACCACCACCAGCCGTCCGTCGCGCCCGTTTGCGGGAAGGGTACCGAGCTTCATTCTGCCTCCGTCATTGCGAGGAGCGGAGCGACGAAGCAATCCAGCACTGCGGCGGGCGAGGCTGGATTGCTTCGCTTCACTCGCAATGACGGGTTACCCGCTCCACGCGCGGTCCACTGGCATTTCCCCCAGCGCTTGGCTAGTGGCTCACCCATTCCCCTGAGTCATCGAGAACCACTCCATGCGTAATATCGATCATTTCATCGGCGGCGGCGCCTATGCGTCCGGCGAGCGCCAGGGCGACATCTTCGACCCGAACAACGGTGGCGTGCAGGCCAAGGTGCGGCTCGGCAGCGCCCCGGATCTCGACAAGGCAGTGGCCGCGGCCCGAGAGGCCCTTCCCGGCTGGATCGCGACCAACCCGCAGCGCCGCGCCCGGGTCATGTTCAACTTCAAGGCACTGGTCGAGAAGAACATGGAGGATCTCGCCCTCCTCCTCGCCTCCGAGCACGGCAAGGTGATCGCCGACGCCCGCGGCGACGTCCAGCGCGGTCTCGAGGTGATCGAATATGCCTGCGGCATCCCCCATGCGCTGAAGGGCGAATATACCCAGGGCGCCGGCCCCGGCATCGACGTCTATTCGATGCGCCAGCCGCTCGGCATCGTCGCCGGGATCACCCCGTTCAACTTCCCGGCGATGATCCCGATGTGGATGTTCGGGGTCGCCATCGCCTGCGGCAACGCCTTCATCTTGAAGCCCTCCGAGCGAGATCCTTCCGTGCCCGTGCGCCTCGCCGAGCTGATGAAGGAAGCGGGCCTGCCCGACGGCATCCTCCAGGTCGTCCAGGGCGACAAGGAGATGGTCGACGCCATCCTCGACCATGACGAGATCAAGGCGATCAGCTTCGTCGGCTCCTCCGACATCGCCCAGTATATCTATTCGCGCGGCACCGAGAACGGAAAGCGGGTCCAGGCCTTCGGCGGCGCCAAGAATCACGGCATCGTCATGCCCGACGCCGATCTCGACATGGTGGTGAACGACCTCGCCGGGGCCGCCTTCGGCTCGGCCGGCGAGCGCTGCATGGCGCTGCCGGTGGTCGTCACCGTCGGCGACAAGACGGCCAACGCCCTGCGCGAAAAGCTCATCCCCGCGATCGAGGGCCTGCGGGTTGGCGTCTCGACCGATGCCGAGGCCCATTACGGACCGGTCGTCACCGCCGCCCACAAGGCCAAGATCGAGCACTATATCCAGATGTGTGCCGACGAGGGCGGCGAGCTGGTCATCGACGGCCGCGGCTTCACCCTCCAGGGCCATGAGGAGGGCTTCTTCATCGGCCCGACCTTCTTCGACCATGTGAAGCCCGATTTCCGCTCCTACAAGGAGGAGATTTTCGGCCCGGTCCTGCAGATGGTCCGCGCCGACAGCTTCGAGGAAGCGGTTCGGCTGCCGAGCGAGCACGAATATGGCAATGGCGTCGCCATCTTCACGAGGAACGGCCACGCCGCCCGCGAATTCGCGGCCCGGGTCAATGTCGGCATGGTCGGCATCAACGTGCCGATCCCCGTCCCCGTCGCCTACCACACGTTCGGCGGCTGGAAGCGCTCGGGCTTCGGCGACATCGACCAGCACGGCCCCGAAGGCGTCCGCTTCTGGACCAAGCTCAAGAAGGTCACCCAGCGCTGGCCCGACGGCAGCGTTACCGGCGAGAACGCGTTCGTCATACCGACCATGGGCTAAACGGAAATCGATTGATTGGGATGCACGCTTGCACGGAAACGTAAACCCGGTAAATTCGGAGAATGACCGCGCAGATCGCTTTCGGCACTCTCGCATTCGTGAAGCGGCTCTCGGCAGCCGGCATGGAGGCGCGTCAGGCCGAAGCGCTGGCTGAGGCACTGAGCGCGCATGCTTTTCGATGAAGTCGTCACGAAGGCTCGTCTCGAAAGCGCACTGCAAAAACTCGAGCTCCGACTGACCATTCGCATGGGTGTATTGGCTGCTGCGACCATCACGATCCTCGGAGCCGTCATCCGCCTCCATTGATCCGCCGATTGCGATTCCCGCCGTGTCCGCTAGAGCGCGCGGATGAGCCAGTTCGACCTCACCGACGAGCAGCGCCAGATCAAGGAGATGGCGCAGCAGTTCACGGCGGATGCCATCACGCCCCATGCCGCGGAGTGGGACGAGAAGCACATCTTCCCGCGCGACACCATCCGCCAGGCGGCGGAGCTCGGCTTCGGCTCGATCTACGTCAGCGAGGAGAGCGGCGGCATCGGCCTCGGGCGGCTCGAGGCGGCGTTGATCATGGAGGCGATGGCTTATGGCTGCCCCTCCACCTCCGCCTTCATCTCGATCCACAACATGGCGAGCTGGATGATCGACCGGTTCGGCTCGGCCGCGGTCAAGAAGAAGTACCTTCCCTCGTTGATCCCGATGCAGCGGATGGCGTCCTACTGCCTCACCGAGCCCTCGTCCGGTTCCGACGCGGCGGCGCTCAAGACCAGGGCGGTGAAGGACGGCGACGCCTACATCCTCTCCGGGTCCAAGGCCTTCATCTCCGGCGGGGGCGAAAACGAGGTCTACGTGACCATGGTGCGCACCGGTCAGGAGGGGCCGAAGGGCATTTCCTGCCTGGTCATCGACAAGGACATGCCGGGCGTCAGCTTCGGCGGGCAGGAGAGGAAGCTCGGCTGGCATTCCCAGCCGACCGCGCAGGTCAATTTCGACGAGGTGCGGGTGCCGATCACAAACCGCGTCGGCGCCGAGGGGGAAGGCTTCCGCATCGCCATGATGGGTCTCGATGGCGGGCGGCTGAATATCGGTGCATGCTCGCTTGGCGGAGCGCAGCGCTGCCTCGAGGAAGCAATC
>JAXDOX010000037.1:0-197979 GCA_034668625.1 Sphingomonadales bacterium
GCGATGATGGGCCTCGACGGAGGCCGGCTCAACATCGGCGCCTGCTCGTTGGGCGGGGCCCAGCGCTGCCTCGACGAGGCGGTGAAATACACCAAGGAACGCAAGCAGTTCGGCAGCGCCATCGCCGATTTCCAGGCGACCCAGTTCACCCTCGCCGACATGGAGACGGAGCTTCAGGCCGCCCGCACCCTGCTCTACGCCGCGGCGGTCAAGGTCACCGAGAACGCGCCCGACAAAACCCGCTTCGCCGCCATGGCCAAGCGCCTGGCCACCGACACCGGCTCCTCGGTCGTCGACCGCGCGCTGCAGCTCCACGGCGGCTACGGCTATCTGATGGACTATCCGATCGAGCGCTTCTGGCGCGACCTCCGAGTCCACTCGATCCTCGAGGGCACCAACCAGATCATGCGCGTCATCGTCGCCCGGGACATGCTCAGGCAGTGAGCGACGTCATCACGCGGGTGGAAGGCAAGGTCGGCCGCCTCCGCCTCGACCGGCCGCAGACGATCCACGCGCTCACCCGGGACATGTGCAGCGCGATGATTGCCGCTCTCCTGGCTTGGCGCGAGGATGGGGCGGTGCAGGCGGTGCTGATCGACCACGCCCATGGCCGCGGCTTCTGCGCCGGCGGCGACGTGGTGATGCTCGCCCGTAGCGCCGCCGGAGACGGCCGCGAGGCACGCGCCTTCTTCCATGAGGAATATCGCCTGAACCATCAGCTCTTCACCTATGCCAAGCCGACCATCGCCTTCATGGACGGAATCACAATGGGCGGCGGAGTCGGAATCTCGCAGCCGTGCAAGTACCGCGTCGCCACCGAGAATACCCGCTTCGCCATGCCGGAGACGGCGATCGGCCTCTTCCCCGACGTGGGCGGCGGTTGGTACCTGCCGCGTCTTGCCGGCCGCGTCGGGCCGTTCCTGGCCCTGACCGGGGCGCGGCTCGACGGCTCGGAATGCTTCCATCTCGGGATTGCCACCCATTACGTCCCCTCCCTCGCCCTGGACGATCTCAAGGCCCGGATCGCCGCCGACCCGGAGCGGATCGGAGCGCTGCTCGAGGAATCGAGCGTCCCGGCCCCCGAGCCGCGCATCGCGCGGAACAAGGAACGGATCGACCGCCTGTTTGCCTCCGACGATTACGAGGAGATCCTCGCCGCGCTGGAGGCCGACGGCTCCGAATGGGCGAGGACGGAGCGCGAGACGCTGCGAGGCAAGAGCCCGCAGGCCTGCAAGGTGACGCTCCGCTTGCTCTACGACGGCGGCCTGATGGCGAGCTTCGCCGACGAGATGCGGCAGGAATATGCGGTCGCCAGCCGGGTCGTGCAGCGCCACGATTTCGTCGAGGGCGTCCGCGCGCTGCTGGTCGACAAGGACAACCAGCCGGCGTGGGATCCGCCGACGCCCGAGGACGTCACCCAGCACTTGATCGACACCATCTTCGCGCCGATGCCGGAGGGAGAGGAGTGGACGCCGCTGTGAGTCCGGCATGACGGAGAGTGAGATGACCTACGAAACCATCCTGGTCGAGCAGCGGGGCGCAGTGACGCTCGTCACGTTGAATCGTCCCAAGGCGCTCAACGCCCTAAACACTTCCGTGCTCGCCGAGCTCATCCACGCCTTCGCCGCCTACGATGCCGACGACACGAAACGTTGCGCCATCCTGACCGGCAGCGAGCGCGCCTTCGCGGCCGGTGCCGACATCAAGGAGATGTCGGACCAGGGCTTCGCCGAAATGTATTCGTCCAACTTCTTCGCGGGCTGGGAGCGGGTGACGGCGACCCGCAAGCCCTGGATCGCCGCCGTGGCCGGTTATGCGCTCGGCGGCGGCTGCGAGGTGGCGATGATGGCCGACTTCATCATCGCCGCCGACACGGCCCAATTCGGCCAGCCCGAGATCAAGCTCGGCGTCACCCCGGGCATGGGCGGCTCGCAGCGCCTCACCCGCGCCGTCGGCAAGGCCAAGGCGATGGAGATGTGCCTGACAGGGCGGATGATGGGCGCGGAGGAAGCCGAACGCTCCGGCCTCGTCGCCCGAATCGTCCCGGCCGCGGACCTGCTCGATGAAGCGCTCAAGACCGCGGAGGCGATTGCCGGCATGGCCCCGCTGGCGGCCATGGCGACCAAGGAGCAGGTCAACGCCGCCTTCGAGATGGGCCTCGCGCAAGGCATCGTCTTCGAGCGCCGCCTGTTCCACGGCCTGTTCGGCAGCGAGGATCAGAAGGAAGGGATGAGCGCCTTCGTCGACAAGCGAAAGGCGGAGTGGAAGGGACGCTAGACGGGCTGCCGCGCACCCCCCACCCGTTCGGCCTGAGCCTGTCGAAGCCCTCCCCTTGATTTCTTCCCTGCCCAAGAGAAGGGAAGGCCTTCGACAGGCTCAGGCCGAACGGGTTTCCTGAGCGTCTCCGCAGAGGTGGTTTCATGGCACGCATAGCTTTCATCGGTCTCGGCAACATGGGCGGGGGGATGGCCGCGAACCTGGTCAAGGCGGGACACGAGGTCAGGGCCTTCGACCTGTCCGAGGCCGCGCTCGACAAGGCGGCGAAGAGCGGGTGCCTGCCGATGGGCTCGGCGCTCGACTCGGTGCGGGACGCCGAGGCGGTGGTGACCATGCTTCCCGCCGGAAAACATGTCCGCGAGGTCTACGAGACGAGCGTGATGGGCGAGGCGCCCACTTCAGCGATCCTGATCGACTGCTCGACGATCGACGTCGCCACCGCCCGGGAGGAGATCGAGAAGGCCGAAAAGGGCGGCTATCGCATGGTCGATGCCCCCGTATCCGGTGGCATCGCCGCCGCCGACGCGGGGACCCTGACCTTCATGGTCGGCGGTACCGATGAGGCCTTCGAAGCTGCGCGCCCTTACCTCGAGAAAATGGCCAAAGCGGTGATACACGCCGGCGGCCCGGGCTCCGGCCAGGCGGCGAAGATCTGCAACAACATGCTGCTCGGCGCCTCGATGATCGCGACCTGCGAGACCTTCGTGCTGGCGCAGAAGCTGGGGCTCGACCCGCAGACCTTCTTCGACATCGCCTCGAAGGCGTCCGGCCAATGCTGGTCGATGACCACTTATTGCCCCGTCCCCGGCGTCGGTCCGCAGACCCCCGCCGACCGCGATTACGAGGGCGGCTTCGCGGCCGCGCTGATGCTGAAGGACCTCCGCCTCGCCATGGAGGCCGCGCAGAGCGTCGACAGCTACACGCCGATGGGCGCCGCTGCCGAAGAACTCTACGCCCGCTTCGCCGAGCCGTTGGGCGGGGGGAGCAAGGATTTCTCGGCGATCATCAAGATGATCGACGATAGCTGGACCCACTGACCCGCCGCTCGCCTCCCGAATAAGCCCGGCCGAGCTCGGCGGCGCTGCGCTCCGGCAGCGGCAGCCGCGCCGGCGGCGACCGGCGGCGAAGATCCTCGACGCAGCGCCGGGCGGTATGTCCGTCCCACAGGTCCGGCCGCCTGACCTCCCGGGGAACCGACAGAGCCCGGTCGAGCTCCAGCAACAGGGTTTCGGGGAGGACCAGCCGGTTCGTTCCTTCGGTGATCGTCACCGGCCGCTCGGTATTCTCGCGAAGCGTCAGGCAGGGGATGCCGAGATAGGTCGTCTCCTCCTGGATGCCGCCGGAATCCGTGATCGCCGCGGCAGCGCCGGTCACCAGGCTCATGAAGCGGATGTAGGAGAGCGGCTCCAGCAACCTCACCCCCGCCCGCTGCAGCCGGCCCTCGAGCAGGCTGGCGCGCAGCCGCTTGGCCGTGCGCGGGTGGACAGGAAAGACGAGGGGCAGCCGCCGCTGCGCCTCGATCAGCGCGTCGACAAGTCGGAAGAGCTGCTCCGCATCATCGACGTTGGACGGCCGATGCAGCGTCACCACGCCGTACCCGCCTCGGTCCAGACCGAGCTCCGCAGGCAGGGCCTCCGCCTCGATAGCGGGGCGGACCAACTCGAAGCTGTCGATCATGATGTTGCCGACGCGGCTGATCCGGCCGTCGGGGATGCCCTCGCGGCGGAGGTTTTCGTCGGCGTCGCGCGACGGAGTCCAGAGCAGGTCGGCGAGCGTGTCGGTGACCAGCCGGTTCAACTCCTCCGGCATCGTCCGGTCGCCGCTCCTCAGCCCCGCTTCGAGATGGGCGACGCGGATGCCGAGCTTGGCGCCGGCGAGGGCGCAGGCGACCGTCGAATTGACGTCGCCGACGACGACGATCCAGTCGGGCCGATCGCTCACCGCTGCTTTCTCATAGGCGATCATCACGCCGCCGGTCTGCTCGGCGTGGCTGCCCGAGCCGATGCCGAGATGATGGTGCGGCGCCGGAAGCTTCAGGTCGGCGAAGAAGGCGTCGGACATGTTGGCGTCGTAATGCTGGCCGGTATGGACCAGCACCGGCTCGAAGCCCGGCGCCTCGGAGAGCGCGTGCCAAAGCGGCGCCACCTTCATGAAATTGGGGCGCGCGGCGGCGATCAGGTGGACAAGCTGGGCCATGGCGGCCCGCGATAGCCGCCGAGGCGTTAATATCGCGTCAGCGCCTGAGGGCGCCGGGCGCTATTTGTCTTTCTTCTTCAAGAGATGGGCCGAGGCGATCTGGCCGGTGACGCCGATCGTCGAGGCATCCGGAATGCTCTCGGTGATGGTGATGCAATTGCGGAAGTGGGTCATTACGCAGATTTCCCAGGTGTCTCCCGGATTGACGCCGAAGCTGCCGATATTCCAGTCGAGCACGATCTCCGAATTGGCGCGCCGGACCAAATAATCGTCGCCGCTGTAATTCTTCTCGCGGTAGATGTTGAGCTCGTTCGGGTAGGTCTGCAGCTTGGCGGGGTCCTTGGCGGCCCCCGGCGTCGAGGCGAGCACGGCCAGCGCGGCTGCGGCCATCACGATCTTTCTCATGGACATCCCCTCCTCAGCGGCGCGGGCAGGCGCCGCTCGATGGCGAATTTCTAGCGCAGTAAGAAGGGGATAGCAATGCTCAGGCGAGCACGGCTCGGAGCGCCGCCCGCCAGCCCTCCAGCCGCGCCTGGCGCGCGTCGGCACTCATCATCGGCTCGAACCGTTCCACCGCGCCGCGCATCGATGCAGCCTCTTCGAGCGAGCCGAACAGGCCGCAGCCGAGGCCCGCGAGCATTGCCGCCCCCAGCGCCGTCGTCTCGACGAAGCGCGGGCGCTCGACGGCGAGGCCGAGCAGGTCGGCAAGGTCCTGCGCCACCCAGCCGTTCGACGCCATGCCGCCGTCGATCTTCAAGCCTTCCCATGGCGCCCCGTCGGCGGCGAAGGCGGCCATCAAATCGTAGGTCTGGTGCGCCATCGCCTCCAGCGCTGCGCGCACGATGTGGGCGCGGCCGGAGCCGAAGCTGAGGCCGGAGATGGCGCCGCGGACATCCGCCCGCCAGTGCGGGGCGCCCAGCCCGCTATGGGCGGGGACGATCTGGACTCCGCCATTGTCCGGTACCGAGCGGGCGAGCGCCTCGGTCTCGGCCGCGCTGGCGATGAGGCCGAGCTCGTCGCGCAGCCATTTGACGAGGCTGCCGGCCGTGAACACGGAGCCTTCAAGCGCATAGGTACGGATGCCCCCCAGCTGGCAGGCGATTGTGGCCAGGAGCCGGTGCTGGCTGTGCTTCGGCGCGTCCCCGGTATGGGTGAGCACGAAGGCGCCGGTGCCGTAGGTCGCCTTGGTGTCGCCGGGCGCGAGGCAGGCCTGGCCGATCGAGGCGGCCTGCTGGTCCCCCGCCATGCCGGAGATCGGGATGGGTGCGCCGAAATGCTCGGTGAGCGCCGGGCCGAAGCGCCCGGCGCAATCGACGATCTCCGGGAGGGCCGAGCCGGGCACGCCCCACAGGCCGAGCAATTCGTCGTCCCAGCCGCCGCGGACTATGTCCATCAGCGCCGTGCGCGAGGCGTTGGTGGCGTCGCTGACGTGCAGGCCGCCGGTAAGCTGAAAGATGAGCCAGGATTCAACTGTGCCGATGCACAGATCCTCACCCGCCTCGCGGACTGCGGGCCAATGCTCGAGCGCCCAGCCGATCTTGGAGGCACTGAAATAGGGGTCGAGGAGCAGGCCGGTCCGCTCCTGCACCAGTGGCTCGCGGCCCGCCTCCCGCAGCTTGTCGCAGGCGGCGGCCGTGCGCCGGTCCTGCCAGACGATGGCGGGAGCAAGCGCGCGGCCGGTGCGGCGGCTCCAGAAGACGATCGTCTCGCGCTGGTTGGTGATGCCGAGAGCGGCGACCTTCGCCGCGCCGCCCTCCGCCTCCACCACGGCGCGCGCGCAGGCGAGGCTTTCGCGCCAGATCTCCTCAGCGTCGTGCTCGACCCAGCCGGATTTCGGATAGGCCTGAGTCAGCTCCCTCTGCTCGCAGCCGAGGCAGGCGCCGCGCTCGTCGAACAGCATCGCCCGCGTACTCGTCGTGCCTTCGTCGATAACCAGCAGCGCCATTTTTACCCAGAGCCCGTCACCCCGGGGAAGGCCGGGGTCCATGCGGCAGTGGTGACACGAAGGCGGCACGGATTCCAGCTTCAGCTGGAATGACGTAGGGTGGCCGCATGGAACGCTTCGACCTTCTCATCATCGGCGGCGGGATCAACGGGGCGGCGATCGCACGCGATGCGGCGATCCGCGGCGCCAGCGTGCTGCTCGTCGAGAAGGATGATCTCGCCGCGCACACCAGCTCGGCCTCCTCGAAGCTCATCCACGGCGGCCTGCGCTATCTCGAATATGGCGATATCCGGCTGGTCCGGGAGGCGCTGAGAGAGCGCGAGACCCTGCTCCGCATCGCCCCCCACATCGTCCGGCCGCTCCGCTTCGTCCTTCCCCATTGCCGGGGCATGCGGCCGCACTGGATGATCCGCGCCGGGCTCTGGCTCTACGATTTGCTGGCGCTGAGGGGCAGCCTGCCGCGCTCGCGGCGGGTCTGGCGGAGCCGTCCCGCGCTACAGGCGCCGCTCAAGGACCGCCGCCGCCTGCTGACCTATTGGGACGCCTTCGTCGACGATGCGCGGCTGACCGTGCTGAACGCGGTCGACGCCGGCGAGCACGGCGCCGAGATCGCCACCCGCACCGAATTCCTCGCCGCCCGCCGGGAGGGCGAAATGTGGCGGGTCGAGCTGTCAGGCGGCCGCACGGTCGAGGCGGCGGCCATCGTCAACGCCGCCGGTCCCTGGGTCGCCGAGGCGCTCGGCCGGCTGCACGGCACCGCCCGCAGCCGCGTCCGGCTGATCAAGGGCAGCCACATCGCATTGCCGAGGCTGTGGGAGGGTGATCATGCCTACATCCTCCAGCAGCCCGACAAGCGGGTCGTCTTCGCTTTACCCTTCCGCGGCGACTATACCCTGATCGGCACCACCGACGTGCCGGTAGAGCGACCGGAGGAGGCGGCGGTCTCGGCGGAGGAGATACGCTATCTCTGCGAAGCGGCGGACCGCTATTTCGTGAAGCAGGTCGTGCCGCCGGACGTCGTCTGGAGCTATGCCGGCGTGCGCTCCCTCTACGACGACGGCGCCCGCGACGCGCGAGCCGTCACGCGCGACTGGCATCTCGAGCTGGACGGGGGGCCGGGCGCGAAGCTGCTCTCGGTCTTCGGCGGCAAGATCACCACCGCCCGCGCTCTCGCCGAGCACGCGCTCGACCGGCTCGGGCTCGAAGGCCGCCGCTCGACCGCCTGGAAGAGCCTCCCCGGCGGCGACCTCTATCCCGCCTTCCTCGACTGGCTCAGCGCGCTCTCGGCCTGGATGCCGCCGCCGATGGTGACCCGCCTATCCCAGGCCTACGGCACCCGGCTCAAGGACATGATCGGCGATGCGTCGCGCCTCGAGGACCTCGGCCGCCATTTCGGGGCCGGCCTCTATGAAACGGAGATGCGCTGGGTGACGAGCCGCGAATACGCCCGTACCGCCGAGGACATACTCTGGCGCCGCACCAAGCTCGGCCTCCAGTTCACGCCCGCGCAGACCGAGGCCCTGGCGCTGTGGCTGGCTCGCCATTGCCCGAGTCATCCCGGCGAAAGCCGGGACCCATGAACACCCGTCGGAGAGGACGGCACAGACCGCTTCGCCTCATCTGCGCGGCGTAATGTTCGTGGGTCCCGGCTTTCGCCGGGATGACTATTTCCGCGGAATGACCCGCGTCACGGCCCTTCGTGCAGCGGATCCGTGCCGGGCGGGGGCACGCGGTCCATCTCGTCGCGATTCTCCTCGCCTTCGCGCGCGATCTCCTCGTCGTCGGACGGGAGGTCCTGTTCGCTGTCCTGCCGGCGGCCCATGGCTGAACTCCTCTCGGGCTAAGGAACTCGCTCCCGTCCCGTCCGGTTTCAACGTCATGGCAGTTTCGGCTCGACAGGCCCACGACCAGGCGGGCAGCGGCGGCATAAAGCGCCAGCTCTACCTCGACTGCGACGGCGTACTCGCCGATTTCGACAAGGGCGCGACCGCATTGCTGGGCCTGCCCCCGCGCGCCTTCGAGAAGCGCTACGGAATCGGCCTCTTCTGGACGAAGCTCGCCTCCGCGCCCGATTTCTATTTCAGCCTGCCGCTGATGCCCGATGCGATGCGGCTGTTCGAGGCGGTGAAGCACCTGGAGCCGATCATCCTCACGGGCCTCCCGCGCGGCAATTGGGCGGCGGACCAGAAGGTCAGATGGGCAGCGCAGCATTTCCCCGGCACCCGCATCATCACCACCCTGGCCCGCGACAAGCGCGACCATGCGAAGGAAGGCGACGTCCTCGTCGACGACCAGCTCCGCCACGCCCACCTCTGGGAAGGAGCCGGCGGCCTCTTCGTCCACCACAAGGATGCGGAGGAGACGATCGAGCGGCTGAAGGCCTATTTCCCGCTCTAGCCGGGCGCCTCTATAGTCGGCGGCGAAGATTCGGGAGGGGGTGCTTGAGACCTGTTGCGTATCCGCTGCTCGGCGCCGCCGCTTTGCTCCTCGTCGCCGGCAAGCTCCCCGAGGACAGACCGGTCTCCTACAAGATCACGCCGGTGACCGAGCAAGACGGCAGCCGCGCCTTGCGGGTCGACATGCGCTTCCGCGGCGATTCCGACGGCGAGACGCAGCTGTTCCTGCCGGCCGTCTGGGCCGGCACGTCCGAGCTGTGGCGGTACGACACGAAGCTGGAGATACGAGGCGCCAAGACAATCGGCGGGACCTACGACAAGCCGCTCATCCGTCATTCGCCCGGCACCCGGCTCAAAGTCCGCTACACGATCGTCTCGGCCTATAAGGAGGATCCCGGCTTCGACTATGAGAAAGCCAAGCCGATGGTGCGCTCCGACTGGTTCTTCGCGCACGGCGAGACCCTCTTCGCCCGCCCCGAAGGCCGCGACGCCCGGCCGGCCAAGTTCAAATGGGGCAAGCTGCCGCAGGGCTGGACCGTCGCTTCAGACCTGGATCACCTGAACGGCAAGCCCACGACGCTCGCCAACCTGATCAACAGCGTCGCGATCGGCGGCGCGAAGCTGCGAATCGTGCACCGCGAGCTCGACGGCGCACCCTTCCGCGTCGCCATCCTCGGCCAATGGAACTTCGCCCCTGACGCGCTCGCCGACACGGCCTCCGCAATCCTCGCCGCCGAGGATTCCTATTGGGGCGACCGGCCCGGCCCCTTTCTCATCGCGATGGCGCCGCTCGGCGAGCTGCCCTCCGGCCTCTCCTACGCCGGCACCGGCCGGGCCGACGCTTTCTCGATCGCCGCCACCAGCGCCTTCAGCCTCGATCAGGCGCCCCGCTTCCTCGCGCACGAATTCATGCACTCCTGGGTGCCGATCGGCCTCGGCGCCATGCCCGAGGAGAATGAGGCGGTCGATTACTGGTTCAGCGAAGGTTTCACCGACTATCTGGCGACCAAAATTCTCCTCCGCTCCGGCCTCTGGTCGTTCGCGCAATGGGCGGCGGACAAGAACGAGACTTTGCTTCGCTACGGCACATCGCCCGCCAAGACCGCCGACGGCGCCGATATCGCCGCCCGCTTCTGGACCGACCCGGCGGTGCAGCAGTTGAGCTACGACCGCGGCCACCTTCTCGCGGCGAAGCTCGACGCCGAGATCGCCGCCCGCTCGGGCGGCAAGCTCAGCCTCGACGACGTGCTGCGGGCGCAACGCAAGGCGGCGGAGGGGAGCCCGGAGCTCGCCACGACCCTCTTCGCCAAGACGCTCAAGGACATGACGGGGATCGACCTCGACGCCGATCTCGAGCGCTACGCGCGCCACGGCGAGCCCTTGCTCCTTCCCGCCGACCTGTTCGGCGATTGCGCGCCGATCGTCACCGAGCGCCGCAAGGCGTTCCACCGCGGCTACGATGCCGAGGCGACGCGCAAGGCGGGCGGCATCATCGCCGGCGTGATGCCGGACGGCCCGGCTTATGCGGCCGGCATGCGCGACGGAATGCGCCTCGTCCGCCGGGAGAGCGGCAAGGTCGGCGATTCGACCGTGGAGATCGCCTACCGGATCGCCGACGCCGGCGGCGAACGGGTGATCCGCTACAGGCCGGAAGGGAAGGACGAGTTCGTCGTCCAGCGCTTGGAACCCGCAGCAGCGCCCGAGGACCAGGCTCGCTGCCGGGCCCGGCTCGGCGGCGCCACAAGCTGAGTCGACTGATTGCATTTCCTGCACCAGGAGCCTATGCGCCTCCGGCGCGCCTTCTGAGGGCGAGAAGGCCGCAAAATCATAGACTTGCCCGGAGAGATGCCAGTGAAAATCAGCCTGTTCTGCGCCGCTTCGCTCGCGGCGCTCGCCGCCGCGCCCGTCTTTGCCCACGAGCAGCACGACTGCCTCGACGAGGCCTGCACGATCCAGTCGCTGCTCGCCCCGGCCCAGCACGCCGGCGCCGGCGCAGCGACGATCAACCCCTCCAGGCCGATCCATTACGGCGCCTGGGGCTTCGACGTCGCGGGCATGGACCGCGCGGTGAAGCCCGGCGACGACTGGTACGAGTTCGTCAACGGTACCTGGACCAGGCACGCCACGATCCCCGCCGACCGCGCCTCCTGGGGCGGCTTCGCGATCCTGCGCGACCTTTCCGAGGCCCGGCTCCGCAGGCTGATCGAAGGCTATAGCCCCGCCGACGCGAAGAACCCCGACCGTGCCAAGGTCGCCACTCTCTACCGCAGCTTCATGGACGAGACGGCGGCCGAGCGCGCCGACGCCGAGCCTCTGCTCACCCGCCTTGCGCCGGTCCGGGCGGCGGCCGGCAAGGAAGACATTGCCCGGCTGATGGGCGAGTCGATGGGCGGCTTCGGCGCCAGCTTCTTCGGCCCCGGCGTCTCCGACGACGCCAAGCAGCCGGACATCTATTCGCTCTACTTGCGCCAGTCGGGCCTCGGCCTCGGCGACCGCGATTTCTACACCGACCCCAAGTTCCGCCCGCAGGTGGCGCGCTACCGCCAATATGTCGCGCAGATGCTCGGCCTTGCCGGCTGGCCCAACGCCGAGGCGGCCGCCGACAAGGTCGTCGCCATGGAAACCCGAGTGGCCGAGGCGCACTGGACCCGCGCCCAGAGCCGCGACCGCGACAAGACCTATAATTTGATGACCCTCGCCGACCTGCAGCGCGCGGCGCCGGGCTTCCCGTGGCAGACCTTCTGGAACGCCGCCGGCCTCTCGCGCGCCGAGCGGGCGATCGTCGCCCAGAACACCGCCTTTCCGAAGATGGCCCAGGTCTTCGCCGACACCGACCTCGACACGCTCAAGGCCTGGGAAGCATTCCGCACCGCCGACGACATCGCGCCGCTCCTTTCGAAGCGCTTCGTCGACGCGCATTTCGAATTCCGCAGCCACTTTCTCAACGGCCAGCCGCAGCAGCGCGACCGCTGGAAGCGCGGCGTCGGCTTCGCCGAAGCGGCGATGGGCGAGGCGATCGGGCGCGATTATGTCGCCCTCTATTTCCCGCCGTCCTCGAAGGCAAAGATGGACCAACTGGTGGCGAACCTGAGGACGGCGCTCGGCGGCCGCATCCGCAACCTCGCCTGGATGGGCCCGGCGACCAAGCAGGAGGCGCTGGCCAAGCTCAGCCATTTCACGGTGAAGATCGGCTATCCCACCAAGTGGCGGGACTATTCGGCGCTCCGCGTCGTGCCGGGCGATCTCGTCGGCAATGCCGAGCGCGCCGCCCGCTTCGAGTGGGATTATCGCCGCAACCGCATGGGCAACCCGGTCGACAAGGCCGAGTGGGGCATGACCCCGCAGACGGTCAACGCTTATTATAACAGCGTCAAGAACGAGATCGTCTTCCCCGCCGCGATCCTCCAGCCGCCCTTCTTCGACCCGCGCGCCGACATGGCGGTCAATTACGGCGGCATCGGCGGCGTGATCGGCCACGAGATCAGCCACGGCTTCGACGACCAGGGCCGCAAGTCCGACGGCAACGGCGTGCTGCGGGATTGGTGGGCGCCCGAGGACGCCCGCAAGTTCGAGGTCCAGGCGAACCGCCTCGGCGCCCAGTACGAGGCCTATGATTTCGCTGAGCTTCCCAACATGCACATCAACGGCAAGGCGACGATGGGCGAGAATATCGGCGACCTCGGCGGCACCTTGATCTCGCTGGACGCCTATCACACCTCGCTCGGCGGCAGGCCGGCGCGGGTAATCGGCGGCTTCACCGGCGACCAGCGCTTCTTCCTCGGCTGGGGCCAGGTATGGCGGACGATGCAGCGGCCCGAGGCGCTGCGTCAGCAGCTGGTCAGCGATCCCCATTCGCCCGGCCAGGTCCGCGCCATCGCGCCATTGCGCAACGTCGACGCCTGGTACCGGGCGTGGGGCGTCAAGCCCGGCGACAAGCTCTACATCGCCCCCGAAGACCGGGTCAGGATCTGGTAGGCGGAGCGGGTGAAGAGTGGGGGTGAAGAAAAGTAGTCATCCCGGCAAAAACCGGGACCCATGAACACCGCCGTTCTCGCCGAGCGAACGGCGGTGTTCATCCCTCTATCTCCGTGTTCATGGGCCCCCGCCTCGCCGGGGTGACTATCTCCAACCGTCCCACCCCGCCGCGCCTCCCCTCGTAGAGCGATAGTTAACGGCTCCGCGCTAGACCGGCGGCGATGCCGATCCGGCCGACGCTCAAGGAGGCGCTGCTCGCGCTCTATTTGCTGGCGACCCTGCCCGCCGTGGCGGAGCGGGCGGGATCGCTCGGCCTGACGCCGGCGCTGGGCCTGTTCTTCGCGCTGTGGGCCGCGATGGCCGCCTGCCTCGTCCTCGCCGCCTATGCCAAAAGCATCGCCGTCCGGGCCTTGTGGGCGCTGCTCTTCGCCGGCGCCGCCGGCTTCGTCGCAACGTTCGAGCGGGTGACCGGGCAGTTCCTCACCTACGACGCCTTCATCAACATGGTCTCCTCGACCGGCGACGCCGACAATGCGGTCGCCCAATATTGCCGCTCGTTCCTCATTCCCCTCGCCCTCGCTTTGCTCCTCGCCGCGGCGATCCTCCTGAAGCCGCGCCGCCCGGTCCGCTACGCCGGCGCCGCCCCGCTCGCCGCGATCGTCCTCCTGTCCCTCATCCTCTACGCGCGCGGCGGCGAGGGCGCGCGGGGCCTGCCTCCTTCGCTCACCGGCCTCGCTTATGGCGACCTCGCGCTCTACGAAGCCGCGACCGAACGCTACGGCCCGCGCCAGCCGGTCCGGCTTCGGCCCAAAACGGCCCCGGCGGGCGACGTCGTCTTCCTGATCGACGAGAGCGTCGCCGCCGCCTATCTCGACATCGACAATGGCCAAGGGGGCGTCCGCTCCGGCCTCGCCGAGCCGCGACCCGGCCTCGCAATCGCCAATTTCGGTTACGCCGCCTCGATCACCAACTGCAGCTGGGGCAGCAACCTGACGTTGCGCTACGGCGGCACCCGCGCCGACTATCGCCGGATCGACGCCACCGGTCCCTCGCTCTTCGCCTACGCCAAGGCCGCCGGCTTCCACACCGTCTACATCGACGCGCAGCGCCCCGACCCGGCCGCCAACCCGCTGGTCAAGGACGAGCTGGCGCGGGTCGACAAGGTCATCAGCCTCGGCCGCCTGCCGGTCGCTGACCGCGACCTCGCCGCGGCCGCGATCCTCTCGCGCTACCTGAAGGACGGCCGCCGCGACTTCATCCTGGTCAACAAGGTGGGCGCGCATTTCCCCGTCCACGACAAATATCCCGACGCCTATAGGCGCTACCGGCCGGCTTCGCCGCGCGGCCGCTTCCTAGACGTCAGCGATACGGGGAGCCGCGCCGGCTTCGGCGGCAGCGCACAGGAGTGGCGGCAATATCGCAACGCCTACCGCAACACCCTCATTTGGAACGTCGGCGCCTTCTTCGACCGGCTGCTCGGCGGCGGCATCGGCGGCGCCACCATCGTCTACACCTCCGACCACGGCCAGAATCTGCACGAGCAAGGCGGCGCGGGCCTCAACACCCATTGCAGCCCCGATCCGGGGATGGAGGAAGGCGCCGTGCCGCTGGTCCTGATCCGCGCCGGCGGCACCAAAGGCCCCGACTGGACCCGCGCCGCCGCAATGAATCGCGACCGCGCCAGCCACTACTCCCTGTTCCCGACCCTCCTCACTTTGATGGGCTATGACGAAGGCGAAATCGCGCGCCTCTACGGTCCGCCGCTTGACCGCCCGCAAACCGCCCCCCTCGCCTTCAACGCCTTGTTCAACGCCCGCCTCGGCCGCAGTCCGGTCTGGACGCCGATCGATCCGGCGCGCCTCCCCAAGCCCCCGGCGAACGACTTCCAGCGCTGACCTCCCGCCCTTGCGCGACGCAGGCCGATCGGCAATGAGCGGCGCGTTCAACCGGGAATTTCCAATGAGCCAGCGCTATTTGTCGGGCATCCAGGCCACCGGCGTACCGCATATCGGCAATTATATCGGCGCCATCCGCAACTGGGTGGCGAGCCAGGACACGGATGCCGAGGCCTTCTACATGATCGCCGATTTCCACGCGATCACGGTCCCGACCGATCGGGAGACGATGCGCGACAACCGCCTCGGCGCGATGGCCGGTCTGATCGGCTGCGGGCTCGATCCGGCGCGCACCACCCTCTTTTTCCAGAGCCAGGTTCCGCAGCATGCCGAGCTCGCCTGGCTGCTCTCCTCACAGGCCTATTGGGGCGAATTGAACCGGATGACCCAGTTCAAGGCGAAGAGCGCCGCCGGCAAGGACGGCGCCAACCTCGCCTTGTTCGCCTATCCGGTGCTCCAGGCCGCCGACATCCTCCTCTACCAGACCGACTTCGTGCCGGTGGGCGAGGACCAGGTCCAGCATGTCGAGCTGACCCGCAACATCGCCCAGCGTCTCAACGGCCGCTACGGCGAAACGGTGAAGGTGCCGGAGGCCGTGGTGCCGCAGGTCGGGGGGCGGGTGATGGACCTCCAGCAGCCGGCCAAGAAGATGTCCAAGTCCGGCAACGAGAGCGTCCAGGGCGTCGTTTTCCTCACCGACGAGGACGACGCCATCGCCCGCAAGGTGGGGCGCGCGGTTACCGATTCCCTCGGCCAGGCGACCCTGAGCGACGATCAGCCCGGCCTCAAGAACCTGCTGACCATCCTCGCCGCCCTCGACGGGGTATCGGTCGAGGAAACGGCCCGGCCCTTCGCCGGCGGCGGCTACGGCGCGATCAAGAAGGCGCTGACCGAGCGCCTGGTGGCGACCTTGGGGCCGATCCGCGCCCGCATCCACGAGTTGATGGCCGACCCTGCCGAGCTCGAACGCACCCTCGCCCCCAGCCGCGAACGCGCCCGCGCCGCCGCCGACGCGACGCTCGAGGCGGTCAAGGCGTCGATGGGCTTCTGACGGGGAGCAGGCGAAGCGACCCCGACACCTGTCAGAAGTCGAGGGCTTCGATCTCGTACCCGGCCTGTCGCGGCGGATCGTGCGGGCGACTGCGGAGGAGGATATCCGCCTCCGCCAGTGCCTTTTGCGCGCTGGAATCCTGATTGGCGACCGGCACCGCGCCCGTCTCCAGCCGGCGCGCCCGATGGAAGGTCTCGCGGTCGCCGCAGGCGGGGAGCGGATCGCCGAGCGGAAGCTTACGCCATTCGAGCGCTCCGGCGCGGCCGGCGAGACCGGCGACCAGCGGGGCGAGCAGCAGCCGCGCGGTGACCATCGCCGAGGTCGGATTGCCGGGCAGGCCGAGGACCAGCGTGGAGCCGGCCCGGCCGAGCCAGACCGGCTTGCCCGGTTTGATCGCCACCTTCGAGAAAATCAGGTCGAGCCCGTGCGGCTCGAACATCGCCTTGGCATGGTCCTTCTCGCCGACCGACGCGCCGCCGGTGACGACGACCAGGTCCGCCTGGTCGAGCGCCTGGCCCGCCGCCCGCTCCATCGCCGGCAGGTCGTCGGCAAGCCGACGCGATCCGAGGCAGCGGCCGCCCCATATCTCGGCAAGCGCCGCGACCCCGAACGAAACGCTCTCGGGGATGTCGCCGGGGCGGCGGCGCGCCTCGCCCGGAGATGCGAGCTCGTCGCCCGTGCAGAGCACCAGCACCGCCGGGGGGCGCCAGGTCTCGACCTTGGCCACGTCCGCGGCCGCGGCGGTTACGAGCGCCCGCGGATCCAGCCGCCGTCCCGCCTCGAGCAGCAGGTCGCCGGTGCGAAAATCCGATCCTCGCGGCCTTATGTACCGATCGGGACCGGGAGGGCCGGCGATGGTGACGGTGTCGCCATTCCTGACCGCCACCTCTTGCACGACGACCCGATCCGCTCCGGGGGGCACCGGAGCCCCGGTGAAGATCCGGACGCAGGTTCCCGGCTCCAGCGTCCCGTCGAAACCGCTTCCCGCGAAAGACTCGCCGACCAGGCGAAGACGGCCCGGCACATCGGCCTCGCGAACCGCATAGCCGTCCATCGCCGAGCTGTCCGCGGGCGGCGAATCGATCGTCGCGACCACCGGCGCCGCAAGCACCCGACCCGCCGCGCGGCCGATCGGCGCCGATTCCCGGCCGAGCGGCCGCGCGACATCCCTCACTAACCGAATTGCCTCGTCAAAGGAGATCATTTGCGCGACCAGCTGCCGGACCGCCCGCCCTCCTTCGACGTCACCCGCACGCCCCCTATCTCCATCGTCCGGTCGATCGCCTTCAGCATGTCGAACAGGGTGAGGCAGGCGATGGTAACGGCGGTCAGGGCCTCCATCTCGACTCCGGTCGCGCCGACCGTCCTCACTTCCGCCGAGACTCGGAAGCCGGGCAAGGTCTCGTCCGCTTCGACCGTCACCGCCGCCTTGGTCAGCGGCAAGGGATGGCAAAGGGGGATGAGGTCGGCGGTTCGCTTGGCGGCCATAATGCCGGCCAACTCGGCGGTGCCGGTCACCGATCCCTTCGGCGCCGTTCCGGCCTGGACCGCCGCGAGGGTCGCAGGAAGGCAGATGAGCCTTCCTTCCGCCGTGGCGGTGCGCGCGGTCGGCGCCTTGTCCGAGACATCGACCATACGGGCGCGGCCGTCGCCGACATGGGTGAGACGGCTCACGCGAAGAGCTGCCTGAGACGCGGCACCTGTTCCGCGAACGAACAGGGGCGGTAGCGGCTGTCGAGCGCCGACCCGAGGACGAGGTCCCAGGCGTCGCGGCATGCGCCGGTCGAGCCCGGCAGGCAGAAGACGAACGTGTCCTCGATCTGCCCCGCGCAAGCGCGGGACTGAAGGGTGGAGACTCCGACCGTGCCGAGGCTCGCCTGATGGAAAGCGACCGCGAAGCCGTCCATCTCGCGCCGGAAGAGCGGTCTCACGGCCTCCGGCGTCAGGTCGCGGGGGGCGAAGCCGGTGCCACCGGTGGTGAGGATGACGTCCACAGTCGGGTCGGCGGTCCACGTCCGGACCTGGGTCCGGATGGCATCGACCTCGTCGCCGACGATCGCTTTCGCGGCGAGCGCGTGGCCGGCGGCGGTCAGCCGCCCGGCGAGGAGGCCCCCCGATGTGTCGGTTTCGTCCGTCCGTGTATCGGAGACGGTCAGCACCGCGATCCGGAGCGGATGGAAGGTCCTGCTTTCATCTATTCCCGGCACGGCGTTTCGTTCCACCTTTCGCGGGCGCTATAGTCTTCCTCCCCGGGCTCGATCCAGCGTGAGCCGCCCGGCGTGTCCTCGCGTTTCCAGAACATTGCATCCGTCTTCAGTCGGTCCATCATATAATCGGCCGCCTCGAACGCGGCTCGGCGATGCTCGGCCGCCGCCGCGACGAAGACGATCGTCTCGCCGGGGGAGACGGCGCCGCGCCGGTGGACGATCCGTAGCGACGATATGCCGAAGCGCCCGCGCGCAGCGGCCGCGATCTCGTTCAGCGAGCCAAGGGTGAGACGGGGGTGATGGTCGAGGACCAACCGCTCCACTTTTTCTCCGCTCGACGCGCGCGGACGCGCAATGCCGAGGAAGCTCACCACCGCCCCCTCGCCGGTCAGTCCGGCCGTGAATTCCGCGAGCTCGCGGTCGGCGGCAAACCGCTCGTCGGCGAGGCGAACCGACATCCTCAACCTCCCGAGAGAGGAGGGAGGAATTCGATCCGTTCATGCCCGCCCAGCAGGAAGTCTTCGCCGACGATTCGATCAACGACGCAGGCGCGGACCCGCAAGCTGAGGAGATCGTGGGCCGCCTGGGGATAAAGGACGGCTAGCCGAATCCTGAAGTGCGCCACCGTTTCTCCCACCTCAGCGGCGATCTCGCGCTCGTCGCCGAGCGAGTCGCGAAGCCTTCCGAAGAACCCGATTTTCATAACCCACTCTTGCCTTCCGGCCGCGTCGGCTGCTCCGGCGATTTGTGTTCCCTCACATTTGACACGGGTCAAGAGGAGTCGCGGCCTCGCCTGGGCCTTACTTGCTCATAGAGGGGGAATCCGTTTTCCGGCGCAGCCGATGCACGCCTCGCCAAAGGCTCAGTCAGCCGCGCGGGGCAAGCCAGGGGGCCATGCGGCCGATGAGCTGCTTGTGGCCCTCGAAATGATGCTTGAGCGCCCCCGCAACGTGGAGGAGGAGCAGGACCAGCATCGCGTAGCCGAGGATCTCGTGCGATTGCGACCAGAGCGCGTGCGTGCCTTTGGGGGCGGGGAGCGGCGGCACGGTGAACAGGCCGTACCAGCGGATCAGGCTGTTCTTGCCGGTCGAGGTCAGCAGCCACCCGGTCAGCGGCAGGACGAGGAGCAGCAGGTAGAAGAGGCCCTGGGTGAGGTGGGCGAGCGCCCGCTCCCACGGCTTCATGATCGGATCGTAGGGCGGCGGCCGGTGGGTCAGCCGCCAGGCCAGGCGGGCGAGGGTGAGAACGAGGATGGTGAGCCCGGTCGCCGTGTGGAAGTTCATCAGCGGCCCGCGGATCGCCTTGTCGAGATCGTCGTGGATCAGGCCGATGGTGAGGTTGGCGACGATCAGGGCGGCGATGATCCAGTGCAGCCAGATGGCGACGCGCGTGTAGCGCGCCGCCTCCTCACCCGTCATCGCCGCCGCGGTCGCCATCAGGCGTTGCCCGCCGCCGGCGAGGCCGCCGCGGCCGCCGCGGCGGGATTCGGCCCCTTGCCCTGCTCGACCTGCTTGGCGAAGATCTCGCGCATCAGCTGCATCGAGAACAGGTGCCCGAAGATCAGCGCCAGCATGCCGTTCTTGTTCATCCGCTCGACCTCGGCGGCGGGGAGGTCGCGCAGCCTCTCCTCCTGGACCATCTGGAAGCCGCGGTAGACGAAGGGCTGCTCGGCGTCGGAGGGCTGGATCGAGACCTCGCCTTCCATGAGCAGGCCGCTTTTCTGCAATTCGCCCATGAACGAGACGGTGCGCTGGGCTGAGAGCTCGAACTCCTCGCAGAATTTGAGGATGGCGTTGGTGGTCTCGCTCGGCTTGCCGTCGTCGAACAGGGGAAGGCCGTCGTCATAATCGCCGACCAGGCCGCTGGTCGGGTCGAAGCAGAGCGAAAGCTCCTCGGCGTCCGGCGCCAGGCGGGCGAGCATGAATGGATAGCGCCGCACGTAGGCGGGGACGTAGACCTCGTCCTGCAGCTTACCTTCGGCGTCGACATAGACGTTGACGCCCTCGTTGAGTCCCATCAGCGCCAGCGGCACCGGGCTCTCGCCGCTCGAGAAGATGATCGGGCAGAAGCGCTGGACCGAGACGAATTCGTCGATCGTGATCGGTACGGCGTGGCCGTTGGCGAGAAAAGGCGCCCGGTCGGTGCGGCGCTGCTTGTAATTGGGGTGCAGCGTGCTCGAGAGGGGCTGCAGGTCGCCGTAGAATAGCGGCAGGGCGTTGGACGGCGGCTGGCTCGCCATGTCTTTGAATCTCCGGTCTTGTGAGCGTGGGGAAAGCCGCCGCGCGGCGGCGCCCTCGGTGCGCGCCACCGTCTATGGCCCAATTGCCGCTTTCGCAAGCCTGACCTTGGCCGGGCCGCAGATTGGCGCCGCCGCGCGGCTGGCGTAAGCTCGCTGGCCGCCCCGGGGGAATTAATCGCATGTTCAAGCGCTCCCGCCGATGCGGGCGGTGATGGAGCCGGAAAGATGTTGAGGCCGCTCGCGGCGGCGATGCTGCTGCTTACTGCGGGGGGCGCCGAGCCGCCCCGGCGGCCCGCCGCCGTCCAATATTCGCAAATCATCGTCCGCGAGCAGATCGTCGTCCGGGTCCCGGTGCGCCTGCGCGACGGCGGCGACGCCGGAATACGCTGGAAGGAGAAGAAAGGGCCCAAATGCGTCCCCATGCGCCAGGTGATGGGCGTCGCCCAGATCGGCGGGAGCAGCGTCGATCTGATCCTGCGCGATCGCTCGCGGCTGCGCGCCAAGCTCGACTCCAACTGCCCGGCGCTCGATTATTATTACGGCTTCTACGTCACGCCCAATCCTGACGGCCTGATCTGCGCCGATCGCGACGTCATCCGCTCGCGCATGGGCGGGGAATGCGGCATCGACAAGTTCAGGACGCTGGAGATGAGCAAGCGGGACTGAGCCCCGCAAGGCGACCCTTTGCTTGACAAGGACGCGCCTCCGGCACAAGCCGCAGCCCGCATCGCGAGCCCGCCCGACGCCCGATAACTTTCCGGAACCCTGTATGAGCTTTGCCGACCTCGGCCTTTCCGACGAATTGCTCCGCGCCGTGACTGAGTCGGGCTATACGGAGCCCACGCCGATCCAGAGGCAGGCGATCCCCTCCGTGCTGATGGGCCGCGACCTGATCGGCATCGCCCAGACCGGGACCGGCAAGACGGCCGGCTTCGTCCTGCCGATGATTGACATCCTGGCGCAAGGCCGCAGCCGAGCCCGCATGCCCCGTTCGCTGATCCTCGAGCCGACCCGCGAGCTGGCCGCGCAGGTGGCCGAGAATTTCGAGAAATATGGGAAGCACCACAAACTCTCCATGGCGCTGCTGGTCGGCGGCGTGTCGATGGGCGACCAGCAAAAGGCGCTCGCCAAAGGGGTCGACGTGCTGATCGCCACGCCGGGGCGGCTGATGGACCTGTTCCAGCGCGGCAAAATCCTGCTGACCGACTGCAATCTCCTCGTCATCGACGAGGCCGACCGCATGCTGGACATGGGCTTCATCCCCGACATCGAGGAGATCTGCTCGAAGCTGCCGGCCAACCGCCAGACTTTGCTGTTCTCCGCGACCATGCCCGGCCCGATCAAGAAGCTCGCCGACAAGTTCCTGTCTTCGCCCAAGTCGATCGAGGTCAGCCGTCCGGCCTCGTCCAACCTGCTGATCGATCAGCGCCTCCTCCGGGTCGATTCGCGGCGCAAGCGCCAGGTGCTCGAGGATCGGCTGCGCGGCCACGACGTGCGCACCGCGATCGTCTTTTGCAACCGCAAGACGACGGTGCGCGATCTCGCCAAGGACCTGAAGCGCGCCGGCCTCAAGGCGGGCGAGATCCACGGCGACATGGAGCAGCCGGAGCGGATCCGCGAGCTGGACCGCTTCAAGGACGGCGAAATCAACATCCTTGTTGCCTCCGATGTTGCCGCCCGCGGCCTCGACATCAAGGACGTCAGCCACATCTTCAACTACGACGTGCCCTGGCACCCGGACGATTATATTCACCGCATCGGCCGCACCGGCCGCGCCGGCAAGACCGGCATCGCCATCACCCTCGCCACCTCCGCCGACGGCGAAGCGATCGAGGCGATCGAGAAGCTGACCGGCACCCAGATCCGCGCCGTTGAGGGAGTGGCGGCGCCGGCAATTGCCGCGGCCGCCGCCGAGGATCGCGAGGAGCCGGCCCCGAAGCCGAAGCGCGAACGGACTCGCCGGGAGAAGCCGCGCGGCGCCGAAGCCGCCGAGCCGGCTCGTCCCCGTCGCGAGCGCGCTCCCGCCCGGCCGGCGCGCGCGCGCGCGCCCGAGCCGGTCGGCGAGGAAGAAGGCTGGAACGGCCCGGTCCCGAGCTTCCTCGGCCGGAGCTTCGGCGGCTGAAGCCTTCGCCCCGCACTGGCCGCAGCCCAGCGCGACTGTTAGCTTTCCCGCGCGAGTCGCGTGGGGAGGACCGCCGTGGCGCTTTCGGACATCCAGACCATCGTCTTTTGCATGATGGAGAACCGTTCCTTCGACCACGCGCTCGGCTGGTTGAAGATGGATGGCGCGCTTGACGTCGAAGGCCTCGGCGACGCGCTGTGGCGGGCCAAATGGACGAACGTCGTAGCCGGCAAGGACTATTCGCTTCATGAGTTGAGCCTCGCCGATCCGATCGACGATCCGCCCCACGGTCAGGACGCCATCGCAACCCAGATCGCGCTTCCGGCCAAAGGCGCGAAGAAGATGGGCGGATTCGTCCAGGCCTATTTCGACGCGAAGAAGAAGAACAAGCAGCCCGCGCCGACGCCCGAGGCAGTGATGGGCTATTATCGGGCGGCGGCCGTTCCGACCTACGACTTCTTCGCCCGCAATTATTGCGTGTGCGACCATTGGTTCGCGCCGCTGCCGCTGGGGACGCAGGCCAACCGGCTGATGGCCATGGCCGGCGAGAGCAAGATCGCCGACAACGAGCTCGGCCTCCCCTATCAGCGCCTGGTCTACGAGTGGCTCAAGGGCAACGGGGTCAAGTGGCGCGCCTACCAATCCGGCGGCTATTTCCCCTTCTTCGCCCTCATGGACCGGCAGGCGTTCGCGATCCTAGGGTCGCTCGTCGGCGACGGGCCGTTTCGGCGCTACAAAAAATTCCGCGACGACTGGCTGGACGATTCGAAGGCGGTGCGGCCGGTGGTCTTCATCGAGCCGGAATATAGCGACGGTCCCCATTCGCACGCGAACGACGACCATCCCCCGACCTCGATCGCCGGCGGGCAGGAATTCCTGCGCGACCTCTACGAGACGCTGATCGCGAATCCGAAGCGCTGGGCGCGCACCCTGCTCATCGTCACTTACGACGAGCATGGCGGCTTCTTCGACCATGTCGAGCCGATCCCGGTTCCCGGCAAGGCGAAGGACAGGACCTACGGCACTACCGGCCTCAGGGTCCCGGCTTTCCTCATCTCTCCCTGGGTGGAGGCGGGCAGCGTCTATTCGAAGGCGCTCGACCACACCTCTTTCCTCGCTTTGCTCGCCGAGAAGTTCACGCCGGGCCACGGCTATTCGGTCGCGGTCAACGAACGGCAGGCCCATCTCACCGGACGGATCAGCAACGCGCTCGCCGCCGCGGCGCGGGCCGGTGAGCCGCCGCGAATGCCGCCGGTCGAGGTGAAGGGCCTGGCGGCGCCGGCGCCCCTCGCCCCCGCGGGAGCGCCGCGGGCCCCCGACACCCCGAACGCGGTCGCCTTCGATCGCCTCGCGGCCCGGGTGAAGGCCGAGCGGCCGGACATCTACGGTCAGCCCGACATGGCGGATGTCAGACAATATATGCGCCAAACACCGGCGCCGGTGCCTGCAGAAAAGGATCTCTAGGAATAGCCTGGTTTCACCCTGATCTCCCCTCCGTGGCGCTGCGGAAGCCCTCGGGCACCAGCCGCGGCTTCGCCAGCCGAATCCACAAGAGCAGCACCAGGCCGAACGCCGCAAGCCCCGCCACGGCCGCGGCCGCGCCCAGGACCAGATTGGGCTGGCGGCCGTCGAACCAGGCGATGAACCAGACGGCGAGACCCCCTGCCACGCCGGCGAGCACCGGACCCGCCCAGAAGGTGATCGGTATGCGGATCGAGAAGCGCCGGCCGATCAGTCGCCTCCGTACCGCCGCCCGGCCGGCATAGCCGAGCAGCACGGCCAGCGCGATTCCGGTAAGCCCGAGCGGTCGCTCGAGCAGCAGCGCGGCGGCGAGGCCGAGCGCCGCAAAGGCTGCGGTCAGCGCCACCGCCCAGCGCGCGTGAAGGAAGATCAGCACCAGCTCGCTGAGGCCGAACGTGCCCTGGATCGCCTCGGCCGCGGCGAGGCAGAGCAAGGCGCCGAATGCCTCGGGAAAAGCGGGTCCGACCAGCTGGAGCAGGGGCAGGCCGGCGCCGGCCAGGAAAATCAGGAAAGGCAGCTGGATAAGAAGGATGAGGCGCGCCGCCGCGCCGATCGGGCCGCCGCTCGCCGTCGGCCCCGCTTCGGCCAGGGTGCGTGCGATCACCGGAACGAGCATGCCGTCGAAGGCTTGCCGGACCTGGCGGATGGGCATGCTGATCTGCTTGGCCATGCCGTAAAGGCCGGCGGCCTGTTCGCCTAGCAGCAGCCCGACCACGTAGATGTCGAGCCGCGTATAGAGGGCGTCGGTCAGCTCGGTGCCCGTCGTCGGCGCCACCTCGCGGAGTTTCGCGGCCAGCTCGCGCCGCCGCGGGCGGTAGGCGCGAAGCTCCAAGCCGCCGAAGCAACGCCGCATGCCACCAAGCGAATAGAGGAGGCTCGCGAGCGTCCCGGCCACGTAGGAGAGGAACAGCCCCTCCTCACGGCAGCCGATCCAGTAGGCGGCGAGCGCGACGATGACGCCGCCATAAGGCTGCATGACGCTCTTGGCGACGACCTCGTAGCGCATCGTCTCGGTCCATCGGGTCGCGGCCAGCACCAGCTCGATGAGGCCCTGGAGCGGGATCATCGCCGCCATCGCGAGCGCGGCGCTCTCGGTATTCTCGCCCAGCACCGGCTCGGGCGCGAGGACGACGGCGGCGGCGATTGCCAGCGCGATCAACGTGCTCGCGCCCAGCACCAGCAGGGCCGCGTCGTAGACGACATGGAGCGCTGGCCGCAGGCCCTCGTCGCGGCCTTCGTTCAGCCATTTGAACAGCATCCATTTGGTGCTGAGCCCGCCGGCAATGATCGCCGCCTCGACGATCGCGGTGGCGATGCTGAACGCGCCGAACAAGGCCGCCCCGTAGAGGCGGCCGGCGACGAACAGGAAAAGGAAGCGGGCGCCGAAGCGCACGGCGAAGCCGAGGCCGGACGAGGCCCCGCCTTTGAGGATCAGCCGACCCGCTTTGTTGTCCCGAAAGCTCACGCGGGCTGGTCGGCGCCTCCGGGCAGCGGCTGGCCGAGAACCGCGTCGTCCCGCGCCTGGCCCAAGCGCCTCCGCGCGCCGAGCGCCGCCTGCTCCTCGAACAGCCGGACATATTGGGGGATGATCCGCTCGAGTCGGAACGTCTCCACCCGCTCGCGTCCGCCGGCGGAGAGCCGGCCCCGGAGCGCGGCGTCGCCGAGCAGGCGGTCGAGTGCTGCGGTCAGCGCCCGCGGGTCATCGGGCGGCACCAGCCAGCCGCTCGTCTCGTGCTCGATCAGCTCGCCAGGACCGAAACGGCAGTCGGCGGCGAGGACGGCGGTGTCGCAGGCGAGCGCCTCGCCGAGCGCGTTGGGGAAGCCCTCCCACCGCGAGGGGAGCACGAACAGCTCGGCGCGCGCCACCCAGTTCCAGGGATTGTAGGCGAAGGATTCGAACCGTACCCGCGCCTCGAGGCCGAGCTCGACCGCCAGCGCCCGCAGCCGCCCCTCCGCCGAGCCCCGCCCCACCAGCACCACGTCATGGCTGTCGCGAAACGCGCTTCGGGCGAAGGCCCGCAGGAGGATGTCGTGCCCCTTCTGATATTGCAGGCGCCCGACCGAGACGATGAACGGCCGCCGGGACTCGGCCGCCAGGGGCTCCGCCGCGTGCCGCCGGATCCGCTCGACGTCGATCGGATTGTTGATCACTCTCACCCGCCCCGGCTGGAGGCCGAGCCAGCCGGCGAGGTTGCCGGCGAGCTGCTCGGAATTGACCAGCACGCAATCGGCGGCGCGATAGGCCTTGCGGGTGAGCGCCATCGCCACCTTCTGCCCCAGCGCCCCGGTCGCCTCGTCGCCGGTGGCGCGGATGAGGTTATTGCCCTCGCGCGCGATCCACACCGGCCGGTCCCGCCCCATGCCCGCCAGCGCCCGATGGGCGACCAGGTTGGTGCCTTTGGCGAAGCTCATCACCACGTCGGGCCGTACCTCTTTGATGATCGAGCGGAAGATGCGCGGCGCCACAATCGCGCCGAGCGCCAGCCGGTGGAGGTGGTAGAAGCTGGTGTCACTCCCGGTTGGGAAGAGCCGCTCGCCCCAGTCGCGGTGATGGAGCCGGCTGAGATCTGCCTGGCCGAGATAATCCCCCTCGCGGCGGAGCACGCCCATGTCGACTTCGAGCGCGCCGAGCGCCTGGCTGTTGAGAAGGTGGAGCGCCACCCGCTCGGCGCCGCCGCCATTGAGCCAGCTGAGCAGCAGCAGGACGCTCAGGCGCGGGCCCATGGCGGTGGGAGGAGCATCGGGGCCCATTGCGGCTTCTTGCCGCCTCGCGCCAGCTGTGGCAACGGCCGCGGCAAGGGCGTGGGAATCGTTTTTGTCCGAGTATCAGCTTCTCACCGGTTCCGCCGCCTTCTGGGCCCGCGCCGCTTCGGACATCGAGGCGGCCCGCGAGCGCGTGCTCGTCCAGGCGATGACCTTCGAAGGCGACGCGGCCGGACAGGCGGTGGCGGCCGCGGTGCGGGGCAGCCGCGCCCTCGAGCGCCGCATCCTCGTCGACGATTACACCCGGGTCGTGGTCAGCGACCAGTTCGTGAAGACGCCCCGCTATCTTTCCAGCCGCGCCTTGCGCGAGGAGGTCCGGGCAACGCGCGCGATGTTCCGGAGCCTGAAGGCGGCCGGCGTCGGCGTCCGCACCACCAACCCGATCGCCGGGCGACTCCCCCGCTATGGAGTCCGCAACCACAAGAAGCTGATCGTCGCCGACCGCGTTGCTTACGTCGGCGGCGTCAATTTCAGCGACCATAATTTCTCCTGGCACGATTTGATGCTGAGGATCGAGGACCCGACGGCGGCCGATTTCCTCGCCGCCGATTTCGAGGCGACCTGGGAGAGCCGCAGCGCCTTCCGCAAGGGGGAATTCGGCCCCCTCACCCTCTACGCTCTCGACGGCCGCACCAATCGCGAAGGCTTCGCCGACCTTTTCGCCGCCATCGCGGCGGCAAAGACGCGGATCGAGATCGTCAGCCCCTATTTCTCCTTTCCTTTTCTAGAGCGGCTCGGCGAGGCGGCGGCCCGCGGGGTGGAAGTCGAGCTGATCGCACCGCTCGGCAACAACAAGCCGATGGTCCGCCATTACCTGTTCCAGGCGGCGCCGAAGGCGGGCATCCGCCTGCGCCTCAGTCCCGGCATGTTCCATCTGAAGGCGATGCTGATCGATGACCGCCTGCTCGTGCTCGGCTCGAGCAATTTCGACTTCCCGAGCTATTATTCGATGGAGGAATATCTCGCCTTCCTCACCGATCCGGCGCTGATCGCCGCCTTCCGCGCCGAGGTGCTGGAGCCGCTCGCCGCCGGCGGTGTCACGGGCGATCCGCCCCGCTCCCCCTGGTGGCACCGCGCGAGGAGCAGCCTCGTCCTGCAGATGGGCCGCGGGGTCGTCTCGGTGATGGGCCGAATGCCGCGCAGCGCCGTCGACTGGCGCGGCTGAGCGGCCTCAAGGGTAGCGCAGGCGGACGGTGATCTCGTCGCCCGATTCCCGCACCCGGAAGCGGACGGAGTGGAAAGTCGGGAGGCCGAGGAAGGTGTTGGGGTTGTTCGAGAAGCCGCCGCCCTCAGCCGGGAAGCCGATGAAGTTGCGGTCGAGCTTACGGTTGGCGTTGGCGTCGTGATAGACGACGATCGCATAGACTCCCGGCCTCGGCACGTAGATGCAGGCCCGCGTCACCCCCGCATGCGCCGGCGAGCGGCCGACGTAGAGCGAGCCGCGATGGGCGAGGAATCGGTGGGGGTCGTCGGCGTAGAGCGTGACGGCGATCAACCCCTGGCTCGCGCGGACGCCTTCCACGCGAACGAACAGCCTGGTGTCGCTCGGATGCCCGGTGCACTGCCCGTCCGTCTGCGCCGCGGCGGGGGCGGCGGGAGAGGCGAGGGCCAGCAGCGGGGAGAGCAGGACAGCGGAAGCGCGCATGCGGCGCCTGCTTAAGCACTGCGCATGAACGCTCGATAAACCGAACGTGAATTCGGGGAGAGACGGCCGTCGCAGGGCGAGGCTCCATCCAAAAAGGGGGCGGCATCAACGAAGCGATGATTTTTCTCAGTTGCTTGAAACAAAAGCGGCTTTTCCTACATTTCACGTAGCGCGCCGTCGTTTCCCCCCTTTTCGGCGGCGTGTCGCGCTCCCCTCGGGGAGCGTTCCTCCCTGAACCTGGGCCAGCTGGCGATCCGTCGCCAGCTGGTCTTTTTCTTATTCCGCGGCGATTGCCTGGGGCGGCTCCAGCGCCTCGGCGGCAAGGGCGCGGGCGAGCTCGGCGATGAGGCGGGCGGCAGCGTCGAAGCCGGGACCCGGCGCGAGCAGGGTGGGGTCGAGATAAACAGAGCGGTCGATTTCGACCTGGAGGGCGTGGACTCCTTCGGCCGGGCGTCCGTGGCGGTCGGTGATGTGGCCCCCGGCATAAGGGGCGTTGCGGGCAACGGCATAGCCGCAGCGCCGCACCGCCGCTTCGGCGGCGTCGGCCAGGGCCGGCGCGATGCTCGTCCCGTAACGGTCGCCAAGCACGACGGGCGGCTCGCGCGCCGGGTCGGCGCGGGGCGGCATCGAATGGCAATCGAGCAGGATGGCGATGCCGAATCGCTCGCGTGCCGCAGCAAGCGCCTCCTCCAAGGCGGCGTGATAGGGCCGGTAGACTGCCTCGATGCGGCGCGACAGCTCGGCGGCGGGAATGCGCTGCCGCCAGATCGCCCCCGCACCGGCGATGCGGGCGGGAACGAGGCCCAGGCCGCCGCGGGTCCTGGGGGATTCGGAGAGTTCGGCCGGATGCGGTCGCGGCACGACCAGCGCCGGGTCGATCTCGCGCTCGTCGCGATTGAGGTCGATCTCGGCACGCGGCACGTCGGCGACGATCGCCGCCGCCCCATCGGCGACGGCCCGCCAGACCAGGCGGTCGACGAGCCGGTCCTCCAGTGCCTCCAAGCGGCTGCGCGGCAGGCGCGAGGCGCCGAGCAAAGCGGCCGAATAATGGCGGCCGGCATGGGGCACGGAGAGCACGATCGGGCTCGCCGGGGTGTCCGGCCCGAGGCGGCGGAAAGGAGGTGGAGAGGAGTCGGCCATTTGCCTTTCAAGCGTAAGTAGTCCGATTTCGGCACGCAATCGCCTTGCCGCGCCATTCGCCCGTCGAGCAAGCTCCCACGCGCTGGAAAAGCGGCCCCGCTTCCGGCATAGCATGGTCGTGCTGCTACGCGCATGGGGCGCGAGGGTTCCGGGAGCGCCGATGATCAGGATCCTGCTGGCCGAGGACGATTCGTCGATGCGGACCTATTTGGCCCGCTCGCTCGAGCGCTCGGGCTACGAAGTGATCTCGGTCGACCGCGGCACCGCCGCGCTGCCGCTGATCGAGAGCCAGCCCTTCGACCTGCTGCTGACCGACATCGTCATGCCCGAGATGGACGGCATCGAGCTCGCCCAGAAGGCGGCGGTGGCGGCGCCGGACATGCGGGTGATGTTCATCACCGGCTTCGCCGCGGTTGCGCTGAAGGCCGGCAACAGCGCGCCTTCAGCCAAGGTCCTGTCGAAGCCATTCCACCTGCGCGACCTGGTCGCCGAGGTCGACCGCCTGTTCCAGACCGAAGACCAGCACGGGCGGCTCTAGAGACGCGGCCGACCGAGCGGTCCCCAGGGCACCCACCGCCGCGGCGCTCGTTGAACCGGCATGCCGCGCTATTTCTTCAACGTCCGCACCCCCGCCTTCGAGGAGCTCGACATTTCCGGGCGGGCCTGCGCGAACGACGTCGCCGCCCTCGCCCGGGCGATGGAAGTCGCCGGCGAGGTGGTGCGCGAGCAGCTCGAGCGGCTCGAGGGCAGCTGCAGCGGGGAGGTCCATGTCGAGGACGAGGCGCACCGGCTGGTGATGGTCCTGCCGATGCGGGCGGCGGCCTATTGAGGCGGCATGGTGGGCGCTCTGAAAGTCCGGCGGGGCGGGTTGCACCGGCCAGGCAGCCTCGCTACATGCGCGCGTCGGCTTCCGGTCGGAGCGGCGTTTCGCCGGGGGCCCGGGTGGGCGTGTAGCTCAGTGGTAGAGCACTGTGTTGACATCGCAGGGGTCGCAAGTTCAATCCTTGCCACGCCCACCATTCTCCTTTCAGCCGATGCATCTTGCCGACTCTCGGCGGCGCGGACGCGCGACGCCGGCGGGCTCCGCCTCGTTACCGACTACAGAAGGATCGCTTACTCCCCGCCGGCTTCTCCGGCTCGGATTTCGCTCGCCTGCGCCGTCATGTGAAGATGAGCTTCGCCCCGGCAATCGCCAGGACCAATCCGAGCCCCTGGAGCAATCTGGGCTTAGGCAGACGGCCCGCGCCGAGCCAGGTGCCGACCAGCGCGCCCGCCGCCACCGCCGCGATCAGGATCGGCAGCTCGGCGGGCAGCGAGCGCACGGAAGCCCAATTGCCGGCCAGGCCGGCCACCGAGTTGATGAAGATGAACCCGGCCACGACGCCCGACGTCTTGCGCGCGTCCTCCCAGCCGAACAGGATGATGAGCGGGCTAAGGAAGATCCCGCCTCCGGTGCCGGTCAGCCCGGCCAGCAAGCCGAGCCCTGCGCCCGCGGGTAGCGAGATGGCCAATGAGGGAGAATGCGGCTCTCGCTGCGCGAGGCGCGACGGGTGCCAGAACAGTCGCGCGGCCGACGCCCAGAGCAGCAGGCCGACGAGCGGTCTGTAGAATTCAGGCGATATGTGGATCGTGCCCCCGAGTAAGGCCGCGGGCGCGGCGGTGACGACGAAGGCGGCCAGCAGGCGAAAATTGGTTTGGCCCGCCCACCAATATCGGACGCTGCCGAATCCGGCGACGATCAGGTTGAGCGCGAGCGCGGTCGGCCGCATCGTCTCCGGCGCCACCGCGAACAGCGCCATGACCGCGAGATAGGCCGAGGCGCCGCCATGGCCGACCGTCGAATAAAGCGCCGCCGCCAGCCCCATCAGCAAGGCGATCCAGAGGATGGTGGTCGGGTCCATGTATCCCCTGCGCGGGCCTTAGAGCTTCGTCATGCCGGACTTGATCCGGCATCCACCTTCTCGCCGGCGTGGTCGCACCTGCAAAAGATGGATCCCGGATCAAGTCCGGGGTGACGATTCAAACCAACACCCACGATGCTACCCGCCGGTCACGCTCATGTGCCTCGCGACCGCGGGTGCCGGCGAATCGATCCGGAAGTCGTGGCCGCGGGGTTTTCCGGCGAGGAGGCGGTCGAGGGCCTCATCGATCGCCGCGCGCCCGCCGAGGCGCAGCAGGTCGCGCAGCTCGACGCTCTGGTCGTGGCCGAGGCAGCCGTAGACCGTACCGGTCGCGGCGACGCGGATGCGGTTGCATCCGTCGCAGAAATTGCCGGTGAGCGGCGTGATCAGCCCGAGCCGGATCCTCGTCCCGCCGACATCGAAATAGCGCGCCGGCCCGCCGGTCCGGACCAGCGTCGGAACCAAGGTGAAACATTCCTCGAGCCGGCGCCGGACCGCGTCCAGCGGGAGATAATGGCGGGTCCGGTCCTCCTCGACATCGCCGAGCGGCATCGTCTCGATCAGGGTGAGATCGAAGCCGCGGCCGGCGCACCAGGCCAGCATGTCCCCGATCTCGTCCTCGTTCAGCCCCTTGAGGCCAACCATGTTGATCTTGATCCCGAGCCCGGCCGCGGCGGCAGCCTCGATACCCGCCATCACCTGGCCGAAATCCCCTCCACGGGTGATGTGCCGGAACCGGTCCCCGCAGCGGCTGTCGAGACTGACGTTGACGCGCCTTATGCCGGCGGCATGGAGCTGCGCCGCGTGGCGGGCGAGCTGCGTCCCGTTGGTCGTCAAACTGAGCTCGTCGAGGCCTCGCCCGAGGCGCTCGCCGAGCCTGGCGACCAGGTCCGCGATCCCACGGCGCACGAGCGGTTCGCCTCCGGTCAGCCTGATCCGCGTCACGCCGCGCGCGATGAAGATGTCGGCAAGCTCGACGATCTCCTCGATCGTCAGAATATCGCTCTTGGGCAGGAAGCGCATCGTCTCGGCCATGCAATAGCGGCAGCGCAGGTCGCAGCGGTCGGTCACCGACAGGCGGACGTAGGTGATCCGGCGGCCGAACGAATCGACCAGGCCCTTGGAGTCCGTGGCGGCAAGCGGCTGCATGTCAGATGCCGGCATACCATTGGTAGCCGATGCGATCCTCCCAATAACCGCCCTTGCCGAGGCCGATCGCGGCCAGGCTCTCGACGGCTAAGACGCGCATCACGAATTTGGCGTGCTTATAGCCGAGCTGCCGCTCGACCCTGAGGCGGAGCGGCGCGCCGTGGCCGATTTCGAGGGGGCGGTCGTTCATCGCCCAGGCGAGGATGGTTTGCGGGTGGAAGGCGTCGACGAGATCGATGCTCTCATAATAAGGATTGCCGCCAAAATCGTCGGCGCAGTGGAAGACGATGTAGCGCGCTTGGCTGCGAAGACCGGCCCCGTGCAACAACAGCTTCAACGGCACACCGGTCCATTTACCGATCGCGCTCCAGCCCTCGACGCAATCGTGGCGGGTGATCTGGGTGCGCGCCGGGAGCCGCCTGATCCGGTCGAGCGACAGCGAGAGGGGCCGTGCCACCAGGCCGTCGACGACGAGCCGCCAGTCGGCGAAGGCCGAGGCGGCATGCGCCTGGTAGGAGGCCGAGACGGGCATGACGTTGCCGTTGGTGCGAAACACCGGCGACATGTCCGCGGCGTCGAACTCGCGGGCGAGCGCGCCCCGATCGATCACCAGCCGCTGCAGGCCCATGGTCAGGTCCTGGGCGGCGGATTGGACGGCCTGGAAGCCCGGCGAGCGGGTGATCCGATCGCAGCCCGACAGCAGCAGCCCGCCCGCGCCGGTGCCCAGCGATGCGATCATCCGGCGGCGGCTGATCTTCTCGATCATGGCTTCTCCCTCGGCAGGCGATAGCGGCCGGTGATCATCGAGCGGATCTCGTTGATCGGCCCGGCCAGCACAACCATGACCAGATGGACGAGGATGAACCCGGCGATCAGGGCGGCGGCGATGAAATGGAGCGAGCGCGCCGATTGCCGTCCGCCGAACAGGTCGAGCAGCCACGGCCAGGCCGCATCCATCCCCGGCGACAAAGTGAGCCCGGTGAGCACGATCAGTGGCAGCAGGAAGAACAGGATTCCGAGATAGCTGGCCTTTTGCAGGATGTTGTAGTGGCGCGCCGCGGGGCCGGTGGGAAATCGCAGGCGGGCGTGGTCCTTGATGTCCTGCCAGATGTGCCGCGGCGAAATCTCATCGCGCGTGGGCGCGAGGTCGCGCTGGATGTGGCGGTTCCAGAAGCTCCACAGCCAGTAGAGGAGCCCGGGAACGACCAGCAGCCAGGCGAACAGGAAATGCCAGGAGCGGGCGCCGGCAAGGTTGTAGCTGGTGGGTATCGTCGCCCATCCGGGAAAGGCCGGCGCGGCGCGAGTGCTGCTGAGCACCAGCCAAGCCCTATCGGGGTTCGCGCCATATTCGCCCCAATAGAGGCGCGGGTGCGCGTTGAAGATCATCATCCCGCTCATCAGCATGACGAAGATCGTCAGCGCATTGAGCCAATGCCAGATCCGCGTCGAGGCGCGATGGCGATAGACGATGTCCCCGCCCCGCAGCTCCGGGGGAGCCGCTTCCTCTATCTCGACCTCTTCGTCAGGCGCGTCGGCGGTCACGGGCATCTCTCACGGCATGTCTATCGGCTCTCGGCGAATATCCCAAGTGCCGGACCCGGCAACGAATGCTATCCCGAGGAATCGACTGCGTAGTCGTCGCCGTAGAATTTGCTCGTGCTGCGGGTGTGGAAGGTCAGGGCCTTGATCGCCTCGTATCGGGGCGGGCCCAGTCCGGGCAGCACCTCGAGGATCTCGTTCTCCCAGACATAGACGGCTATCGGGAAGGAGACGCGCGCCTCTCCCCGGTGCGAGCCGTCGCGGGGCTTGCCGACGCGGTGGGTGGTGGAGGGCAGGCGGTCGTTGGAGATACGCTGCATGTAGTCGCCGGTGTTGATGACGATCGAGCCGGGCGGCGCGCTGAGGCGCACCCACGCGCGGCTGGGGTGGTTCCACACCTGCAGGCCCTCGACCCGCGTTGCCGGCAGGATCGTGAAGAGGTCGACATCCTCATGCCCGAGCAGGCGGCCCGCGCCCGAGCGATCCTGCGCCTCGTTCAGCGGCGGATAATAGTTCGCCCTGAGGCCGAAATTCGTGTTGGTGAGCTTGCCGTCATAGATATGGGGATCGCAGCCCAGGCCCTGAAACATCGCCTGGGCGATCGGCTTGAACAAGGCTTCGTGGGCGAGCGCGAGACGGCGGAACTGGGGTTCATATTCGGCGCGCGGCCAATAATCCTCGGCCCGAAACGGCCCGGCGCGATGCTGAGGGATGTCGAAGGCGCGCCGGCACCAGACCCAGCCCTCGACCAGGTCCGGATGGATTTCGCTCGTCTCCTCGATCGGGAAATAGCCCTGGTTGACGGAACCGTGGCGCGTCGCCCGAAACCGCATCTTGTCGTCGAGCGAGGTCGAGGTGAACAGGTCAAGGACGCTGTCGTGCACCTGATCGTAGAGCGCTGCGTCCACCCCGTGGCCGACAAGCACCGCAAAGCCGATATCCCGCAGCGCCGCCCCGAATTCCCCGGCGAAACGCGCTCTGTCCTCAGCATTCCCGCGAAGGAAGGGCTCGAGGTCGAGCGTGGCGATTTCGTAATCCTCGTCGAACTCATCGCTTTCGTGCTCGGCGAGGCGATAGGTGTGCGCCTTCAACACCTGATCGTAGCGGCTGAAATCCTGGTTGAGCGCGGGCCCTGCGGCGAGATGCGTCAAGGCCTGACCTCCACTTCCTCTTCGAAGACCAGCGGGGCGGCCGCGGCCTCGATATTGCCCTCGCGGCGGCCCTTGTGAGACGCCCGGGCCATCACCACCGCTGCGTAGACCACCACGACGAAGACCAGCCAGCGCAACGTCTCGATCGGCATCGTCTTGACGATGAAGGCGGCGACGAGGACTCCGGGAATCCCGCCGATGGCGAGGCCGAGCACCACCCGCATGTCCACCTCGCCTATGCCTATGTGCTTGATGCTCGCCCCCGCCCCCATCAGGCAGGCGCCGCCCGCCATGATCGGGAAGCAGAGCCTTGGATCCATGCCCATCAGGCTCAGCATCACGAGCGTGGGCGCGTAATTGCCGACCCCGAAATTGGCGAGGATGCCGAAGCCGAAATTGGCGAGGATGGCGACGATCATCAGCGTCAGCGGCAGGCTCGACGCCGTCCCGCCGCCCGGGAAGAGATGAAGGTTCGTCATCGCATAAGCGGCGGCGGCGAGGACGAGACCGATGGCGACGATCATCTGGACGACCCAGACCCGAGCCCGCGTCACCAGCCGCACCCCGACCAGCCCGCCGATGAACACGGCGATCACGCAGCTGAACAGCAGCACGGGATCGACCAGCACGCCGAGCAGGACGAGGTAGATGATGCTTTCCGTCATCGCCGGCGGAGTGAGCCCGCAGAGCAAAGTCTGCGGAATCAGCCGGTCGGGCACCATTCGCCGGAACTTGAACCAGGCGGTGGTCGGCGCGAACGAGCCGATGCCGAGCGTGTCGAGGAAGTTCACGACCGCGCCCAGAGCGAGCGCTTCGGCGCCGGGCGCGACTCGCTTCGCGATGGCGACGCGGGCGAGCGCGAAACCGTAAGCGAGGATCGCCAGGCCAAGCAGGACGAGAAGCACGATCAGCATGGGGGCATCATTGAACGCCGCAGGTCGCGCGCGCAACCTTGCGCGCCGCGGCAGTGGTCCGGTCGCGGATCGGGCGCTAGGTTGAGGCCGTGGCCCAATTGCCGAACGAACTTGAATTGGTCTGCGCCGACTTCAATGCTGCGCTCGAGTTGCTGCGTCGCCTCGGGCTGCGGCTCGAAAGCCTGTATCCGGCGGATGATCCCCACACCGCGATTCTGACCCACGAGGGCATGCGCCTTCGCCTGACGTCGCGCCCGGACGCGCCCCCGCCGGCCGTCGACTTGCCCGAATTCGTGCCCGAATTCGTGCTGACGCATGCCGGAACGGGCTCGGTCGAGGGCCGCGCGGGGATGCATTATCGCGACCTGATCCCGAGCCGGCTGGGCGGCCGCTACATCGCCTCGCACATCGTTATCGCCGACGGGGGAACGGTCGCCGACTGGATCCATTTCCACCGCATCGCCTTCCAGCTGATCTGCGTTCGCAACGGCTGGGTCCGAGTCGCCTACGAAGATCAGGGCGAGCCCCTCGTCATGGCGGCGGGCGACATGGTCCTGCAGCCGCCCGGAATCCGGCATCGCGTCCTGGAGAGCTCCCCCGGCCTTGAGGTGGTCGAGATCACCTGCCCGGCCTTGCACGAAACCTTCGCCGATCACGAAATGGCGTTGCCGAACGGCGATTCCGCCACCGCAAGAGACTATGCAGGGCAGCACTTTCTGCATCACGTGGCGGCGAAAGCGCCGTGGAAGAAGTGGCACGGGGCAGAAGCGCAGACAGCCGGGGTCCAGAAGGCCACGGGCGGGCTCGCCGATGCGCGCATCCTCAGGCCAGGCGCTTCGCCGGTCATCGAAGTGCCGCCGCACGAGGGCGAGCTGGTTTTCGGGTTCGTTCTCGGCGGCTCGGTCAGGCTCGAACATGGCCAAGGCCATCTCCTGGGTCCAGCCGATTCTTTCGTGATCCCGCCGCGAGAGCCTTGGCGCTTGAGCCGGGCGTCCGAAGATTTGCGGCTGCTCCACGTGACAACCGGAATGCTGCGCTGAATGTGAGGACGTCGCCGGCACCGACCGGGTTGTCCAAGCTATTATTCCTTCCGCTATGGACACTTGCCTCGCCGCGCGTCACCTTGATCGTCCAAGCAGCGTCGGGGGGACGAGTCGCTTCACCAAGAAGCGAGGAATGGGCACGTGTTGTCCGCTCTTTCGGGTTCAAGCGGTTCTGCAGAACAGACTTAGATCGGGAGCGGCCGCGCCAGCATCATTTCAGTTTTGTTTGGCTCCGTTTGCGCGGAAATGCGGGTGTATGCTGCGCTTGATCGTCGAATAACGGGGAGGAATTCGACGTGGCGACATATAACGGCGGCAACGGCCAAGACACGATCACCGGCGGCAGCGGCGACGATATCATCAACGGCGGAAACGGGGCCGATACCCTGAACGGCGGCGCCGGCAACGATAGCCTGGACGGCGGCAATGGCACCGATACCCTGAACGGCGGCGCCGGCAACGACCAGCTCTTCGGCCAGAATGGCGACGACACGCTCACCGGCGGCGCCGGCGACGACCTCATCGACGGCAATAACGGCTTCGACACCGCTTATTATTCCGGACCGATCGGCGAATATAGCTTCTTCACCAGCGCCGGCTATCTCAACATCGTGCATCTCGGCGGCGCCGGCGCGGACGGCCACGACCGGGTGATCCGCGTCGAGCGGCTGGTCTTCGCCGACCGCGTCATCAACATCGGCAGCGGCAAGAACGTGCCCGTCGCCGTCGACGACCATGTCTTCACCAACGAGGACGCAGGCACTGTGACCAGCGGCCCCCCAGGCGTTCTGGCCAACGATTTCGATTTCGACGGCGACACGCTGCACACGAATGCGGGCACCTTCGTCGGCACCTACGGCACGCTCACCCTCAATTCGAACGGAAGCTACAGCTATGCCTTGTTCGCCTCGGACCAGGCGCTTGCGCAGGGCGAGAATGTCGTCGACAGCTTCAACTACACCGTCACCGACAATGACGGCAGCGACACCGGCGCCCTGGTGTTCCACATCGCCGGGGTGAACGATGGGCCGACCGCCAACGCCGACACGGCGACGGCCGACGAGAACCAGGTCATCCAGATCGACGTGCTCGCCAACGACACCGATCCCGACCACGGCGCAAGCCTCACCGTGACCGCCGCACAGGCGCCGTCCGGCCAGGGCACCGCCTCGGTCGTCGGCAATCAGGTCCAGTTCGATCCGGGCACCGACTTCGACTATCTCAACGAGGGCGAGACCGCGACCGTCCTCGTCAGCTACACGATCGTCGACGAGTTCGGCGCCTCCTCCGACTCGACCGTCACGATCACCGTCACGGGCGAGGCTGACGCCGGAATCACCATCACCGGTACCGACAATAGCGAAACCCTGGTCGGCACGCCCGGCGACGACACGATCAGCGCGCTCGGCGGCGACGACAACGTCTTCGGCCAGGGCGGCTCCGACACGATCGACGGCGGCGACGGCAACGATTTCCTCGCCGGCGAGGGCGGCAACGACACGATCCACGGCGGCAACGGCATCGACACCATTTCGGGCGGTGACGGTAACGACCAGCTGTACGGCGACGCCGGCAACGACGTCATCATGGGCGAGGACGGCAACGACCAGCTGTTGGGCGGCGACGGCAACGACTCGCTCGACGGCGGCAACGGCAACGACAATCTCGGCGGCGGCGACGGCAACGATTTCCTGTCCGGCGGCGCCGGCGCGAACGTGCTGACCGGCGGCCTCGGCGACGACCAGATCGTTGCCAGCGGGTTCGACGGGACGCAGACGATCGACGGCGGCGACGGCAACGATACGATCCGCATCGATGATCGCGTCTTCGCGAGCACGATCGCGACCGGCGCCGGCAGCGACACGATCGAGCTCGACCATGCCGACGTCGGAACGGCGGCGATCACCGTCTCCGACTTCACGACCGGTGCCGGCGGCGACATGTTCCAGCTCTCGGGCGATGACGGGTCGCTGCTGAGCCTGCTCTCGGGCTGGGACGGCGACTCCAACCCGTTCGGCTCCGGCTTCCTGCGCCTGCAGCAGAGCGGCGCCGACACCTTGCTCCAATGGGACCAGGACGGCACCGCGAACGGCGCGAACTGGGAGACGCTCGTCGTCTTCCAGAACACCGATGCCACCAGCTTCACCGACGCCAATTTCGGGCCTGGCTACTCTCCCGACGGATCCGAACCGGCAGGCGCGACGATCACCGGCACCAATGCCAGCGATACGCTGACCGGCACGATCGGCAACGACACGATCGATGCGCTCGCCGGCAATGATCTGGTCAACGCCGGCGGGGGCTCCGACGTCGTCAACGGCGGCGACGGTAACGACTTCCTGAACGGCCAAGCCGGCAACGACGTCATCGACGGCGGCAACAACGACGATCAGATTTCGGGCGGCGACGGCAACGACCAATTGCTGGGCCAGGCCGGTACCGACAGCGTCTTCGGCGGCAATGGCGACGATCAGATTTCGGGCGGCGACGGCTCGGACTTCCTGAGCGGCGACGACGGCAACGACGTCATCACGGGCGGCAACAACGACGATTTCCTGTCGGGCGGCGCGGGCGACGACAGCCTCGACGGCGGCGACGGCAACGACATTCTGTCCGACTCGCAGGGTACCAACAGCTTTGTCGGCGGCCTCGGCGACGACCAGATCTTCGCCGCCGCGTCCGATGGGTCGCAGACCATCGACGGCGGCGGCGGCAACGACACCATCAAACTCGACTATCGCTTGTTCGCGAGCACGATCACCACCGGCAGCGGCAGCGACACGATCGAGCTCGACCATGCCGACCTCGGCTCGGCGGCGGTCAACGTCACCGACTTCGCGACCGGGACCGGCGGCGACGTCTTCCAGCTCTCGGGCGATGACGGGTCGCTGCTCAGCCTGCTCTCGGGCTGGGACGGCACCTCGAACCCGTTCGGCGCCGGCTTCTTCCAGCTGGTGCAGAGCGGCGCCGACACCTTGTTCCAGTGGGACCAGGACGGCACCGCCAACGGCGCGAGCTGGGAGACTTTGGTCGTCTTCCAGAACACCAATGCCGGCGATTTCACCGACGCCAATTTCGGGGGCTATCCTCCCAACGGGGGCGAGCCGGCGGGCGAGACGATCACCGGCACGGCGGATGACGATTTCCTGGTCGGCACGATCGGCGGCGACACGATCGACGCGCTCGCCGGCCAGGATAGCGTCTTCGGCCAGGGCGGCGCCGACATCATCTACGGCGGCGACGGGCTCGACAATCTCAACGGCGGCGACGGCAACGATTATATCGACGGCGGCAACGGCGACGATTCGATCTCCGGCGACGACGGCAACGACCAGCTCTACGGCCAGGCCGGCAACGACAATGTGTTCGGCGGCAACGGCGATGACCAGATATCGGGCGGGGACGGCAACGACTTCCTGAGCGGCGAGTCTGGAAACGACATCATCGCGGGTGGCAATGGCAACGACTTCCTGTCGGGCGGGGACGGCGCCGACACGTTCAGCTTCGGGTCCGCCTCGGAAGGGGCGGACGAGATCAACGATTTCCTCGCCGGAACCGACCATATCGCCATCTCGGCGAGCGGGTTCGGCGGCGGCCTCAGCGAAGGCGGTTCGATCCTTCTCGTCTCGGGAGCGGACCCGGCCGCCTCCGGCACGAGCGGCCAGTTCCTCTACGACACCGACGACGGCAACCTGTATTGGGACGCCGACGGAGGCGGAACCGGCGCGGCCGTGCTGATCGCGACCCTCGACGGCGCCCCGCCGATCACCACGTCGGACTTCATCGTCGGAGGTTAGGCCGCGGCTCGAAGACCAAAGGCGGGGTGGTTCGCTAGCGAACCACCCTGATCTCGTCGCCGGGCGCCAGCTCCACTTCCTCGCAATTGTCGCCGGGGCCGGCGCGGTCGATGACGAGGAAATCGCTTTCGTCGAGGACCAGCAGGAAGTGGTGCCAGACGCCCTTTCGGTAATGGACGCCCTGGTGGGCCTCGGCGCGGAACAGGCGGATTTTGGCGGCGTCGAAATCGCCCGCGGGGGCTACGGCGACGAGGTAGGGGCGGCCGCTCAGCGGCACGAAGCTCTGGCTACCGAGCGGGTGACGCTCGAAGACACGGAGCGCCAGCTCGCCGAGCGGGCGGGCGTGGAACAGGCTGACCGCGCCGGCGCCGCCGCCCTCGGCGACGTCGATCTCGGCGAGCCGGTCGTAGCGGATGGCGTGGCCGTGGTTGATGTCGAGCCTCACCGCCGCGTCCGAGGCCTCGATAACGCGGCCGAATGGAGCGAAGGCCTCGGCGGTCAGCGGCTCGGGGGACATCTCGCGCATCGGCCTCCTTAGCGCCGCCCCGTGCCAAAGCTCAATCGTCACCCCGGGCTTGACCCGGGGTCCACCTTCTCCCTAGCCCTTCGAGAGAAGATGGATGCCGGGTCGAACCCGGCATGACGAGACATGGAAATTTGACTCAAGCCCCCTATCCCCGCGACCTCATCGGCTACGGACGCGAGCCGCCGCACGCGGCTTGGCCGGGCGGCGCGCGGATCGCCGTCCAGATCGTGCTCAATTACGAGGAAGGCGCCGAGGCAAACGTCCTCGACGGCGATCGGGGCGCCGAGATCTTCCTGTCCGACATCGCCAACGCCGCGCCGGTGCCCGGCGCGCGGCACATGAGCATGGAGCAGATCTACGAATATGGATCGCGCGCCGGCGTCTGGCGGCTGCTGCGGCTGTTCAAGCGCTACGATATCCCCGTGACCGTGTTCGGAGTCGCGCTGGCGATGCAGCGCAATCCCGCTGTGGTCGAAGCCTTTCTGGAGGCGGGGCACGAGATCGCTTCGCACGGCTGGCGGTGGATCAATTATCAATGGGTGCCGGAAGCTGACGAGCGCGCGGACGTCGCGCGCGCGATCGAGGTGCACAGGCAGCTCACGGGCGAGCGGCCGCTCGGCTGGTATACCGGCCGGACCAGCCCGAACACCCGCCGCATCGTCGCGGAGGAGGGAGGCTTTCTCTACGACGCGGACGATTATTCGGACGATCTGCCGTTCTGGACGAATGTGGCTGGGAGGAGCCACCTCATCGTTCCCTATTCTCTGGAGACGAACGACATGCGGTTCGCCAGCGCGAACATGCACACTGGCGACCATTTCTTCGCCTATCTGCGCGACACGTTCGACACGCTCTATGCGGAAGGGATGGAAAGGCCGCGGATGATGTCGGTCGGGCTCCACTGCCGCCTCGCCGGACGGCCGGGCAAGCTCGCCGGGCTCGAGCGGTTCCTGAAGCACGCGCTCGGCCACGAGGACGTCTGGTTCTGCCGACGCATCGAGATCGCGCGTCACTGGCGCGCCGTGCATCCACATGCCGCCTAGCCTGTTCGAGGATCTGCGCCGGCACTATGTCAACCTGGCCCAGCCCCGCCTGGGGGCCGAGGTGACTTATGCGACCGACGACTTCTTCGCCGACAAGGCGCGCCTGATCGACCCCGCCGAGCCCGTGTTCATTCCCGGCAAATATGACGAGAACGGCAAGTGGATGGACGGGTGGGAAAGCCGGCGCAAACGGACGCCCGGCCACGACTGGAGCGTGATCCGGCTCGGCGTGCCGGGGCGGGTGGCCGGCTTCGAGATCGACACCAGGCATTTCACCGGCAATTATCCGCCGGGCGCCGAGATCGAGGTCTGCCGGAGCGACGACGCGGTTCCGGAGGCGGGCTGGAGGAATGTCACGGCGCGCCTGGCGCTGAAGGGCGACGACCGCGCCTATGTGCCGATCGACGATGACGAGGCTGTCACCCATGTCCGTCTTCACATCTTTCCCGACGGCGGAGTCGCGCGGCTGCGCGTCTGGGGCAGGGTAGCCAAGGACTGGTCGAAAGTGGATCCGGACAAGCGCCTCGACCTGCTGGCGATGGAGAATGGCGGGCGGGGCATCATCGCCAATGACGAGCATTACGGCCATATCGAGAATCTCACGGCGCCGGGACGCGGGGTGAATATGGGCGACGGCTGGGAGACGCGGCGGCGGCGCGAACCGGGGCATGACTGGGCGGTGCTCGAGCTCGGCGCTCCGGGGCGAATCGAGGAAATCGTTATCGACACCGCCCATTTCAAAGGCAATTATCCGGACCGCTGCTTCCTACAGGCCGCGCCCGCCGCGACCGGCTCGCCCGAGGAGATCGCCGCGGCTTCGGAAAGCTGGCCGGTGCTGCTGCCCGAAATGAAGCTCGAGGCGGACAAGGTCCACATCTTCCGGGACGGCTTGGCCGATCTCGGCGCCGTCCGCTTCGTGCGGCTGAACATCGTTCCGGACGGCGGAGTCAGCCGGCTGAGGCTGGTCGGGCGGCTCGCGTCATGAGCGCCCTGTTCGAGCATTCCCCGTGGGTGGAGGCACGCGCCGATGCGCGCGCGCCCTCCGGCGACCGGCATGCCGATCTGATGACCGTCGTCCACGACGCCACGCCGGAGGAGCAACTCGCTTTGATCTGCGCGCATCCCGAGCTCGCCGGCAAGGCCGCGGTCGCCCTCACCGAAGCCAGCGCCGCCGAGCAGGCCAGCGCGGGGCTCGACCGGCTGACCCAGGTCGAATTCGACCGCTTCCACGCCCTCAACGCCGCCTATCGCGAAAAATTCGGCTTCCCCTTCATCATTTGCGTGCGCCTGACCGACAAGGCGGGCATCCTCGCCGCGATGGAACGCCGCCTCGCCAACGACCGCGACACCGAGATCGCCACCGCGCTCGGCGAAATCGGGAAGATCGTGCGGCTTCGGCTGGAGGATCAGGCATGAGCACGCTCTCCACCCACGTTCTCGACACCATGCACGGCCGACCCGCGGCCGGCGTGGCGCTGGCGCTGAGCGGACCGAATGGCGAGATCAAGCGGGGCACGACCAACACCGACGGCCGCTGCCCAGAGCTAGCGCAGGATGGACTCGCAGCGGGCCGCTACGCGCTCCGCTTTTTCGTCGCGGATTATTTCCGAGCCCTCGGCGTCGTGCTGCCCGATCCGCCCTTTCTCGACGAAGTGACGGTCGATTTCGGCATCGCGGCGGACGGCGGCCATTATCACGTGCCTTTGCTCGTCTCGCCCTACGGCTATTCGACCTACCGGGGCAGCTGAAGGATGGGCTTCGACCTCGGCGAATGGCTCAACCTCGCGCTTCGATGGCTGCATCTGACGGCGGGCATCGCCTGGATCGGGTCGTCTTTCTATTTTGTCTGGCTCGACAATCATTTGACCGCGCCGGCCGAGGGCGAGGCCTCCGGCGAATTGTGGTCGGTGCATGGCGGCGGCTTCTATCACAACCAGAAATACCAGGTCGCGCCGACCCGGATGCCCGAGCATTTGCACTGGTTCAAATGGGAGGCCTATTTCACCTGGATCAGCGGCTTTTCGCTGCTGGTGCTGATCTATTATCTCGGCGCGGCGAGCTATCTGATCGATCCGGCGAAAGCTGCGCTGAGCCCCGCCCAAGCCATCGCCATCGGCCTCGCCGCGCTGGCGTTCGGCTGGCTGGTCTATGACGGGCTGTGCCGCTCGCCGGCAGGGTCGAGCAACCTCGTGCTCGGCCTGTTCTGGTTCGCCTTCCTCCTCTGGTCCGCGGCCGTGCTCGACGGCCTGTTCAATGCCCGCGCGGCCTATATGCACGTCGGGGCGATGATCGGCACGGTGATGGTCGCCAATGTGCTCGTCATCATCATCCCCAACCAACGCAAGGTCGTCGCCGATCTGATCGCCGGGCGAACCCCCGATCCAGCGCTGGGCGCGGCGGCCAAGCAACGCTCGTTGCACAACAATTACATGACGCTGCCGGTGTTGTTCATCATGATCAGCCAGCATTATCCGATGACATACGGCGCCGGGCGGCCATGGGTCGTACTCGCTTTGCTCGGGCTGACCGGAGTGGCCGTCCGTCACGTGTTCAATCTGCGCGGCCGCGGCAAGGCGACGGGTCCGACCATCGCTTTGGCAACGGCCCTGGCACTCGCCAGCGTCACCTATGTCACGCTTGAGAAAGGCCGTGGGGATCGAGCCGGCCCGGCCCAGCCTGTCGCTTACGCCGAGATCCAGCCGATCCTGGCGACCCGCTGCGCGGCCTGCCACAGCCCGCACCCGACGAACCGGGCCTTCGCGTCGCCGCCGATGGGCCTGGCGCTCGACAGCTACGAGCATGCCAGCGCCGCCGCGGCGCGGATCAAGGCGAGGGCGGTCGATACCGAGACGATGCCCCTAGGCAACACGACCCACATGACCGAGACCGAGCGGCGGAAGCTTGGCGCCTGGATCGCCGAAGGGACGCCGCGATGATCCGCTTCCTACTCGACGGCGAGGTGATCGAGGTCGAAGACCCCGATCCCACCGGCACGGTCCTCGAATATCTCCGCTACACGCTCCGCCGCACTGGCACCAAGGAAGGCTGCGCGGAGGGCGATTGCGGCGCCTGTACGTTGCTGGTCGGGGAGCTGGAGGGCGACGCGCTCCAATGGCGCGCGGTCAACGCCTGCATCCTCTTCATGCCCATGCTCGACGGCAAGGCGCTGAGGACGGTCGAGAGCCTTGGCGGCACGCACCCGGTCCAGCGCGAGCTGGCCCAGCGCCACGGCTCGCAATGCGGCTTCTGCACGCCCGGCTTCGTCATGTCGCTCTACGGCCGCAGCCTCGGCGCGGCGGGCACGCGGGGCGTAACGGTGGGAGACGTCATAGCGGGCAATCTGTGCCGCTGCACCGGCTACGGCCCGATCCTCGCGGCGGGTGAGGCGGTGCCGATGGCCGTTGAACCTGACGACGCTACCGTGGCGGCGCTACGCGCCCTGCGGCCCGCTTACGGCCACCCGGCCAGTGCCGACGAGCTGGCCGACCTCCTTCTCGCCCATCCGGGCACCCGCATCGTCGCCGGCGCCACGGATGTCGGCCTGTGGGTCACCAAGCAGCTTCGCGACTTGGGGCCCACCGTCTTCATCGGCGACATCGCCGATCTGAGGCATATCGAGGAGAGGCCGGATGCGCTCACGCTCGGCGCGGCCGTCCGCTATTCCGAGGCGCGCGAAGCGCTGGCCCGCCTGCACCCCGACCTCGGCGAGTTGGTCCGCCGCATAGGGGGAGTCCAGGTCCGCAATGCCGGCACGATCGGCGGCAACATCGCCAACGGCTCGCCGATCGGGGACATGCCGCCTGCGCTGATCGCGCTGGGAGCCGAGATCACGCTCCGGCGCGGACCTGAGCGCCGCACCCTCGCGCTCGAAGATTTCTTCCTGAGCTATGGCAAGCAGGATCTCGTGCCCGGCGAGTTCGTCGAGAGCGTCCGCATTCCCCGCCCCTCGCCCGACATGCTGATCCGCGTCGTCAAGCTTTCGAAGCGGTTCGACAGTGATATTTCCGGCGTCTGCGGCGCCTTCGCCCTCCGCATCTCGGACGGCATCGTCACGCAAGCGCGCGTCGCCTTCGGCGGCATGGCGGGCATTCCCGCCCGCGCGCCCGGCTGCGAAGCCGCGCTGACCGGGCAGGCCTGGACCGAGGCGAATGCCGAGGCGGCGGCGCAGGCGCTCGCCAACGATTATGAGCCGCTCGACGATCTGCGCGGGTCCGCCGCCTATCGCCGCAAGGTCGCCGCCAATCTGCTGCGGCGCATCTGGGCCGAGCAAAGCGAACCGGTCAGCGTGCTCCATGGCTGAGGGCGCCGTCCACCGGCCGCTGCCGCACGACAGCGCCGACCTCCACGTCGCCGGCGCGGCGGCCTATGTCGACGATCTCCCCGAGCCGCCCGGCGTGCTCCACCTCGCCTTCGGCCACGCCGCGGACGGCCATTCCACCCTCGTCTCGCTGGACCTCGACGCCGTGCGGGCGGCCCCCGGGGTCGTCGCCGTCTTCACCGCCGCCGACATAACCGGCGAGAACAATGTCGGCCCGGTGGTCCATGACGACAGGCTGCTCGCCGACGGCGAAATCCTCTATCCGGGCCAGCCGCTCTTCCTCGTCGCGGCGACCGGCACCCGCGCTGCCCGCCGCGCCGCCAGGCTCGGCAAGGCCGCGGTCGAGCCGCGCACCGCTTTGGTCACGATCCAGGACGCGAAGGCCGCCGGTTCCGAGATCGAAGAGACGCAGACCATGGCGCGCGGCGACGCCGATGCCGGGCTTGCCGCCGCGCCGCACCGCCTGACCGGCGCTCTCGAGATGGGCGGCCAGGAGCATTTCTATCTCGAAGGCCAGGCCGCGCTGGCTACGCCCGGCGAGCAGGGCCAGCTCCACATAATCAGCTCCACCCAGCATCCGAGCGAGATCCAGCATTTGGTCGCGAAGATGCTCGGCCGCAGCCATGCCCAGATCGCGGTCGAGGTCCGCCGCATGGGCGGCGCATTCGGCGGCAAGGAGACCCAGGCCGCCGCCTTCGCCGTCGCCTGCGCGCTGGTCGCTGCGAAGACCGGCCGGCCCGCCAAGTTCCGCGCCGACCGCGACGACGACATGAACTCGACCGGCAAGAGACACGATTTCGCCGCGGACTACGATGTCGGATTCGACGGCGACGGCCGGATCGAGGCAATCCGCATCACCCTCGTTTCGCGCTGCGGCGCCACCGTGGACCTGTCGCCGGCGATCAACGACCGCGCCATGTTCCATGCCGACAATTGCTATTATCTGCCGGCGGTCGAGATCGTCTCGCACCGGCTCAAGACCCACACCGTCTCCAACACGGCCTTCCGCGGTTTCGGCGGACCGCAGGGGATGATGGCGATCGAGCGGGCGATGGACGCGGTCGCGGCGCATCTCGGGCTCGATCCGCTGTCGGTGCGCCAGGCCAATCTCTACGGCCCCGGCCGCGATGTCACGCCCTATCACATGCGGGTCACCGACAATGTCGCGCCGGAGCTGATCGCCGAGCTCGCCGAACGCGCCGGCTATGCCGCGCGCCGCGCCGAAGTGGAGACGTTCAACGCGGGCCACAAGGTCCTCAAGAAGGGCCTCGCGCTGACTCCCGTGAAGTTCGGGATCAGCTTCACCACCACCCACCTCAACCAGGCCGGCGCGCTGGTCCTCGTCTATGCGGACGGCTCGATCCACCTCAACCATGGCGGCACCGAGATGGGCCAGGGGCTGATGATCAAGGTCGCCCAGGTGGTCGCGGACGTGTTCGGCGTGCCGATCGAGAGCGTGAAGGTCAGCGCGACTCGGACCGATAAGGTCCCCAACACCTCGGCCACCGCCGCCTCCTCGGGCTCGGACCTCAACGGCGTGGCCGCGCAGCGCGCCGCCGAGACGATCCGCGAGCGGCTCGACAGCTTCGCAGCGGACGACGAGGGATCGGAAGGCTGGAGCTTCGCCGAGCTCTGCCGCAGGGCGCATCTCGCCCGAATCCCGCTTTCGGCGACCGGCTTCTACGCCACGCCGAGCATCCACTACGACCGCGCCGCCCATCGCGGCCGCCCCTTTCTCTATTTCGCTTATGGCGCGGCCTTGAGCGAGGTGGTGATCGACACGCTGACCGGCGAGCACAAGGTCGTCGCGGTCGACATCCTCCACGACGTCGGCCACTCGCTCAACCCGGCGATCGACATGGGGCAGATCGAGGGCGGCTTCATCCAGGGCATGGGCTGGCTGACGACGGAGGAATTGGTCTACGACGAGCGCGGGCGCCTGCTCACCCACGCACCGTCCACCTACAAGATCCCGACCGCCAACGACCGCCCGGCGCGCATGGACATGGCGATCTGGGAGCGCGGTCGCAATGCCGAGCCCACCATCCATCGCTCCAAGGCGGTCGGCGAGCCGCCTTTGATGCTCGCAATCTCGGTATTCTCAGCTTTGACCCAGGCCGTCGCCGCCGCCGCGCCCGGCAAGGGGCTGCCGAACCTCAACGCCCCTACCACGCCCGAGCGCGTCCTGGCGGCGATCGACGAGATCAGGTCCCGCAATGGCTGACTGGACGATCCACGCCCGCGAGGCGCTGAGCCGAGGTCCGGCAGCGCTCGTCACCATCCTCGCCACGGAAGGTTCCGCCCCCCGCGGACCGGGCGCGCGCATGGTGGTGACGGAGAGCGGCCTTTCTGGCTCGATCGGCGGGGGCAAGCTCGAGCATCTGGCGACGGCGCAGGCGCAGGCGATGCTCGCGCTCGCGCCGGGAAGCTGGCGCATCCAGGATTATCCCCTCGGCCCACTGCTCGGCCAGTGCTGCGGCGGGCGGGTGCGGCTGCTGGTCGAGCGTCTGGAGGGAGTGCCCGTGGGCGAAGGGCCGTTCGAAGTCACCCTGTCCGATCGCGTTCAACGCAGGCTGCTCAACGGCGGAACCCGCGACGCGATCGGCGCTAGAGGGCCGCTCCCCGTTGCTGGGGCGCGCTTCCTCGAGCTTGTCGAGACGGACTCCTTCCCGGTCCATCTTTTCGGCGCGGGGCATGTCGGCCGCGCCATCGCCGCCCGCGCGGCCGGCCTTCCGCTCCATATCGCCTGGTATGACAGCCGACCCGAGATGGCCAAGACCCCGGGCGTCGTCCTCGCCGACGAAACCCAGATGGTCGCCGGCGCGGCCGAGGCAGACGATGATTCGGCGATCGTGATCATGACCCACGACCATGCCCTGGATTACCGCCTGACCGCCGCCGCGCTCGGCGGCCGCGCGCGCTTTGTCGGGCTGATCGGGTCGCAGACCAAGCGCGCCCGCTTCCTCAAGCGGCTCGCCACCGAGAATGTCGACGCCGCGCGCCTGACCTGCCCGATCGGCGTTCCCGGAATAAGCGGCCGGGAGCCGGAGGTGATCGCCATCGCCACGCTCGCACAGCTGCTCATGCTGAGGAACCCCGCATGAAGGCGTTCCGCGGCGAGATATTGAGCGTTCCCGACGATCCGGGCGTCGCGGGCCGGCAAGCGATCCGCCATTACGAGGACGGCCTGCTCGTCGTGGAGGACGGCCTCGTTCTCGCCTGCGGCCCAGTGTCCGATCTCGCCGCCAGCTTCGCCGACCTTCCGGCCGAAAAGCTGGACGGCCTGATCGTCCCCGGCTTCGTCGACGCCCACGTCCATTATCCGCAGATCGAATGCATCGCCTCGCACGGCGAGCAGCTCATGCAATGGCTCGAACGCCATATCTTTCCCGCGGAGAAGGCCTTCGCGGACCGCGGCCATGCTGATCAGGTCGCCGCCTTCTTCCTCGACGAGCTTCTCCGCAACGGCACCACCAGCGCGCTCGTCTTCGCCACCGTTCACGCCGGCTCGGTTGACGCTTTGTTCGAAGCCGCGCTCGAGCGCGACATGCGCATAGTCTCCGGCAAGGTGCTGATGGACTTGGGACCGGAGGGGCTGCGCGATACCGTGGCCTCCGGCCGCGCCGAGACCGAGGCGCTGATCGCCCGATGGCGCGGCCGCGGCCGCCTGGGCTATGCCGTCACGCCCCGCTTCGTACCCACGTCGAGCGCGGAGCAACTCGCCGACGCCGGCGCTTTGGTCGCCGCGCACCCTGACGTGCTGATGCACACCCACCTCTCCGAGAATCCGGGCGAGATCGAGTTCGTCGCCAGCCGCTTTCCGGAGGCCGCGGACTATCTCGACGTCTACGACCGTTTCGGGCTGGTCGGGCGCCGTTCAGTCTTCGCCCATTGCGTCCATATGAGCGACCGGGCGCTCAAGCGCATGGCCGAGGCCGGCGCCGGCATCGCCTTCTGCCCGACCAGCAATATGTTCCTCGGCTCGGGCCTGTTCGATCTCGCCCAGGCCGATCGCCGCGGCGTCAGGCTCGGCATCGGCACCGATATCGGCGCCGGCACAACCCTCTCAATCCTCCACACGCTCGGCGAGGCGTACCGGACCTGCCAGCTGAGGGGCGCCAGCCTCGACCCGTTCCGCGCGCTTCATCTCGCCACCGCGGGCGGCGCGCGCGTGATGGGCATCGCCGACCGCGTCGGCGCCCTGCTACCCGGCCAGGAGGCCGATTTCATCGTATTGGACGCGGCCGCCACCCCCCTGCTCGCCCGCCGCTGCGCCGGCGCCTCGCTCCACGACCGCCTGTTCGCATTGCAGGTCCTCGGCGACGACCGCGCCATCGCGGCCACCTATCTGCGGGGACAACGCGCATGTTCGAGAGTGAGTTGAGGTGGCTTGAAAGGGTGGCGCACCCGACAGGATTCGAACCTGTGGCCTTTGCCTTCGGAGGGCAACGCTCTATCCAGCTGAGCTACGGGTGCCGGGCCTGAAGGGGCGCGCTTAGCAAAGGCCGCCGGGGGCCGCCAGAGCCTTTCGCGGTAGCCGGCAGCCCGCTACAGGGGCGTTGGGGGGATCGCATGACTCATTTCTTCGCACCGCATCCGGTCGGCGTTCCGGGCCTGATCGTCTTGCTGGTCGGCGGCGGGCTGTTCTTCGCGGCCCTGATCCGCGCAACCCTGTCGCGCGACGCGACAGAGAGCGGCCAGAAATCGGGAGTCTCGCGGATCGGCATCGGCCTTCAGATGGCCGGCTTCGCCGCCACCGGTTTCGGTCCCGTGCGCGGCTCGCTGCCGCCGGCGGGTCCGCACGCGATCGCCTCCGCACTGGTCGTCGCGCTGCTGATGGGCGGCGCCTTCGCCATGTTCCGCGCCGCGACCCGGGCCATGGGCGCGAACTGGAGCATCGCGGCGCGGATGCGGGACGACCATCAGCTGGTGACGAGCGGGATCTTCGCCCGCCTCCGCCACCCGATCTACACCGGCATGGCCTTGTTTCTAGCCGCGCTCGCCATCGGGCTCGGCCATTATGCCAACCTGATCGCCGGCGTGCCCTTGTTCGCCGCCGGCAGTTTCCTCCGCATCCGCGAGGAGGAGCGGCTGCTCCGTGAAAAGTTCGGCCCCGCCTACGACGACTATGCCGCGACCGTACGCCGTTTCGTCCCCGGTTTGGTCTGATCCGGCTCAGCCTCCGGTCTCGGGTTTGAACGCCTGTATCCGGTCGACGGTGCGGCGCTGCTCCATCCTGATCTGGTCCCACTCCGCCTGGCTCATGCACCTGGTGGTGGTGGTGAGCCGGCTGCCGATGGTCGGCTCGGAGCGGCAGATCTTCTTGATGTAATAGCTTTCGGGATGTTTCGCATCGCCGGGGACGGGCGCACCTGCGACAGCGTAGGGAAGAAAAAGGGCCATGGCGACAGGCGCGAAGAGGGCGAGTTTCATGGGCAGTCTCCGGAAAGGCTCAATACAGCAATGCGGCCGCGTGCGCTACCGGGATTGCTCGCCAGCCTCCCCGGGCGGGGGCGTCTTAGGCTCATAGCGGCACAGGTCGGCGATGACGCAGCGCCAGCATTCGGGCTTCCTGGCCTTGCAGACGTAGCGGCCATGGAGGATGAGAAAGTGGTGGGCTTCGCGCCGGTAAGGCGGCGGAGTCACCGCATCGAGCTTGCGTTCCACCTCCACCACGTTCTTGCCCGGCGCCAGGCCAATGCGGTTGGAGACGCGGAAAACGTGGGTGTCGACCGCGAAGGTCTCGGCGCCGAACGCGCAGTTCATCACCACGTTGGCGGTCTTGCGGCCGACGCCGGGCAGCCGCTCCAGCGCCTCGCGGTCCGCCGGCACCTCGCCGCCATGCGCCTCGATGAGGGCGCGCGAGAGGGCGATGACGTTTTTCGCCTTGGTGTTGAACAGGCCGATCGTCCGGATATGGGCTTTGAGCCCCTCCTCGCCGAGCGCGACCATCGCCGCCGGCGTGTCGACGGTCCTGAACAGGTCACGGGTGGCGAGGTTGACGCTGGCGTCGGTCGCCTGGGCCGAGAGGACTACGGCGACCAGAAGCGTATAATTATTCAGAAAATCGAGCTCGGTCTCGGGATTGGGCGTGCGGTCATGCAGCCTTCTGTATAATTCCGACACTTCCGCCGGGCTCATGCGAACGCGTCCAGGCCGGCGCCCAGCCGCCGCAAGCCTTCCTCGACCAGCTCCGTGGGGCCCCCGATTCCGATCCGGAAACGGTCGGGCGCCTCGAACCAGCGGCCTGGGACGATCGAGGTGTCGAACCGCTCGCGGAGCAAGGCGTCGAGCGCCTCCGGATCGCGGCTGAGAAGGCTCGGGAAGGCGGTGATGCCGTGCCGCATCGGCGCGCAGGCGAGGTCGGCCCGGCCGGTGAGGAAGGCGTTGGCGAGGCGGCGGTTGCGCTCCAGCCGCCCGCGCGTCCCGGCGGCGACTTCGTCCAACCGCGCGAGGGCGATGCAGCTCAGGCGCTCGGCCGGATGGGCCTGGGCGACTCCGAACAATTCATTGAGCCGCCACATCCGCTCGGCGATCTCTTGAGCCGCGAGGATCCAGCCGCAGCGCAGGCCCGAGAGGCCGTAAACCTTGGTGAGGCTATTCGTCGCCACGAAGCGCTCGCCGAGATGGACGCAGGAGCGCGGGGCGGCGTCGAAGGCGGCGTCGCGATAAACTTCGTCGACGAGCACGAAGGCGCCGAGCGCCCCGATGCGCCGCAGCGCCTCGTCGCCGGCCAGCGCGCCCGAGGGATTGTGGAGGTTCGTAAGGACGATCAGCCTGGTCGCGGAGTTGAACCTCCGTTCAACTTCGTCCGCATCGAGCGCGAAATCCTCCGGCCGGCGGGCGAAGCGGGTGACTCTGGCGCCGAGAAAATGGGCGACCGCCAGCAGCGGCTCGTAGGTCGGATGCTCGATCAGCACCTCGTCGCCCGGCGCGATCAAGGCCGCCATCGCCAGCATGTTCGCCATCGAAGTTCCGTCGGCGGCGACTACCTGCTCCGGGGCCACGCCCTCCTTGGCGGCGATCGCCTCGCAGAGCGGCGCGTACCGATAATAGCTGGCGCCGTTCAGTTCGAGGTCGGCGACGGAAACACCCAGCCGGTCGAGCGGGAAATACGCCACTTCGCTCCCCGACAGCGGATAAAGCACCGGCCGCTGGTTCTTCGCCCAGTGCATATATTCGGATTGAAGTACGCGGCCGCTCATCGCCACCGCCGCATCGACCAGAGGCAGGCGGGGATCCCGGCGGCGAGAATAATGAAGCCGACGAGGCTGTTCGCCAAATGGCTCCAGACCGTCGCGGCGACGACGATCCAGCAGGCGGCGACGAAGAAGCCGGTGGTGAACGGATGCCCGGGCGCGCGGAACATCCCCTCCTCCCCAAGCCCGCGGCGCCGGAACACGAACAAGGCCGCGCCGGTGAGGCCGAACCAGATGAAGTCGACGCTCACCACATAGTTGAGGATCTGTCCGTAGCTGCCCGAGAGGGCGATCAGGATCGCCGCCACGCCCTGCAGCGCGATGGCGAAGGCGGGCACGCGGCTGCGCTCGCCGATGCGGGCGAACAGGGGGAAGAAGACCCGGTCCTCGGCCATCGCGAAATAGACTCGCGGCGTCGTCAGCATCGACTGGCTGAGGAAGCCGAGCGTCGAGACTGCGATGCCGAGCGCGATCAGCCGCGCGCCGCGCTCGCCCAGCGCCAGGCGCATTACGTCGCTCGCGGGAGTCCTGGAGCCGGCGAGCCCCGCCGGCCCCAGCGCGTGAACGCAGACAAAGGCGACGGCGCAATAGAGGAGGACCACGCCGGCCACGCCCAGCAGCACGCCGCGGGCGAGGTCGCGGCGTGGGTCGCGCATCTCGCCGGCGATGAAGCTGGTCGTCTGCCAGCCGCCATAAGCGAACATCACCGGAGTCATCGCGGCGAGCAGGCCGAGCGGCGCCTCGGGCACGCGCGGCGCGGCCGGCGCGCCCGGCGCGAAGGCGAGGCCGCAGAGGACAAGCGCGGCGATCGCGCCGATCTTGAGCAGCATCAGTGCGCTCTGCACATTGCTCCCGGCGCGGACGCCGATGCAGTTGATCGCCGTCAGCACCGCCAGAGCGGCGGCGCCGACCAACCCTTCCGCCAGCGGCCAGCCGGTCAGCTCGAGGAAGTAGCGCGAGAAGGTGATCGCCACCGCCGCCATTCCGCCCGACTGGATGACGAGCAGCAGCGACCAGCCGTAGAGGAAGGCGGGCATCGGCCCCCAGGCGTCGCGCAGATAGGCATATTGGCCACCCGTCTCCGGCCGCCGCACCGCCAGCTCGGCATAGACCAGAGCGCCGGCCATCGCGACACACCCGCCCAGCACCCAGGCGCCGACGATGGCGAGCGGTGAATGGACCGCGCGCGCCACCTCGGCCGGATTAACGAAGATGCCGGCGCCGACTATCCCGCCCATCACCAGCATGGTCGCGTCGAAGGCCCCCAGGCGGCGCAGCAGCCGGGGCGCCCCCTCCCCGCTCATGCGAGGCCCAGCACGTCCGCCATCGTGTAGCGCCCGGCGGGTTGCCCCGCGAGCCACAAGGCCGCGCGCAACGCGCCCCGGGCGAAGATCAGCCGGCTGTCGGCGCGATGTCCGAGCTCGAGCCGCTCGCCGTCGCCGGCGAAGACGACGACATGCTCGCCCGCGACCGTCCCGCCGCGCAGCGAGGAATAATAGACGCCGCCTTTCTCCCGCGCGTGCGGCCCATCCTGCATGCGGTCGAAGCGGTTATGCTCGGTCGGGTCCGAGGCGCCCCGGCCCAGATTGACCGCGCCGCCGAGCAGGAGCGCGGTCCCGGAAGGCGTGTCGAGCTTGTGGCGGTGGTGCATCTCGACGATCTCGGCGTCCCAGTCCTTGCCCAGCACCCGCGCCGCCTGCTCGACCAGCGAACGCAGCACGGCGACTCCAAGCGAAGTGTTGGGCGCATGGATCAGCGCGATCCGCTCCGCCGCCCGGTCGAGCCTCCGCCGCTGGTCCTCGTCCAAGCCGGTGGTGCCGACCAGGATCGGCTTCTCTGCCGCAAGCGCCGCGTCGAGGTTCGCCTCCAGCGCCTCGGGAGCGGTGAAGTCGACGAACAGGTCCGGCGCCTCGTCGACCAGCACCGCCGTCTCCGACGCCTCGATGTGCCGGGCGAGCGAGCCGCCCATGCGTCCGGTCGCGCCGAACAGCCGGATGCGCAGCTTGGGATTTTCCGCCATATTGGCTTCATGGCGGCGGCGAAGGACGGAGGCAAGCAGGTCGCGGCGCCGGTGGAGACGCTGTCGCTCGCCGCCGCCCGCCGCATCGCCCTCGCCGCCCAGGGCCTGGACCGGCCGCGGCCGGCGGGACCGGTGAGCCAGCGCCGCCTCCTCGCCCTCGCCGACCGGCTGAGCCTGTTCCAGATCGACAGCGTCAACGTGCTCGCCCGGGCCCATTACCTTCCCGCTTTCTCCCGCCTCGGCCCCTACGACACCGCTCTCCTCGACCGCGCCGCCTGGGGCCGGCCGCGGCGCCTGTTCGAATATTGGGGCCACGAAGCCTCGCTCCTCCCCTTGCCGCTCCACCCGTTGCTGCGCTGGCGGATGGCGCGGGCCGAGCGCGGCGAGAGTGGCTGGCGCTCGCTTCGCGCCTACGCGCAGGAGCGGCGGCACGAGGCCGAGGCTCTCCTGGCCCGAATCGCCGCCGAAGGCCCGCTCGCCGCCTCCGATCTCGAGAAGGGGAGGAGCGGCTGGTGGGAATGGAGCGGCGCCAAGCGCGTTCTGGAATGGCTGTTCTGGGCGGGCAAGATCACCACCGCCACCCGCCGCGGCAGCTTCGAACGGGTCTACGACCTTCCGGAGCGAGTGATCCCCGCCGCGATCCTCGCTTTGCCCACGCCGGTTCCCGAGGAGGCCCAACGAGCCCTCCTCCTCCGCGCCGCCCGCGCCCTGGGCGTGGCCACCGCCCGGGACCTGCGCGATTATTTCCGCATTAGCCCCACCGACGCTACGCCGCGCCTCGCCGAGCTGGTCGAGGAAGGCGCCCTGCTGCCGGTGCGCGTCGAGGGCTGGCGCGACCTCGCCTTCCTCGACCCCGAGGCCCGCCGGCCGCGCCGCGCCGCCGGCCAGGCCCTGCTCGCGCCGTTCGACCCTTTGATCTGGGAACGCTCGCGCGCCGAGCGCCTGTTCGGCCTGCGCTACCGCATCGAAATCTACACGCCGGCGCACAAAAGGGTGCACGGTTATTACGTCCTCCCCTTCCTGCTCGGCGACCGAATCGCCGCCCGCGTCGACCTCAAGACGGACCGCCAATCGGGCGTGCTCGTCGTCCGCGCCGCCCACGCGGAGCAAGGAAGGCACGCCGCCGAGGCGCTCGCCGCCGAGCTGCGGCTGATGGCCCGGTGGCTGGGACTCGACGAGGTGCGCGTGGAGCCACGCGGCGGCCTTGCCGGAGAGCTCGCTGCCGCGCTGGCATAGCTTCCTTTTCGATAATCGATAAAGAACTTGACGACCCACGATAATCTTCTTATTGATTATCGATATTCAGATTCGTGGAGTGCCAATCGATGCCTCGTTCTTCATCCACCGCGCTGCCCATCGCCTATGTGGTCCTTCGCATCCTGATCATCCTCAACTGGATCTACGGCGCGATCGTGCTCGCGATCCTCGTGGGGATGTTCGCCGCCGAACAATGGACGATGACGGCGCTCGGCGTTTCGCCCTCGGCGCAATCCGGACCGCTGATCATGGGCCTGCGCGCGATTGCGGCGCTCGGGCTTGTCGCCGTGCCGCTCAATCTGGCCGTGCTGAGGCGGCTCGTGGCGATGGTCGAGACGGTTCGCGCCGGCAATCCCTTCGTCGCGATCAACGCCTTTCGCCTGCACGCCATCGCCTGGTTCCTGCTCGGGCAGCAGCTGCTCAGCCTCGCCGTCGGCCTAGTCGGCAAAGCGGTCTCGACCCCCGCGCATCCCCTTCACGTGGGCGGCGGCTTTTCGCCCGGCGGCTGGCTCGCCGTGCTCATGACCTTCGTCCTCGCACGCGTTTTCGCCGAGGGCACATTGATGCGCGAAGACCTCGAAGGGACGGTGTGACATGGCGATCAATGTCAAGCTCGACGATCTCCTGCACGACCGGCGAATGACCCTGACCGAGCTTGCGGAGCGCGTCGGAATCACCATCGTGAACCTATCGATCCTCAAGACCGGCAAGGCACGGGCGATCCGCTTCTCGACCCTCGAGGCGATCTGCGACGCGCTCGCCTGCCAGCCCGGCGACCTCTTGGAATTCCAGCCCGATTCCGGCGCGGCCGCACAGCCGCGCGCCGCCTGACAAGGAGATTTGACATGGCTTCCACCACTGCCTCTCATTCACCGCCGCACGAGGGCGCTTCCCAAGGCGAGGTATCGCTCTTTCGGCTGTACGTGCTGCGGGCCACTTACCTGCTGCTGGTCGTCGGCGTGGGCGCGATGATCCTGCCGCCGCTGGTCAATCACGAGCCGATGGCGCGCGGGGTGATCCCGAGCCTGCTTGGAGCGGTCTGGCTGCTGGCGTTCCTCGGCCTGCGCTACCCGCTGCAGATGCTGCCGCTGCTGATGTTCGAGCTCACGTGGAAGACGATATGGCTGTTCGATTTCGGCCTCGCCCAATGGCTTTCCGGGCAGCGCCCGCCGACCTTCGCCGAAGACGTCTTCGCCATCGGCCTCGGCGTCATCCTGATGCCGATCGTGATCCCTTGGGGCTATGTCTGGCGCCATTACGTGCAGCAACCCGGCGATCGCTGGCGCTAAGGCGAGGGGAGATGGCTTCCACGGCAGCGTCGGCTCGGCCGAGGATTGGGTGAGTCCCATTGCGCGGGTTGGGCCGGGCTGCCACGGTGACGGCGAACTCTGAGCGACAGGAGCAAGGCGTCATGGGGGAGTCTCCCTCCGAGTTGATCGACACAAGGATCGCGGAGCTCGGCGACTGGCGGGGCGAGACGCTCGCCCGCGTCCGGCGCCTCATCAAGGAAGCCGACCCCGAAGTGATCGAGGAGTGGAAGTGGCGGGGGGTTCCGGTCTGGTCCCACGCCGGCATCATCTGCACCGGTGAATCCTACCGGAGCGTAGTCAAGCTCACCTTCGCGCAAGGCGCGGCGCTGGAGGATCCGACAGCGCTGTTCAACGCCAGCCTCGAAGGCAATACCCGCCGCGCCATCGATATTCACGAGGGTGACAAGCTGGATGAAGGCGCCTTCAAGGCCCTGGTCCGCTCCGCCGTGGCGCTGAACGAGTGGGTGCAGGCCCGCCGTGCCGCCCGTTCTCGAAAGACCGCGAAGAGCGCATGACGGCGCCTTTCACCACCGGCTAGGCGCCGTCCATGCCCGACATCCGCAACATCGTCATTCTCACCGGCGCGGGCATCTCGGCTGAGAGCGGCGTCGCAACCTTCCGGGGACCTGACGGGCTGTGGGAGGGTCATCGGGTGGAGGACGTCGCCACGCCGGAGGCCTTCCAGCGCGATCCCGAGCTTGTGCACAGCTTCTACGACGCGCGGCGCGGCCGGCTCGACGAGGTCGAGCCCAATGCCGCCCACCGCGCCCTCGCCCGTCTCGACGCGGCCTGGCCGGGCGAGCTGCTCATCGTCACCCAGAATGTCGACGATTTGCACGAGCGGGCCGGGGCGGCGAGGGTCGTGCACATGCACGGTGAGCTCAAATCGGCGTGGTGCCTCGCCTGCGACGCCCGCTCCGCGTGGGAAGAGGATTTGCTGCCCGGCCCCGCCTGCCCGGCCTGCGGCGAGAAAGGCCATCTCAGGCCCGACATCGTCTGGTTCGGCGAGATGCCCTACGAGATGGAGCGGATCAACCGGGCGCTGATGGCTGCCGACCTGTTCGTGTCGATCGGCACGTCGGGCGCCGTCTACCCCGCAGCCGGCTTCGTCGAGACCGCCCGCTACGCCGGCGCCCGTACGCTCGAGCTGAACCTCGAACCCAGCCTCGGCAGTGTTTTCTTCGACGAGGTCCGCACCGGGCCGGCCGGGGTGCTGGTGCCGGAATGGGTGGAAGAGGTGCTTGGGCCCTTGAGCTTACCATGATATGGTAACGGCATGAGCAAGAACACGTCCGTCAACCTTAGCGACCATTTCGTCGGCTTGATCGAGGGCCTGGTGGAATCCGGCCGCTTCGGTTCCGCGAGCGAGGTGGTTCGTGAAGGCCTGCGTCTGGTCGAAAGCCGAGAGGCGGCATTCGATCGGCTGCGTCGGGCCGTCGCCGAGAGCGAGGCGAGCGGCGAAGCCGTTCGCTTCGCCATGGACGAATGGCTGGAAGAGCAGGATCGGCTCGACAGCGCGGCGTGAGAGAGGTTCGCCTCACGCCTCGGGCCGCTGCCGAACTTGCCGACATCCGACGATACAGACGCAGGATCTGGGGCGCTGCCCAGGCCGATCATTATCTTCGAGGGCTCGGCCGCCGGTTCGAGCAAATCGCCGCGGGGACGGCATCGCATCGCGACGCGGAGATTGAGGGTGGCTACCGTCGTTGCCGGTACGAGGCGCACATCATCATTTTCAAGGAGGAACGCGGCTTCGTTCGCATCGTGCATGTCTTCCACGAACGAATGGATATTCCGGGTAGGCTCGCGCTGGGCGACTGATCCTCACTCCACCCAGTCGAGCCCGATCTCCCGGTAGAGCCCCCTATCCTCCTCCCATTTTGGGTTGACCTTGACGTGGAGGAAGAGGTGGACCTTGCGGCCGAGCAACTCGGACAGTGTTTTGCGCGCGGCCTCGCCGATGGCGCGGATACGGGTGCCGCCCTTGCCGAGCACGATCGCCTTCTGGCTGCCACGGGCGACGAGGATCTGCTGGTGGATCGCCGCCGAGCCGTCCGGCCTTTCCTCGAACTTCTCGGTCTCGATGGCGCTCTCGTACGGCAATTCGGCGTGGAGCTGGAGGTAGAGCTGCTCGCGGGTCACCTCGGCGGCGAGCATCCGGTCGGTGGCGTCGGAGACCTGGTCCTCGGGGAAGTGCCACGGTCCCTCCGGCACCCGCGCGGCGAGCGAGCGCTTCAGCTCGCCGACGCCGTCGCCGGTCGTGGCCGAGACGAAGAAGATCTCCTCGAAAGGCACCCGCTCGCCGAGCCGCATGGCGAGGCCGAGTAGCGCCTCCTTCTTCACGAGGTCGACCTTGTTGAGCACAAGGATCTTCGCTTCCCGCCGCTCCTTCAGCCGGTCGAGCATGTCTTCGAGCCGGCGCGAGAAGCCGCTCTCGGCGTCGACGACGAGGGCGATCAGGTCCGCATCCTGCGCGCCGACCCAGGCCGCGGCGACCATCGCCCGGTCGAGCCGCCGCCGGGGCTCGAAGATGCCGGGCGTGTCGAGCAGCAGGATCTGCGCCTCGCCCTCGATGGCGATGCCCATGATGCGGGTGCGGGTCGTCTGCGCCTTGGGACTGACGATCGCCACTTTCTGCCCGACGAGCGCATTGACCAGGGTCGACTTGCCCGCATTGGGCGCGCCGACCACGGCGACCAGGCCGCAACGGCTCACGCGCGCTTCAATCCAATTGCTCCAGCAGCTTCGCCGCCGCCGCGGTCTCGGCTTCCTGCTTGGAGGCGCCTTCCGCGCTCGCTTGGCCAACGCCCCTGATCGCCACCTCGACGACGAAGCGGGGCGCGTGGTGGGGGCCGGTGCGGCCGGTGAGACGGTATTCGGGCGGCTTGCGGTCGTTGGCGGCGGCCCATTCCTGGAGCGCCGACTTGGGGTGCTTGGGAGCACGGTCGCGGCTCGACACGCGGTCCGCCCAGGCGCGGCGGATGAAGGCGTCGGCCGCCCCGAGGCCGGCGTCGCGATAGAGGGCGCCGATCAGCGCCTCGACGACGTCGCCGATCACATTGTCGCTGTCCGAGGCGCCGTCGTCCCTCGCCTGCTTGCCGAGCCGGAGGCGCGCGCCGACGCCGAGCTCGCGCGCTACCTCGGCGCAGGTCTCGCGGGCGACGAGGGCGTTGAAGCGGCGCGACAATTTGCCCTCCGGCTCGTCGGGGAAGACCTCGTACAGCCAGGTCGCGACGACCAGGCCGAGCACCCGGTCGCCGAGAAATTCGAGCCGCTCGTAATTCTCCTCGCCCTGGCTCGAATGGGTGAGCGCCCGCTCGAACAGCGCCTCGTTGCCGGGCGGCCGCCCCAGAGTTTCGGCGAGCCAGGCGCCGGTCGCCTCGTCCATCAATAGGGGCGCCCGGTGCGGTCCCAGCGCGCCGCCGTGAACCAGGTCCAGGGCTTGAGCCACGACGCCGAGCCGTCGGTCGACCAGAAGGTGATCAGCGGGCGGCCTATGACATTGTCGCGCGACAGGAAGCCGACGCCCAGATCGGCGACCGGGAAACGGCTGTCCGCGCTGTCGTCGCGATTGTCGCCCATCATGAAATAATGGCCTTCGGGCACCACGAAGACCGGCGAGTCGTCCGCCTCGCTTCGAATCTGGTCGAGCACCTCGTAGCTCCGGCCGTTGGGCAGCGTCTCGCGGTATCTAGGATAGGGACAAAAAGTCTCATCGCCTTGCCGCACAAGCGCCGGCCGATAATCGCCGACGAAGCGGCAGGCGCTGTTGGGCGTCCTGGGCATCAGGAAATCGGCGATCCTGACTTTCGGCACCGCCTTGCCGTTGAGGAACAGGCGCCCGCCGCGCATCTGCACCCGGTCGCCAGGGAGGCCGATCAGGCGCTTCACATAATCCTCGTCTTTGCCCGGATAGCGGAAGATGACGATGTCGCCCCGCTCCGGATCGCGGCCGAACAGGCGACCCTCAAAGCGGGCGAGGCCGAAGGGGAAAGCGTAGCGGGAGAAACCATAGGGCCATTTGGCGACGAACAGATAGTCGCCGATCATCATCCGCGGCAGCATCGAGCCCGACGGGATCATGAACGGCGCGATGATGAAGGTCCTGAAGATCAATGCGGCGAGGAAAAGGAAGAGCAGGAAGCGCAAAGTCTCGCCCACCCCGCCGCCGCGGGCCGCCTGCTTTGCCTTGCCGTTTGCCGCGCTTGCCATTTCCCTCGCTTTCGCTTCCGGTGGAGGCCCGGTCAAGGGAGGGAGTTTCAATCGGCCCCGCCGCTGCCTATAGGCGCGGCATGCGATCCTCCGACCCCGAATGGGCCGCGCTCGAGCGGGCGTCCCGGCCGGCCCTCGAGCAGCTTTTCGCCGCCGAGCCCGGCCGCCTCGCCCACCTTTGCGTCGAGGAGAGCGGCATCCTGTTCGATTTTTCGAAGACCCATCTCGACGCGGAACTGCTGCGCGGCTTTACCGCCCTGGCCGAGGCACAGGACCTTGCCGGCGCCCGGGAAGCCCTGTTCGCCGGCCGCATCGTCAACCCGACCGAGAGCCGCGCGGCCGAGCACAGCGCCGAGCGGGGCCAGGGCGCCCCCGAAAGCGTCGCACGCGCCGCCGGGCTCCACGCCCGCATGCGCGCGCTGATCGACGCGATCGAGGCCGAGGCCTTCGGTCCGGTCCGCCACATCCTCCACATCGGCATCGGCGGCTCGGCTTTGGGGCCGGATTTCGTCATCGACGCCCTCGGCCGCCGCGCGGACCGCTACGACACCGCGATCGTGTCCAACGTCGACCGGGCCGCGCTCGAAGAGGCCGTGGCGGACTTCGATCCGCAGACCACCCTGGTGGTCGTCGCGTCGAAAACCTTCGCCACCTCCGAGACGATGCTCAACGCCCGCTCGGCGCTCGCCTGGCTGGAGCAGGGCGGCGTCGCCGACCCCTATGGCCGAGTCGTCGCGCTCACCGCCGGCCCCGAACGCGCGATCGAGTTCGGCGTCGACGAGACCCGCATCCTCCCCTTCGCGGAGAGCGTCGGCGGCCGCTATTCGCTCTGGTCGTCGGTCGGCTTCCCGGCCGCGCTGGCGCTCGGCTGGGAGGCGTTCGAACAGCTGCTGGAAGGGGCCGCGGCGATGGACCGCCACTTCCGCCTCGCGCCGCTCGAGCGCAACGCCCCAATCCTCGCCGGCTTCGTCGATCGTTATTACGCCAACGTGCGCGGCGCCGAGACGCGTGCCGTCTTCGCCTATGACGAGCGCCTCCGTCTACTCCCCCCTTACCTCCAGCAGCTGGAGATGGAATCGAACGGCAAGTCGGTGACGCTGGACGGGGCGCCGGTCGGCCGGGCCACCGCGCCGATCGTCTGGGGCGGGGTCGGCACCGACGCCCAGCACGCCGTCTTCCAGCTCCTCCACCAAGGCACGCACCTCGTCCCGGTCGAGTTCGTCGCCGCGATCGAGGCGGAGGATTCACTCGGCGAGGACCATCACCGCCAGCTTTTGATCAACTGTTTCGCCCAGGGCGCGGCCCTCATGGCCGGCAAGCCGAGCGACGACCCTCACCGTGTCTATCCGGGCGATCGGCCGTCCACGACCCTACTCCTCGACGGGATCGACCCGGCCACGCTCGGCGCGCTGATCGCCTTTTACGAGCACCGCACCTTCACCAACGCGGTGCTGCTCGGCATCAACCCGTTCGACCAGTTCGGAGTCGAGCTCGGCAAGGCGATGGCGAAGGCCCTCGACGGGGGCGAAGACCTGGATTTCGATCCCTCGACCCGCGCGCTGATCGCCCGCGCTGTTGGAGAGGCAGGCTGATGGCCGCAAAATACGATTACGACCTGTTCGTCATCGGCGCCGGCTCCGGCGGAGTCCGGGCGGCCCGGGTGTCCGCCGCGCATGGCGCCAGGGTGGCCGTCGCCGAGGAGCATCGAGTCGGCGGGACCTGCGTGATCCGCGGCTGCGTGCCCAAGAAATTGCTCGTCTACGGCTCCCACTTCGCCGAGGACCTCGCCGATGCGCGGCGCTTCGGCTGGGAGGTGCCGGAATGCGCGTTCCACTGGCCGACGCTCAGGGACAATGTGCTGGCCGAGGTGGACCGGCTCGAAGGCGCCTACGCCGAGACCTTGAGCAATTATGAGGTCGAGATCGTGAAGGAGCGGGCGACCGTCACGGGGCCGCACGAAATCCGCCTCGGCTCAGGCCGCATCCTGACCGCCGGAATCATCCTGATCGCCACCGGCGCGGCCCCGGTCGTCCCGCACTTTCCCGGCGCCGAGCTCGGCATCACCTCGAACGAAGCCTTCCACCTGCCCGATCTGCCGAAGCGCGTGGTGATCGCAGGCGCGGGCTACATCGCCAACGAATTCGCCGGCATCTTCCACAATCTCGGCAGCCATGTAACGCTGGTGAACCGCTCCGACGTGATCCTGAGGGGTTATGACGAGACGATCCGAGACCGGCTGCTCACCATCTCGATGATGAAGGGGATCGAATTCCGCTTCCACGTCAAGTTCCAGCGCATCGAGAGGCAGGAGGACGGATCGCTTCTCGTCCACATGGAGGGCTGCGACGCGATCCCCGCGGATTGCGTGATGTACGCGATCGGCCGCAGGCCCAACACGCAGGACCTCGGCCTCGAGACGGCCGGCGCGCAGATCGATGACAAGGGCGCGGTGATGGTCAACGCGGACAACAAGTCGGCGTGCGATTCGATCTACGCGGTCGGCGACGTCACCAACCGCGTTCAGCTCACCCCCGTCGCGATCCGAGAGGGCCAGGCCTTTGCCGATACGATCTTCGGCAACAAGCCGACCCGCGTCGATTATGACAACATCCCCTCTGCCGTGTTCAGTCACCCGCCGCTCGCCGGCGTCGGCCTCACCGAAGGACAGGCGCGCAACAAGCTCGGCTCGATCAAAACCTACACGTCGGACTTCCGCGCGATGAAGAACGTACTCGCGGACCGCAATGAGCGCGCGCTCTACAAGCTCGTCGTCAATTCGGAGACCGATGAAGTGGTCGGCCTCCACATGATCGGCCCGGACGCGCCGGAAATCCTCCAGGCCGCCGCGATCGCGGTCAAGGCGAAGCTGAAGAAGGCGGATTTCGACCAGGTGGTGGCGCTGCACCCAACGATGGCGGAAGAGCTGGTGCTGATGCGGTGAGGGGGAGCGCCGACGCTGGAGCTCCCCACCGTTCGCCCTGAACCTGTCGAAGGGCCTTCCTTTCTTCTAAGGATGAAGTGAAGGGCTTCGACAAGCTCAGCCCGAACGGTATTGGAAATGGCATGGCCACTGAGAATTACATGCCCGGCTTCGGCAACCATTTCGCCACCGAGGTCGTCCCCGGCGCCCTCCCCGAGGGTCGCAACTCGCCGCAAAAGCCGGCCTTCGGGCTCTATGCCGAGCAGCTTTCCGGCACCGCCTTCACCGCGCCGCGCCACGAGAACCGGCGGTCGTGGCTGTACCGGATGCGGCCCTCCGCCGAGCACCCGCCTTACCGCCGCTACGAAGGCGCGCCCCTGTTCGCGCCGGGAACGGTCCAGGAGCCGCTCGCCCCCAACCGCCTGCGCTGGGACCCGCTCGCCTGGCCAGATTTGCCTCTCGACTTCGTCGACAGCCTGACGACGATGGCCGCCAACCGGGACCCCGCCGACCTGATCGGAGTCGCGGTCCACGTCTATCGCGCGGCCAGGGACATGGAGCGGCGCTTCTTCTTCGACGCGGACGGGGAGCTGCTGTTCATCCCGCAGGAGGGGCGGCTGATGCTGCTCACCGAGATGGGGAGGATCGACATAGCGCCCGGCGAGGTCGGTTTCGTCCCCCGCGGGGTGCGTTTCCGGGTGCTGCTGCCGGACGGCCGCGCCCGGGGCTATGTCGCTGAGAATCACGGCGCGCTGTTCCGGCTCCCGGAGCTGGGGCCGATCGGCTCCAACGGCCTCGCCAATCCGCGCGACTTCCTGACGCCCGTCGCCGCCTTCGAGGATCAGGAGGGCGAGATCGAGCTCGTCCAGAAATATCTCGGCTCTCTATGGGCGACGACGCTCGACCATTCGCCGCTCGACGTCGTCGCCTGGCACGGCAATCTCGCGCCGTGGAAATACAACCTCGCCCGCTTCAACACGATCGGCACGGTGAGCTACGACCATCCCGACCCCTCGATCTTCACCGTCCTTACCAGCCCCTCGGAGACGCCCGGGCGGGCCAATGCCGATTTCGTCGTCTTCCCGCCGCGCTGGATGGTGGCCGAAGACACGTTCCGCCCGCCCTGGTTCCACCGCAACGTGATGAGCGAGTGCATGGGCCTGATCCACGGCGCCTACGATGCCAAGGCGGAGGGATTCGCGCCCGGCGGCCTGTCGCTGCACAACCTGATGGCCGGGCACGGCCCCGATCTCGCCAGCTGGCAAGGCGCGAGCGAGGCGGAGCTCAAGCCGCACAAGATCGAGGGCACAATGGCGTTCATGGTCGAAAGCTGCTGGCCGTTCCGGCCGACCCGCTTCGCCCTCGACCACGCCCAGCCCGATTACGACGCCGCCTGGGGCGGTTTTCCGAAGGCCGAACCGCCGCGCTGAGGCGACCGCCCGCGGCGCGCGAGCGGGCGAGGTGCTTCCCGCCGCGGAATCGGTTAGGAGGAGTCATGGAGACAGGACGGCAGAGCTTCGAGTTTGTGATGATCAAGCCGTCGCATTATGACGACGACGGCTATCCGATCGTCTGGTGGAAGACGCTCATCCCCTCAAACTCGCTCGCGGCGCTCCACGGCCTCGCTCGCGATTGCGCCCGGCGCGAAGTGCTCGGGCCGGGCGTCGGGATCAAGCTCGTCACGATCGACGAAACCAACCGCCACATCGTCCCCGAACGGATCGTACGCGACCTGCGCCGACGCGGCGCAACGGCCCTGATCGGCCTTGTCGGCGTCCAGTCCAACCAGTTCGACCACGCGCTCGATCTGGCCCGCGAGTTCCGCAAGGCCGGGCTGCCGGTGGTCATCGGCGGCTTCCACGTCTCCGGCTGCATGGCGATGCTCAAGGACACGCCGCCGGAGCTGCAGGCGGCGCTCGACATCGGCTGCTCGCTGTTCGCCGGCGAATGCGAGGAGGGCCGGCTCGATGAGGTGCTCCAGGACGCCTGGAACGGCACCCTGAAGCCCGTCTACAATTACCTCAGCGACCTCCCCAGTCTCGCCGGAGCGCCGATTCCGGTTCTCCCGGTGGATGCGATCCGACGCAATTCCCAGAGTTGGTCCAGCTTCGACCTCGGCCGCGGCTGCCCCTTCCAGTGCAGCTTCTGCACGATCATCAACGTCCAGGGAAGGAAGAGCCGCTTCCGCACCGCCGACGACCTCGAAGCGATCGTGCGCGAGAACCTTGGCCAAGGGATCAAGGCCTTCTTCATCACCGACGACAATCTTGCGCGTAACCGTCACTGGGAGGATTTTTTCGACCGGCTCATCCACCTGCGCGAGACGGAAGGGCTGAAGGCGAACCTTACGATCCAGGTGGATACGCTCTGCCACCGAATCCCCAATTTCATCGACAAGGCGAAGCGCGCGGGGACGATGCGCGTCTTCATCGGCCTCGAGAACATCAACCCCGACAACCTCCTCGCGGCGAACAAGCGACAGAACAAGATCACCGAATATCGCCTCATGCTGCAGCAATGGCACCAGCGCGGCGTGTTCACCTTCGCCGGCTACATCCTGGGCTTTCCGGCGGACACCAAGGAAACGATCCTCCGCGATATCGAGATCATCAAGCGCGAGCTGCCGCTCGACGTCCTCGAATTCTTCATGCTGACGCCGCTGCCCGGCTCGGAGGACCATCGCCGGATGCACGAGGCCGGCGAATGGATGGATCCCGATCTCAACAAGTACAATCTTCACCACCGCCTGACCCGCCACCCCCGAATGTCCGACGAGGAATGGGACTCCGCCTATCGGGAGGCTTGGGCGTCCTTCTACACTTGGGAGCATATGGAGACGGTCGCCCGCCGACATGCGCGGCTGCCGGCAAACCGGCCGAAGAAGGCGCTGCAATATATGAACGAGTTCAAGATGCTGTACGAGATCGAGGGGCTGCAAGTCCTCGAAGGCGGCATCTTCCGGCGCAAGCGCCGCCTCTCGCGCCGCCCCGGCCTGCCGCGCGAGCCGGCAATTCTCTTCTACCCGCGCTACGCGGCGGAGACGGCGGTGAAGGCCTTCCGCTACTGGCGCGGCTTTCGCAGGGAAAAGGCGGTTATCAACCGCGTCCTCGCCGACCCGAACCGCTACGACTATACCGACCTCTCGCTCCAGCCGCCGACCGCCGACGAGTTCGAGACGCTCGGCCTGTTCCAGGAAACCGGCGGCGGCACCGCGGCGGTGGCGAAGCAGCTCGCGCAGGAGGCGAGGCTCGAAGGCGTGAGGCTCGCCCGCCAGCCCGCCGCCTGAGCCCTCCGGTCGAAGACTCGCCCGGCTGCAATGGCCGCCCTATAGCCGTGGCATGACCTCTTCGTGCGACGTCCTGATCATCGGCGGCGGGCATAACGGCCTCGTCTGCGCCTTTTATTTGGCCCGCCGCGGCCTCAAGGTCACCGTGCTCGAGCGCCGGCACGTCGTCGGCGGGGCGGCGGTGACGGAGGAATTCGCCCCCGGCTTCCGCAACTCCACCGCCTCCTACACGGTGAGCCTGCTCAACCCGAAGGTGATCGAGGACATGGGCCTCTACCGGCGCGGCCTGAAGGTCGTGCTGAGGAAGATCGACAATTTCCTGCCCACCATCGGCCCCGAACACCTACTCTCCGGCCGCGGCGGCCTCACCCGCCGCGAGATTGCGCGGCACTCGAAGGCGGACGCGCAGGGCTACGACGATTATGCGAGGTCGCTCGAATCGGTCGTGGCGATCCTCAGGCAATGGATCCTGCGCGCGCCGCCCAATGCCGGCGGCGGAGTCGCGGACGTGCTGGCGGCGATGAAGCTCGGCAGCAGCGTCCGCGGCCTCGACGCCGAGCAAAGGCGCGACCTGCTCGACTTCTTCACCAAATCGGCCGGAGACATACTCGAGCGCTATTTCGAGACCGACATCGTAATGGCGCTGTTCGGCTTCGACGCCATCGTCGGCAACTACGCCAGCCCGTACAGCCAGGGTTCCGCCTACGTCCTCCTCCACCATTTGTTCGGCGAGGCGGCCGGCGTGCCTGGCGCCTGGGGCCACGCGATCGGCGGCATGGGGGCAATCACCGAGTCGATGGCGAAAGCGGCGCGAGCGGAAGGAGTCGAGATAATCCTCGACTCGCCGGTCGACGAGATCATCGTCGAGCGCGGCCGCGCCGCGGGCGCGGTCGCCGGCGGCAAGGCCTACCGGGCCAAGGCCGTGGTCGCCAACGTCAACCCGAAGGCGTTGTTCACCGATTTGCTGCCCGAAGGCGCGGTGGCGCCGGAGATCAACCGCCGAATGGCGGGCTGGGGCGCGGAGTCGGCGACCTTCCGGATGAACGTCGCTCTGTCCCAGCTGCCCCGCTTCACCTCGCTGCCCGAGCCCGGCGACCAGCTCACCGCCGGAATCATCATCGGCCCCTCGCTGGATTATATGGACCGGGCCTACACTTCGGCGCGGACCGGGGACTGGTCGAAGGAGCCGATCGTCGAGATGCTGATCCCCTCGACCCTCGACGACAGCCTAGCCCCCGCCGGCGCCCACGTCGCCAGCCTGTTCTGCCAGCATTTCCCCTACGAGGTGGAAGGCGGCTGGGAGGCGCGCGTCGACGAAGCCGCCGACCATGTCATCGCCCATGTCGACCGATACGCCCCCGGCTTCAAAGCCTCGGTGGTCGGCCGGCTCGCTTTATCGCCCTGGCACCTCGAGCAGCGCTTCGGAATCCCGCGCGGCGACATCTTCCACGGCAAGATGGGCCTCGACCAGCTCTTCTCCGCCCGGCCGATGCTCGGCCACGCCGACTACCGCATGCCGCTCGCCGGCCTCTATCTGTGCGGCTCCGGCGCCCATCCCGGCGGCGGAGTCACCGGCGCGCCGGGCCACAATGCGGCCCAGGCGGTGCTCGCCGACCGCCGGAAGCTCATGCGCGCCGCCTGAAGAGGGCGAGAAGCAAGGCTAATGAGGCGAACACGCCGCCGGCGATGAAGGTCGCGCGTGGGCCCGCTTCGTCCCAGAGCAGGCCCGCGACCAGGCTCGCCAGCAGCAGGGCGACACCGCTCGCCAGGTTGAACAGGCCGAAGGCGGAGCCGCGGGCATGATCGGGGGCGCAATCCGCGACCATCTTGGCGAGCAGCCCCTGGGTCAGCGCCATGTGCCCGCCCCAGAGCAGTATCCCGGCGAAGACGAAACGGAGCCCGCCCGCCGCGAGGCAGGCGTCGGCGGCGATCAGGGCGGCAAGTCCGCAGAGCAGCAGGCTGCGCGCCGGCAGCCGGTCCGCCAAGGCTCCGGCGGGGTAGGCGCCGAGGGCGTAGACGGCGTTCATCGCCACCAGCACGAGCGGCGCCAGCGCCAGCCTCAGCCCCTCGCCGCTGGCGCGCAGGATCAGGAACGCTTCGCTGAAGCGGGCGAGGGTGAAGACCACGCCGATCGCGACGACGCCCCAGAACTCGCGGTCGAGCGCCTTGACCTCCCGCCCCCGGATCGGCGGCGGCGTCGCCGGCTGCTCCGGCTTCGGCGCGTCCTCGACCCCGAAGAAGACGCAGGCGACGCAGAGGGCGGCTGGAATGAGGGCGATCCAGAAGACGGCGCGTATGTCGTTGGCGAAGGCGATCATCAGCAAGGTCGCCATCAACGGCCCGGCGAAGGCCCCGACCGTGTCCATGGCCTGGCGGAGGCCGAAGGCGCGGCCCCGGATCTCGCGCGGCGTCACATCCGCGACCAGCGCATCGCGCGGCGCCCCGCGCAGGCCCTTGCCGATCCGGTCGGCGAAGCGGGCGCCGAGCACGAGCGTGGCGCTGTGCGCCAGCGGGAAGAGCGGCTTCGACAGCGCCCCGAGGCCGTAACCGAGCAGGATGAGCGGCTTGCGCCGGCCCATCCGGTCCGAGAGCCAGCCGGAGAAGACTTTCGAGATCGACGCCGTCGCCTCGGCGATGCCGTCGATCACGCCGACAATGGTCACGCTGACGCCGAGCGTCACGGTCAGGAACAAAGGCAGCAGCGCGTGGATCGTATCGGACGACAGGTCCATGAACAGGCTGACGAAGCCCAGCGCCCACACGGTTCGCGGTATTGCGGGCTTCGCCATCAGGCTCGACTATTCCCTTCGCGCGCGGCAAGGACAGCTCCTCCCCGGAACGGGGAGGGGGACCGCACGAAGTGCGGTGGAGGGGGCCCGACTCCGATGCGGCGGAGAGCTGGGCCCACTCCACCAGCCAACGGCTGGTCCCCCTCCCCGTACCGGGGAGGAGCGAGGAGAGAAACCATGAAAACCCGCGCCGCGATCGCCGTCGCGCCGAACCGGCCGCTCGAGATCCACGAGATCGATCTCGACGGGCCGAAAGCGGGCGAGGTGCTGGTCGAGATCATGGCGACGGGCATCTGCCACACCGACGCCTACACGCTGGAAGGCAAGGATTCCGAAGGCCTCTTCCCCTCGATCCTCGGCCACGAGGGCGCCGGAATCGTCCGCGAGATTGGGCCCGGCGTCACCTCGGTCGCGGTCGGCGACCACGTCATCCCGCTCTACACGCCCGAATGCCGCCAGTGTAGATCCTGCCTCAGCCGCAAGACCAACCTCTGTACCGCCATCCGCGCCACCCAGGGCAAGGGCGTGATGCCCGACGGCACCAGCCGCTTCCGCCTCGGGAGCGAGACGATCCACCATTATATGGGCTGCTCGACCTTCTCCAACTTCACGGTGATGCCGGAGATCGCCGTCGCCAAGGTGCGCGAGGACGCGCCGTTCGACAAGATCTGCTACATCGGCTGCGGCGTCACCACCGGGGTCGGCGCGGTGATCTGGACGGCAGGGGTGGAGCCGGGCTCGAACGTCGTCGTCTTCGGGCTGGGCGGCATCGGCCTCAACGTCATCCAGGGCGCGAAGCTGGTCGGCGCGGCCCGCATCGTCGGCGTCGACGTCAACCCGGCCAAGCGCGCCATGGCCGAGGCGTTCGGCATGACCGACTTCATCGACCCGAGCGAGATCGGCGCCGGCAAAGTGGTGCAGGCGATCCTCGATCTGACCGGCGGCGGCGCCGATTACAGCTTCGACTGCACCGGCAACACCGAGGTGATGCGCCAGGCGCTAGAATGCTGCCACCGCGGCTGGGGCGTCTCGACCATCATCGGAGTCGCCGAAGCGGGGCGGGAGATCGCGACCCGCCCGTTCCAGCTCGTCACCGGCCGCGTCTGGAAGGGCTCCGCCTTCGGCGGCGCCCGCGGCCGCACCGACGTGCCGCGAATCGTCGACTGGTACATGGACGGCCGCATCGCGATCGATCCCCTGATCACCCACACGATGCCGTTGGAGGATATCAACCGAGCCTTCGACCTGATGCACGCGGGCGAGAGCATCCGCTCGGTCGTCCTCTACTGATGGAAACCCTCTCCACCGCCAAATCCTTCGGCGGCACGCAGGGCGTCTACCGCCACGCCAGCCGTGAGACCGGCACGGACATGGTCTTCGCCGTTTACCTGCCGCCGCAGGCCGAGGCGGCGGGGGCGAGGCTGCCTGTGCTCTGGTACCTCTCCGGCCTCACCTGCACCCACGCCAACGTGATGGAGAAAGGCGGCTACCAGCGCGTCTGCGCCGAATTGGGCCTGATCCTCGTCGCGCCGGATACCAGCCCGCGCGGCGACGCCGTGCCCGACGACCCGGCCTACGATTTCGGGCAGGGCGCGGGCTTTTACGTCGACGCGACCGAGGCGCCGTTCGCCACCCATTACCGGATGCACAGCTATGTGACCGAGGAGCTGCCCGCTTTCGTCGCGGAGCATTTCCCCATCGACATGGGCCGCCAGGGGATCACCGGCCATTCGATGGGCGGCCACGGCGCCCTCACCCTCGCCCTCAGGAACCCCGGCCGCTATCGGAGCGTCTCCGCCTTTGCGCCGATCGTCGCGCCTTCGCAGGTGCCCTGGGGCGAGAAGGCGCTCGGCCGCTATCTCGGCCCCGACCGCTCCGCCTGGCGCGCCCACGACGCCGTCGCCCTGATCGAGGACGGCGCCCGTTTCCCTCAGATCCTCGTCGACCAGGGAACCGCCGACACCTTCCTCGAGCGTGAGCTCCGTCCCGAGCGGCTCGAGGCCGCCTGCCGCGCCGCCGGCATCCCGCTCACCCTCCGGATGCAGCCCGGCTACGACCACAGCTATTTCTTCATCTCGACCTTCATGGAGGATCATCTGCGCTGGCACACGGAGCGGCTGGCGCGATGACCAGCCACCTGCTCGACACGATCGTCGAAGCCGCGCTCGCCGCCGGGGCGGAGATCGAGCGCATCTACGGCGAGGGCTGCGCGGCGGAGGAGAAAGCCGACGGGTCGCCGGTCACGATCGCCGACCGGATCGCCGAGGAGCTCATCCTCCATCGCCTCCACGCCGCCTTCCCCGACATCCACATCCTCGCCGAGGAGGAAGCCGCGGTGGGGCGGATCCCGGAGCTTGGGACGCGCTTCTTTTGCGTCGATCCGCTCGACGGGACCAAGGGCTTCCTGCAGCGCAACGGCGAGTTCACCGTCAACATCGCGCTGATCGACGCCGGGGTGCCGGTTGCCGGAGCGGTCTACGCGCCGGACACGCGCCTGCTCTATTACGGTGCGCGGGGCGAGGGCGCGTTCCGGGTCCGCGACGGGAGCGAGCCGGAGCCGATCCGGACGCGGCCCCGCCCCGAAGCGGGGCTCACCGGAGTCGGCAGCCGCAACCACGCGGCGCAGGGGACGGAGGAACGCAATTCCGCGCTTGGCATCGCCCACTACGTCCCCTCCGGCTCCTCGCTCAAATTTTGCCTGGTCGCCGAGGGTACGGCCGATGTCTACCCGCGCTACGGCCCGACCTGCGAGTGGGATACCGCCGCCGGCCAGGCGGTGCTCGAAGCCGCCGGCGGACGGGTGATGGCGCTGGACGCGGAGGGCCGCGAGACGGGGCCGCTCGCCTACGGCAAAGTCGAACGGCGATTCGAGAATCCGAACTTCATCGCCTGGGGCCGCTAGCGCCGCTCAGAAGCTGCGCTTGAAGGTGACGAACGGGACGATGTGGCGGTTGCGCATGCGGTGCTCGATCAGGCTCGGGACGGGGTTGCCGCGGCTCGGGAAATAGAAAATGCGGTCGCGATAGGCGGGGATGCCGGTGGCGTTGTCGAGGTTGAAGCTGAAGGTGGTCTTCTTGTCGGGCCGGTATTCGGCGAAGGCGGTGACGTAGGGGATCTTGCTCTTGTTCCGGTCGGTCTCGTCGAGCCGGTAGAAGGTGACGGGCGTGTTGCCGCTCGCCTCGAAGCCCCAGGCGAACTTGCCGAGATCCTGGCGGAAGCTCACATCGGCGACGAACTCCGAGCTGCCCGAGAAGAGCCGGTCGCGCAAAGTGTACGGGTCCTGCACCGAGGTCTTCACCCATGAGAGGTACACGGTGAGGCGGCCGCCCTTGATGCCGAAGCGGGACAGCGGCGCGTCGATCGTGCTGCGCAGCAGATAGAGGCTGCCGTCGCCGAGATTACCCGGCGCGTCGAAGCCTTGCGGCGTCGGCACCCGGTCCTGGACGAGGCTGATGCGGTTGTAGCCGGCCTCGAGCTTGATGAGCCCGTCGCCCAATATCTTGTGCTCGACGGTGAGCAGGCTCTCCCATGCCCGCTGCGGCACCAGATCGGCGTTGCCGCCGTTCACCCGATCGTTGGTGAGCTCGGCATTGCTGATGAAATCCTCGAACTGGAGCTGTGCGACGGTCCGCGACAAAGCGAGCTGGACGTGCCAGGCGGCATTGGGGCGCCAGTCGAACGTCGCCTTGGGCTTCAGGAACTTGAGCGTCCGTTCAGCTTCGGCGTCGCCGGAGACGGTGAGGCGTGAGGCCTCGTAGGTGAGGCCGAGGTCCATCCTCAGCGCTTTCGAAAGCGCCCGGCCGGCGTTGATGAAGGCTTCGCCGCGATATTCCTTCACCACCGCCTGATCGACCGGAAGGTCGATGCGGGTGCGGCCGCCGCCGCCGGCGATCTCGTAGAAATTGACGTTGCTGTCGAGCTCGTTGAGCACGCCCTCGGCGCCGGTCTCGACGCTCCAGCCGGCGAAATTGGCCCGGTTCCAGACCAGACGCAGCACGCTCTCGTCGCGCTGGTCCTCGAGGTCCTGGGCAAAGCCGCCGAGCAGCGTGGTGCCGCCCGCCGAGCGGTTGAACGAGACGTCGTGATTGTCGCGATGGCGGCGGCGGATGAGGCCGATCAGCTTCAGTCCGCCGCCGGCCAGCGGTCGGGTGACGTCGCCGCCGACTTCAAGCTCGCGCCGGTGGTAGCGCTCGGTCAGCCGGTCGTCGCGCTCGGCCTCGCCGGTCGGGATGACGTGGTTGCTCTGGGTCAGCGAGAAGAGCTCAAGGGCGTAGCGGCCGTTCAGATGCGCGGTGCGGTTGGGCCCGCCATTATAGTCCCACGCGGCAGAGACGTAGCCGTTCGGGTCGCGGGTGGCGTTCACCTTCCGGCGGTACTCCAGCAGGCCGAGGTCGGGCAGCGACTTGAGCGTGTCATAGCCCTCCTCGGTCGTGGCACTGTTGCTGAAGCCGGCGGCCACGTTGAAGCTCGACTTCCCCTTCCTCAGCAGCGCCGAGGCACTTCCTTCCGGGAACAGCTTGCCGGTGAAATCGCGGCGCAGCGTGCCGGTGACGGTTCCGGCGAGGCCGCCGCCCTCGGTCAGGATCAGGTTCAACACCTGCGCCTTGCCGGAATATTCGGAGCCGAACAGGTCGCCCGGGCTCACCTCCACCCGCGCCACCCGGCTCGCCGGGATGCGCGCGAGCACGGTCTGCAGCGTGTCGCTCTTGGAGCTCGGCCGCTGCCCGTTGATGACGACGTTGCCGGCCGCCTGGCCGAAGCCGCGCACCTCCGTGTCCCCCGCATCGAGCGAGAATCCCGGCACCCGCTGGACGATCTCCAGCGCATTGGACGGCGAGTAGCGGGCGAAGTAGGCAGCCTCGTAGACCGTGCGGCCCCCGGCCCCGCCGGTCTGCGCAGCCGCCGCGCTTCCCCATGCCAGCGCCGCCGCCGCAACTCCCGTCCACAACGCCTGCCTCACGCAAATCCCCTTCACGCCTCTTGTCAGGCGGTTGCTGCAAGAAGCGCGCCATCGAACGCCGCGAGAGACTGTCGACTACATGTGTAACCGAATGTCCGGAAGCGGACAGGGCGGGTGTCCGGGGGCGGACGCTCAGATGATCGGGTGTCGTTCCCAGTTCGGCTTGTCCGCCCGTTTGGCCAGGGTGGCATTGAGCCGCTTTACCGTCTCGCTTCCGGCCCGCTCGAACAGGAAGGGGAAGACGGCGTGGACGAGGCAGGCGAGGCCGCCGCCGATCATCCGGAAGCCGAAGCCCGCGGCCTTGCCGCAATGCTCGGTGTAGCTCTCGCCGACTTCGGCGAGGTGGCGGGCAAGGGGGTTATCGGCCATGGGCCCGCCATATCGCGAAGGCCGCGTTTGCGCCAGCGCTGGCAAGGTGACAGGCGCGGCAGAGGCGGCTAGCGTCCGCGCCATGAGCGAACTCACCATCCGCGCCGTCGAGGACGCCTCCGACCGCAAGACCTTCGTCGACCTCGCCTTTGCCTTGAACAAGCACGACCCCAATTGGGTCCCCCCGCTCAAGACCGAGGTGCATGGGCTGCTCGATCCGAGGACCAACCCCTGGTTCGAGCATGCCGAGGCGCGGCTGTTCCTGGCCGAGCGCGACGGGCGGCCGGTGGGGCGCATCTCCGCCCAGGTCGACCAGCTCGTGCTCCAGCATATGGGCGCCGGCACCGGACAGTGGGGCATGTTCGAGGCCGAGGACGGCGAGATCGCCGAGGCCTTGATCCACCGCGCCGAAGCCTGGCTCCGGGGCCGCGACATGACCCGCTCTATGGGTCCGTTCAGCCTCTCGATCTGGGACGAGCCGGGCCTGCTGGTCGAAGGCTTCGACCACCCGCCGACGGTGATGATGGGCCACAATTCCGACGCTTACGCACCCTGGATCGAGGGCCAGGGCTACCGCAAGGTGAAGGACCTCTACACCTACGATCTCAACGTCCGGAAGGACTTCCCGCCGCTCATCCAGCGCATCGTCGCGAGCGGCGAGAAGAACCCCAAGATCCGCATCAGGAACGTCGACAAGAGCCGGTTCGACGAGGAAGCGGCCCTGCTGCTCGGAATCCTCAACGACGCCTGGTCGGACAATTGGGGCTTCATCCCGCTGACCGAGGCGGAGATCGCCTATGCCGGCAAGAAATTGAAACCGATCGTCTTCGAGGATCTGATCCGGGTGGCGGAATATGAAGGCGAGCCGGTCGCCTTCATGCTGACCCTGCCCGACCTCAACCGGATGACGGCCGACCTCAACGGCCGGCTGTTCCCGTTCGGCTGGGCCAAATTGCTGTGGCGGCTGAAGCGGGCCAGATTCTCTGCCGCGCGCGTGCCGCTGATGGGGGTGGTGAAGCGCCTCCACGGCACCCGCCTCGCCAGCCAGCTCGCCTTCATGATGATCGAATATATCCGCCGCGCCGGAGTTGCCCGCTACGGCATGGAGCGGGGTGAGATAGGCTGGATCCTCGAGGACAACCAGCCGATGCGCTCGATCGCCGACGCGATCGATTCGAAGATCAACCGGGTCTACTGGATCTACGAAAAGGCGCTGTAGCGGTTGCGTCATGCCAGCGAAGGCTGGCATCCCTGCTGCCGCTGACCCTTCGATGACTCGGCATGGATCCCAGCTTCCGCTGGGGTGACGGGAGCGCCGGCCGGGCCTTCATCGCGCGGCCACGAGACTGTTTCGTTACGAATTCCGCCGGCCTTCGATGAGGCCGTCGACCAAAGCCGGCTCGGCGAGGGTGCTGGTGTCGCCGAGGTTCGAGAAATCGTTTTCGGCGATCTTGCGGAGGATGCGGCGCATGATCTTGCCCGAGCGGGTCTTGGGGAGCGCGGGCGTGAAGTGGATGAGGTCGGGCGAGGCGATCGGGCTGATCTCGGTGCGGACGTGCTGGCGCAGCTCGCGCTCGAGATCGTCGCTCCCCTCCAGGCCCTCCATCAAGGTCACGTAGACGTAGATGCCGGTGCCCTTGATGTCGTGGGGGTAGCCGACCACGGCGGCTTCGGCGACCTTGGGGTGGCTGACCAGCGCGCTCTCGATCTCGGCGGTGCCGAGGCGATGGCCCGATATGTTGAGCACGTCGTCGACCCGGCCGGTGATCCACCAATAGCCGTCCTCGTCGCGGCGGCAGCCGTCGCCGGTGAAATAGCGGCCGGGATAGGCGGTGAAGTAGGTCGAGACGAAGCGCTCATGGTCGCCGTAGACGCTGCGCATCTGGCCTGGCCAGGAGCGGACGAGGCAGAGGTTGCCCGAGGCGGCGCCCTCCAGCACCGCGCCATCGGCGTCGACGAGCTGGGGGTCGACGCCGAAGAAGGGCCGGCCGGCCGAGCCCGGCTTCATCGCGTGGGCGCCAGGCAAGGTGGTGATCATGATGCCGCCGGTCTCGGTCTGCCACCAGGTGTCGACGACCGGGCAGCGCTTCTCGCCCACCACCTCCCAATACCAGCGCCAGGCCTCGGGGTTGATCGGCTCTCCGACCGAGCCGAGCAGGCGGATCGAAGAGCGGTCGTGCTTCCTGACCGGCCCCTCCCCTTCGCGCATCAGCGCCCGGATCGCGGTCGGGGCAGTGTAGAAGATGTTGACGCGGTGCCGCTCGACCACCTCCCAGAAGCGGCTGAAATCGGGGTGGTTGGGAACACCCTCGAAGACCAGGCTGGTCGCGCCGTTGGCGAGCGGGCCGTAGACGACATAGGAATGGCCGGTCACCCAGCCGACGTCGGCCGTGCACCAGAAGATCTCGCCGGGTCTGTAGTCGAAGACGTAGTGGAAGGTGGACGCGGTCCACACCGCATAGCCGCCGGTGGTGTGGAGGACGCCCTTGGGCTTGCCCGTCGAGCCCGAGGTGTAGAGGATGAAGAGCGGGTCCTCCGCGTTCATCGGCTCGCAGGGGCATTCGTCCGGCACCGCCTCGCGCAAAGCGTGGAACCAATGGTCGCGGCCTGCTTCCCAGGCGATGTCGTTGCCGAGGTGGCGGACGACCAAGACGGCCTCGACCTGCGCTCCCTTGGCGAGGGCGGCATCGACGTTCGCCTTCAAGGGCACGAGCTTGCCGCCGCGCCGGCCGCCGTCGGCAGTGACGACGAAGCGGCTTGCGCAATCCTCGATCCGGCCGTGCAGGGCCTCAGGCGAAAAGCCGCCGAAGACGACGCTGTGCACCGCGCCGATGCGGGCGCAGGCGAGCATCGCCACCGCGGCTTCCGGGATCATCGGCATGTAGATCGTCACGTGGTCGCCCTTGCCGGCGCCCAGCGCCTTCAAGGCATTCGCCATCGCGACGACCTCGCGGTAGAGGGCGCCGTAGCTGACCGCCCGCCCCTCCCCCGGCTCGTCGCCCTCGAACAGCAGGGCCACCTGGTCGGCGCGGCTCTCGAGATGCCGGTCGACGCAATTGTGGCAGAGGTTGAGGATTCCGTCCTCGAACCACTTGATATCGACCGGGTCGAACGACCAGTTCGCGATCTTCCTCGGGAAGCGGACCCAGTCGATCCGCCGCGCCTCGTCGGCCCAGAAGACGTCAGGCTCGTCGAGCGACTGGCGGTATAGCCGGTCGTAATCCTCGGCATTGGCGTGGGCCGCGGCGACGAAGGCTTCGGGCGGGGCGATGCGGTCGGCCATCTGGTCTCTCCTGCGACCTGTCCTTAGCCGCTGGCAAAAGTGTGCGCCAGAAGCACCCGGCACCCTGATCCCCTCTCCCTGCAGGGGAGAGGGAGGGGCCCGCCGCCGAAGGCGGTGGGAGGGTGAGGGCACGTTCCCAGCCCCGCGTGCCCTCACCCTGCCGGCGCTTCGCGCCGCCTGTCCCTCTCCCCTGCAGGGAGAGGGGGTTTCGGCGCCGGCATATCCCGCGCTAAGGCCTCCGCATGGCTTGCGACTTCCTGATCATCGGCGGCGGCATCGCCGGCCTTTCGGCGGCGGCGCGCCTGGCGCCGCATGGGAGGGTGATTGTGCTCGAGGCGGAGGAGGCGCTCGGCTATCACAGCTCGGGGCGCAGCGTGTCGTTCAGCCATTACGGGATCGGCAACGGCGTGGTGCGCGGAATGACGGCGTGGAGCCGGCCCTTCTTCGAGCACCCCCCTGAAGGCTTCAGCGAGGCGCCGGTCAGCCGGCCGATGGATACGCTCTACCTCGCGACCGAAGCGCAGATCCCGGCGTTGCAGGCGCTCTACACCGAGATGGCGCGCTACACCGATGCGGTCGAATGGATCGACGCGGCGCGGATGGCCGAGCTCTGCCCGGTGCTGCGGACCGGGCCGGGCGAGGCGGAGCGCGGCCTCCTCGACCCCACCGGACTCAAGCTCGACGCCAACGCCTTGCTCCAGGGCTTTGCGAGGGTGGTGCGCGCCTCGGGGGGCGAAGTGCTGACCGGGCGCCGGGTCGCGGCGGTGGAGCCGGGGTGGACGGTGCGCATCGAGGCAGGCGCGCGTTACTCCGCGCCGATCCTGATCGACGCCGCCGGCGCCTGGGCGGACCGGGTCGCGGCGCTGGCGGGGGTGCGGCCGCTCGGGCTGCAGCCGAAAAGGCGGACGATCATCGTCGTCGATCCGCCCGCCGGCATGGACGCGAGCGGCTGGCCGTTCGTCCATACCGGCGCCGGCGACTTCTACATGCTGCCCGAGGCCGGCCAGCTGCTCGTCTCGCCGGTCGACGAGGTGGAGGACGAGCCGGGCGACGCCGCGCCCGAGGATTACGACGTCGCCCTCGCCGCCTGGCAGCTCGAGCGCTACACCACCCTCTCCGTCACCCGTATCGCCCATCGCTGGGCGGGGCTGCGCTCGTTCGTCGCCGACCGGACTCCGACCGCCGGCTTCGATCCGGAAGCGCCGGGCTTCTTCTGGCTCGTGGGACAGGGCGGCTACGGCCTCCAGACCTGCCCCGCAATGGCCGCGATCGTCGAGGCGCTGGCGACCGGCGGCGCTTGGCCGGAGGGGCTGGCGGAGCTCGGCGTGACCCCTGAGGCGGTGCGGCCGGAGCGGCTGCGGATCGGTTCGTCGCATGCCGCGCAACCGGATTAACACCGCCTCGTTTCCCGGCTAATCGAAGGGGATGCGCGTGGATCAGACCGCCCAGTGGCAGCCGACGCCCGGCGATTTCCCTTCCGGGCCCGGCCTCGGCGGACCGACGCCGCCCCCGCCCGAGCCCCCGCCTCCCTGGCGGCGCCGGGCCTTCGCCGGGCTGCGCTTCAAGCACATCGTCTTCGGCACGCTCGCGCTCTTCATGCTGATCGTCGCCTGGCTTGCAATCACCGCGCCGCTCTCCAAGTCGCTGCAGCCGATCGCCGCGCCGAGCCTCACTTTGGTCTCCGCCGAGGGCGAGCCGATCGCACGGCGCGGCGCCGACATCCGCGCGCCGGTCGTGCTCGCCAGGCTCCCCAAGCACGTCCCCGCCGCCTTCGTCTCGATCGAGGACAGGGGCTTCTACAACCATTGGGGCATCAGCCCGCGCGGCATCGCCCGCGCCGCCTGGCGCAACCTCGGCGCAGGCGGCGTGAGGGAGGGCGGCTCGACGATCACCCAGCAGCTCGCCAAGACCAGCTTCCTCTCCTCCGAGCGGACCATGGGCCGCAAGGCGCAGGAGGTGCTGATCGCCTTCTGGCTGGAGGCGTGGCTGAGCAAGCAGCAGATCCTCGAACGCTATCTCTCCAACGTCTATTTCGGCGACAACGTCTACGGCCTGCGCGCCGCCGCCCACCATTATTTCAGCGTCGAGCCGGAGCAGCTCAGCGTCCCCCAGGCGGCGATGCTCGCAGGGATGGTGCGCGCGCCCTCCAAGCTCGCGCCGACCCATAATCTGAGGCTCACCCGGGCGCGGGCGAAGGTCGTCATCGCGACGATGGTGCGCGACGGCGCCCTGACCGCCCGCCAGGCGAGGAAGCTCCGCCCGGCGACGATCCGCGTCGAGCAGCAGCGCGCCGTCCCCACCGGCACCTACTTCGCAGACTGGGTGCTCCCCGCGGCGCGGGCGCGCACCGAGGCGGAGGGCGACGACGCCTATGGCCAGCAGACCGTCCAGACCACGCTCGAAAGCCGGCTCCAGCGTCTCGCCTTGCAGACCGTCCGCGGCGCCGGGCTCGGCAAGGCGCAGGTCGCTCTGGTGGCGATGCGCCCCGACGGCAGGGTCGTCGCCATGGTCGGCGGCAAGGATTATTCGAAGAGCCCGTTCAACCGCGCGACCCAGGCGCGGCGCCAGCCCGGCTCGACCTTCAAGCTGTTCGTCTACCTCGCCGCGATGCGGGCCGGGATGAGCCCCGACGACCGGATCGAGGATCGCCCGCTCCGCATCGGCACCTGGCAGCCCAAGAATTACGGCGACCGCTATCGCGGCAGCCTGACTTTGCGCGACGCCTTCGCGCTGTCGAGCAACGTCGCCGCGGTGCGCCTCTCCGAGAAGGTCGGCCGGCAGAACGTCATCCGCGCCGCCCGCGACCTCGGAGTCACCAGCCCCTTGAACGACAATCCCAGCCTGCCGCTCGGCACGTCGGGCGTGACCCTGATCGAGATGGTCCAGGCTTATGCCGCGGTCGCCGCCGGCGCCTATCCGGTCCGCGCCCACGGGCTCGACGACCCGGCGAAGCCCTGGTGGCAGCGCATGTGGCAGAATTATGCCGGCAAGACCCGCGACCCGGCGTTCGGCCAGATGAAGGAGCTGCTCGGCTCGGTGATCCAGCAGGGCACGGGGCGCGGCGCCGCACTCGCCGTGCCGGTCTACGGCAAGACCGGCACCAGCCAGGACTATCGCGACGCCCTGTTCATCGGCTTCACCGACGACCTGGTGGTCGGCGTCTGGATCGGCAACGACGACAACAGCTCGCTCGGCCAGGTGGCCGGCGGCGGCCTCCCGGCGCGCATCTTCAGGGACTTCACCGCGGCGGCCGAGAACACGATTCCGGCGCAGCTCGCCGCGCCGGCCGACGAGCCGCCGGTAGTCGAGGAAGGCGACGCCAACCTCGCCATCCCGCTCGGCAACAGCGGCTACGAGGTGGGAGTCGAGGTCGGCAACGACAGCGTCACCCTCTCCGCCCGTCCCGCGCCGCAGGGACAGAACCAGCCGGGCGGCGACCAGCAGGACCAGGGCGGTCCGCCGGTCCTCAACGGCCCCCCGCCTCCGCCGCCGCCGCGCGACCGCGGCCCCCCGCCCCGCGACCGCCAGCCCCCGCCCGACGACGACGGCGACGGGGGCGGCGGAGAGTAACCGGCTAACTCGAGTGAGTAGAAGATCTTTCCAGCGAGATTCGCCGGCGGTGCCGCAGCGCGGCAGCGCCGCGCCGATCCCTTTTCCGAACCGATCAAGCGTTCCCGTCTGGCAAGGCAATGATCGCCTGAACCAGCGCCGGCGGGCCGGGATTGAACGGAACGTCGCCGAGGATTTCGAGGAAGTTACCGGTCCCCAGGTCCGCCGGAGCCAGTGGGCTGCCGTCGTCTTGGGCCGAATCTGCGTAGACGTTCGTTAACGGCAGGGCCTGGCTCGCCTTGACGCTGCGCAAGGCTACGAAGAGATGATTGTCGTTGCCCGGCAGGAAGGCCCCTCCGGCCACCGCGCCAAACAGCATGACGTCGGCGACGCCGGATTTGGCGAAGACCGTACCGTCCAAAGTGAGGTAGGCGCTGTTGCTGTCAACCTCCACGCCCGTGTTGTTGGGCCGCGCACCGCCCGCGGCATACAGGCCGACGTCGAAGCCTTCGATCCGGTCATTGGTGGAATCCATGACCAGCCTGTTGCTGCGGCTAATGCGTGTTGGTGCAATGCTGGCGGGGGGAGGATTCGAGCCGCCGTGCAGCGACCAGCCGATGCCGGCGGGACTGCCGGGGTCCACCTTGTAGACGTTCGAATCCGAATAGATGACGGTTGCCGAGTCCACGACCGTGTCCGGGCGGCTGACGCCGCCGGTGGCGTCGAGGCCACCGCCGACGACGTTATGGTCGAGGCGGACGACCACGCTGGCGCGGGACGCGAAATTGACTGCAAACACGCCGCTGCCCCCGGCCGGCGAGTGAATGATCGACCTCCGCACGATGGCCGTGACGCGGGCATTGTCGTCCGGCGGCGGCGGCGCCGCCTTCCCGTCATTGCGGGTGAAGACCAGCACCGAACGCCCGGTTGGTCCGTTGTCGCCGACGCGCGACGGGTTCGGATTATGCAGCTCACAATCCTCGACCGTCGCCTCAATCCGATCGCCGGATTTGGTCGAGCATATGACGACGAGAGCGCCCAGGCTCTTCGGGGTCCTGACGACATCCTTGATGACGACATTGCGCAGCGTTGCGCCGTCCGCCAAGGCCAGCATGCCTCCATCCAGGGTTGGATCAGCGACCAGCGTCGTAGCCAGTCCGGAATGCCCTTTCGGCCGCCCCTGAACGTCGAGCTTCATCTCGCCGCCGCCCTCCAGCGTCACACCTGCGGGTATCGTCAAGGTCGTCTTGATCGTGCCAGTGACGATTAGGAGTGCGACCACATCACCGGGCTTTGCCGTGGCGAGCGCGGCCTGCAATTGGCCGATGGTGATGGCCTTCGGGCCAGTGGCCTCTTGAACAACATCGGGCAGGACAAGGTTGACTGGGTCGGACATGGCGTAGCCTCTTGGGATACTTCACCCAGCCGACCATTATAACGGAATTTCTGTTCACGCGATACTTGTAGTTGAAATTGTAGAACCCCCGGCTCACAGTTGATAATTATACGGAAGATCAATGCCGCCTAGTATCCCGACGATCAATCCAAGAATAGTTCCGCGGCTGCTTCAATGATTGCCACCAAGTCGAGTCGGTACTCACGGTAGAGGTCGGGGAGGCTGCCGGTCTGGCCGAAGCGCTCCACGCCGAGGGGGCTGACCTTGTGGCCCATGACCCCGCCGAGCCAGGAGAGCGAGGCCGGGGCGGCGTCGAGCAGGGTGACGAGGCCGGCGTCGGGAGAGAGCGGGGCGAGGAGGCGCTCGACGTGGCTGGGCTCGGTCCCCTTCCCGCCCCACCGCCCGCGGCGCCGCTCGCTCCAGCCGCGGTGGAGGAGGTCCGGCGAGGTAATGGCGAGCAGGCCGAGGCCGGGGACGTCGTCCTTCAGCGCCTCCCAGGCGGCGAGCGCCTCGGGGGCGACGGCGCCGGAATAGACGAGCGCCGCTTCGGCGCCGGCCGCCGGCTCGCGCAGCCAATAGCCGCCGGCCAGCGCCCCGGCCTTCCAGCCGTCGCCGGTCCGCTCGACCTGGCGGATCGTGCGGGTGGTGAGGCGCAGGTAGACGCTCTCGCCGTCCGGCGCCTGGAGGAGGCGGAAGGCCTCCTCGATCATCAAGGCGAGCTCGTCGACGAAGGCCGGCTCGTAATGCCGAAGCCCGGGCTGGCCGAGGGCAATGAGCGGCGGGTTGATCGACTGGTGCGCGCCGCCCTCCGGGCCGAGCGTCACGCCCGACGGCGTCGCCACGAGGAGAAAGCGCGCGTCCTGGTAGCAGGCGTAGTTCAGGGCATCGAGGCCGCGGGCGATGAACGGGTCGTAGACGGTGCCGATCGGGAACAGGCGCGTCCCGAACAGGTCGCCGGCGAGGCCCAAGGCGGCGAGCATCAGGAAGAGGTTGTTCTCGGCGATGCCGAGCTCGATATGCTGGCCCGCCCGGTGGGCGCCCCATTTCTGCGCCGAGGGTATCTTGGCCGCGGCGAAGACGTCGGCCAGCGCCTGCCGCCGGAACAGGCCGCGCTGGTTGACCCAGGCGCCGAGGTTGGTCGACACGGTCACGTCCGGCGAGGTGGTGACGATCCGGTCGGCGAGCGGCCCGCCGGCGCGGCTCAGGTCGAGCAGGATGCGGCCGAACGCGGCCTGGGTCGATTGCTCCTCTCCCGCCGGCGCAGGGATGACGGGCACATCGACCTGGTTCCAGGGTCTCTCGCGCCTGGCCCGGGCGATGCGGCTGTTCTCCGCCACCGCGCGCACCGCCTCCGCCGCATTGCCGCCGAGGCCGGCCCACGGCTCCCACTCCTCCCCTTCGGCGACCCCCATCCTGTCGCGCAAAGCGGCGATCTGGCCGGGGTTCATGAGCCCGGCATGATTGTCCTTGTGGCCGGCGAAGGGCAGGCCGAAGCCCTTGATCGTGTAGGCGATGAACAGGGTCGGGACGTCGTCCTGCGCGGCGTCGAACGCCTCGACAAGCGAAGCCATGTCGTGGCCGGCGAGATTGGTCATCAGCGCGGCCAGCGCGTCGTCGTCGCGTGCCTCCAGAACCGGTGTGGCCTCCGGCGCCTCCTTCAGCAAACGTTCGCGCCAGGCCGCACCGCCGAGATAGGTGAGCGCGGCGTAATCGGCGTTGCCGCATTCATCGATCCAGGCCTTGAGCGCCTCGCCGCCGGGCTCGGCGAACGCCGCCTCCAGCGCCTTGCCGTATTTCAGAGTCACCACCCGCCAGCCGAGCGAAGCGAAAATCTCGTCGAAGCGGCGGAACATGCGCTCGGCCGTCGTCGCGTCGAGCGACTGGCGGTTATAGTCGACGATCCACCAGCAATTGCGGATGTCGTGCTTGTAGGCCTCGATCAGGCATTCGTAGATATTGCCTTCGTCCAGCTCGGCATCGCCCATCAAGGCGACCATCCGCCCGGCTTCCTCGGGCGCCATCAGGCCGTGGGCGAGGAGATAATCCTGGACCAGGCTGGCGAAAGCGGTGACCGCGACTCCGAGCCCGACCGAGCCGGTCGAGAAGTCGACCGGGATGCGGTCCTTGGTGCGGCTCGGATAGGATTGCGCGCCGCCGTAAGCCCGGAACGCCTCGAGCTGCTCCCGGCTCTGGTTGCCGAGCAGATAATGCACGGCGTGGAGCACCGGGCCGGCATGCGGCTTGACCGCGACCTTGTCGTTCGGGCCGAGCGCGTGGAAGTAGAGCGCCGCCATGATCGCCGTCATCGAGGCGCAGCTCGCCTGGTGGCCGCCGACCTTGAGGCCGTCCTCGCTCTCCCGGATGTGGTTGGCGTGGTGGATCGTCCAGGCGCTGAGCCACCGCAACCGCTCCTCGATGAGGCGCAGCGAGTCGAGGTCTGGGGAGCTCTTCTTCAGCATGGCGCGCGCCTTAGCGAAGGGCGAGGGAAAGCAACAGTTCCGCACGGAAGCTGACTAAAGTTCGGCCTCCCATAGGCTGAAAATTCCAGCGCCGGCGACCAGCCGTCGCAACGTACCGCGCAGCGGACGGACGTGAAGACGACGAATTCGGGTCCGGACATGATTCGCAGAACGTAGCGCGAACGCGGGGCTGTAGGAAAATGATTGTTTTGGGGGCTGTATTTCGGCCGAGCAGCAGAAAGATGCGCTTCGCGCACCCACCCCCGGCCCCTCTCTTGCAGGGAGGGGAGTTAAGCGGACAGCAATTTCAGCGGGTTCTCGATCAGCTTTTTCAAATCCTGCATGAAATTGGCGGCGTCCCAGCCGTCCACCACGCGGTGGTCGCAGCTCAGGGACAGGTTCATGCGCTTGCGGATTTCGAGGTCGCCGTCGACGACGACGGGCTTCTCCTCGACCTTGTTGACGGCGACGATCGCCACCTCCGGACGGTTGATCACGGGCGTCGAGGTGATTCCGCCCATCGGGCCGAGGCTAGAGATGGTGAAGGTCGAGCCGGAGAGGTCCTCCCTCGCCGCCTTGCCGGTGCGGGCGGCTTCGGAGAGGCGAAGGATTTCGGAGGCGAGATCCCACAGCGTCCGCCGTTCGGCGTTGCGGATGACCGGGACCATCAGGCCGTTCGGAGTCTGGGTGGCCATGCCCATGTGCACCGCGCCGGAGCGGGTAATGATTTGCGCGTCGTCGTCGTAGGTGGCGTTGATCTGCGGATAGTCGCCGAGCGTCCGCGCCATCGCGGCGATCAGGAAGGGCAGCAGGGTGAGCTTGGGGTGGGAGCCGCGATCGGCGTTCATCATCTGCCGCGTCTGCTCGAGGCTGGTGACGTCATATTCCTCGACGAGGGTGAAATGGGGGATGCGGCGCTTCGCCTCCTGCATGTTCTCGGCGATGCGGCGGCGCAGGCCGACGACCTTGACGATCTCGTCCCGGCGCGGGGCGGCGCCGCCGCGCGAGGCCGAGCCGACGGCCCCGCCATTGTAGAGAAGGTAGGCGTCGAGGTCCGCGTGGCGGAGGCGGTCGCCGGCACTCTTCACCTGCGCGAGGTCGATGCCGAGGTCGCGCGCGCGGGCGCGGACGGCGGGGGAAGCGAGGACCTGCAGGCGCTCCTTCCCAGGGGGCTCGGGCTGCGGGTTCAGTCCCACCAGATCGCCAGGGCTGGGGCGCTTCCCGTTCGCCCCGAGCGCCTCGTCCGAGCGCCGCTCCCCCTCACGCCGTTCGGACTGGCGGCGGCCCGGCTCGGCCCGTTCCTCGCCGCGCCGGTCCTGCTCGGAGCGGCGTTCGTCCTGTCGCCGGTCGCCGCCGCGCCGACCCTCCGCGAGGCTGGGGACGGCCTCCTCCTGCGCCTCGGTCGGCTCGACCATGCCGTCGGCGAGGGCGGCGCTGTCGTGCCGCGCCTTCTCGGCAGACGCCTCGCCTTCCGTCTCGATCACGACCAGCACCGAACCGATCGGGATCTGGTCGCCGACCTCGCCCGCCACCTCCAGCACCTTGCCGGCGACGGGGCTCTCCATCTCGACCGTGGCCTTGTCGGTCATCATGTCGGCGAGCTGCTGATCTTCCGTCACCTGGTCGCCGACCTTGACGTGCCATTGGACGATCTCGGCCTCGGCGATGCCTTCGCCGATGTCGGGCAGCTTGAATTCGTAGCGCGCCATGGCCCTATCAGTCCTCCAGAGTCTTCTTCAGCGCAAGGCCGAGCCGCACCGGGCCGGGGAAATAGGCCCATTCCATCGAATGCGGGTAAGGCGTGTCCCAGCCGGTCACCCGGGCGACCGGCGCCTCGAGATGATAGAAGCAGCGCTCCTGGACGAGGGCGGCGAGCTCGGCGCCGAAGCCGGCGGTCCGGGTCGCCTCGTGGAGGACGACGCAGCGGCCGGTCTTCCGGACCGACTGCTCGATCGTCTCGATGTCGACGGGGACGATCGAGCGGAGGTCGATCACTTCGGCGTCGACGCCGTTCGCCTCCGCCGTGGCGAGCGCGACGTGTACCATCGTGCCGTAGGCGAGGATGGTGACCGCGCCGCCTTCCCTCACCACCGCCGCCTTGCCGAGCGGGATCCTGTAATGGCCATCGGGGACCTCGGCGGCGGGGTGCTTCGCCCAGGGGGTGACGGGGCGTTCATAGAAGCCGTCGAACGGGCCGTTGTAGATTCGCTTGGGCTCGAAGAAGACGACCGGGTCCGGATCCTCGATCGCGGCGATCAGCAGGCCCTTGGCGTCGTAGGGGTTGGACGGGATCACCGTCTTGATGCCCGCGATGTGGGCGAACAAAGCCTCGGGCGACTGGCTGTGGGTCTGGCCGCCGAAGATGCCGCCGCCGTAGGGCGACCGGATCACCATCGGCAGGCTCCATTCGCCCGCCGAGCGGTAGCGAATCCGCGCGGCTTCGGAGACGATCTGGTCGAAGCCGGGATAGATGTAATCGGCGAACTGGATCTCGGCGATCGGCTTCAACCCGTAGGCGGCCATGCCGATGGCGACGGCGACGATGCCGGTCTCGCTGATCGGCGCATCGAAGCAGCGCTGCTTGCCATAGTCGCGCTGAAGCCCTTCGGTCACCCGGAAAACGCCGCCGAAATAGCCGACGTCCTCGCCGAGCACGACCGTCGAGGGATCGCGTTCCATCATCACCTTGTGGGCGGAATTGAGCGCCTGGATCATGTTCATGACGCTCACTTGCGCTTCGCCTCCGCCTCGGCGACGGCCTGCGCCTGCTGCTCCCTGAGATGCCAGGGAAGCTCGGCGAACACCTCCTCGAACATCGATGGGATATCCTGGAACGGATCGGACTGGAGGGTGCCCTGCCGCTCCGCCTCCTTCTGCGCGGCGCGCACCTCGCCGTCGAGCTCCGCGGCCAGCGCTTCATGCCGCGTCTCGTCCCACTCGCCATGGAGGGCGAGATGCTGTTTCAGCCGCTCGATCGGATCGCCGAGCGGCCAATGGGCGCCGGCATTTTGCGGACGGTAGACGGAGGGGTCGTCGGAGGTAGAATGGCCTTCGACGCGGTAGGTGAAGAATTCGATCAGGGTGGGCCCCAGGTTCGCCCGCGCGCGGTCCGCGGCCCATAAAGTGGCGGCGTAGACGGCGAGCGCGTCATTGCCGTCGACCCTGAGACCGGCGATGCCGTAGCCGACGGCGCGGGCGGCGAAGGTGGTGAGCTCCGCCCCGGCGATGCCGGAGAAGGTCGAGATCGCCCATTGGTTGTTGACGACGTTGAGGATGACCGGCGCCCGGTAGACGCCGGCGAAGGTGCAGGCGGCGTGGAAGTCGCCTTCCGCGGTCGAGCCGTCGCCGATGTAGGCGGAGGCGATGCGGCTGTCGCCGGCGATCGCCGAGGCCATCGCCCAGCCCACTGCCTGCGGATATTGCGTCGCGAGATTGCCCGAGATGGTGAAGAAGCCGTGCGCCTTGGAGGCGTACATGATGGGGAGCTGGCGGCCCTTCAGCGGGTCGCCCCGGTTCGAATAGACCTGGCACATCATCGTCGCCAGGGGATAATCGCGGGCGATCAGGATCCCCTGCTGGCGGTAGGTGGGGAATGTCATGTCGTCGCGGTCGAGGGCGTGGGTCCCGGCGACCGCCACCGCCTCCTCGCCGCTCGACTTCATGTAGAAGCTGGTCTTGCCCTGCCTTTGGGCGCGGTACATGCGGTCGTCGAAGACGCGGACCAGCAGCATGTCGCGAAGGATGCGGCGCAGCGTGTCCGGATCGAGCTTCGGATCCCAGGGGCCGACCGCCTTCCCCTCGTCGTCGAGGACGCGCACCAGGGTGGTGACGAGGTCGTGGGTCTCGCTCGCGGCGGCGTGCGGATCGGGGCGGCGGACGCTGCCGGCGGGCGGTATTTCGATGTGTGAGAAGTCCACTTCGTCGCCGGGGCGGGCGCCCGGCTCCGGGACGTGGAGCGAGAGCGCAGGTCGGTTCAGGCGCTCGGTTCTTCGGCTCATCCTCTACCCTGTCTGCTCAGGCTTTGCGGCCACCTAATCGATTTTCGCGGGCCTTGCACCCCTTGCGGCGCGCAGCTTTCTGGAGGACGAGCCGGGCTGAAAGGGGTTCCTCGATGCCGATGCTCCGCCTCCTGACTTTGCCGCTCCTCGCGTTGGCCTGCGCCGCCGCCGCGCCGGCCGTGCCCGACATCTACGTCATGCGACACCTCGAAAAGGAAGCGGGGCAGGATCCCGGCCTCAGCGAAAAGGGGCGCCGGGGCGCCGAGCGGCTCGTCGCCTTCTTCGCGGGCCGAGCGCCGGCGGCGATCTACGTCAGCACCACCCGCCGCGCCCGCGAGACGGCGGGGCCGCTCGCCGCCAGGCTCGGCCTGACTCCGAAAGACTATGCGCCGGCCGACGTCGGGGGCCTGGTTGCCCGGGTGAAGGCGGAGAAGGGGATCGTGCTCATCGTCGGCCATTCGAACACCGTGCCCGAAATCGTCGCGCAGCTCGGCGGCGCGCGTCCCGCGGAACTTGGCGAGGAAGATTTCGGCGACATCTTCCACGTTCGCCGCGACGGCAAGGTGGAACGTCTGCGGGTCGAGACCGTACCTTAAAGCCGGGCAAACCCTCCGTTCCGGAGCCATCGCCTCCGCGCGCAACTGGACTCCGCCTCCGAAATGACACAGCATCGGCGCGAGCGCGGAAGCGGCCGTCCTGGGGGGATCGGCAATGAGCGACGGGGATTTCGACGCGACCATCGTGACTCCGGCACGGCCGACGCTGATCGGCCTGCTGGTCGGCGGACGGATCTTGCCGGATCTCGCCGCGAGGATCGGAATCCAGCTGGCGCGATGGTACGGCAAGCCCTTCCGGTTCCTGCGCTGGGTGATCGCCGTCCGCCACGCCCATGCCGCCGAGATGCTGGCGCGCGACCTCGAATTCGGTATCGCCCCGGTCAACGCGGTCAAGATCGACGAGGTCAATGCCGGGCCGTTTATCCTCGGCATGGACCGGTCCGCGGCGCTGGAGCGGGAGCGGCGGGGCCTCTACGAGGCGCTCGCCGCTATCGATCTCGACCGGCTGCGCGCCGAGACCGAAGCCGATATCGAAGCCGTCCTCTCGACCGTCCCCGCCGGCGGCGAGGTCGATGCGGTCGGCGGCTATGCGCGGCCGATCGCGGCGCGGACGGCGCGGCGGCTGTTCGGCCTCCACGCGCCCTCCGAGCGGATGCTGATGGAAGTGGCGCGCTCGGTGTTCAACCACACCTTCATCAACCCGCTCAACGACAAGGCGATCCGAGCCCGCGCGATCCGGGCCGGCGAGCATATGAAGAGGTGGATCGACGAGGAGATAGAGAGCCGCGGCCCGGCCGAACCGGGCGGCGACATGATCGGGCGGCTGCTCGCGCAGAACATCCTCGACAAGGGAGCAATTCAACGCACGATCGGCGGCACCTTCGTCGGGGCGATCGACACCACCGCCACCGTCGTCGCCAAGCTCGTCAAGCTCGCCGCCGGCAATCCCGACATCGCCTTCGCCATGCGCCGCGACGCGGACGATCTACACCGCCTCTACGGCTGGTGCCTCGACGCGCTGCGCCTGTGGCCGCACAATCCCGCCCTTCTGCGCAGCGCCCTCGCCGACTGCGCGATCGCCGGCGTCCAGGTGAAGCGCGGCGACACCGTAGTCGCCTGGACCCAGGCGGCGATGCAGGATGCGAGCGTCTTCTACCAGCCGCGCCAGGTCCATCCGGAGCGCGACCGCTCGATCTACCTCCATCTCGGCGGCGGGCTCCATCCCTGCGCCGGGCGAGCGGTGAACGCCTTCCAGGTCCCGCTGCTGGTCGGAGGGCTGGTCAGGCGCCAGCTGGCGAGCGCCGGCGCTATCTCTTGGGCCGGGCCGTTCCCGAACCGGCTCCCGGTCGTGCTTCGCGAAGGGCCGCGCTGATGGATAGCCTCACCACCATCGTCGCTCCGATCCGGGCTTCCGAAATTGCCGCCTTCGATGCCGCCATCGACCGCCTCGGCAATCCCGCCGCCGGCCCGCTCCGCGCCGCCCTCGACCGGCTCGACGCCGACGGCGGCGGCACCCATTTCATGAGCCTCCACGCCATTCCCGGCGAGGATGACGGCGACGCCCACCTGGTCTTCGAATTCACCGCCGACGGAAGCGAAAAGCGGGCGCTGGAGCGGATCGTCGCCGCCATCGGCAATGACCTGGAACCGATCTTCGCGCGCGTCCGCGACTGGCGCGGCGGATTGCTCGACTATCTCCTCGCCCACCGGATCCCGGTCCGCCAGGGCCTCTTCCTCAATCCCGGCCTCTGCTTCCCCGGCACGCCGGGGATGAAGGTCGGCCGGATTCGCGGCGAGGCCGAGCTCGCCCGCTTCGTCGGCAGGCTGATCGACAACGGCCGCCCCGATGTCCGCCCGATCGACCGGCTCGCCGAAGTGCGCCGGGCGGTCGCGGCCGAGCCCGGGCTGGGCTGGGCGCTGGAGACGCCGGGGCCGCCGCCGCGCACCGGCTCGAATCCGTCGGCGCTGATGCTGGTCTTCAAATATGCCCTGCCCTTTTTCCCGCAATTCCTGTGGCCGTTCGGACTCCTCTTCGTCGCCGTCGCCATCCTGCTCATCGCGACTCTGTCGGGCTGGCATCTCGCGGCCGCGCTCATCCTCGCGGCAATCGGCATCTTCGGCCTGGCACTTGGCATTGTGGCGCTCGCCTTCCTCGCGCTGCGCAAGCAGGAGAAGAACGACTGGCCCGACCCGCATGCGCCCAATCCCGATACGTTGCGCGAGATAGCCAAGCGCGAGAATCACTGCGCGCAGAACCACATGGTCTCGATCACCCGGCGCAAGCCGGGGCCGGTGCGCTGGCTCACGACCCATGTCGCCTTCTGGTCGGGGCGGCTCAACGTCAGCAAGACCTATCCGCCCGGCTATTTGAGCGGGATCAGCACCATTCACGCCGCGCGCTGGATCACCATCCCCGGCACGCGCCAGCTCGTCTTCTTCTCCAATTACGGCGGCAGCTGGGAAAGCTATCTGGAGGATTTCATCACCCTCGCCCATGACGGCCTCACCGGCGTCTGGTCCAACTCGATCGGCTTCCCGCGCTCGAAGAACTTCTTCCAATTGGGCGCGACCGACGGCGAGCGTTTCAAGCGCTACGCCCGGGCGAGCATGCGTCCGACCCGTTTCTGGTACTCCGCCTATCCCGACCTCATCACCGACCAGATCCGGACCAACAGCGGGATCCGCCGCGGCCTCGCCGCCGCGCTCAGCAACGACGAGGCGGGGCAGTGGCTGGCCTTGTTCGGCTCGGCCCCGCGGCCCGACGTCAAGCTGGAGACGCGCCAGATCCAGAGCCTCGTCTTCGGCGGCCTCGGCTTCATGCCGCACGGCATTTGCCTGCTCTACGACCTGCCGGAGGACGAGACCCGCGCCCGCGCCTTCATGGCCGCGCTCTACCCCCGGACCGCCTTCGGCGACGGCCGCAAGTTGCGTCGCGACGCGGTGCTGACGGTCGCGCTGGGCGCGCGGGCGCTGGAGCGCCTCGGCCTGCCGCCGGAATGCGTCGGGGGCTTTCCGCCCGCTTTCCTCGAAGGCATGGGCACGGACGGGCGGGCGCGCATCCTCGGCGACACCGGCGAGGATGCGCCGGAGCAATGGAGATGGGGTCGTCAGGCCAGCGACCTCGCCTTGCTGATCTACGGAGTCAGCGAGGCGGCCGTCGCCAAGCTGGAGAGCGAAGTCGCCGCCGCAGCCGCCGCGAGCGGCATGGCCGAGCCCTATCGTATCCCCCTCGTGCCGGCAAAGAAGCCCGCGATCGAGCCGTTCGGCTTCGTCGACGGCGTTTCGCAACCGGTCATGCGCGGCACCGACCAGGCCAACCGCACCAACGACCCGATCCACCTCGTCCAGCCCGGCGAGTTCGTCATCGGCTATCCCGACGATCGCGGCAACTTCCCGCCGGAGCCCGAGCTGTCGCCGCTCGCCGACCCGAAGAATGTGCTGCCGATCGCCGACAAGAGCCGCGCCTTCGGCACCGCCATCGTCGAGGCGCCGCGCTCGATCGGCCGCAACGGCACCTTCCTCGTCATCCGCCAGCTCGAGCAGGACGTCGACGCATTCAACGCTTATTGCGTTGCTCAGGCGGTCAGGCTCGCCGCCCGCCTTCCCGAACCCTATGAGGTCGACGCGGACTTCGTCGCAGCCAAGCTGGTCGGGCGGTGGAAGGACGGCTCCTCCCTCGTCCGCAACCCTTATTATCCTTATGGGACGGAGCGCCACCGCAAGGCGAAGCGCGACGCGGCGCGGGAAAAGGCTCCGCTCGATCCTCCGCAGCCCCAGCCTTCGGAGGCCCCCGAGACCGCCCGCCCGGAAACCGCGCCCGCCGTGGGCGTGCCGATCCCCGCCCCGACCGAGCCGAGCAGCCGACAGGACAATGATTTCCTCTACGGGACCGAGGATCCGCAGGCACTGCGCTGTCCGATCGGGGCGCACATCCGCAGGGGCAATCCTCGCGATACCTTGATGCCCGGCTCGATGGAGCAGGTGTCGATCTCGAACCGCCACCGCATCCGCCGGGTCGGCCGGCTCTACCAGCCCGAGCCTGGCGCCAAGCCGGGATTGCTCTTCCTGTGCCTCAACGGCGACATCGAGCGGCAGTTCGAATTCGTCCAACAGACCTGGCTCGGCAATCCCGGCTTCCAGGGCCTCACGGGGCAACAGGATCCGCTGATCAACGACAGCGCGAAGGGCTCGACGGGCTATCTGATCCCGAGCAGCGACGGCCCCGCCCGCCTCGACCCGCCGCCGCCCTTCATCCGCACGCTGGGCGGCGGCTATTTCTTCATGCCCGGGCGCAGCTTCCTGGCGTTTCTCGGCGGGCTTTAAGCTCAATTCCTCCCCGAGCTTGACTGGGGAAGGAATTTCAAAGGTCGATGCAGGCGGCCAGGCTCTCGAGCTTGCGGATGCGCTCCTTGAGGTCGGCGAGCTCGATCCGCTCCGCCGGGCCGGCCGCGCTGCTCCGCCGGGCGCCGGCACCGCCGCCGGCCAGTTCGAGCCGCTTCAGCTCCAGCCAGCCCTGCCAGCCCTTGAGCGCCGAACCGAGCATCAAGGCAAGGGCGGTGAGCGCGAAGCCCGCCATCGCCAGATTGTCGATCTGTTCCGTCATCATCGCCTCCCTGTCCTTGTGGCGTTACGAGCGCAGGCTCTCGATCTCGCGCTCGAGGCTGGAATTACCGGTGGCGACGTAGGTCTCGACCTCGGCCATGCGGCGGTCGACACCGCTCATCGCGGCCTTGACGTCGCTTCTGGTGACCCGCGCCGGCGGGCCGAAGCCCTCGCGCTGCCAGGCCGGCCGCGAATCCTTGGCGACGACGGCGGCGACCAGGTAGGCGACGATCGTCCAGGGCAAGGCGATTGCGAGCACCGCCGTGCAGACCCGCACCAGGGTCACGTCCCATCCGGTCATCTCGGAAAGGCCGGCGCAGACGCCGAAGACGCGGCCGTTGGCCTTGTCGAGATGGAATTTGCCCCACTTGCTCATTTGATCCTCCTCAAGGTGTCGCTCTCGTCTTCGATGGGCTCGGCGCGCGGCTCGTCGGCGAGCGCGCGCCAATTGGGATTGTCGGCCGTCATGATCCGTTCGACCGTCGTCAGCCGGTCGTCGACGCGCCGCGCTATGTTGTGCATCTCGTCGAGCAGGCGCTCGTCGGCGCCGGTCAGCGTCGCGGCCATCTTCCACTTGGTCATGTAGTGGAAGATCAGCCACGGCAGGGCGACGAACAGGATGCCGAACGCGGTGATGATCCTGGGAAGGTCTTCCATCGTTCAGGCCTCCTGCGCCCCGGCGAGCCGCGCCTTCATGGCTTCGAGCTCCGCATTCACCTTCTCATCGTTCTTGAGCTCGGCGATCTCGTCCTCTAGCGTCTTCGGGGGCAGGAGGGATTCGGCGTGGCCCTCTGCGAGGTCGGCGCGGCGCTCCAGCTCCTCGAAGCGGCTGAACGCCTCTTCGACCTTCGGGCCGGCATAGATTTCACGCATCCGCGCCCGCTGGTTGGCGCTCTCGAAGCGCGTGCGGATCGCGCTCTGCCGGATGCGGGCTTCGCGGAGCCGTCCCTGCAGCCTGGCGATGTCGGCCTCGGAGGCGCGCAGCGCGCCCTCGTGCATCTCGATCTCGGCCAGCAGCCCCTCGGCGAGGTCGGCGAACTTCTGCTTCTCGACGAGCGCGGCACGCGAGAGGTCCTCGCGGCCCTTCGACAAAGCGAGCTCGGCCTTCTCGCCCCAGCCGTCGCGCACCCGCTCGAGCCTGCCGACCTGGCGGCGCATCTCCTGCTGGTCGGCGATCGTCCGGGCAGCGGAGACGCGCACCTCGACCAGCGTCTCCTCCATCTCGAGTATGATCATGCGGATCATCTTCGCGGGGTCTTCCGCCTTGTCGAGCAGGTCGCCGAAATTGGCGGCGACGATGTCGCGGGTCCGCGAGAAGATGCTGACCGGCAGGATATCACGAAGTGCGAATTGCGGCCGGGGCGGCGTGGGCGCCTGGCGCGGCCGCGGCGGCGGCGGGGCCATTCGCACCAGCTCCTCGCGGGCGATTTGGATCGTGTCGGTCACGGATGGTCTTTCCGGATCAGGCGGCGATCGAAACGGCCGGAGCCGTCTCGATGGCGCGGGCGGGACCGACGGCGGCGCCGACGGAGACGGTGGTGAGGATCGCGGCCGCAATCATCGCGACGATCCCCTGCTTGATTTTCTCGATGCTGAACATGGCGCTTGCTCCTGAAATCTTTGCCCCGCCCTCGCGGCGGTCGGCTCGGGTGTTTCAAGAGGCGTGCCAAATGCCGAAAATGGCGGAAAACCGACAAAAACGCGCGTGTCGACCGTTCGGAAAGCCTAGCGCGTCAGCCCAAGCTTGGGCTTTTTCACCAACAATTGGCGCGGGCCCGGGCGACGACGCGGCTGAGCGTGGTGCGGCGGATCGCCGGCGGCCGGGTCGCGTCGAGCAGCTTGGCGCCGGCCATGAAGACGGCGCCGGTGCAGGCGACGAACAGCAATTTCCCGCCCAGGCCGGGATAGAGCTGGAGATAGTGAACGCCGCGGGCGGTGGCGCCGAGGGCGAGGGCGTAGATCACCGCCCAGGCCTCGAGCCGGTTGCGGATCACGAACAGTCTGAGCAGCTTCTTCATCATTGCGCGGTTCGGAGCAAGAAAGGGGCCAGTGGCGGTTTTCCGCGATTCCAGCCGGTTAACGAGCGCCGCACTGTAAATCCTACCGACGCTTTAACCTTGTTCGGCAAGGTCCAGCTCGATCCAGGTGGGGGCGTGGTCGCTTGCTCCCTGTTGCGCGCGCGCCTGACGGTCGACCCCCGCGACGACGAGGGTGCCGGCGGCCTGCGGGTTGAGCAGCAAATGGTCGATGCGGATGCCGGCGTCGCGGGCGAAGGCGTTCCGCCAATAGTCCCAGAAAGTGTAGATCCGCTCGTGCGGGTGGAGGTGGCGGATCGCGTCCACCCAGCCCTGGTCGACGAGGCGGCGATATTGGGCGCGCGGCTCGGGCTGGAACAAGGCATCGTCGAGCCAGCGCTCGGGCTTGTAGACGTCGAGGTCGGTGGGGATGACGTTGTAATCGCCGGCGAGGACTACCGGCCCGCCCAACCGGTGGAGGCGCCTTGCATGCTCGATCAGGCGTTCGTTCCAGGCGAGCTTGTAGTCGAATTTCGGCCCGGGCACCGGATTGCCGTTCGGCGCGTAGAGGCAGCCGACCAGCACGCCGCGGATCGCCGCCTCGATGTAGCGCGCCTGCGCGTCGTCCGGATCGCCGGGAAGGCCGCGATGGGTCTCGACCGGCTCGCAGCCGCGGCCGAGAATGGCGACTCCGTTCCAGCGCGATTGGCCGAGCCAGATCGCGCCGTAGCCGGCTTTCTCGATCGCCGCGGCGGGGAATTTCTCCTGCGGCGCCTTCAACTCCTGGAGGCAGACGGCATCCGGTTTCGCCTGCTCGAGCCACTCCAGGAGCAAGGGAAGCCGCCCGTTGATGCCGTTGACGTTGAAGGTCGCGATCCGCACCGGCAGCCAACGCGGGCCGGCCGCGGCGGTTGCGCTCAGTAATTGTAGGCGCGCTCGCCGTGATCGGTGAGGTCGAGGCCTTCGCGCTCCGCCTCCCCAGCGGCGCGCAGGCCGATCGCCCGGCGCACGACCCAGAAGGCGGCGGCCGAACCGGCGGCGGACCAGAGGATCGCGATCGCAACGGCGGCGAGCTGGACAACGAGCTGGCGGAGCGTCGAATAACCGGCCGCGCCGTGGCCGCCGAGCCAGGGGGCGGTTACCAAGGCGGTGCCGAGCGAGCCGATGATGCCGCCGAGGCCGTGGATGCCGAACACGTCCAAAGTATCGTCGAGGCGCAAGCGGTGCTTCACCGAGCCGACGAAGCCGTAACAGGCGAGCGCGGCCGCGGCGCCGAGCAGCATCGCGCCGAGCGGGCCCGAGGTGCCCGCGGCGGGGGTGACGGCGACCAGCCCCGCCACCGCGCCCGAGGCGCCGCCGAGCAGCGAGGGCCGGCCCGAGACGATCCGCTCCGCCCCCATCCAGGCCAAAGTGCCGGCCGCCGGAGCGACGAAGGTGTTCATCATCGCGATCGCGGCGACCCCCGAGGCTTCGAGGGCCGAGCCGGCGTTGAAGCCGAACCAGCCGACCCAGAGCAGCCCCGCCCCGGCCACCGAGAGAGCGAGCGAGTGGGGCGGCGTCGCCTCTCGCAGGAAGCCGATCCGCTTCCCCGCGAACAAGACTCCGACCAGCCCGGCGATGCCGGCATTGACGTGGACGACGGTGCCGCCGGCGAAATCGAGCGCGCCCATCCGGTAGATCAGGCCCGAAGGCGACCAGACCATGTGGGCGATCGGCGCATAGACGATGGTCAGCCAGATCAGGCTGAACAGCATCATCGCGCCGAACCTCGCCCGCTCGGCGAGCGAGCCGACGATGAGCGCTGCGGTGATTGCCGCGAAGGTCATCTGGAACGCGGCGAAGACCAGTTCCGGGATGCCGGCGCCGGGGGTCGGAGTCGCGACCGCGGCGCTCCCGTCTATGCCGAGGAGGAACGCCTTGCCGAGGCCGCCGACGAACGCGCCGCCGTCGCCGAACGCGAGGGAGTAGCCCCAGCCGACCCACGTCAGCACGGCGAGCGCGGCGATCCCGAGCACCTGGCTGAGGATCGAGAGCGCGTTCTTGGTCCGCACCAGCCCACCGTAGAAGAGGGCGAGGCCGGGAAGGATCATCATCAGGACGAGGATCGTCGCAACCAGCATCCAGGCGGTGTCGCCCCGGTCGACATGGAGCGGCGCGGCCGCCGCGGGCGTCGTAGCCGACGCCGCAGCGAGGAGAAAAGCCGCCCGCCTCAAACGCATAAGCCCACTCCCCCGGCCGGTCCCGTTGCACCGAGACTGGCGGGGGCGAGGTGAGGCGGCAAGCCGCGGCGGGCGTTCGCGACCCGCTAGTGAAGATTTCACGTGGGGAAGTCGGGGACCGCATTTCTCGTCCTCCCTGCGCGCGACGCGCGTGGGGAGGACGAGAGGCCGGCACGGTCTATTCCTCGACCGCCCTCAGCCTCACCCTTTCCCCCTCGAACTCAAGCCCCACCGTCAGCAGGGCGCGGAAGATGTTGTAGCCGCCGGTGCCCGGGTGAAAGGCGTGGAAGAAGAGCTGGGGGCGGCCGTCGAGGCCCGGGGCCACCGAGGCGTGGCCGGGCGCCGTCCACTCGCGCGTGGAATGGAGCAAGGGCTCGCGCTGTTTGACGTACGGCCCGAGCGGATGGTCGGCGACGGCGACTCCGATGCCGTAAGCGGGGGTGGAGAAATCATTGCCCGCGTAGAACAGCCAGTAGCGCCCCTGCTGCAGCGTCACCCACGGCCCCTCGATCAGATGGCCCTCCCATTCCTGGTCGTTGGCGAGCACCTCGGCCGGCTCGCCGACCAGGGAGCTGCCGTCGTCGGCGAGGCGCTGGGCGAAGATCGGCGTGCGCATCGCCTCGAGGATCGCTCCGGCGAGGCCGAATACGGCGAGCGCCTGCTGCACCGGCCGCCAATTGGCGAGCGCCGCCTCGATCAAAGGCTGCATCAGGAAGAAGCGCTGGATCGGCGGCCGGGTGTTGGCCCAGGGCTGGATGGCGGCGGCGAAGGCGGCGGTGCGGCGGTCCTCCTCCGATGCGAACAGCCGCTCGATCAGCTCCGGCCGCTCGCGCAGCAGCCCGGCGAGCGGGCGCGGCCAGATGCCGTTCGCGTCCGCCTTCCAGTAGAGGTAACGATCGCCGTTCGCATCGATGAATATGTGTGCGTCGATGACTCCGCCGCTCATCAGCGGGCGATCGGGATCGTCGCCGAGGCCGGTCGTGTTGACCGCGTGGCCGGCGATCAGCGGCCGCTCGAGGTCGCGCCAGGGGCCGAACGGGCTGTCGCTCCTGGCAAGGCCGATGGCGAGGGCGTTGGAGTGCTGGCGGGCGGTGTAGCAGAGCCAATATTCCTCGCCCACCTTCGCCATTTCCGGCGCCCAGAAGTCGCTGACCCGCCTGCCCTGCGAGGTCCAGGCCGGCGCCTGCCCTTCCGGAAACACGAAGCCGCGATGCTCCCAATGGTGAAGGTCATCGGAGCGCAGGATCGGGAACGCGTCCGGCGCGTCGTTCGAGGTGGCGACGAGGATGTAGCCCTGGTCCGTCTTGAGCACGGCGGGATCGCCGTAACCGGCGGTGGTCCGCTCGTGGAGGTTGCCGGTGATGAGCGGCCGCCAGGGCACCGGGCTCTCCGGAGCGGCCGACATGTCGGCGGCGAGGATGTGCGGGAGGCGGGTGCCGAAATCATGGGCGAGCCGGGCGAAGAAGGCGGCATAATCCTCCTGCTCGCTGGCCTCCAGCTCATAGCTGCGAAGCTCCGACGAGCAGGTTTCGCGGACAAGGAAACGGGTCCCCTCCCCGTCCGCCACTGCGTCGACGTCGAACCCGAATCGTGCCTTTTTCAACATCGGCGGCCCGTTAGCGGCCTCGCATTCATCATACAAATGGAATAGCCTCGCGCGACTGCCGTGGGGAGAGAGGAAATCATGGCGACGGCGCCCGAGGCCGAGCGGGACGGTTGGGAGCCGGCGGACATACTGCGCGGCCTCTATGGCGACGGCATCATCGGCCTCAAAGGCGCCTTCTCGTCCGCCTGGGCGGACCGGATGTGCGGCGAGGTCATGGCCCTGTTCGAGGAGGCGATGAAGGTGCCGGGCGGGGCGCTGCCGCGCGGGCCGGAACGCTGGTATGTCGAGGTGCAGCCCGAGCTTGTCTCCGGCTTCGTCGACATCGCCACCCACCCCTGGTTCGTCGCGGTGTGCGAGGCGGCGCTGGGGCCGGATTACCGCATCGTCGAGATCGGCTTCGACATCCCCTTCCCTGGCGCCGCCGACCAGCCCTGGCATCGCGACTTCAAGGCGCCCGAGGCGACCATGAAGGGCCGGCGGCTGAACTCGCTCGCCTTCAACCTCACCGCGATCGACAGCCGTCCGGAGCACGGCGCCTTCGAGATCGCGCCGGGAACGCAGTGGGACGACCTCGCCGGCTGCCCCGACGACATGTTTCCGCCGAGGGAGCTCTGGCCGCGCTACATCGCCCGCGCCCAGCGCAAGCTGCCGCAGCGGGGCGACATCTCCGCCCGCTCCGCCCTCACCATCCACCGCGGCACGGCCAATCGCTCGAACGAGCCGCGGCCGGTGCTGGTGGTAGGGGTCGACGCGCCCGACGCGACCAATGCGGCGCATCACGACCTGCAGGTGACTCGGGCCTATGTCGACAGCCTGCCGCCGCGAGTGCGCGATCATCTCACGTACCGCGTCACCGACGCGCTTGAGGCGGTGATCCAGCACCATGTCATCGAAGGCCTGCTCCAGCCGGCTTATTGAGGCTCAACCTCGCGCAATCACGGTATTCTCCGCGCGACGGGAGCGGCTTAGAATGAAGGGCCAGGGGCGGGGAGGGGAAGCCGAATGGCGGGCAAGGCGGTGAACGGGTGCCGAACGCTCGGTTCAGCGAGCCAAAACTTCCCTGTGGATAAGATGGCGAAACAGGCTTGCGGTGCGATTCCACCGCGTTAGCGTCGCCCGCGGGGAATGCGGGAGGGGTGTGTCGTAATGAGTAAGCTGGTCAAGGACTTTATCGAGATCAAGGATTGCGGCTCGCTCAATGGGCTGATCGAGCGACTTGCCGAGGTCAGGGACAGCCTCCCCGACACGGCGGAGCCGCAGGTGAAGATGCGGGGCGACGACATTTTCGGCCGCCACATCTGCGTCAGCTTCTACCGGGCCCAGACCGCCGACGAGGTGGAATGCGACGCCCGCTACGCCGAAGCCTATCGCGAGTCGCGCGAGCGCGAGCTGACCCGACTGCATGACGAGCTCGGCTTCTGCCCGGTGCCGGAGGCGACGGGCCGGCGGCGGCTGAGGATCGTGGCTTAATGTAGCTCCTCCCGTTCCGGCGAGGAGCATTGGCTACCATTCCGCGAAGCTGCCGTCGTGCTGGCGCCAGACGGGGTTGCGCCAGCGATGGGCTTCCTTCGCCGATTCGCGCACCTTGTCCTCGTCGATGTCCACGCCGAGGCCGGGGCCGGTCGGGATCGGCAGATAACCGTCGACGGCAGTGAGCGGCGCCGTGTCCTTGAGGTAGGTGTAGAGGTCGGCGCCGACATTGTAGTGGATGCCGAGCGACATCTCCTGGATCGCGACGTTGGGGGCGGTGGCGGCGAGCTGCAGGCAGGCGGCGAGGGCGAGCGGGCCCAGGGGGCAGTGCGGCGCGACGGCGATGTCATAGGCCTCCGCCATGGCGGCGATCTTGCGGCACTCGGTAAGCCCGCCGGCGTGGCTGAGGTCAGGCTGTATGATGTCGACCGCGCCCGATTCGAAGAACGGCTTGAAGTCCCAGCGCGAGAAGAGCCGCTCGCCGAGCGCGATCGGAGTCGCGGTGAGGTGGGCGATCTGGGCAAGGCCTTCGTGATTCTCGGAGAGCAGAGGCTCCTCGATGAAGAGGAGGCCCAAAGGCTCCAGCACCCTGGCGAGCTGCTTGGCCATCGGCCGGTGGACGCGGCCGTGGAAGTCGAGCCCGACGTCCATCCCCTCGGCCTGCGCCGCCTGGACGCGGGCGATGACTTCGTCGAACAGCCTGGGCGTGCCGATCCAGTCGAGCTCGGCGGTGGCGTTCATCTTGACCGCGGAGAAGCCCTGCTCGCGGCGGGCGCGGGCGGCCTCGCCGATCTCGTGCGGCCGGTCGCCCCCGATCCAGGCGTAGGCGCGGATGCGGTCGCGCACCCTGCCCCCCATCAGCTGCCAGGCGGGCTGGCCGAGCGCCCTCCCCTTCAAGTCCCACAACGCCTGGTCGAGGCCGGCGAGCGCCGACATCAGCACCGGGCCGCCGCGATAGAAGCCGCCGCGATAGCCGATCTGCCAGATGTCCTCGATCGCGAAGGCGTCGTGGCCGAGGAAGCGGTCCTTCAGCGCCTCCATTGCGCCGTCGACCGCCTCCGCCCAGCCTTCGAGGCTCGCTTCGCCCCAGCCGACATGGCCCTCGTCGCACTCGACGCGGACGAACAGCCAGCGCGGCGCGACGGTGAAGGTCTCGATGCGGGCAATTTTCATTCGCTCGCCTCCGGTTGGTTGGGCTCGGTGACGAACTCCTTCAGCCGCCGCGCCGCATCTTCCTTCTGCTCCTGGGCATAGATTCGCTCCGAATGCTGGGGCGAGACGATCGGCACGGTGAGGCAGAGGCTCGAGGCCGGTAGCACGTCCTTCCAGTCGGCGATCAGCTTCTTGTAGGCGCGGCCGACGTTGCGGATGTTGCGGTCGAGGTCGTAGAGGCCGAGCGGGTTGACGTTGCCGTTCTGCTCGCGAAGCGCCGAGTCCCAGTCGACCTGGTCGGTCAGCGAATACCAAGTGAAGCCGACGGTCGGGATGCCGACGTTCCTGATGCGCAGCACGTTGGCCCATTCCTTCCACAGCCACTGGACCGCTTCCTGGCCGGTCTTGCCCTCCTTCATGTTGGTCTCGGTGTGCATGACGGGAAGGCGATAGCGGCTGTAATACTGGCGGGTGATCTCGGCATAGCCGAACACCTCGCCGGACGATTCGGTGTGGCCGTCGGCGAACACGCGGTGCTCGTTGGTCATGTAATAATCGTTGCCGAGGATGCAGTGCTGCTTGAGCCGGTGCTCGAGGAAGAAATGATACTCCTCCCGGGTCATACCGTTGTCGAGCAGATACTCGTACATCTCGGTGTCGATGCGGCGGCCGTAATTGAGATCGAGCGGCAGGAAGCGGGTCGAGTTCAGCACCTCGGCGCGCCCGATCGCCGCCGGGCTGTCGGCGTGGAAATATTCCGAGCTTTCGGACTGGATGAAGATGGCGTCCGGCCGGCGCTTCAATATCTCGATCATGGCGAGCACGTTGGCCTTGGCGATGTGCTTCAAGGCGGTGACGAACGAGCGGTCGTCGGTCGCCTGCTCGTTCCACCAGCCATATTTGGCGGAGAAGACGGCGCAGATAAACATCTCGTTGACCGGCGTGTAGAGCTGCACCCACGGGAAACGCTCGGCAAAGGCGCCGCAATAGGTGGCGAAGAGCTGGGGAAAATCCGGGTTCTGGAAGTTGCCGATCCAATCCGGCACGCCGAAATGGCAGAGGTCGACGATCGGCGTTATGTTGCGCCGCTTCAATTCCGGAAAGGTGAGGTCGGCGAAATCCCAGTCATACTGCCGCGGGCCGAGGAAGGTGCGGTACAGCGGCGGGCCGTAGCGCAGATACTGGATGCCGAGCTCGTCGACGCAGTCGAAATCGGTGCGCCAGTGGCGGTAATGGCCGCACACCTCCATCTGGTCGACCCTTGTGCGGCCGCCGTTGATGGTGGGGATCGAATTCTCCACCCCCGTCGCGAACATGAAATTGGCTATGGGATCCCTCCCTCGATCGGCAGCTTGTTGCGCGCCCCCGCGCTAGCGCCCGCGCCGCGGCAAGGCCAGAGCCGGACGAACGCGCCTCTCATAAAAGCGGGCGGAACGCGAACGTTGCAAGCTTGGACGCTGTCGCGCCGGGCGCCTACCAGTGGACCGGGCACGCGGCTGGGGGCGGGGGTATCGTTCCGTGCACCGGCGGTGCGGGGAAATATTGCGTCTGCTCCTGGACGAAGGTGGCGACTTCGGTGCCGGCGAGGAGCTCGATCAGCCGCAGCGATTCGTCGAGGCCGGATGAGATGCCGCCGCCGGTCAGCCGGTTGCCGGAGAGGACGAAGCGGGGATTGCCCTCGACCAGCTCGACCTTGGGAAAGCGCTTCAAACATTCGGTAAAGGCCCAGTGGGTGGTGGCGCGATGCCCGTCGAGGAGGCCGGCCTGGGCGAGCAGCAGCGCCCCTTCGCAGACCGAGCAGACCCACGAAGCCGATTCGGCTGCCTGCCGCAAATAGCTGAGATAGGGGCCGTCGCGGTGGCGCATGATGCGGCCGAGGGCATCGGGCAGGCCGCCCGGGACCCAGAGGACGTCGAGCGAGCGGACGTCGGCGAAGCTGCGGTGGGGAGTCAGGACGAGGCCGCTGCCGGTGGTGACGGAACGGCCGTGCTCCGACAGCACATAGGCCCTCACCTGCTTGTCGGCCGGGATGCGGGGAGCCTCGTTGACCCAGCAGAGCATTTCGTAGGGCCCGGCAATGTCGAGCAGATCGACCCCTTCATAAGCGGGTATTCCGATCGTGATCATGGCCTACCCCACTCGTGCCGCGCGGACCAGCGGCCGACGCAAGACTATCCACGGCTTGGCTGGCGCAAGTCCAACCGCGACCGCAAGTGAATTTTGGTTCGACTTGGAGAATACTTGCCGGCCACGCCCCGCTAGGCAGGCGCGCCGCGCGGCGATAGGAGGCGCGGCGTGGCCCGTGCGGCCACGTCCCTCTGGCGGAGCCGGTGCGATGAACCCTTCGGACGAAATCAGGCGGCGGCTCGACGAATGCCCGCTGGTGGCGATCATCCGGGGGGTAACGCCGGACGAGGTCGAGGCGATCGGCGAGGCGCTCTATGGCGCGGGCCTCAGGATCATCGAGGTGCCGCTCAACTCGCCCGACCCGCTGGAAAGCATCCGCCGCCTCGCCGGGCGGCTGGGCGAGCGGGCGCTGGTCGGCGCCGGCACCGTGCTCGATCCCGCCGACGTCGAGCGGGTGCGCGAGGCGGGCGGGCGGATAATCGTCTCCCCCAACACCTATGCGCCGGTGATCGAGGCGACGGCGCAAGCGGGCCTGGTGTCGAGCCCGGGCTATTTCACGCCGTCCGAAGCCTTCGAGGCGATCCGCGCCGGGGCGCATGCACTAAAGCTGTTCCCGGCCGAGAATGCGACGCCGAAGACGGTCAGGGCGCAGCGCGCGGTGCTGCCCAAAGACATACCCCTGCTCGTCGTCGGCGGCGTGGCACCCGACGCGATGCGGCCGTGGATCGAAGCCGGCGCCGACGGGTTCGGGCTCGGGTCCGGCCTCTACAAGCCCGGCCAGTCGGCCGAGGAGACGGCGATGCGCGCGCGCGCCTATGTGGAGGAGTTGAAAGGGTGAGCGGCACGATCAGGGTCGGGATCGTCGGCTACGGCAAGATCGCGCGGGACCAGCACGTCCCCTCGATGCGCGCCAGTCCGCGCTTCGAGATCGTCGCGACGGTGAGCCGCGCTGGGCGGGGCATGGAAGGCGTGCCCTGCTTCACCAGCCACGGCGAGATGCTGGCGAAGGTCGAGGGACTCGACGCGGTGGCGATCTGCACCCCGCCGACGGTGCGCTACGAAATCGCCCGCGACTGCCTCGCCGCCGGCAAGCACGCTCTGCTCGAAAAGCCGCCCGGTATCTCCCTGGGCGAGGTCGAGGCACTCGCCAAATTGGCCGCCGACAAGAATGTGACCTTGTTCACGACCTGGCACGCCCAGCATAATCCCGCCGTGCCGGCCGCGGCCGAGGCGCTCCGCGGCAGGACGATCAAGGCCATGCGCATCACCTGGCGCGAGGACGTGCGCAAATGGCATCCCGGGCAGCAATGGATCTGGGAGGCAGGCGGCTTCGGCGTGTTCGACCCCGGCATCAATGCGCTGTCGATCGCCACCCGGATCTTCCCCGGCATCCTGTTCATGCGCGGGGCCGAGCTTTCCTTCCCCGAGAACAAGCAGGCGCCGATCGCGGCGCGCCTGCGGATGGCCGGGACCGGCAGCGAGGCGGCGATCGAGGCCGAGTTCGACTGGCGCCACAGCGGCGGCGAGGCCTGGGACATCGAGATCGCGACCGAGGAGGGCGAGACTCTGCGCCTCTCCGAAGGAGGCGCAAAGCTCAGCCTCGATGGGCGGGACGCTGGAGCGACCGGTCCGGGCGAATATCCCTCGATCTACGCCGAGTTCGCCGGACTGGTCGACGGCAGTCGAAGCCATGTCGACCTCGCCCCCCTCCGCCTCGCCGCCGAGGCTTTCCTGCTCGGCACGCGGCGGTTCGTCGAGGCTTTCGAGGACTGAGGCTTCTACGCCGGCTCCCGCGGCAGCTCCGCCTCCGCGCGGCGGAAGGCGGGCTCGTCGTCGACGTCCAGCCACCAGCGGCCGCCGGTGTCGAAGCCCCAGGCGCGGCCGTCCTTGGCGAGTCGTTCGACCCCTTCGGACAGCGAGCCGGTGCCGCCGGCCGCGACCCTCGCCTCGATCGCTCCGAACAGGGCCGGCGTCGCGAGGAAGATGCCGGTGTCGATCGCGTTGTAGTCGGCGAGCGTCTTGCCGATGGCGGCGATGCGGCCGGCGGCGTCGAGACGGAGCTTGGTCGCATCGTCGAGGTCGAGGCGCGGATTGGCTACGTCCGGGTCGGCGGCGAGGGTCAGGGCCGCTTCGGGCCGGCGGCCGGCGACGAGCGACGAAAGGATCGCCGGGTCGAACAAATGGTCCGACATCAGGAGGACGAAGTCGCCGGCGAGCCGAGGCGCCGCGGCGAGAACGGAGAGGCCGTTAGGACGGCGCCAGTCGGGGTTGCGGACCGCTTCGATGGACGCTCCGATGCGCTCCGCAAGGTCCGGGAGCACAGCCTCGACCCGCAATGCCTCATATCCGGTGACCACGACGAACTCGCTCGCGCCGCCGGCCTTCGCGCTCCTCAGGACGTGCTCGAGCAGCGGCGCGCCGTGCAGCTCGGCGAGCGGCTTGGAGGGCGCAAGCCCACGCAGGCGGGTGCCCTGCCCCGCCGCGATGACGAGGCATTTCACGGCAGCGACGGGCCGGCGTCGAGGGCGAGCGGGGCGGGCGCCGCGGCGCTGCCGTTGCGCAGCAGCGACGGCAGAGCGAGCAGGATCAGGGACAGCCAGAGCGTGGCGAAGAGAGCAAGGCCGAGCGTCACCATCCGGGGCTGGCCGGCGAGAATCAGGATCATCGAGCCGAAGGCGAAGAAATCGCGGCTGGTGATCATCACGAACATCTCGACCACGAAGCGCGGAAAGCCGGCCGAACAACGGGCGCGGTAGAAGCGCTTGATGATGTCGTAATTGCCGGGCTCGCCGATCTGCCTGACGAGCCAGGAGAGCAGGACGAGACCGCTCAGGCCGGCCATCACCGCCCAGCCGCCGACCTCGAGCTGGATCCGCCCATAAACGCGGAACAGGCTTGCCGTGATGCCAAGATAGAAAAGGAGGTTGGTCGCCATGTCGACGGCGCTGTCGAGCACCGCGCCGGCCGGCGAGCTGCGATACGTGGCGCGGGCGATCTCGCCGTCGACGCCGTCGAGCACCGAGGCGGCGTGGAACAGGATGCCTCCCGCGATCAGCCCCGGCCAGCCGCCGAACATCAGGCTGGCGAACATCAGCAAGGCGACGATGGCGGTGGCGGCGGTCGCATGGTTGGGTCGCACTTCCGGGAAGCGAATGAGGAGGAAGGCGGAGATGGCGCGGGAGACGGGCCGGTTGAGGCGGCGGGAAATGTAGCCGTCGCCCTCCTTGCCGGTCGAGCGGAGCAGCCAGCGCGTCGCTTCGCCCGCGTCGCGAAAAGGAAAAGGATGGTGAAGCGCCGCCGCTTCGCCGGCGCCGAGCCGGACGGCGACACCCGGGCAGGCCCGCCTCACGTCCTCCAGCGCCGAGTCGGACAGCAGCCCGCTGTCGCGCAGGTCGATCCAGACCTCCCGCACGCCCCGCCGGCCGGCGAAATGGGCGGCGTGCGCCACCGCGGCGACGCCCGCCACCGAAGCCTCGGCCGCGTCGGCATTGCAAAAGGCCAATCGAACCGACAAGGCAGCGGAACCCGGTTTTTCGAACGTCATGGCATGGCTCTAGAACGAGATTCCTGCGGAGCAAGAGGGGATTGTCGCTTGGAAGGCGTAACGGTCGCGGCCGCACACAAGGATCGCGGCGGCGATTCGGCTGCGCCTGCGGCGCCACCGGCCCCGCGCCGGCCGGAGATGGACGACTGGCTGAACGCGCGAATCTTCCACCCGCTCGCCGGCCGGCTGGCGCGGATACTCGCCGCCACCCCGGCAACTCCCAACGCCGTCTCGGTGACGGGCGGGCTGCTGATCGTCGCGGCGGCGATCCTCTACACGCGCCTGGCCTGGCCCGTGTCTGTGCTGCTCGGTTTTTTCGCCCATGCGCTCTGGCACGTCTTCGACGGCGCCGACGGCGATCTCGCCCGGCTGACCGGTAAGGCCTCGCCGATCGGCGAGCTGGTCGACGGCGTCTGCGACTATGCGGGTCATATCGTCCTTTACGTCTTCCTCGCCGCCTTCCTAGACGATTGGATCGGCGGCTGGGCCTGGTTCCTCGCCTCGCTCGCCGGAGCGTCGCGGATCGTCCAGTCCAACCATGCCGAAAGCGGGCGTCGCACCTATTTGTGGCGCGTCTATGGCGTAGAGTGGCTCAAGCACAGTTACGAAAGGGACAGGGGCGCGCTGCGGCGAACCGGGCTGTTCGCGACCATCGTCGAGCCGTTCGCCCGCGCCTATGTCCGCCTCGCCTCGGCCGCGAGCCCGCTGTCGGGGCGGATCGACGCGCTGCTGGCACGGGCGGCGCACGCTCCCGCAGCCGACGAGCGGGCCCGCCGCATCTGCCGCGAGGAGGGCCGCGCGCCGCTGAGGCTGCAGACCGCGCTGGGTCCGAATTTGAGGACAATGGCCCTCGGTCTTGCCATGGCCGCGGGCTCCCCGCTCTGGTTCTTCCTGCTCGAGGCGACGGGGCTGAACCTGCTCATGCTCTGGTCGATGGCGCGGCAGAGGAGAGCGGACCGCCGCATCCTCCAGCGCCTCGAGGGCAACGCGGCTTTGCTGGGGGCCTAACCGCTCCGCCGCGCCTCGAGGAAGCCGAGTATCTTTTCCGCCCGGCGGTCCCAGGTCAGCGTTTCGGCCAAAGCGGCCGCGCCGTTGGCGAGCCTCTCGCGGAGCGGCGCGTCGGCGGCCAAGCGGGCAAGCGCCTCGGCCGCAGCGGCCGGGTCGTCGGGCGGGACCAGGCTCGCCGTCTCACCGTCGCGCAGCAGCTCGGCGGTGTCGGGCGAGGCGGGCGCCAGGATCGGCCGGCCGGCGGCGAGATAGGCGAAGGTCTTCATCGGCAGGACGCAATCGCCGAAGCGGTGAAGCGGCGCGCTGGAGGTCGGGATGAGCAGGATGTCGGCCGCCTGGAGCCAAAGCGGCAGCGCGTCCGGCTCGGCCCAGGGCCGGATGCCGACATTGGCGAGGCCGGCGGCGGCGCGTTCGATCTCGCTCTCGCCTTCCGAGCCGACGAGGATGAACAGGATTTCCGGCCTTAGCCGCGCGACCGCGAGAATCTGGTCGAGGCCTTTGCGGGCGCTGAGCCGGCCCGCGTAGAGCGCCACCGGACGCCCCTCGGGCAGTCCCAGCGCCGCCCGCGCCTCGGCCGGCTCTGCGCGCGGCAGCGCCCGGGCGAGGTCGACCCCGTTATGGGCGACGAGCAATTTCTCCTCCGGCACGCCGATCCGGCGGTAGCTCCGCGCGGCGAAAGCGGAGTGGAGGATGAAGCCGAGGCAGTGCGGACGGCGTGCGGTGCGGCGGATCATCGGCCTCAAAAGCGGTAGCCGATCGGGCCAGGGCTGGTAATGTTCGGCGGCGAAGGGGATTGGCGAGGTGCCGCCGCCGCCGAACGCCGCCGGCATTCGCGAATAGAGGACGTCAGCTCGCTTGACGAGGCGAGTCCCCGCTACCTCCATGTACCAGAGCGCGCTCAGCGGAAAATGCTCGCCCCGGAAAAAAGTGCGGCGCTGCACCAGGTCGAATCCCCCTTCGACCTGGAACCAGGCGCGCAGCGAGTCCGCGTCGAGCGCCGGATCGCGAGGACCCTGCGGCATGACGAGGGTGATTTCGGCGCCCGCGCGGGCGAAGGCGGCGGCGGTGCTCACCGACTGCTCCTGGTCCGCCTGGCGGCCGAGCCGCGACCAGAGGAGGGGGTAGATCAGCCGCATCGGCCGGTGACCCGGTCGTAAAGGTCTTCGAGCGCGGCGATCTGCCGGGCGGAGTCGAACCGTTGCTCGGCGAGCCGCCGCGCGGCGCCGGCCATCCGCGCGCGCAGCTCCGGCGAGGCAAGGACGGTCTCCAGGCGCGCGGCCAGCGCCGCCGCATCGCCCTCGGGCACGAGGAACCCGGTCTCGCCGTCGACCACCGCCTCGGGAAGGCCGCTATGATCGCTGGCGACGACGGGCAGCGAGGCGGCAGCCGCCTCGCAGACCACGGTCGGCAGTCCCTCGCTGTCGCCGTCGGCGGCGGTGACGCTCGGCGCGGCGAGCAACCAGGCGCGGCTCATCCAGCGAGCGACTTCGTCGGGAGGGAGTGTGCCGGTGAACACCGCCCGCTCGCCCGCCTCCCGCTCCAGCCGGGCGCGGAGCGGCCCGTCGCCGATCACCACCAGCCGCGCCTCAGGCCGCCTTTGCGCTACTTCGGCGAAGGCGCGCAGGAGCAGCGACGTGCCCTTCTTCTCGACCAGCCGGCCGACGTGGAGGACGAGGCCCGGCTCCGGGGTTCCGCCGCCGAAAGCCGCGAGGTCGACTCCGTTCAGGAGGGTGATCGTGCGCCCGGCGGGGAAGCCGTGGGCGAGTGCACGGCGGCGGATTGCGTCCGAAACGGCGACGAACAGGTCTCCGCGCTCGCGCAGCCTCCGGCCCAGTAAGGCGTAACGCATCCAGCCGGGCCGGCCGGAGCGGAGCAAGGCGGCGCGGCCGCGGGTGACGTCGAAGCCGTGGAGGGTGGTGACGAGCGGCACGCCGAGCGCTTCGGCGAGCGGCAGAGCGAGCAGGCCGTCGGTGGCGAAATGGGCGTGGACGAGGGCCGGCCGCGCCTCCCGGAGACGGCGGAGCAGACGCGGCGCCGAGCCGAGCAGCTTGAGGCGCAGGCCCTCCCGCTCGACGATCAGCGCCGGCGGCCGGAGCTCGGGGCGGGCATTTCCCATGTCCTCCAGCCCCGCCACTACCGGCCGGTAGCGGCGGAGGCCAGCGGCGTGAGTCTGGACGAAGGTCTCCGACGCGTTGAACAAGGGCGCGCGGAAGATCGCCGCCACGGGCCTCTCGTCGGTCGGGAGCATCGCCGGCCTCGCTCGGACCAAGCGGCGCGAGGCGCAAGTGAAATGTTGCACCGCAACCGCCGCGCGTTCAGGGGATCGGCATGAGCGGGGCTGCATGAACGGGACGGGGCGCGACGCCGGAGCGATGATCGTCAGGGGCGCGCAGGCGACGGCGGCGGGCTTCGCCGGCCGGCTCGCTGCCCGCCTCATGTTCCTGTTCGTCGCCGGGCGCCTCTACGGGCCGGCGCCGTTCGGCGCCTATGTGCTGGCGGTCGCGGCAGTCGAGCTGGCGGTGAGCGTCGGCGGCCTCGGCATGAAGAAGGTGATCTTCCAGCTGCTCGACGCCGAGGACCAGGCCGGACGCCCGCCGGGCCACGTCCTGCTCGACGCCGCTCTGCTGGTCACCGTGGCGAGCGCCGTGCTCGCCGGCGCGATGATGGCGGCGGCCTCTTTGCTGCCGGCGGGAGCGCTGCCCGGCGAGGCGGGCCGCGCCTTGCTGCTGCTGGCGCCGATGGTCGCCGGCCAGTCCTTGCTCGACCTGTTCCTCGCTGCGACCCGCTGGCGGCACGCGATCCGCTACGAAGTGGTGGCGCGAAGCCTGGTCGAGCCCTACGCCCTGCTCGCCGGTGCCGCGCTCGCCTGGGCCGTCGGCCTTGGCGGAGACGGGCTCGCCTTGGGCTATTGGTGCGGCACGCTTGCCGCCCTCACCTTCGCGGCCTGGGGCGCGCGCGGCGTGTTTCGGGGGCTCCGCCTCAGGAGCTGGCGGCCGGAACGGCGGATCCTCCGGCCGATGCTCGGCTTCGCGGCGGCCAATACGGCGACCGATCTCCTGAACGCCCTCTACACCCGCATCGACCTGTGGCTGGTCGGGCTTCTGATGGGCGCCGGGCCGGCCGGAATCTACGGCATGGCGCGGCAGATCGCGGTCCCGATCCGGCAGGTGCGGCAGAGCTTCGACGGGCTGCTCATCCCGCTCGTCGCCCGCACCCTCGACGCGCGGGGATCGCGCGGTTCGGGCGAGGCGCTCGCCTCGGCGACGCGGCTGATCCTGGCGATCCAGCTGCCTTTGCTGGTGGCGATTCTCGCCGCCGGCCGGCCGGCGCTCGCCTGGCTCGGCAAGGGGTTCGAACAGGCCTCTTGGCCGCTGCTCGCGCTGGCCGCCGCCGAAGTGATCCAGGCGGCCTTCTCGATCGGCGACCTCGTGTTCGTTTATCTGAAGCCGAGGCTCGGCCTGTGGCTGACGCTGGGCAGCGTCGCGATCGGCATCGTCTCCGCCCTCCTCCTCATCCCGCATTGGGGCCTATCCGGCGCGGCCCTATCCGTCCTCCTCGCTTATTCGCTGCGGGCGGCGCTGCGCAGCCTGGTGCTGCGCCGCCGTTTCCACCTCGACGTGCCGGTTTCGCACCAGGCCGGACCTTTCGTGGCCGCCGCGGCGGGGGCCGGCGCCGTGCTCGCCGCCGGAGGCCTCGGCGGATTCGCTTTGCCCCTCCTCGCCGGGCTGGCGGCCTATTCCGCCGCCCTCGCCGCCTGGCTCGCGCTGCGCCATGAGAGTCTGTCGCTGATCGGCTTCAGCCGCTAAACCCTTGGCTATGCGGAACGGAACGATGGCAGCGTGAGCGAGATCGTCGCGGTCGACATCGGCGGCACCCATGCCCGCTTCGCTCTCGCCGAGGTGGCGGGCGGCCGTGTCGTCTCGCTGGGCGAGGCCTGCACGCTGACGACCGCCGGGCATGCCGGCTTGGAGACGGCGTGGGAGGAATTCCGCCGCCGCACCGGCCGGCCCCTCCCCCCCGCCGCCGCCATTGCCATCGCCGGCCCGGTCCAGGGCGAGGCGCTGAAGCTCACCAACAATGAATGGGTGATCCGCCCCGGCCTCATCGCCGCGGAGCTCGGCGCCACGCGCTACCGGCTGGTCAACGATTTCGGCGCCGTCGCTTACGCCGTCGCCCAACTCGACGCCCGGCATTTCCGCCACCTCTGCGGCCCCGATCGGCCGCTGCCCGAGGAGGGCGTGGTGAGCATCGTCGGCCCCGGTACCGGGCTCGGAGTCGCGCAATTGCTTCGGCGGGGCGGCCTTTCCCACATCATCGAGACCGAGGGCGGCCATATCGACTTCGCGTCGATCGACGACCTCGAGGACAGGATCCTGGGCGAGTTGAGGAAGCGGCTGGACCGGGTCTCGGTCGAGCGGGTCACCTCCGGCCCTGGGCTCGCCAACCTCTACGAGGCGCTGGCGGCGATCGAGGGACGACCGGCCCGCTATCGCGACGAGAAGGCGCTATGGCAGGGCGGGCTGACCGGCGAGGACAGCCTCGCCGCCGCCGCGCTCGACCGATTCTGCCTGTCGCTCGGATCGGTGGCCGGGGACATCGCGCTGGCCCAGGGGGCACAAGCGGTGGTCATCGGCGGCGGGCTCGGCCTGAGGCTCGCCGACCGCCTCCCCGCCTCGGGCTTTCGCGGCCGCTTCATCGCCAAGGGGCGGTTCGAGCGGCGGATGGAGGAGATGCCGGTCAAAATCATCACCCATCCCCAGCCCGGCCTGTTCGGCGCCGCGGCCGCCTTTGCCGACAAGTTCGGCGAATGAAGCTCACGCCGCGCGAGGTCGAGAAGCCATGGGGGCGGGACGACGGCTCCGGCCGGCGGATCGGCGAGATCTGGTTCGAGGCGCCGGACGGCCGCGCCTTGCCGCTGCTCGTCAAATATCTGTTCACCAGCGACAAATTGTCGGTCCAGGTCCACCCGGACGACGCCAACGCGCGCGCGCGCGGCCTCCCACACGGCAAGAGCGAATGCTGGTACGTCGTTGCCGCCGAGCCGAGGGCGAAGCTCGCTCTGGGGCTCAGGGAAGGGATCGGCGAGGCGGAATTGCGCGCGGCCGCGGCGGACGGCTCGATCGAGGCGCGGCTCGACTGGATCGAGCCGCGGGCGGGTGATTTCTTCTCGGTGCCGGCGGGGACGATCCACGCCATCGGGCCCGGCCTGTCGCTGATCGAGATCCAGCAGCCGAGCGACGTCACCTACCGCCTCTACGATTACGGACGGGACCGCGAGCTCCATGTCGAGGACGCGGTCGCGGTCGCCAATCTCTCGCCTTCGCCGCAATCGCGCCGCCGGGCCGGGCCGCACAGCGGGGTGCTGCTCAACGCGCCGCCTTTCTCGGTCGCCTATGTCGCGGCAGGCGAGGCCGACCCGTTCGCCGGCCTCGAGCGGTGGGTGATACCGCTGACGGGAGGGACTGGCGATTGCTTATACCTCGAACCCGGCGAGCCGGACCCACCGCCGGAGCACGGTCCCCGACTCGTCGCCAGCGTGAACAAGATTTAATTCACCGCCCCCTCATCCCGAAAGCCGGCTCGCCCTAAATGGGACGGTCGAGGGCGAAGGATCATGTCGAAGCCGGTCTTCCTGGACCCGTCGGGCCGACGGGGCCGCTGGACGCGATCGTCCATCCTGGCGCTGCTGCTCCTCATTTTCGGGGCGGCGGCGGTCTTCGCGCTGACCATCGTCGACGTGCCGCTGCCCGGACCATTGCCGCTCGGCATCGACCGCTCGCCGCTCCACGCTTTGGCCGAACGGATCGGCATCGCCCGCCACAGGTCGCCGCGGCGCGAATATTATGGCGGCACCTGGCTCCCAGCCGGTCCGGCACGCGGCGCGCACCAGGGGAGGCCGACCGTCTCCGCCTTCTACGTACCGTGGGACGAAACCAGCCGCGCCTCGCTGGCCGCGCATGTCGACGAGATCGACCAGGTGATGCCGGCGCTGGCGACGGTCACCGGCGCGGGCCACGATTTCCGGATCGTCGCCGATCCCGCCTTCGACCACATCGTCGCCGGGGCGGCGCAGCCCCCCCAGGTGATGCCGATGGTGCAGAACGTCAACGACACCGTCTGGGACGTCGCCGGCACCGCGACCCTGCTCCACGACCCTGCGGCGCGGGCGCGGCTCACCCGCCAGGTCGCCGACTTCCTCGCCGCCCGCCGCGCCGCCGGGGTAGTGTTCGACTTCGAGGAGCTGCCGGAAAGCTCGCAGGGCGATTACAAACGCTTCCTCGCCGAGACGCGGCGGGTGCTGGCGCCGAAGGGCCTCACCACCGGCCTCACCATGCCGGTGGCCGACCCCGCGTGGCGGGTCGCCGATTACGGCCGCGTCGCCGACAAGCTCTACCTGATGCTCTACGACGAGCATTGGATGACCGGGGACCCCGGGCCGATCGCATCCCAGCCATGGTTCGTGGCGCGGATGGTGGAGGCGGTCCGCGCAGTCGGGCCCGGCAAGGTCGTCGCCGCCATCGCCAATTACGGCTACGACTGGGCGCGGGGGCACGCTGCCGAGGTGCAGACGATCGAGGAAGCCTGGCTGTCGGCCCACGACAGCGAGGCCGAGATCCGCTTCGACCCGCGAAGCGGCAACGAGACGTTCGACTATGAAGACGAGGCGGGGACTCCCCACCACGTCTGGATGGTCGACGCGGCCAGCGCCTGGAACCAGCTCCGCGCCGCGCGGCTGGAGGGGGTCGGCGGCGTTGCTTTGTGGCGCCTCGGCAGCGAGGATCCCGGTGTCTGGAGGGATCTTGCCGCCTTCGGCCCCAACCGGCCGGTCCCGGACCTGGCGGTGCTGAAGAGCACGATGAACACCGACGTCCAGGGCACCGGCGAGATTTTGCGCATCGCGGCGACGCCGACCGACGGACGACGCGAGATCGCCGCCGACGCCAAGCGGCTCATCCGCGCCGAGCGTTACCCGGTGCTGCCGACCCCCTACGTGATCCGCCGCACCGGCTATCATCCCGGCTTCGTATCCCTCACGTTCGACGACGGGCCCGATCCGAACTGGACGCCGAAGATCCTCGACGTGCTGAAGGCGAAAGGCGTGCCGGCGACCTTCTTCATCGTCGGCGAGAACGCCCTCGCCCACCCGAGCCTGCTCAACCGCATCGTCGATGAGGGGCACGAGCTGGGCAACCACAGCTACACCCACCCCAACATGGCCGCCGTCTCGCAGCGGGCGGTCAGCCTCGAGCTCAACGCCACCGAGCGGCTGGTCGAAGCCTATACGGGGCGCGGCATGCGCCTCTTCCGGGCGCCTTATTTCGGTGACGCCGAGCCGACCACGGCGGACGAACTGGGGCCGGCGCTCGACGCCCAGCAGCGCGGCTATCTGAACGTCGGCCTCCACGTCGACACCGAGGACTGGCAGCAGCCCGGCGTCGAGACGATCGTCGACAATGCGCTGCGCGAGGTCGAGGCGGGCAACGTGGACCGGTCGGGCAACATCGTCCTGCTCCACGACGGCGGCGGCAACCGGGCTGAGACGCTGGCGGCGCTGCCGCGGCTGATCGACGCGCTGCGGGCGAAGGGCTACCGCTTCGTCAAGGCCTCGGCGCTGGCCGGCCTTACGCCCGCGCAGGTGATGCCGAAGGTCGAAGGGGCGGACCTCATCGCGGTTCGCGCCGACGTCGCCGTGTTCATCGTGCTGGCCGCCTTGAGCGTGCTGCTCTCCAGCATCTTCGTCGTCGCGATCGGCCTCGGCGTCGCTCGCGCCCTGTCGCTGACGCTCCTCGCCGCTACCGACCGGCCGGCGCGGCCGCCGCCGGAAGGTTATGGGGGCCGAATATCCGTCCTCATCCCCTGCTTCAACGAAGCGCGGGTGATCGAATCGTCGGTGCGCCGAGTCCTCGCCAGCCGAGGCGCCGACATCGAGGTGATCGTCGTTGACGACGGCTCCACGGACGGCACCGCCGAAATGGTCGAGCGCGCGTTCGCCGGCGATCCGCGCTTTCAACTTCTGCGCCTCCCAAATCGCGGCAAGGCACACGCGCTGAACCGCGGCCTCGCCCTCGCGCAGGGCGAGGCGATCGTCGCCCTCGACGCCGACACGCAGTTCGAGACGGCGACGATCGCGAAGCTAGCGCGCTGGTTCGCCGACCCCAAGGTCGGCGCCGTCGCCGGCAACGCCAAGGTCGGCAACAAGGTCAATCTCGTCACCCGCTGGCAGGCGGTCGAATATGTCACCGCGCAGAATCTGGAGCGGCGCGCGCTCGCCCGGCTCGGCGCGATCATGGTCGTGCCCGGCGCGGTCGGCGCGTGGCGGCGCGCCGCGCTGGACGCGGTCGGCGGCTTCCCGGTCGACACGCTCGCCGAGGACCAGGACCTTACCATCGCCGTCCAGCGCGCCGGCTGGCGCATCGCCAACGATGCCGATGCCGTCGCCTGGACGGAGGCGCCGCAGACCCTGCGCGGGCTCGCCCGCCAGCGCTTCCGCTGGGCGTTCGGCACCCTCCAATGCCTGTGGAAGCACCGCGCGGTGCTCACGCAAGGGTCGCCGAAAGGTCTCGCCCGGATCGGCATGCCGCAGGCCTGGCTGTTCCAGATATTCTTCTCGATCGTCTCGCCGCTCATCGACCTAGCTTTGCTGCTGAGCCTCGCCGCGACGGTCGGCCGGGTCGAGCAGCACGGCTGGGCGCAGACCCATACCGACCTGTTCAGGATGGCGGCTTACTGGATCGTCTTCGTCGCGATCGACCTGGCTTCCGGCCTCGTCGCCTACCGCATGGACGTGCGCGAGCGCCGCTTTCCGGCCATGCTGCTCATCGCCCAGCGCTTCGTCTACCGCCAGCTCATGTACTGGGTGGTGATCCGCGCCGTCGCCGCCGCCCTGCACGGCCGCTGGGTCGGCTGGGGCAAGCTCGAACGAACGGGACGCGCCACCGCGCCCAGCGCGGCCGCCGCCTGAGCCGCACTGGCGTGGCGGACGGGCCGCGGCTAAGCGGCGCACATGGCGTTCGACTCCGCGGCCGAGGCCGCCTCCCTTCTCGCTCGGTTCGGCCTCCTGGTTGAAGGCAACCTCGAATCGCGTTCGCCGATCGACGGGAAAAGTATCGGCGCCGTCGCGACGACGACCGACATCGGGGCCTCGATCGAGCGGGCGCACGCCGCCTTCCTCGCCTGGCGTTCGGTGCCCGCGCCTCGGCGCGGCGAGCTGGTCCGGCTGTTCGGCGAGGTGCTGCGCGAGGAGAAGGAGGCGCTCGGCCGTCTCGTCGCCCTCGAGGCCGGCAAGATCCTCCAGGAGGGGCTCGGCGAGGTCCAGGAGATGATCGACATCTGCGACTTCGCCGTCGGGCTCTCGCGCCAGCTCTACGGCCTCACCATCGCCACCGAGCGGCCGGGGCACCGGATGATGGAGACCTGGCACCCGCTCGGCGTGGTCGGCGTAATCTCGGCGTTCAACTTCCCGGTGGCGGTCTGGGCGTGGAACGCCTGCCTTGCCTTCGTCTGCGGGGACTCCGTCGTGTGGAAGCCGTCCGAGAAGACGCCGCTCTGCGCCGCCGCGGTCCAGGCCTTGTTCGAGCGGGCGGCGGCGCGGTTCGGCGAGGCGCCGCTTCACCTCAGCCAGGTGGTCCAGGGCGGGCGCGAGGTGGGCGAGGCGCTGGTCGACCATCCCAAAGTCGCCCTGCTTTCGGCGACAGGCTCGACACGGATGGGCCGGCACGTGGCGCCGCGCGTCGCCGCCCGCTTCGGGCGGGTGCTGCTCGAGCTCGGCGGCAATAACGGCATGGTCGTCGCGCCTTCGGCCGATCTCGCTCTGGCTGAGCGGGCGATCACCTTCGCCGCCGTCGGCACGGCGGGACAGCGCTGCACGACTCTGCGGCGCCTGCTCGTCCATGACGATGTGTACGAGCGCCTCGTGCCCCGGCTGAAGCAGATCTGGGCCGGCGTCTCCGTCGGCAATCCGCTGGACGAGGGCGTCCTGGTCGGCCCGCTGATCGACGAGGCGGCGGTGGACGCGATGGGGCGGGCGCTCGATCAGGCGCGCGTCGAGGGCGGCGCGGTTTCGGGCGGCGAGCGGCTCGGCGGCCTCTATGTCCGGCCCGCCCTGGCCGATATGCCGGCCCAGACTCCGATCACCCTCGCCGAGACGTTCGCTCCCATCCTCTACGTGATGCGCTATGCCGCGCTCGACGAAGCGATCGCGGCGCACAATGCGGCGCCGCAGGGCCTCTCCTCGTCGATCTTCACCAACGATCTCAGGGAGGCCGAGCTGTTCCTCTCCGCAGCCGGCTCCGACTGCGGCATCGTCAACGTCAATATCGGCCCCTCGGGGGCCGAGATCGGCGGCGCATTCGGCGGCGAGAAGGAGACCGGCGGCGGGCGCGAGAGCGGTTCGGACGCCTGGCGCAGCTACATGCGCCGCGCCACCAATACGATCAACTACAGCCGCGACCTGCCGCTGGCGCAGGGCATCAACTTCAACATGCCCTGACGCAAGACGAGTGGAGGCATCGCGGAGGCATCGCGGGGGCGCCGCCGCCAAGCGAGCTGGGGAACCTCTCCGACCGCTCGCCATCCAATCGCGGGACGCCGCGGCGGCGGGCGCGGCGAACGAACTGGTTACGCCCGCGTTATTGCGCTAGGCTCCCACCGGGGTTTGCGTAACACAACGACAAAACAACATGGGAGATGGTTGATGAGCACCCGTACCTTCGCGATGATCTTCGGCATCGTGTTCCTGATTGTCGGCGCCGGCGGCTTCATACCCGGCCTCAACGACATGGCTCATACGGCGCTTCCCGGCGACGCCGGGGTCACGATGAAGACGATGTTCGGATACGAGCTCGGGATGTTCCCGATGAACATGCTCCACGCGATCGTCCATATCCTGTTCGGCATCTGGGGCGTGCTGGCCGCGCGCAGCCTCGCCGGCGCGCGCACCTATTTCCGCGCGGTGGCGATCATCTATGCGCTACTGACGGTGCTTGGCCTCTTCCCGGCCACCTACACCACCTTCGGCATGATCCCGATCTACGGCAACGACGTCTGGCTGCACGCCGTGCTCGCCATCGTCGCCGCCTATTTCGGCTGGATGAACCGCGACACGGCGACGGCTGCCTAAGAGCTTTCGCCCCGGCGAACCGGTCCGGCCCCGCGCCGGGCCGGTTCGCTTTTCTTTTCCGGCGCTTGCGCCCGGCTTGCCGCCTGCTTCAGGCGGCCTTAATACGTATTCCTGCCTATGGTGGAGGCGGCCCCGCGGGGGCGTAAGTCGCGGGCGAAACCATGCGTTAGGATCGTATCATGTCGAGCCGTTATTTGCTTCCCCTCCTGCTGGCCGCCACCGCCGTTCCGGCCGCGGCCCAGTCGACTCAGGAGCTCACTCCCACCGCGCCGCCGCCGGTCGCGCAGCCCGCGCCGACTCCGGCGCCGGTCGTCGTCGCCGGCGACTGGAAGAAGCGGGACGCGCAGGACCTCCTCGCCTTCATCGAAGGCGTGAACGACGAAGGCCTGGATCCCGCGGACTATGACGCCGATGCCCTGCGCCAGGCGATCGAGGCCGGCGACAAGGACGGGCTGAACAAGGTCGCGACCCGCGCCTTCGTCAAAGTCGCCAGCGACCTCAGCCTCGGCCACGTCTCGGCCGACGGGCGAGTGGACTGGCACGTGCGCGACGATCCGTTCGGGCCGGCCGAGCAGCAGGCCCTGCTCACCCGCGCGCTGAAGGACCATGTCGTCGGCGACACGCTTCGCTCGATATTGCCGACCCACCCCCAATATGCCGCGCTGAAGGCGCTGCTCGCGACCACGACCGACACCGCGCTCAAGGCGAAGATCCGCCTCAACCTCGATCGCTGGCGCTGGATGCCGCGCGACCTCGGCGAGAAATATGTGATCGTCAACGTGCCCGCCTACACCGTCTCGATCGTCGAAAACGGCACGACGCTCAACCGGCGCCGCGCCGTCGCCGGCGCCCTCAAGACTCCCACGCCGCAGCTTTCGGCAATGATCACCGGCGCCATCTTCAACCCCTGGTGGGAGGTGCCGACCAGCATCAGCCACGAGGTGGCGGGCAAGAAGGGCTATGTCTCGGTGCCGATGGGCGACAGCGGCGCGGTCCGCTGGCGCCAGCCGCCAGGGCCGACCAACGCGCTCGGCCGGGTCAAATTGGTGATGGGCAACCCCTATGCCATCTACCTCCACGACACCAACGCCAAGCATTTGTTCGACAAGCAGGCGCGCGCCTACAGCCACGGCTGCATCCGCACCGAGGAAGCGGTCGGCTTCGCCGAGACCCTGCTCGAAGGCACCGAATGGGACCATGAGAAGGTCCAGCAGACGATCGCGTCGAAGAAGAGCGTGCAGGCCAGCCTCGCCCAGCCGATCCCGGTCTACATCGTCTATTTCACCGTCGCGTCGACGAGCGACGCGGCCGGCTATCTGAGCTATTCGGACATGTACAAGCGCGATCCGATCGCGCTCGCGGCGCTCAACGACCTGCCGGTTCCCGCGCCGGCCGTCCCGCCCGCCGCCAAGCCCGCCAAACCGGCTGCGAAGCCGACGACAGCGGCGGCGAAGCCGGCCAAGCCGAAGCCGGCCGCGGTCGCCTCGAACGGGCAATAGGGAAACGTCATGCCGGACTTGATCCGGCATCCACCTTTTCCTTTGTGCGCGCCTGAAGAAGGTGGACCCCGGATCAAGTCCGGGGGTGACGAATGCCTACCCCCGCGGCGCGTCTGGCAGACGCTGGCGCAGAGTCAGCATCTCGGCCCACGGATCGCTCCGCTGGCGGCGGAGCTGCGACGGCACCGTCTCGACCGTGTAGGCGCGCGGGTCGAGGCCTTCCTTCACCTGGCCCCAGGCGAGCGGCATCGCCACCGGCGCGCCGGGGCGGGAGCGGGTCGAATAAGGCGCCACCGCGGTCGAGGTCGGGTCGTTGCGCAGGTAATCGATGAAGATCCGGCCGGCGCGTTCGGCCTTTGAGATCCTGGTCAAATATTTGTCCGGCGCGTCGGCGGCCATTTCGGCGGAAACCCCCTTGGCGAAGCTCTTGACCTCGCGCCAGGCTGCGGTCGGCTCGACCGGCACGACGACGTGCAGCCCCTTGCCGCCGGTGGTCTTGACGAAGCTTTCCAGCCCCAGCCGCTTCAGCCGATCGCGCACTTCGCGGGCCGCGTGGATCACGTCGCCGAAGCCGAGTCCCTCGTCCGGATCGAGGTCGAAGACGATCCGGTCCGCTCTGTCGGGATGCCCTACGGTGACGCCCCAGGGGTGAATCTCCAACACCCCCATCTGCACCATGGCCGCCAGCCCGGCGACGTCCGATATGTAGAGATAGGGCTCCTCGAAGCCGGGGATCGTCACCTCGTGCAGCTGCGGCGGCACGCCGGAGCCGGCGTGGCGCTGGTAGAAGCATTTGGTCTCCTGCCCCGCCGGGCAGCGCACCATCGTCACCGGCCGGTTGGCGACATGGGGCAGCATCCGCTCCGCCACCGCGACGTAATAATCCGCCAGCTCCCCCTTGGTGATACCCTGCTCGGGGTACAGCACCTTGGCCGGGTTGGAGAGGCGGACCCCTTCGACGATCCGCTCCGGCGCGCTCATTTCGCCGTCTCGCCGAGAGTCGAGGCGAGCTCGGCGGGCCGCGCCTCGGGCTGGAGCTGGTCCATTCGGCACTGCGCCGGCGCCTTGTCGGGCCGCCAGCGCAGGAATTTGGTGCCGTGGCGGAAACGCCCGCCCGTGACGTGGTCGTAGCGCACCTCGACGACCAGCTCGGGCCACAGCGGCTCCCATTCGCCGGTCCGTTCGGTCGACCAGCGCGAGGGCCCGCCGGGGGCGTCGCCGGTGAAGCCGGGCCGCTCGATCAAGGCCTCCAGCCTTTTCGTCAGCCCGGCGCGCTCTTCCGCGGGGATGGCGGAGGTGAAGCCGACATGGTTGAGCAGTCCCGCCTCATCATAGAGGCCGAGCAGCAGCGAGCCCACTTCGCAGCTGCTTTGCGCATAGCGGAAGCCGCCGACGACGCAGTCGGCGCTTTTCAATTGCTTGACCTTCAGCATCGCCCGCTCGCCCGGCTCGTAGACGCCGTCGAGGCGCTTGGCGACGACGCCGTCCAGCGCGCCGCCGGCGCTGTCCAGCCAGCCTTGCGCCGCCGCCCGGTCGATCGTCGCCGGCGAGAGGAGGAGATCTTCCCGCTCTTCGCCCTTGTACACCGTCTCCAACGCCTGCCGCCTGATCTCGAGCGGCGCGGCGAGGTAGCTCGTCTCCTTATGGAAGAGGAGGTCGAACAGCATCAGCTGGCCCGGAGTCTCGGCGGCGAGCCTTTTCACCCGGCTCTCGGCGGGGTGGAGGCGGAGCTGGAGCGCGTCGAACGAGAGGTGGCCGCCGACCGGGATGATCAACTCGCCGTCGAGCACGAAACGGTCGGCCCGCATCCGCAGCACGCGGTCGGCGACCTCGGGAAAATAACGGCCGAGCGGCTTGCCGGCCTTGGACTGTAGGTAGACCTCGCCGCCGTCTCGATAGACGAGGCAGCGGAAGCCGTCCCACTTGGGCTCATACTGCCAGCCGCCGCCCTCGGGCAAAGCGTCGACCAGCTTCGCCTCCATTGGGGGCAGCCCGGGCTTCACGGCGAGTCGTTCGAATCCGTCCATCCTGCCGCTCATTACGCAGCCGTGCGGCGTCCGGTTCCGGGACGGCGATGCGGCGAAGCGACTCATCGGCGCGGCGGGATGCATCCGAAAGGCCCCGGAATCGTTGAGCCCGCGCACCGAATAGGCGACAATCGCGCGCTTGGGAGGGCTTGTGACGCTTTCACGACGGACATTTCTCAGCGCGGCGACGGCCGCCGCGGGCGCGGCCGCAGTGTTGCCGGCGCGAGCGTTCGCAACCGTCGCGGCCTCTCAGCCGGTCATCAACCCCCTGCTCAGGGCGCGGGCGCTCGCCTCGCTCGATGCGAAAAGAAGCCTGATCCAGCGCACCGACGTAATCGGCATCGCCGATTTCGCCCGCGCCTCGCGCGATCCGCGTTTCTACATCGTCGATCTGAATTCCGGTTTCGTCACCCAGCATCTCGTCGCCCATGGCCGCGGCTCCGACCCGGCGCACAGCGGCTGGCTCGAATTCTTCTCCAACGAGCTCGGCTCCGCCGCCACCTCCGAAGGCGCCTACCTCACCGGCGAGGCCTATACCGGCAAATACGGTTATTCGATGCGCCTGACCGGCCTCGACGTTTCGAACAGCAACGCCCTGGCGCGCGAGATCGTCGTCCACACCGCCTGGTATGCCGAGCCGCGGATGATCGACGCCTACGGCAAGCTCGGCCGCTCGGAAGGCTGCTTCGCCCTCCCCGGCGTCAGCCACGCCGAGGCGATGACCCGGCTCGGCTCCGGCCGCTTCCTCTACGCCGAGAAGATCTGAATCGCAGTGATCCCCCTCCCTGGAAGGGAGGGGTTAGGGGTGGGTAGCGAGCGGAGCGAGCTTTCCGGACTGCGAGTTTGGCCGCCTTCGGCAGTACCCACCCCCAGCCCCTCCCTTCCAAGGAGGGATAAGTTCCGCCGCTTCTCCCAAACCCGCCGCCAAGCGTGCCGGACTCGCGGCGAAATGCGGCGGCAACTAACTGTTAACCCCTTCAATCCACTCAAAATTCACCAAGCGGTTCCTATATGGGATGGCCATAGCGGAGGGGTTTCCAGTGGAACTATCGCGCAGGCAGTTGCTTGGCGCCGGGCTTTGTGCCGGTCTGGTGGCCACCACGGCCAAATCGACCACGCTCGCCGACGCCATTCGGAATGCGAGGCCGGCCGTCGCCGTGCCGGCGCGCCCGCGCGTCGTCGTCGATCCGGCGGTCGATCCGCAGCTCCTCGCCCGCGCCCGCGCCTCGTTCGACCGGCACCGCGCCGCTCTGACCCACACCGACTTGGTCGCCATCACCGATTTCAGCCGCCCCTCGCGCGAGGCCCGCTTCTTCCTGCTCGAGACCAACACCGGCAAAGTGACAAAGCATCTCGTCGCCCACGGCCGCGGCTCGGACCCGGACCATAGCGGGTTCCTCGAGCGCTTTTCCAACGCGATCGGCTCGGAAGCGAGCTCGGCCGGCGGCTACGTCACCGGCGAATATTATCCCGGAAAATACGGCCGCTCGCTGCGCGTCGCCGGCCTCGATGGCTCGAACAGCAATGCCGAGGCGCGGGCGATCGTTGTCCACAGCGCCTGGTATGCCGAGCCCGAGCAGGCGGAGCTGCACGGCAAGCTCGGGCGGTCGGAGGGCTGCTTCGCCCTCTCCTACGCCAGCCTGCAGGAAGTGCTGGAGCGCCTCGGCCCCGGCCGCTTCCTCTACGCCGACAAGATCGCCTGATCCGCCCGGCGGCGGTGCCGCCGCCTCAGCCCCGCAAATTCCCCGCGCGCCGCGCATAATGGCGGCACGCCGAACGGAAGGCCTCCGCCTCCGCCCGGTCCATCGGCGGCGGCGCCTCCGGCCTTTCGGGTTCCCGGGGGGCCTCCCCGTCGTTCCTATGCTGCTTTCCCAACGCCGCCACCTGTTCGGTCCGTTCACCGCTTTGCGATGAATACATCCATTATGGATGCCATAACGGATGAATGTTAACGAAAGCTACGGCTGCTTGTGGGCGACCGAGTTCATGAAGCTGTCGATGTCCTGCGGCGGCGCGGGGCGGGCCGGCGTCGCCTTCGGGGCGGGCGGCGGAGCGGCGGGCGGCGCATCCGCGGCCTCGGGCGGCGGCGGCGGGGGCGTCGCGGCGGTCACCTGCGACATGGTGATGTTGGCGGGATCGGAAGCCGCCTGGTGGAGCTGCGGCCCGATGCGGCTCAGCTCCTCCGGAGTCGCGCACCAGCGCACATAGGCGTCGGCGAGCAGGTCTGACGGATCGGCGAACTGGATCTGCGGGCTGGAGCCGACCAGCGCGATCTTGGCCGGGGTGATGACGAAGGGAAGGAACGGCTGCTTCGCCGACGACACCTCGCCGCATACCGCCCCGCCCGCGCCGGCGCGGACGTTGCGGTATTGCGCGTCCTTCGCGTCGGCGAGCACGGCCGGCATCGTCTCGTCGATCAATGCCTGCAGCCGCGCCGGATCGGCATTGCTGTCGACCAGCTGGAGGTTGGCGAGCAGGTCGTTCTGGGCGTCCGTCTCGGCATTGGCCGCGCCCCTCGCTCCGCAGGCGGCGAGGAGGGGGATAAGAAGGATCGTGGCGTATCTCATGGTTCGACCTTTGGCCTGCCCCGGCCTCGGTTGGAAGGGGCTAGTGGAGTGGCCAGACGGCGAGGATAAGGGGAACGCCGACGAGCAGCACAATCAGGCTGAGCGGCGCGCCGAGCCGCGCATAGTCGCCGAAACGGTAGCCGCCGGGCCCCATCACCAAAGTATTGCACTGGTGGCCGATGGGAGTGAGGAAGTCGCTCCCCGCCCCCACCGCCGTCGCCATCAGGAAGGCTTCCGGCCGGTAGCCGAGGCCGGTCGCGAAGGTGGCGGCGATCGGCGCGACGATCAGCACGGTCGCGGCGTTGTTGAGGAAGGGCGTGACCGCCATCGCTGCGACCAGGATCAGCCCGACCGCCGCCCACGGCGGCAGCGAGGCGGCGGTGGAGGAGAGGAAACGGGCGATAAGGTCGGTCGCGCCAGTCGTCCTCAAGGCGTCGGACACCGGGATCAGCGCGCCCAGCATGACGATGATCGGCCATTGGATCCTTTGATAGGCCTCCCGGGCCGGCAACGCGCCGAAGAGCATGACGAGTGCGGCAGCCGCGAAGAAGGCGACCGCGACTGGCACCAGCCCGAGCGCGGTCAGCGCCATCGCCCCGGCGAGAATGAAGATCGGCACAAGGCCGCGGCGGGCGCTGCCGAGGCGCAGCGTCCGCTCGGCGAGCGGCAGGCAGCCGAGCTCGCGCAGCCGCTCGGGCAAAGTGTCGAGGCTGCCCTGAAGCACCACGACATCGCCGGGGCAGAGGACGACGTCGCGCAGGCGGCGGCTGATCCGCTCGCCACGCCGGCTGACCGCGATGAGGTTGACGCCGTGGCGTTCGTGCAGCGCCATCCGCCCGGCCGCCTCACCCGCGAGGATCGAATCGCGGCGGATCACCGCCTCTATCACGCCGACCTGCGCCGCGCCGGCGGCGGCGTCGCGATGGTGGCCTTCGAGCTCGAGGCCGGCGGCCACGATTGCCCGCTCGAGCGCGTCCGGCTCGCCTCTCAGCATCAGCACGTCGCCCGAGTTGAGCGCGGCGTCGGGCAGCGGCGGCAGGATCCCGCCCCGCTCGAAGCGTTGAATGCCGGTGACTGCGACCTCGCCCTCCGTCAGCTCGAGGAAATCAGCGACGGTCCTGCCGTCGACGGGCGAGCCGGGGCCGATCGCCGCTTCGGTCGCATAATCCTCGATGTCGAGCGCTTCCCCCATCGTCGGCAGGGCGCGGCGGCCGCCCGGGAGCAACCGGTAGCCGAAGCGGAGGAAGATGAGCCCGGCGACGGCGATGCCGAGCCCCACCGGGGCATAATCGAACATCCGGAAGGGCTCGCCTGTCATCTCCTGCCGCACCCGGCTGACGATGATGTTGGGCGAGGTGCCGACGAGGGTGACGAGGCCGCCGAGCAGCGAGCCGAAGGACATCGGCATCAGGAAGCAGGAGGGCGAGGCCTTCGATCTCTTCGCCATCTGGAAGGCGGCAGGCATCATCATCGCCAGCGCGCCGATATTCTTCACCATCGCCGAGAGGAAGGTGACCGAGCCGACTAGAACGAAGAGCTGCGAGCCAACGCGGGTCATGCCGCTCGTGAGGCGGGCTATCGCCGCTTCGACGACGCCGGAGCGCTCCACCGCGGCCGAGATGATCAAGGCGGAGGCGACGATGATGACGATGTCGTCGGAAAAGCCGCTGAACGCCGCCTTCGGCTTGACGATGCCGACCGCGAGCGAGACCAGGAGCGCCAGCACCGCGACCAGATCGTAGCGGATCCGCCCCCACAGGAAGAGCGCCATCATCCCGGCGAGGACGGCGAAGGCGAGAATCTGCGGCAGGCTCAAGCGGGCGCGCTCCACGGCGGGTGACGGATAACGGCTCAGCGGCGGCCGGGGTCCCCCTTGCCCCCTCCTCCTTGCCGCCGCCTCCGCGAAGGCTTACTTATCCGCCATGGCGCACGCCCACCATCACCAGACGCACGAGGGCGCCGACCTCGTCTCGGCGGCGAAGGAGACGATGGTCCGCTCGGGCGAGCAGTGGACCGAGATGCGCTCCGCCGTGTTCAAGGCGCTGGCGAGCTTCGACCGCCCCGCTTCGGCCTACGACATCGCCGACAAGGTGTCGAAGAGCGAGGGCCGCCGCATCGCCGCGAACAGCGTCTACCGAATCCTCGATTTGTTCGTCGGCGCCAACCTCGCCCGCCGGGTCGAGAGCGCCAATGCCTATGTCGCCAACGACCATCCGGACTGCCTGCACGATTGCATCTTCCTGATCTGCGACCGCTGCGGCCAGACCACCCACCTTGACGACGACCGGCTGTCCGGCGGAGTCCGCGACGCCGCGAAGGGCGCCGGCTTCTCGCCGCAGCGCCCGGTCATCGAGGTTCGCGGCACCTGCTCCGACTGCCGCGACAACGGCTAGGGCGCGATCGCCGTCGCGAACCTTCTGAAGAGGCTCTCGTCTTCGGAGGCGCGCTTTTCCCGAATGGCGACGGCGCGCCGATAACCTTCCATACTGTGATTGCGCCAGAGCCTGACCCACGCCCGCGGTGCCGGCGCCGGAAGGCGGAACACCATGATCGGGTCGGCGTACCCAAAGCCGACCGGTACCCCCGGCACAGGATCCCAAGGCCGTACGAGCGCGCGGCAGGGGAGCCTTCCCGCCGCCCTCGCGTTGCCGAAACGCGGGCATCCGAACACAATCGTGCTGCGCTCGTCCGCTGGCCACGCCTCACCCCAGAGGCGGTCCGTCACCGTAGACAGGGCGCCGCCCAGCGAGTGGCCGGTGAAGAAGATCGGAAGCCCCTTGCCGATCTCCTCATACGCGCTCCGTACCGCCGGGATTGACGCGCAGGCTTCTTCCAGGAAGCCGAAATGGTAGCGAGTGTCGGGCGAGCCCCACGCCACCGGCAGCGCGTCGAGATCGATCAGAAGGTCACGGGACGGGCGGAGGAACGAATGGAACAGCCTCGTTCCGCGTGACGCGATCACGACCACTCCGGCGAGCCTCGTGAGGGTCGTCACGCTGTTGGCAGTGGCCACCCTGCGGACCAGGGTCTCGCCGGCATCCCGGAAGGCCTGGCGGATCAGCGCGGCCACGTCGGCCGCGCGCCCCGCGGCGGACATCTCCTCGAACAAGCTGGACGGGACCACCTTGGTACGTCGGCGGTTCGCCGCTTCATGGGCGGTCGGCACGTAGGCAATCTGGCTGAAGCAGGCCATCAGATAATCCAGTGCATCGACCGCCGGGGGAAGGCGCCCGTTGACGCGCGGAATTCTCAGCCGGGCCAGGTCGCGATCGAGCGTGACTCGTGGCGGTGCCGGCAAGAGCCCCGAATATGGCGGGGCTTTGGGGAGGACCAGCCTCATGATCGCCGGATTCGTGCGGCGAGCGCGCCCGCATCACGGCCTGAACGCCCCCGCGTGATCGTTACGATCGTGCCATAGCCGGTCATCCCGTAGAGCCTCTTCGCGAACCCCCAGGGCAGGCGGATGCAGCCGTGCGAGGCGGGATAGCCCGGCACGTGCCCCGCGTGCAGCGCGATCCCGTAGGCGGTGAGCCGCTGCATGAACGGCATCGGCGCATTCGAATATTTGTTCGAGCGGTGGTGGACCTGCTTCTCGAGGATGGGGAAGGTGCCGGTCGGAGTCTCGTGCCCTCGCCGCCCGGTCGAGACTCGCGAAGCGGCGACCAGCGCCCCCGCTTTATAGACGAACGCCTTCTGCTGCGAGAGGCTGACGACGATGCGCACCAGCCCCTCGACCGGCGGCGGCGGCTCAATCCGAGGGGCGGCCGGCGGGGAGACAGGCTTGCTCGCCGGAACGGAGGGCGGCGGCGGCGCGGGCTCGCTGATCAGAACGGACATCGGCGGCAACAGCGGCGGCCCGACGGCGTCCGCCGCGAAAGGCCCCGGCGCGGCGGTGAGGCGGAGCGGAGCGGCGGGCGCCGCGCGCGGCGGCGGGATCGCCGTGCCGAGCATCAGCCCCGCGAATGCGCAGAAGGGAAGCAGCCGCCGCATCGACTCAGCAGCTTAGCATCCTTTGCACCGTTCCTGCACCGCCTTGCCATTCGACCCGGCCGCGGTTTTCGGCTAGCCCTTGCAGGCCACAAGGACCATATCCCCGCCCAATGACCGACCGCCCCGAAACGCCCCTCCTCGACACCGTTTCCACGCCGCACGACTTGAGGCGGCTGGACCGTTCTCAGCTGCGCCGGATTGTCGACGAGCTGCGCGCGGAGACGATCTCGGCGGTCTCGGTGACCGGCGGGCATCTCGGCGCCGGCCTGGGCGTCGTCGAGCTGACCGTTGCGCTTCACTATGTCTTCAACACGCCCGATGACCGGCTGGTGTGGGACGTCGGCCACCAGGCCTATCCCCACAAGATCCTGACCGGCCGCCGCGACCGCATCCGCACCTTGCGCATGGGCGGCGGCCTCTCCGGCTTCACCAGGCGGAGCGAGAGCGAATACGACCCGTTCGGGGCGGCGCACAGCTCAACCTCGATCTCGGCGGCCCTCGGCTTCGCGGTCGCGAACAAGCTCGCCGGCGCGCCGGGCAAGGCGGTCGCGGTGATCGGCGACGGCGCGATGTCCGCCGGCATGGCCTATGAGGCGATGAACAATGCGGAGGCCGCCGGCAACCGGCTGGTCGTCATCTTGAACGACAACGACATGTCGATCGCGCCGCCGGTGGGGGGCCTCTCCCACTATCTCGCCCGCCTCGTCTCCTCGCCCAAATATCTGACGATCCGCCACCTCGCCCAGCGCTTCGCCCGCAAGCTCCCCCCGCGGCTCCACAACCTCGCCCGCAAGATGGAGGAGTTCGGCCGCGGCCTCGCCACCGGCGGCACGCTCTTCGAGGAGCTCGGTTTCTATTATGTCGGCCCGGTCGACGGCCACAATGTCGAGCGGCTGGTGCATATCCTGGAGAATGTCCGCGACGCGGACGAGGGGCCGATGCTGGTTCACGTCGTCACCAAGAAGGGCAAGGGCTACGGCCCGGCCGAGGCGGCGGCCGACAAATATCACGGCGTCCAGAAGTTCGACGTCGTTTCGGGCGAACAGGACAAGGCCGAGCCCGGGCCGCCGAGCTACACGGCCGTCTTCGCCAAGGCCCTGATCGCGGAGGCCGAGCGCGACGACAAGGTGGTGGCGATCACCGCGGCGATGCCGGCTGGGACCGGCCTCGACAAGTTCGGCGCCCGCTTCCCCGACCGCATGTTCGATGTCGGCATCGCCGAGCAGCACGCCGTCACCTTCGCTGCCGGCCTCGCCGCCCAGGGCTACCGCCCCTTCTGCGCCATCTATTCCACCTTCCTGCAGCGCGCCTACGACCAGGTCGTCCACGACGTCGCGATCCAGAACCTCCCCGTCCGCTTCGCCATGGACCGGGCGGGCCTGGTCGGCGCCGACGGTGCCACCCATGCCGGCAGCTTCGACCTCGCTTATCTCGGCACTTTGCCCAATTTCGTCGTCATGGCGGCCGCCGACGAGGTCGAGCTGGTCCACATGGTCCACACCATGGCGCTCCACGACAGCGGCCCGATCGCGGTGCGCTACCCGCGCGGCAGCGGCACCGGCGTCGCGCTTCCGCAAGCGCCGGAGCGGCTCGAGATCGGCAAGGGCCGCATGGTACGCGAGGGCAAGAAGGTCGCGATCCTCTCCCTCGGCACGCGGCTCGAAGAGGCGCTGAAGGCGGCCGACACGCTGGAGGCGCGTGGCCTCTCGACCAGCGTCGCGGACCTGCGCTTCATGAAGCCGCTCGACGAGGCGCTGATCCGCCGCCTGCTGACGACCCACGAGGTGGCGGTGACGGTCGAGGAAGCTTCGATCGGCGGTCTCGGCGCCCATGTGCTGACGATGGCGAGCGACCTCGGCCTGATCGACACGGGCCTCAAGCTGCGCACCATGCGCCTCCCCGACCGCTTCCTGGAGCAGGACAAGCCGGACAAGCAATATGCCGAAGCCGGCCTCGACGCCGACGCCATCGTCGACACGGTCCTCAAGGCGCTGCGGCACAACAGCGCGGGGGTGGTGGAAGGGGCGCGGGCCTAGCCTCGAACGCGAAGAAGCCGCCGGGGCTAGCGGCGGCTTCAGCCTGGCTCGGTCATCCCGGCGGTCGCTTAGATAAGGACCGTCGCGACGACGAGCATCTGGACGGCCAGGGCCACGAGCCCCGCCGCCGCGTTCTCGAAGACACGCATTGTCGTTTCCTTCTCGTACAATCGCGGGAGCCGTTCCGCCCCCGCAACGCCTATTTAGGGGGTTGGGCGCTATTCTCCACTGCAAAGATAGACAATATAGGTGCAAATTCTGCACCCACCCGCACAAACCCGCCAGCCTCGGCGGGATGGAGGCGCCGCTTCGGTTCGCGCAGAGACGCGGAGGCGCAGAGGCGCACCAGGTGGGGAGGTCGGCGTAAATCGTCTCGGAGCATCAATCGCAGCCCGCTTGCGGGCTGCTGTGGAATCAGGTCAGCGGCGGGCGTGTTGACACGCAGGGGCCCCCTGCGTCTCTGCGTCTCTGCGCGAACCATTAGGGCGCACGTGAAGGGCGAAGAGCATGAAGCAACGCGCCGATCAGTTGCTCGTCGATCGCGGGCTCGCGGAGAGCCGGGCGAAGGGGCAGGCGCTTATTCTCGCCGGGCTGGTGTTTTCGGGGGAGCGGAAGATCGACAAAGCGGGGCAGGCGCTCGCCGCCGACGCGCCGCTCGAAGTGCGCGGGCGGGGGCATCCGTGGGTGTCGCGGGGCGGGGTCAAGCTGGCCCATGCGCTCGAGCATTTCGGGTGGGATGTGGCGGGCGCAGTGGCGCTCGATGTAGGATCGTCGACCGGGGGGTTTACCGACGTGCTGCTGCAGAGCGGCGCGGCCAAGGTATTCGCGGTCGACGTCGGCACCAACCAGCTCGCCTGGAAGCTGCGCCAGGACCCGCGCGTCGCCGTCCACGAGCAGACCAATGCGCGCTACCTCACCGACGCGGTCGTCACCGAAGAGCCGGACCTCGTCGTCTGCGACGCGAGCTTCATCTCGCTCGCCAAGGTGCTCGACAAGGCGCTGGACCTGGCGAAGCCGGGGGCGCGGCTGATCGCTCTCGTGAAGCCGCAGTTCGAGGCTGGGCGGCACGAGATCGGCAAGGGGGGCGTGATCCGCGACCCGGCCGTCCACGCCCGCGTCTGCGACGCCGCCGCCGAGTGGGTGCGCTCGAAGGGCTGGGCGGTCGTGGGCGTGACGCAGAGCCCGATCACCGGGCCCGAAGGCAATGTCGAGTTCCTGCTAGCCGCGCGAAAGGCTTGATCCAGCGCGGCGGCGCCCCTAGCCACGGCCGCGATGACGGCCCTCGCCTCCCGGTCGCAGCTCCGCATGAGCTTCCTTCGCTGGGCGCTGGTGACGGTCCCGGCGGTCCTGCTGCTCGGGACGCTGTCGGGCCGGGCGGCGGGCCCCGGCCACGGCAATCACTGGTTCGACGCGCTGGTGAAGCCGAGCTTCATGCCGCCCGCCTGGGCTTTCCCCGTCGCCTGGACGATCCTCTACATCCTGATGGGGCTGTCGCTCGCGCTCATCCTCCACGCGCGGGGCGCCAGTGGGCGGCCGCTCGCCCTCACCCTCTTCTTCCTCCAGCTCATCCTCAATTATGGCTGGCCGCCGACCTTCTTCGCCCTCCACAAGCTGGGCCTCGCGCTCGGCATCGTGGCCGCAATGCTCCTTTTCGCGGCAGTGGCCGCCCTCCTCTTCTACCGCATCCGCAAGGCCGCGGGCCTGCTCCTCCTGCCCTATCTCGCCTGGCTGTGCCTCGCCGCCGCGCTCAATTACGAGATAAAGGCACTCAATCCGGGCGCAGATCTTGCGGCGCCGGACAGCGGCACCGATATCCCGCTCTAGACGTTTCTGCGCCGAGGAGACCCGCAATGCAGTCCGAAAACCGCCTGTTCGACGATTTCGTCAAGGTGATGAACGGCGCCGCCGGCACGCTCGCCGGCATGACCCGCGAGGCCGAGAATGCGTTCCGCGAGCGGATGCGCGAGTGGGTCGGCGGGCTCGACATGGTGAGCCGAGAGGAGTTCGAGGCGGTGAAGGCGATCGCCGTCGCCGGGCGCGAGGAAAACCAGGCGCTGAAGGCGCGCATCGAGGCGCTCGAAGCCGCTGGCGCCGCGCCGGCGAAAGCCCCCGGCAAGCAGGCCGGAGGGAAGAAATCCACAACTTCCTCGCCCCCGGACGCTTAATCCACAACATAATGGGTGTGGTTGCCAGCCCCTCCCCTTGCGCTTTGGGGGGGCACAAGGCAGATTCGCCCGTGAACAAAAGTGGGCCGGGGACCGTAAATGAACGTCGATGAGTACGAGCTCGAGCGCGAAAACAGCGCGCCGATCGACATGCTCGAACATTATTTCAGCGCTCACAACTGGACCTACGAGCGCAATGGCGAGGAAGAGATCGTCGCTAATTTCCAGGGCAGCTGGGCGCAATATGAGCTGCGGGCCATCTGGCGCGACGAGGACAATGTCCTCCAATTCCTGGCGCTGCCGGACATCCGCGTCGCCAGCGACAAGCGCGCCGCGGTCTACGAGACGATCGGGCTGATCAACGAGCAACTCTGGCTCGGCCATTTTGAATTGTGGGCGAACAGCGGCCTCGTCCTCTTCCGCCATGCCACCCTGCTCGAAGGCGACGAGCGCGGCACGCTCACCCTTAGCCATGCCGAGACCCTGGTCGAGGCGGCGATCGAGGAATGCGAGCGCTTCTACCCGGTCTTCCAGTTCGTCCTCTGGGCGGGCAAGACTCCGCAGGAGGCGATCGCAGCCGCCCTTATCGAGACTCAGGGCGAGGCCTGAGGCGGGACCCGGGTCGAAGGAGGGGGCGATGGACGGGGAAAAGGTCGAGGGCGGCTGCGCTTGCGGCGCGGTGCGCTACCGGATGGAGGGGCCGCCGCTCGTCGTCCACGCCTGCCATTGCAGCCAGTGCCAGACCCTCTCGGGCACCGCCTTCGCCCTCAACGTGGTGATTGAGGCGGGCCGCGTCGCGCTGCTGTCCGGCGAGCCGGAGCCGACGCAGGTCAAAGGCGCCAGCGGCAAGCCGCAGACGATCCTGCGCTGCCCCCAATGCAGAATCGCCCTCTGGAGCCACTACCCGCAGGCGGGCGAACGGATCGCCTTCGTCCGTGCCGGCACGCTCGACGATCCCGCCCGCGTGCCGCCGGACATCCACATCTACACCGGCACCAAGCTCCCTTGGCTGAAGCTGCCGGAGAGCGCCCGAGCGGTGCCCGAATTCTATTCGCCGGGCGAGGTGTGGCGGCCGGAAAGCCTGGAGCGCTGGCGGCAGGTCATGGCGGGTTAATTTTCAGTCTTCCCTGTCCGCGAAGCGGATGGGGAGGACGAGAAGGCTCCTAATCGACGACGATCTCGCCGGTCATCCCGAACATCTTGTGGAAGGTGTGGCTGCATTTCAGCGGATAGCGGCCCGCTTTCGGCACCAGGGCGACGTCGGTGGTCTGGTGGCCCCGCAGCTCCACGTCCCCCTCCTCCTCCACCTTGCCGCGGTCCGAGGGCGCGATGTCGGCGGCGGCGAAGAAGCGCTCCGCGGTGAAATCGTGGCCGCCGGACGCGGTGTTGACGAGATGCAGCACCACCGGTTGCCCGGCGCGCAGGTGGATCGTCCTCGGCGTGTAGGAGAAATTGGCGAGCCGCACCTCGACGCGGGGCGCGTGCGACCAGTCGGCGGCAGCGGCCGGGGCGGCGAAAGTGAAGGCGGCGGCGGCGAAAACGAGGATCGGACGGCGCATGGGAACCTCCTCTTTTAGGCGTGCAGGATAGCACCTCGCTCAGCCCTCGACCACGACCTCGGTCTTGAGGGAATTAGCGATGAAGCAGCGCTCGTGGGCCTCGTGGTGGAGCCGCGCCAGCGCCTCCGCATCCGGCGCTTCGCCCGCAAACTCGATCCCCGGCCGGAGCGTGATGCGGGTGATGGCAATGCGTCCGTCGAGCCGCCCCATCGCCCCCACCGCCTCGTCGCGATAAGCGGCGACGTCGAGCCCGGCCTGCCGCGCGAGGTCGAGGAACCACAGCATGTGGCAGGAGGCCGCCGAAGCGACGAGCAGCTCTTCGGGGTCTACGCCGGCGGGGTCGGACAGCGGCTCCGGGACCACGCTCGGCGACGAGGAGCCCCGCACCTCCGCGCCTCCGTCGAAGCTCAGGCTATGCGCCCGGCTGTAGCGATTCTCGCGGAAAGCTCCGTCCGATCGCCACGCGATCGTCGCCCGATGCTCGCTCATCGCGCTTACGCCGCGGTCTTCGCCAGGAAGTCGCGCTCGCGCTCGACCCAGGGCGCGAAGCTCGGGCGGGCGAGCATTCGGGCGACATAGGCATTGGCCTTCGGATGGCGCGCCGCGTCGACCGTCACGCCGATGTAGGAGAGGTTGGCGAAGGGGCTGGCGACGGCGATGTCGGCCAAAGTGACGGTGTCGCCGACGAGAAACCCCTCCCCCTCCGGCGCCACCCGCTCGAGGTAATCGAGGATCGGCGGCAGCTCCTCCTTCTCCGCTTTATCGGCGACGGCAAGATCGCCCTCGCGGCCGAGGAAGCGCGGCGCGACGACGCGGTTGAAGAACATCTTCGCCGCGCAGGCCATCAGGATGGTGTCGCCGAACTCCTCGTACCAGATCGTCCGCGCCCGCCCCTCGGGCTCATGCGGGATCAGCACCGGCTCGGGGAACTTCGCCTCCAGATAATGGACGATGGCCGAGGAATCGCAGATCTTGAAGTCGCCGTCCTGGAAGCCGGGGATCTTGCGGAACGGGCTGGCCTCGATGAAGTCTGGGTCGGTCGCGCCGACGCCGAGCGGGCGATGCTCCAGCTCCAGCCCCTTCTCGGCGCCGAAGGCGAGCACCTTCCTGACGAAGGGCGACAGTGATGAGCCGTAGACGATCATCGGAAATCTCCACTGTTTTTCCGTTTCAAGCCGAAACCTATTCCGGCACACCCTTCAAGGCAAGCCGCCGAAGCGGAGGCCGATCCAGAGCGTCCGCGGCGTCGCCCGCTCGATAATGCCATCGCCGCTGATGCCGGCATAGACTCGCTTGTTGGCGATATTCTCGGCCCTCGCCTCCACCGCCAGCCGCTTGGTGAGCGGCCAGCGCGCTTCGGCGTCGAAGGTGAGCGCGCCAGGCAGAAGCTGGCGGTTCAGATCGTCCTCATATTGGCCGCCGACATAGCGGGCGGTGAGCGAGGCGCGGCCGCCCCAGGCCAAAGTCGAGGTGAAGGTGGAGCGCGGCGTCTGGGCGGGGCGGAGGCCGTCCAGCGGCGCGGCCGGGCCGCTCGACCGCACCGTCGCCGCGACCCGGGACCAGCCGCCCGAGAGGGTGAAGGCACCGAGCGTCCAGCGCGCGTCGAGTTCAACGCCGCTGGCCGTCACGGCGTCCAGATTCTGCCGCTGCCGGTAGACGCCGCCCGCCGCGACACTGCCGACGATCGGGAAGGTGCCCGGGCCGAAGCCGACGGTGACGTTGGCGATCGGATCCTCGAGCCGGTTCGCGAAGAAGGTGGCAGAGAGCTTCGCGCGCGGCGCCGGAATCCAGTCGAGCCCCGCCTCGATCCCCTTCAACCGCTCCGGCTTCAGCCCGGGATTGGGCCCGGTCGCGTCGGTGCCGGCGCGGAACGGGCGGTAGAGCTCGTTCAGCGTCGGCAGCCGCCAGCCGGCATAGGCGGCGCTCCTCAAAGTCAGGCCCGGGGCGGCGCGGAAGGCGAGGCCGATGCGGCCGGTCGGCTCCCATCCGGCGCGGTCGGGGAAGCGGAGGTTGGCGATGAGCGCCCCGGTGGCGAACACCCGTTCCTCGAGGAAGCCGCGGTTTATGTCCCAGCGGTCGAGCCGCCCGCCCGTAATGACGGTAAGGGGGCCGCTCACCCAGTCGGCTTCCGCGAACGCACCCAGCGTGCCGGTCCACCCCCCCGCCTGCCGGCGCCGCGCGCCGGTGCCCGCGACGAAGGCGAAGCGCTCGCGAGTGACCCCGTCGGTGCGCCGCCAGTCCGCGCCGAGGCGAAGTTGGACCGGCCCCAGGACCGGCCGCCATTCGAAGCGCGCGCCGAGGCCGGTCGAGGGCACTTCATACTGCTCCGACGTCCGGGCCACCGCCGTCCGAGCCGCATTGGCGCTCGCGAAGCTGTTGTAGAAATCGCGGGTCTGGACGTAGGCGAGCGCGCTCCAGCGCCGCGCGACCAGGCGCAGCGAGGCGTCGGCGCCGTCGGTGACGATGCCGCTCAAGGCGGTCCCCCGCTCGCGCCGGTCGGTGAAGCCGAGGCCGGAGGCCTGCAGCTCGATTCCGCCGGGAAGCGGGGCCACGGCCCGGACAGCGACGCTCGCTTGCTCGTAGGGGGAAGGCCGGTCCACCGGCCCGCGCTGTTCGGCGACGGTGGGGATGAAGCCGTCGCCGCGCGCATAGGCGCCGGTGACAGCGAGGAAGCCCGCGCCAAGCCGCTCGCCCACGCCGGCATGCGCCTCGACGCTGTCGCGGGTGCCGTAGAGGAGGCTGCCCGAAAGGCCGTTCAGCTCGGCGGGGCCCGCGCTCCTCAGCGCGATCGTTCCGGCCAGCGCGCCGGGGCCGTCGACGCCGCTGCCGCCGCCCCGCCGCACCCGCACCTCGCCGAGGCGCTGCGGATCGTAGGCGGGCCAGCTCACCCAGCCGCCGAACGGATCGGTCTGAGGCACGCCGTCGAGCAGGATCAGGGCCCGGCTGGACGCATTGCCGCCGAGCGCGCGCAACGTCACGCCCTGGCTGGTCGGATTGGCGCTCGAAGCGTCCGAGCGGCGGAAGAGCTGGAAGCCCGGCACGTCGCGCAATACGTCCTCGAGCCGCGATGCTGCCTCAAGCCGGTCGCGCGGTACCGTCACGACGTCGAACGCCGCCTCCCCCGGCGTCTCGCCGAGTCCGCGCCCGGTGACCACGATCGCCTCGTCGGGCGCCTGCGCCGCGGCGGGCGTGGCGGCGAGGAAAAGGACGGAGGGGAGCAGACGGAGCGTCACCGCCACCGCCTACTCCGGCGCCTTACGGGCCGGAAAGTGAATTCGGAGGGGCCCCTCTCCCTTGACGGGAGAGGGTTGCGGAGCCTTGGTGAGCCTCTTCCGGCGAACCTAGGCGTAGCTGGGTGAGGGTGACAGCATCGACGGATTATCGCCACCGGTGTCACCCTCACCAACTCCGCCTAAGCTCCTTCGTCGCTAAGGCTTCGTATCCTCTCCCCTCAAAGGGAGAGGGAGTTTGTCACCGCCCCGACGCTCTGCGCCTCGCGCGGTTGGTCTTGGGCGCGCCGACCGAGCCGAAGTTCGGCCGCCGCGACTTGGGGCGGCGAACCCGGTTGCGATCCTCGCGCCGCTCGTCGCGCGGCGCGCGGGCGGGCTCGGCCGGGCGGGCCGCCCTGATCCGCGCCGCTTCGGCGAGGAAGCCTTCGGGCAGCGGCACGACGTCCGGCTTCTGCCTGGTCAGCCGCTCGATGTCGCGCATATAGGCGCGCTCGTCGTCGCCGCAGAAGGCGATGGCGACGCCGGCGGCGCCGGCGCGCGCGGTGCGGCCGATGCGGTGGACATATTGCTCGGGAACGTTGGGCAGGTCGAAATTGACGACGTGGCTGATGCCCGAGACGTCGATGCCGCGGGCGGCGATGTCAGTGGCGATGAGGATGTTGACCTTGCCGGCCTTGAACTCGGCGAGCGCCCGCTCGCGCTGCGGCTGGCTCTTGTTGCCGTGGATCGCGTTGGCGGGAATCCCGGCCTGGCCCATCTGACGCACGATGCGGTCCGCGCCGTGCTTGGTGCGCGAGAAGATCAGCACGCGCTCCATGCTGCCCTTCGGCCCGAAGCCGACGCGCAGCATCATGGTGAGCAAAGCCGGCTTCTCAGACTGCTGGACGAAGGTGACGTACTGCTCGACCCGCTCGACCGTCGAGGCGACCGGAGTCACCGCGACCTGGACCGGGTCGGTGAGGAAGCGGTCGGCGAGCTCGCGGATCGCCTTGGGCATGGTCGCCGAGAAGAACTGGGTCTGCCGCCGCTCGGGGAGCAATCTCACGATCTGCTTGAGCGCATGGATGAAGCCCAGATCGAGCATCTGGTCGGCCTCGTCGAGGACGAGGATCTCGACGCCGCGGAGCATGAGGTAGCCCTGCTCGATGAGGTCGATCAGGCGGCCGGGCGTGGCGACGAGGATGTCGACGCCGCGGCTGAGGTCCTGCCGGTTCTTGCCGATCGAGGTGCCGCCGAAGACGGTGGCGACGCTCATGTGGCTGAACCGGGCGTAGGCGCGGGCGCTCTCGGCGATCTGCGAGGCGAGCTCGCGGGTCGGCGCGAGAACCAGCATGCGGCAGGTGCGCGGCTGCGGCCGCTTGTTCGACAGGGTCAGCCGGTCGATCGAGGGCAGCATGAAGGCGGCGGTCTTGCCGGTTCCGGTCTGGGCGATTCCGAGCAGGTCGCGGCCCTGGAGCAGGATCGGGATCGCCTTCGCCTGGATCGGCGTCGCGTCTTTATACTCCTTCAGCGCAAGCGCCTGGAGGACCGGCTGCGACAGCCCGAGATGTTCGAATGACATGGTAATGGACTCACTAATCGAGCGGCGCCCGCGCAGCCGGAACGGCGCGCGGAAACGCGGCGGGTTATGGTGACCCGCGTGAAATGGGAAACCTTGGGTAGTGACGAAGCGGAGCCGGGGCCGCAGGGGCCCGTTCACGCTGCAATGGCGCTTCGATAGGGCCTATCTAGGGCCTGAAGCTTAACAAATCAACCGCTTCGGGAACCCCGCCCCCGCGCCGGCATCCAATCGGCGTATTGCAAGCGGGAGGTGCCGGTGGAGCTTTACGAACGGGATGCGGTCTTCGCAGAGGCTGACGATGCGGGGTCGGAGGTCCTTGCCCCAGTGCGGCGGCCGGGCCGGCGGGAGATAGAGGCGGCGGTGCGGACGCTAATCGCGGCGGCCGGCGACGATCCCGACCGCGAAGGGCTTGCGGAGACGCCGGCCCGCGTCGCCCGCGCCTATCGCGAATGGTTCGCCGGCTACGGGGTCGACCCGGCGCGCCTGCTCGACCGCATCTTCTCCGAGAGCGAGGGCTATGAGGAGACAATCCTGCTCCGCGACATCCCGCTGGTCTCGACCTGCGAGCATCATCTCGCGCCGATCATGGGCGTGGCCCACGTCGCCTATCGGCCTGAGGGCCGCGTCGTCGGCATCTCCAAGCTCTCGCGGGTCGTCGACGCTTTCGCACGCCGGCTGCAGCTACAGGAGCGGCTCACGCGTCAAATTGCCGGCGCGCTGTGGGAGACGCTGCGGCCGCGCGGCGTCGCCGTGATCGTCGAGGCCAGTCACGGCTGCATGTCGACCCGCGGCGTCCGCCAGCACGGAGTGTCGATGATGACCCATTGCTGGCTCGGCGACTTCAAGGCGGATCCGGCGCTGCGGGCCGAGCTGCTGGAGTCGCTCCGGCGGCCGCACTAGGAGAGAATGATGCCCGCCTCTCCCAGGATCGACTACGAATCCCTCTCCGACCTCGAGCTGGCGCGGCGCATCGCCGCGCGCGACGCGGCCGCCGTGCGGCTGGTGACGCAGCGCAACAACCAGCGTCTGTTCCGCACCGCCTGGAGCGTCCTCAAGAACCGCGAGGAGGCGGAGGATTCGGTGCAGAGCGGCTATCTCAGCGCCTTCCGCGCGATCGGCAGCTTCGAGGGCCGCTCATCGCTCTCGACCTGGCTGACCCGCATCGTCCTCAACGAGGCGCTAGGCCGCGCCCGCGGCGCCCGCCGCCGCCGCGCCGGGCTCGACGAGAATTCGGTCGTCCACCTCGACGATTATCGGGAGAAGCTGATGCGCGGATCGATGACCGGCGGCGCCCCGGACGCGGCGGTGGCGCGCGAGCAGATGCGGGCCCTGCTCGAAAAGGCGATCGGCGCGCTGCCCGAGCCGTTCCGCCTCGTCTTCGTGCTGCGCGAGGTCGAGGGGCTCAGCGTCGAGGAGGTCGCCGAGACCCTCGGCGTGCTCCCCGCGACGGTGAAGACCCGCGACCTGCGCGCCCGCCGCCGCCTCCAGGAGGCGCTCGCGCCCGAGCTCAGGGCCGCCCTCTCCGGCACCTTCCCCTTCGCCGGCGCCGATTGCGAGCGGATGACCCTGAGAGTCCTCCAAGCCTGGTAGGGCCCCTCTTAGGATTCCTCAGCGGTCGCCGCCCCTCCTGAATAAAGGCAGCAGGCCGACCAAGCCGATCAGGCCGAGCACGCCCCACGGGAAGCCGTGCGGCCTCACGGGCGGCGGACGGCCATAGGACGTGTCGACCGCGCCGCCGTTATCGACGGCTTCAGGCGGAGCGGCGTTGCTCGCGACGGGCGCTGCCGGGACCATCATGTCGCTTGCAGCCGTATTGGTGTCGGGCGCAGCCGTGTTGGCGCCTGCCGCGTTCGACGTTGCGCCGTTCGCGCCCGCCGCACCGCCGCCGGTCCCCTGGGCGCCGGCCGGTGCGAAGGCGATGAAGGCGGCCGCGGTCGCGGCGAGAATATGAATCTTCATGTCTCTCCCCTCCTCACTAGAACGAGTGGGCATAATCGGGCTTGTGGTGGAGACCGGCGAGGCCGAACAGGCCGAACAGCCCGATCCAGTTCCAGTCGAAGCTCTGGTCCTGCATCCCTGCGGCGAGCCTTTCCTGGGTCTCGGTCGGGATGCCGCCGCCGCGAGGGCCGGGCTGCTGCGACTGCGCCGGCGTCGCGAGCCAGACCAAAGCGGCCCCGCCGACGGCGGCCAAAGCGGCGCGTTTCAAACGGGCTGTCATAGGCGAACCCTCCTTGTTGCCGACGCGATCACCCGTCTCCTGCGTTGGAGGCCGCAGGGTAACCGATGGGCCGCGCCGCTGTTCCGCCCCTGCATCGTTTCTGCACCCAAAGGGCATGGCGCGTCCAGCGGCGTGACGGACCGCCTTCACCCGGAGCTGCGAAAGCGGGCTTTGACAGCCGCTGCTTCGGGGTGAGAGACATGTACGCGATGAGCCACAAGATCCTGATCGTCGACGACGACGCCCATATCCGCGAGGTGCTGAGCTTCGCCCTCGGCAAGGCTGGAATGGAGACCAGCGAGGCCGGCGACGGCGAGGCGGCGCTGGCCGCGGTCGACCGCGCCCGGCCGGACCTCGTCGTGCTCGACATCAACATGCCGCGCATGGACGGGCTCGAAGTGTGCCGGCGGCTGCGCACGACAGGCGACCTCCCGATCCTGTTCCTGTCGTCGCGAGACGACGAGATCGACCGCGTTGTGGGACTGGAGCTGGGCGCCGACGACTACGTCGTGAAGCCGTTCAGCCCCCGCGAAGTGGTCGCCCGCGTCGGCGCGATCCTGAAGCGGGGCGCGCGCGTGCCGAGCGAGGCGGGGGCGAAGGCGCCGGTGGTCCACAATTGCCTCCGCCTCGATCCCGAAGCATGGGAGGCCTTCTGGAACGGCGTTGAGGTCCCCGTCACCGTCACCGAATTCCAGCTCCTCCTGCTGCTCGCCAGCCTCCCTTCCAAGGTCTTCACCCGCGACAACATCATCGACCGGCTGCACGGCCCCGGTTTCGCCATCACCGACCGCACGATCGACAGCCACATCCGCAACCTCCGCCACAAGTTCGGCGCGGTCGGCGCGCCCGATCTGATCGAGACCCGCGCCGGCGTCGGCTACCGGATCGGCCGCTGCCGGGGCGAGCCCGCCGCTTGATCCGCGCGTTCAAGGATTTCGCCAAGCGCCACTGGCCGGCGCTGCGCCTCAGGACCATCCTGTTCCTCACTTTGCTGTTCGTGGCCGCCCTGCCGGGCGTCGGCGCCGTCTTCCTCCGGGTCTACGAGAACACGCTCGTCCAACAGACCGAGGCTGAGCTGATCGCGGAAGGCGCGGTGCTCGCCGCCGCCTATCGCAATTCCTGGCCGGAGCCGCTGCCGCCGCAATCCGCGGCTTTGCAGCCGCAGCCGCCGACTATCGACCTCAGGGCGATGCCGGTACTCCCGGCCCAGCCCGCCTGGACGGAGCCAGGCCGACCCCCGGTGCCGCAGGCGCTCGCGGCGGGCATCCGGGTGGAGCCGATCGCGCGCGACGCCTTCCGCACCACCCTCGCCGCCGCTCGCATCCTCGATTCGAACGGCATCGTCGTCCTCGGCGGCGGCGACGTCCGCAAGAGCTATGCCCACCTCGCCGAGGTGCGCCGGGCGCTGAGGGGCGAAACCAGCACCGTGCTGCGCCGCCGCGCGGATTACGAACCCCGTTACGCGCTCGAATGGCTGAGCCGGGCCTCCGACATACGGGTCCACTACACCCGTCCGATCGAGGCCGGCGGACGGCTGATCGGCGTGCTGATGCTGTCGCGCTCGCCGCGCGGCCTGTTCGTCGGCCTCTACCAGGATCGCGGCAAGATCGCGCTCGGCGTCGCCCTCATCTTCCTCACCCTGCTGGTGCTGGCTGGCCTGCTGTCGCGCGGCATCGCCCGCCCGATCGAGGCGCTGGGCGAGGCGACCGACAATGTCGCCCGCGGACACGTCAGCGTCCCGGAGCCCCCGGCGACCGCCGCTATCGAGATCCGAAACCTCTACCTCAATTTCGCAATCATGGCGGAACGCATCGAGCGCCGTTCCCGCTACCTTCGCGACTTCGCGGCGGCGGTCAGCCACGAATTGAAGACTCCGATCGCCGGCATCAAGGGCGCGCTCGAGCTGATCGAGGAGCATCCCGGCATGAAGGCGGAGGAGCGCCGCCGCTTCCTCGCCAACGCGGGAGCCGACGCCGACCGGCTGTCGCACCTCCTGAGCCGCCTCCTCGACCTCGCCCGCGCCGACATGGCGGCGGCGCCGGAGGATGCGGCGAGCGACCTCGCCGCGGCGGCGATGCGGGTCGCCGACGCCCATCGCGGCCCCGGCTTCGACGTGATCGTCGACCTCCCGCCACGGCCCCCGGTCGCGGCCCCCGGCGAGCTCGTCGCCGCCGTCCTCCAGACGCTCATCGAGAACAGCCGCCAGGCCGGCGCGAAGAGCGTCCATCTCTCCGCGGCCGTGGACGGCACCAGGGTCCGCCTCACCGTCCGCGACGACGGCCCCGGAATCGCCGAGGCCGACCGCGAGCGGATCTTCGAGCCCTTCCACACCAGCCGCCGCGCCGAAGGCGGCTCCGGCCTCGGCCTCGCCATCGCCCGCTCGCTGCTCGAGGCCTGCGGGGGGGCGATTGCGACGTCTGAGGCGGAGCGGGGGGCCTGCTTCGAGATCAGGCTGCCGGCGGTGATCTAGCTCCTCCCCGGAACGGGGAGGAGCTAGATCATTCGAACTCCAGAATGACTGCATCCACGGCCAGGCTCTCGCCCGGCTTCGCCTCGACCCTCCTCACCGTCCCCGCTTTCTCGGCACGGAGGATATTTTCCATCTTCATCGCCTCGACCACGGCGAGCGGCTGGCCGGCCTCGACGCGGTCGCCCTCGCCGGCGTGGAGGGCGGTGAGCAGGCCCGGCATCGGGCAGATCAGGTATTTCGACAGGTCGGGCGGTACCTTCTCGATCATGTGGCGGCCGAGCGCAGCGACGTGGGCGGGGAGCACGCTGACGAGGTGCGACGCGCCGCGAGTGGTGAGGCGCCACTGGCGCCCCGCCTTCGCCACCTGGACGATGCGGCTGCGCCCGTCGATCGTCGCCGCGAGCAGCCGCTCGCCGGGCTGCCAGCGGCCGATCAGCTCGCGCCCGTCGCCCTCGTCGACACAGGCGATCAGGCCGCCCTCGAACCCGTCGAACCGGACGCTGAGATCGCGCCGGCCGATCCGCACCACTCGCTCCGGCGGCGGCGGCACCGGGCTGGCGAGCTGGCCCGAAATGCCGCAGGCGCGATTGTCCGTCTCCATACCGACGAAGGCGGCGAGGACGGCGAGGTCCTCGATCAGCCTTTCGTCCGCCGGCGCGCCTTCGAAGCCTTGGGGATATTCCTCGGCGATGAAGCCGGTGGTGAGCCGCCCCTCCCGAAAGCGCTGATGCTGCATCAGCGCCGAGAGGAAATCGACATTGTGGCCGATCCCCTCGATCTCGAACCGGTCGAGCGCCTCGATCTGCCGGTCGATCGCGCCTTCCCGCGTCGGCGCCCAGGTGATCAGCTTGGCGATCATCGGATCGTAGAACATCGACACTTCGCCGCCCTCGAACACCCCATCGTCGACGCGGGTAACGCCTTCAGCCTCGCGCGTTTCGGCCGGTGGCCGATAGCGCACCAGCCGCCCCGTCGAAGGCAGGAAGCCGCGATAAGGGTCCTCGGCATAGACCCGGCTCTCGACCGCCCAGCCGGTGAGCCCTACATCCTTCTGCTTGAACGGGAGGCGCTCGCCAGCGGCGACGCGAATCATCAGCTCGACGAGGTCGAGGCCGGTCACCTCCTCGGTAACCGGATGCTCGACCTGGAGTCGCGTGTTCATCTCGAGGAAGTAGAAGCTCTTGCCGGTCGGATCGGCGCCGCTGACGATCAGCTCGACGGTGCCGGCGCTGTAATAGCCGACCGCCCGGGCCAGCGCGACCGCCTGGTCGCCCATCGCCCTGCGCATCTCGGGCGTGACGAAGGGCGAAGGGGCTTCCTCGACCACCTTCTGATGGCGGCGCTGCACCGAGCATTCGCGCTCGCCCAGGTAGACGATGTTACCGTGCCTATCGCCGATCAGCTGGATCTCGATGTGGCGCGGATGCTCGATGAACTTCTCGATGAAGACGCGGTCGTCGCCGAAGCTGGCCAGGCCCTCGCGCCTGGTCGCCTCGAAGCCCTCGCGCACGTCCTGCTCACTCCGGGCGAGCCGCATGCCCTTGCCGCCGCCGCCGGCCGAGGCCTTCATCATCACCGGATAGCCGATCTCCGACGCGATCCGGACCGCCTCGTCGGTCGTGGCGATGTCGCCGAGGAAGCCGGGGACGACGTTGACCCCCGCCGCCTTGGCCAGCTTTTTCGATTCGATCTTGTCGCCCATCGCCGCGATCGCGCCCGGCGGCGGGCCGATGAAGGCGATCCCCGCTGCCTCCAGCGCCCGCGCGAAGCTCTCGCGCTCCGAGAGGAACCCATAGCCCGGATGCACCGCCTCGGCGCCCGTCGTCTTGCACGCGTCGATGATCAGCTCGTGATCGAGATAGCTCTCCGCGGCCGGCGGCGGCCCCAACCGCACGCTCTCGTCGGCCATCCGCACATGCGGCGCCCGCGCATCGGCGTCCGAGTATACCGCGACGGTCGCGATCCCCATCTTCCGCGCCGTCCGGATGACCCGGCAGGCGATCTCGCCGCGGTTGGCGATCAGGATTTTCTTGAACATTTTCGTTGGCGCTACTCTCAATGGCGCAAGCCCGTCCGACGGAACCTCTTCGCGCTCTCGCTCCGCAAAATTTTCCGAGTCGGGATCGGGTGCCCGCAGCCCCAGCAGCGTCAATCGCCAGACGCCATGTTCCGAGTTATCGAGCAAGCGTTTCTCGACGAGTTGCTTCCTTGCCGTCCGGACGCGGTTCTCCCAATGGCTTCTGCCCTCGCGCGGCATCAGCGCCGCCTGCTCGTTCGAGGATAGACCGAACAATTCTCCCAACGGCCGATACACTTCGGACGAACGGGCTACGCCCCCACGCATCTTGAGGAAGTGGAGCAGCCCTTCTTCCACGTCGTGAGTCTTCGGCAGGCGGATCATTCCGCGGCTTCCTCGATCGGCGGCATGTTGTGGCCGAGCAGCTTAAGCACCTCGCCGGCCGCTTCGACCAGGTTGGTACCGGGGCCGAAGATCGCCTGTACCCCCGCCTCGCGCAGCATGTCGTAATCCTGGGCCGGGATGACGCCGCCGACGACCACCTTGATGTCCGGCCGGCCGAGATCGCGCAAATGGCCGATCAGCTCGGGGACCAAGGTCTTGTGGCCGGCGGCCAGGCTGGAGGCGCCGACGACGTCGACTTGCCTTTCGACGGCGAGCCGGGCGCTCTCCTCCGGCGTCTGGAACAGCGGCCCGGAGACCACCTCGAAGCCCAAATCGGCGAAGGCGGAGGCGACGAGGTTGGCGCCGCGATCGTGCCCGTCCTGGCCCATCTTGGCGACGAGCAGGCGGGGCCTCCGTCCGAGCCGCCGACCGATGGCCTCGACGCCCTCTCCGGCCTGCTCCCAGCGCGGATCGCCGGCATGGGCGCCGCCGTAGATGCCGGAGACGGGCGTCGGTGTCGTGCCGTAACGCCCCCAGGAATCCTCCAAAGCCGAGCTGATCTCGCCGAGCGTCGCACGGGCCCGCGCGGCTTCGATCGCCAGCGCCAGCAGATTCGTGTCGCCCAGCGCACCCTCGCGAAGCGCATCGAGCGCGGCGGTACAGGCAGCCTCGTCGCGATCCGCGCGAATCTTTTCGAGCCGCGCGATCTGTCCGGTTCGCACCCGTGCGTTGTCGACCTCGAGGATGTCGATTTCCGCCTCGTCGTCCAGCCGGTAGCGGTTGACGCCGACGATCACGTCTTCGCCGCGGTCGACCCGCGCGGCACGCGCTGCCGCGGCCTCCTCGATCCGCCGCTTCGGCATGCCCTCCGCCACCGCCGCGGTCATCCCTCCCATCGTATTGACTTCCTCGATCAGCGCCCAGGCCCGGTCGGCGAGGTCCCTGGTCAGGCTCTCGACGAAGTAGGAGCCGCCGAGCGGATCGGCGACGTTGGTGATGCCGCTCTCCTCGGCGAGGATGAGCTGGGTGTTGCGGGCGATGCGGGCGCTGAAATCGGTCGGCAGCGCCATCGCCTCGTCGAAGCTGTTGGTGTGGAGCGATTGGGTCCCGCCCAGCACCGCGGCTAGTCCCTCGATCGTGGTGCGCACGATATTGTTATAGGGATCGTGCTCGGTCAGCGACACGCCCGACGTCTGACAGTGCGTTCTCAGCATCAGCGACTTGGGATTCTTCGCCCCGAAGCCGTCCATGATCCGGTGCCAGAGGGTGCGGGCCGCGCGCAGCTTGGCGATCTCCATGAAGAAGTTCATGCCGATGCCGAAGAAGAAGGAGAGGCGCGGCGCGAAGGCGTCGACGTCGAGCCCCTTGGCCTGCGCGGCGCGGACATATTCCATGCCGTCGGCCAGCGTGAAGGCGAGCTCCTGGACCGCCGTCGCCCCGGCCTCGAGCATGTGGTAGCCCGAGATCGAGATCGAGTTGAAGCGCGGCATGTGCGCCGACGTGTAGGCGATGATGTCGGCAACGATCCGCATCGATGGCTCGGGCGGATAGATGTAGGTGTTGCGGACCGCGAACTCTTTCAGAATGTCGTTCTGGATGGTGCCCGAGAGCTGGTCCTGGCGCACCCCCTGCTCTTCCGCGGCGACGATGTAGAAGGCCATGATGGGGAGGACGGCGCCGTTCATCGTCATCGAGACCGACATCGTGTCGAGCGGGATGCCGTCGAACAGGATCTTCATGTCGTCGAGGGTGTCGATGGCGACGCCCGCCTTGCCGACGTCCCCGGCGACCCGCGGATGGTCGCTGTCGTAGCCGCGGTGGGTGGCGAGATCGAAGGCGACCGAGAGCCCCTTCTGTCCGGCGGCGAGGTTGCGCCGGTAGAAAGCGTTCGAATCCTCGGCGGTCGAGAAGCCGGCATATTGCCGGATCGTCCACGGCCGCCCGGTGTACATCGAGGCATAGGGCCCGCGGGTGAAGGGCGGGAAGCCGGGAAGGCCCGGGTCGATCCCCGCCACGTCCTCGCTTGTGTAGAGCGGCCCGACCTCGATCCCCTCCGGCGTATGCCAGACGATGTCCTTGCCCTTCACCTCCTTCGAGGCGGCGGCCTGCCAGTCGGCGCGGGTGGGTTTGCGATCAGTCATTCAGCCTCGTCATTGCGAGCGTAGCGAAGCAATCCATGGGGCGGCGGCGATGCCGGGGGCTGGATTGCCGCGTCGCTCCGCTTCTCGCAATGACGAAGTGAGTCAATACGCCTCCCTCGGGCTCTCCATCAGCTCGACCAGGACGCCGCCCATGTCCTTGGGGTGGACGAAGATCACCGGCGTGCCGTGTGCGCCGATGCGCGGCGCGCCGAGCACCCTGGCGCCCTTGGCCTCCATCTCCGCTTTCGCCTCGTCTATGTCGGGCACCTCGAAGCAGACATGGTGCTGGCCGCCCGCCGGGTTCTTCTCGAGGAACTTCGCGATCGGCGAATCCTCGCCGAGCGGCTCCAGCAACTCGATCTGGCTGTTCGCCGTGTCGACGAAGCACACCCGCACCTTCTGCGACGGCAGGTCGAAAGCCTCGTGGATCCGGGTCGCGCCGAGCAGGCCGCGGTAGAGCGCGACGCTTCTCTCGATCGAGGGCGTCGCGATCCCGACATGGTTGAGGCGTCCCATCAGCATGTCGGCATCCTCGATTTGGCGCCGCCGTCGAGCGAATAGCCGCCGCCGGCGCGGACATAATGGTCGATGAACGCCTGGCTCCCCGAATAAGCGACGTCGAACGACTGGCCCTTGACGATGTTGACGAGCTTGCCCTCGATCTTCGTCGCCTCGCTCTGATCCTCCTTGGCGCCGCTATCGTCGTAGGAGAGCGGAATGCTGGCGAGCTCCGCCGGGCCGGCGGGGCGCAGCTCTGTCAGGGTCAGGACCGAGCAGCTATAGCCCTGCCAGGTGCCGCCGCCCTCCGCCGCGACCACTGGCCAGTCCGAGAAGCGCGGGCTGATGCTCCATTTCCCGACCCGGCCAAAGGAGCCGGTGACCAAAGCCTCCGGGAAGCTGCGCACCACCGCGAAATGGTCGCCCTCGGGATGCAAATAGGCAATCGCGATCCGCCCGCCGCTGACGTGCGGGGCGTCCTTGATCTCGCCCTCGCTGATGAGGATTGGGCCGAACGGCGCCTGGATCAGCCGGCCGGGCCGGTAGGTGACTGCGCCGCCGCCGTCCGGCGCGTTGGCCGGCGCGCTGACAATTGCCGTGCCGGCGCCGCCGAACGCCGCCTCGAACGCCTTGGCGAGCCGCACCCGCGGCGGCAGCGTCGAGACGTCGGGCGCGGCCGGCGGCTGGATCAGATTCTCGTCGGCATAATTTTCATCGGGAAAGGCGATATTGGCGGCCATGCCGTTATCGGTCCCGTGCCCGCCGACCGTCCGCCCGAGCAGCAGCCCGACGACCATTGCGACGATGAAAGCCGCGCCGCCGAGGATCAAATAGAGCGGCAGCCGCGACGGCGCCTCCTCCTCGATCGCGACGACCCGCTCCTCCCGCACCGGCGGTTCGCTCTCGCCATGGCCGAGCAGCCGCCTCTTTTCGATCTGGAACTCCTCGTCGCTCAGCGCCCCGCTCTCGCGCAGCCGCTGCAACCGCTCGAGCTCGTCGTAGCGGGAGCTCATGGATTGAGTCCGCCATATTCCCTGGCGGCGCGGACCATGGGCAGAACGTGGTCGCGAGTAAGGGGCGCCCGCTTGCGCACGAGAAGCGTCTGCCCCCGCTCATCAACGATGATTGCAGCCGCGATTCGAACGATCCGCTCGGCGTCAGAGCGGGATATTGTCATGCTTCTTCCACGGGTTCTCGAGTCGCTTGTCGCGCAGCTTGCGCAGGCCCAGGGCGATTCGCTTTCGCGTCGAATGCGGCATGATCACCTCGTCGATGAAGCCCTTCGAGGCCGCCACGAACGGGTTGGCGAAGCGCGCTTCATATTCGGCGGTGCGCGCCGCGATCTTCTCCGAATCACCTATGTCCTTCCTGAAGATGATCTCGACCGCGCCCCTCGCCCCCATCACCGCGATCTCGGCAGTGGGCCAGGCGTAATTGAGGTCGCCGCGCAGATGCTTGGACGCCATGACGTCGTAGGCGCCGCCATAGGCCTTGCGGGTGATCACCGTGATCTTGGGCACCGTCGCCTCGGCATAGGCGAACAGCAATTTGGCGCCGTTCTTGATGATGCCGTTATGCTCCTGCGCGACTCCTGGGAGGAAGCCCGGCACGTCGACGAAGGTCAGGATCGGGATGTCGAAGGCGTCGCAGAAGCGGACGAAGCGGGCCGCCTTCTTGGACGAATTGATGTCGAGCACGCCGGCCAGCACCATCGGCTGGTTGGCGACGACGCCGACCGTGCGCCCCTCGATCCGCCCGAAGCCGGTGATGATGTTCGCCGCATGGGCCGGCTGCACCTCGAAGAAATCGCCCTCGTCCAACACTTTGCGGATCAGCTCATGCATGTCGTAGGGCTTGCTCGCGCTGTCCGGGATGAGCGTGTCGAGGCTCTCCTCCACCCGGTCCCAGGGGTCCTCGCACGGCCGTTCGGGCAAATCGTGGCGGTTGGAGAGCGGCAGGAAGTCGAAGAAGTCGCGCGTCGCCAGCAGCGCGTCGATGTCGTTCTCGAAGGCGAAGTCGGCGACTCCGCTCCGGGTCGTGTGGGTGACGGCGCCGCCCAATTCCTCCTGGGTGACGATCTCGTTGGTCACCGTCTTCACGACGTCCGGCCCGGTGACGAACATGTAGGATGAATCCTTCACCATGAAGATGAAGTCCGTCATCGCCGGCGAATAGACCGCGCCGCCGGCGCAGGGGCCCATGATCAGGCTGACCTGTGGGATGACGCCCGATGCCAGCACGTTGCGCTGGAACACCTCGGCGTAGCCGGCGAGGCTGGCGACGCCCTCCTGAATGCGGGCGCCGCCGCTGTCGTTGAGGCCGATCACCGGCGCGCCGACCTTCATCGCCATGTCCATGACCTTGCAGATCTTCTGCGCGTGCCGTTCCGAGAGCGAGCCGCCGAACACCGTGAAATCCTGCGCGAAGACGTAGACCAGCCGGCCGTTGATGGTGCCGGATCCGGTGACCACGCCGTCGCCGGGCACCTTCTGGCTCTCCATGCCGAAGTCGGCGCAATTATGCTCGACGAACATGTCATATTCCTCGAAGCTCTCGACATCGAGGAGGACCGAGAGCCGCTCGCGGGCGGTGAGCCGCCCCTTGGCATGCTGGGCGGCGATGCGATTCTCCCCGCCGCCCACCTTCGCCGCCTCGCGCCGCGCCTCGAGTTCTTCGGTCCTGGTCGCCATGGGCTGGAACATTCCTCGTCAGCGGGAAGGATCAGCCTCCTTATTCGGGAGTGGTGCGCCAAGGCAAACGCGAGCGTAGATTGAGCCCGGGCGACGCCGCGGCTAGACAGCGGCCGACCGGAGCGCGGGCGATGCTCATTTGGATCAACGGCGCTCACGGAGCGGGAAAGACGAGCGTCGCGCGCAAGCTGGCGGCGCTGCGGGCCAACGCCTTCGTCATCGACCCCGAGCAGATCGGCTTCATGTTGCGGCGGATATGGCCCGGCGGCGGCCCGCCCGACTTCCAGGACCTGCCGGCGTGGCGCGAGCTGACCGTCGCGGCCCTGGGCGCCGCGGCGGCGGAGCGTCCCGAGGCGACCTTGATCGTGCCGATGACGCTCGCCAGCCTCCTTTATCATGGCGAGATCGTCGGCGGCCTGCGCGCCCGTGGGGTCGACCTCCGCCACTTCACCCTCGTCGCCTCCCCCGCCACCTTGAGACACCGGATCCGCCGGCGCCTCGATTGGCCCCGGTCGAAGCGTTGGGCGCTGTCGCGGGTGGACCCTTGCAGCGCGGCGCTGGAGGACACCGCCTTCGCCGATCACGTTCCGACCGACGGGCTCGGCATCGCCGGAGTCGCGGCGGAGATAATGAGACGGGTGGAGGCGGCAGCTACCGTCCCTTGAATCGCCCGTGCCGTTTCTGGAGGAACGCCGCCACCGCGTCCCGAAAATCCTGCGTCTCCCCCGCTTCCCGCTGGGCCGCGCGCTCGGCCGCCAGCGCCTCGGTGAGCGGCATGTGCCCCGCTTCCCGCGCCAGCCTGCGGATCAGGCCGAGCGCTACCGTCGGCCCCTGGGCGAGCCGGGTCGCCAGCGCCACGGCTTCCGACTGGAGCTCCTCATCCTCCACGACCCGCGCGATCAGCCCCCATTCGAAGGCCTTCTCCGCCGAAATCCGCTCGCCGAGCATCATCATCTCCATCGCCCGCGCCCGCCCGGCGAGGCGGGGGAGCAGCCAGGTCGCGCCAGCATCCGGGATGAGGCCGATATTGACGAAGGCCTGCAGGAAATAGGCCGAGCGTCCAGCGATCACGATGTCGGCGGCCAGCGCCAGCGAGCAGCCGGCGCCCGCGCACGGCCCGTTCACCGCCGCCACCACCGGGATGGGGAGCGCGAACAAGGCCTCGATCAGCGGGTTGAAATGCTTCTCGAGCGCCGCGCCGCCATCCTCGGGCAGGCCGCCGCCCCCCGCGAGGTCCGCGCCGGACGAGAAGCCGCGCCCCTCCCCCGCCAGCAGCAGGCAGCGGGCGCCGGAGCGCTCCGCCTCGCCCACCGCCGCGCGCAGCTCGTCGACCGTCTGCCCGGACAGCGCATTGAGCCGGTCGGGCCGGGCGATGGTGAGCGTCGCCACATCAGCCGGGCTTATCGCCAGCCGAACATGCTCGTAGGCCATCGCCCCTCCTCATCGCTCTCCTCCTCGCAATGACCGACTTGTCCTCGATCGCCAAGGCGGAAAGCTGTTCGCCGCCGCCTGCCCCGTCCCCGGCGCGCCACGGGAGCGATTGACAGACGGCCAACGCCGTCGCAGCCTCGGCGAAAAAAGGGGGCGATATGAAGCACATGTGGAGCGGCGTGCTGGCGGCGGCGATGGCGGCGGGGCTGGCCTCGCAATGCCTGGCGGGAGCCGCGGCCAAGGTCGGCCGCCCGGCCCCGGACACCACCATCACCTTGCTCGACAAAGGCAAGATCAGGCTCTCCGAGCTCAAGGGCAAGGTCGTGGTGATCAACCACTGGGCGACCTGGTGCGGCCCGTGCAAGGCCGAGATGCCGATGATGAGCGCCTTCCACCGCCGCTACAAGGATACCGGCTTCGAGATATACGGAGTCACCACCGAGGATTCGGTCGAGGCCTACAAGCTCAGGAAGGTCTCCGAGCTGCTCTCCTACCGTCTTGCGCGGCGGCTGAGCGGCGACGGCTACCCGCTCATCGAGGGGGGTGTGCCGACCTCGTACGTCATCGACCGCGCGGGAATCGTCCGCTTCGCCAAGTCCGGCGCCTTCGACGCGCAGGAATTCATCGACGACATCATCCCCCTCCTCCGCGAGCCGGCCCCCGCCAACTGACCGGGCTTCAGCCCGACAGCGCCCCTTCCGCGGGAGCGTGGAGCCTGAGGCGGGTCACGCGGCGCGCGTCGCGGTCGGTAACTTCCAGGCGCCAGCCCGACGGATGCTCGACGATCTCGCCCTGCCGCGGCACCCGGCCGGCCAGCACGGTGGCGAGGCCGCCCAGAGTGTCGACATCCTCCTCGACCACGCCCAATCGCGCGTCGATCGTCTCGGCGACCTCGTCCAGCTCGGCGCGGCCGTCGGCGTCCCAGATGCCGTCCTCGACCGCGATCAGCAGGCCGACGACCTCCTCGTCATGCTCGTCCTCGATGTCGCCGACGATCTCCTCGACCACGTCCTCGATCGTCACCAGCCCTTCCGTGCCGCCGAACTCGTCCACGACGATGGCGAGGTGGACCCGCTCCGAGCGCATCCGCGCGAGCAGGTCGAGCACCCCCATCGATTCGGGGACGTAGAGCGGCTTCCTTAGCAGAGTGGCGATGTCGGACGGCGCCTCGGCGCCCGCGACCAGGAGGGCGAAGACGTCCTTGACGTGTGCCATGCCGACGACGCTGTCGAGGCTGTCCTCGAAGACCGGAAGGCGGCTGTGGCCGGCCTCGGCGAAGGCGGTGACGAGCGCGGCGAAGGAGATGTCGCTCGGCACTGCGATGATGTCGCTGCGCGGCACGGCGATGTCGGCAACCCGGCTCTCGCCGAAATGAAGGAGGTTCCTCAGCATCTGCCGCTCGACCGGCGAGAGGTCGCCGACGGCGGGCGCCTCGCCCTCGTGGCTGTCGATCGCTTCCTCTATCTCCTTGCGGAGCGTCGCCTCGTTCTCTTCGCCGAACAGGAAGCCCCTGAGGCTGCGCCAGACGCTGGTCGGCCGTTCGTCGCCGGTGGGGCTACTATGGTCGTCGCTCATCCGGGGTGGACCTCGTAGGGGTCGGCGATGCCGAGCGCCGCCAGCGCCTCGCGCTCCACCTGCTCCATCGTCACGGCTTCGGCCTCTCCCTGTTCGTGGTCATAGCCTAGCAGATGGAGCGTGCCGTGCACCACCAGATGCGCGGCATGGTCGCGCAGCGGCACGCCTTTGGCCTCGGCCTCGCGCGCGCAGATTCCGTGGGCGAGCACGACGTCGCCCAGCAGCAGCTCGCCGCCGTCGATGCTGGCGAGGGAGGACAGCAAGTCCGCCTCGAACATCGGGAAGGAGAGGACGTTGGTCGGCATATTCTTGCCGCGATAGCCGGCGTTCAGGGCCTCGACCTCGGCATCGTGGGTGAGCTTGACCGAGACTTCGACGGCGAGACCCGCGTCGAGCAGCGCGGCGTGCCGGCTGGAGCCGACGGCGGCTCGCACCGCCTGTGCGGCGAGGGCGGGCCAATCGGCGCTACTGTCCCATTCGGCAGAGACGTCGCTCTCGACGAGGATCACAGGCGCCTCACCTGAAAATCGGGGACAGCTACCGATTTTCGCGTTCGTCGGGGCGCCTGCCCTTGCGCGATCGGAAATCGGTAGCTGTCCCCGATTTTCCCCCCGATCTTCCTCACGCCTGCGGGCCTTCGTAGGCGTCGACGATCCGCCCGACGAGCGGGTGGCGGACGACGTCGCCGGCGGTGAAGCGGATTGTGGCGATGCCCTTGATGCCCTCGAGCCGGCCGACCGCATCGGCGACTCCGGACGCGCCGGGATTGGGGAGATCCACCTGCAGCGGATCGCCGCAGATCACCATCCGGCTGCGCATGCCGAAGCGGGTCAAAAACATCTTCATCTGCGCCGGCGTGGTGTTCTGCGCCTCGTCGAGAATGATGAAGGCGTCATTGAGGGTGCGGCCGCGCATGAAGGCGATCGGCGCGATCTCGATCTCGCCGCTGGCGATCCGCCTTTCGACCTGCTCGGCCGGCAGCATATCGTAGAGGGCGTCGTAGAGCGGGCGGAGATAGGGGTCGACCTTCTCCTTCATGTCGCCGGGGAGGAAGCCCAGGCGCTCGCCCGCCTCGACCGCCGGGCGCGACAGGATCAGCCGGTCGACCGAGCCGCCGATCAGTTGCTGCACCGCCTGCGCCACCGCGACATAGGTCTTGCCGGTGCCGGCCGGGCCGAGCGCGAAGATCATATCGTCGCGCGCCAGCGCCTCCATGTAGACGGCCTGCATCTTGGAGCGCGGCACGATCGTCTTCTTGCGGGTGCGGATCATCACCTTCGGCGGCTCGGCCACCTCGGGCGCGAAGATCCCCTCCAGCGTCGGCTGGCCCGACATGCCGATGATCGCGTTGACCGTCTCGGCGTCGATGTCCTGGCCCTCGTCGAGCCGGTTGTAGAGGCCGACCATGATCTCCCGCGCCCGCGCCGCCGCCTCCGGCTCGCCCTCGATCTGCACCTTGGCGCCGCGCGCCGCGATGTAGACGCCGAGCGCGTCCTCGATCGCGACCAGGTTGCGATCGAACTCGCCGAACAGCGGCCCGAGCAGATGCAGCTGCTCGAACTCGACCTCGACCCGGGCCCGCGGCGCGGCGGTGTCGGCGGCTTTCTTCTGGGCCATCAGGCGGCGGCCCGCATGACTGCGGCGCCGGCGAGGCTGTTCGGCCCGGCGGACACAATTTCCACCTCGACCAGGCTGCCGATCGGCGCGTCGGTCTCGACGTGAACGGACTGCAGCCAGGGCGACTTGCCGACGCGCTGGCCGGGTTTCTTTCCGTCCCGCTCGACGAGGATCGTGGTCCGCCGTCCCACCGCCCTCCGGTTGAAGGCGAGCTGCTGGGCGTTGAGCAGCGTCTGGAGCCTCTGGAGTCTTTCGTCCTGCACCTGCGGGGGAACCTGCTTTTCCATGCTCGCCGCCGGCGTGCCCGGCCGCGGTGAATATTTGAACGAGTAGGCCTGCGCGTAGTTCACCGCCTCGACGATTTTCAGCGTCGCCTCGAAATCCTTCTCGGTCTCGCCGGGGAAGCCGACGATGAAGTCTCCGGAGACGGCTATGTCCGGCCGCGCCGCTCGGACCCGCTCGAGGATGCGCAAATAGCTCGCGGCATTGTGGCTGCGGTTCATCGCCTTGAGCACCCGGTCGCTCCCGGACTGCACCGGCAGGTGAAGATAGGGCATCAGCTTCTCGACCTCGCGGTGAGCGCGGATCAGCCCTTCGGTCATGTCCCTGGGATGGCTGGTCGTGTAGCGGATGCGCGCCAGGCCCGGCAGCCGATCGAGCGCGCGGATGAGATCGTCGAGGCCGCGCCCGTCTCCGCAGCGCCAGGCATTGACGTTCTGGCCCAGCAAAGTGATCTCGCGCGCCCCCGCCTCCACCAGCGCCCGCGCCTCGTCCATCACCGCGTCCCAGGGGCGCGAGACCTCGGCGCCGCGCGTATAGGGGACGACGCAATAGGTGCAGAATTTGTCGCAGCCTTCCTGGACGGTGAGGAAGGCGGCAGGACCCTGCTTGCGCCGCGGCGGCAAGGCGCCGAACTTGGAGAGCGGCGGCATCTCGGTGTCGAGCGCGCGGCGTCCCTCCCCCGCCTCGGCGAGCAGCGCCGGCAGGCGGTGATAGGCCTGCGGGCCGACGACGATGTCCACGGCCGGCGCGCGACGCGGAATCTCGGCACCTTCGGCCTGGGCGACGCAGCCGGCGACTGCGATCATCGGCCGCGAGCCGTCGGCGCGGCGGAGGCGGCCGATCTCGGAATAAACCTTCTCCGCCGCCTTCTCGCGAATATGGCAGGTGTTGAGGACGACGAGCTCCGGCTCCGCGCCCGGCCCCGCGGCGCTGAGGCCCTGCTCCTCGAGCAGCTCGGCCATGCGCTCGCCGTCATAAACGTTCATCTGGCAGCCGTAGGATTTGATCTGGAAGGTGCGGGGCGCGGTCATCGGCGGGGCTATAGGCGATCCGCTCCAGCCCCGGAAGGGGAGGCGCCGGGCGGCGGCGCGCCGACCGACAGCGCCTCGACGATCTCCGCCCGCGCCGCCTCGGCGAGATGCTTGCGGTCGTGCACGGACGCCGGGTCGACCGGTGCCAGGAAGCGCAGCATGACTTCGGCCGTACCGCGCCGCGACAGGACTCGTCTGGCGTTCGCCGGCGCGGTCTCATCGCCGATCCAGGCTATTTCGTGCGCCGCCACGCCATAGTCGATCGCCACCGGCTGCGCCTTCACCCGCTCGAGCGGCGGAAAGAGGGAGGCGAGCAGGCTGGCGCGGAACGGCAATATGTCGATGCCGCCTTCGGTCGTCCCTTCCGGAAACAGCGCGACCGGCAGGCCGGAGGCGAGCGCCGTGCGCAGCGCGTCGGCCTGCCCCTTGACGCCCGCGCGGGAGGTGCGGGCGATGAACACCGTGTCGTTGAGCCGCGCCAGCCAGCCGATAACGGGCCAACGGGCCACATCGTCCTTGGCGACGAAGGCCGTCCCGCTCGCCCCGGCGAGGACGAGGATGTCGAGCCAGCTCAGATGGTTGGCGAGGAACAGCACGTTGCGTGCGAGCGGCGCCCCCTCGACGCGCACCCGCATGCCGGACGCGTAGCCCGCCCACCAGAGGAAGCGCCGCGGCCAGCGCGAGCGGCGGAGGACGAGGAGGCTCGCATAATGGAGCGGCACGCAGACGAAAAGACCGAGGAGGATGAGGAGGGAGCGGTAGACGAAGCGAACCATTATCTCCCCTCTCCTTGGGGAGAGGGGTAGGGCGCGAGGGGTTCGGACTTAAGAGAATATTCGTCGCCGCCGAACACCCTCACCCTACCCTCTCCCTGAAGGAGAGGGAAAGAAGAGGGCTCGGCTCATAATCTCTCATTTCTCCCGGTCACGCGCGACGCCGTAGAGCTCCATGCGGTGGTCGACGAGGCGGAAGCCGAGCTTCTCGGCGATGCGGCGCTGCAGCGCCTCGAGCTCCTCGTCGACGAACTCGATGACCCGGCCGCTCTCGACGTCGATGAGATGATCGTGGTGGGTGGCGTCGGCCGCCTCGTAGCGCGAGCGGCCGTCTCCGAAATCGTGGCGCTCGAGGATTCCCGCTTCCTCGAACAGCCGCACCGTCCGGTAGACGGTGGCGATGGAGATGCCGGGATCGATCGACGAGGCACGCGCGTGCAGCGCCTCGACGTCGGGATGGTCCTCCGATTCGGAGAGGACGCGGGCGATGACACGCCGCTGCTCGGTGATGCGCAGACCCTTTTCGGCGCAAAGCGTCTCGATGTCGATCCTGCGGGTCATTCTTCCGCGAATCGCTTTAAAGGAAAACGCCCCCCGGTAAAGGCTGCCGGGGCCCACGCACCCCGGCAGGACCCTTGCTTATTTGGTAGCGCGGCCGGTGCGGCGGCGCTTGGTGCCGAGCCCGATCTTCTTGGCGAGCGTGCGGCGCTGCTCGGCATAGTTGGGCGCGACCATCGGATAGTCGGCGTTGAGGCCCCACTTCTGCCGGTATTGGTCCGGGGTCATCTGATAGTGGGTCATCAGGTGCCGCTTCAGCATCTTGAGCTTCTTCCCGTCCTCGAGACAGACGATAAAGTCCGGCTTGATCGAGGAGCGGATCGAGACCTTCGGCTCGGGCCGGGCCGGCGCTTCTTCCGCCCGCGCGCCCAGCCCGCTGAGGGCGCTGTGGACGTTGCCGATGAGTGTCGGGAGATCGTTGACCGCCACGCTGTTGTTGCTGACGTGTGCCGATACGATATCGGCGGTGAGGGTGATCAGGGTTTCGTTCAATTCGTTGCTCTCTGCCATGCCTTGGAGACCTTATTGCCGACGGGAAATCGTGGAAGCGCTGCCCCCTTCGCGCCACGAATGATCCATTTTGGAGGTTTTTTCAAGCCAAATTCGCAAAACCGCAAAAAATAGATCAACTCAGGGCCGTTTTCGCCAGAGTCAGGGCATCGTATAGCTGACCATCGCGGCCTTGGTAATAATTCTTTCGTCGCCCCACCTCACGGAAGCCGCCGGTCGTGTAGAGCCCGACGGCGTGATTACCGTCGCGCACCTCCAAGTGCAGATGTTCGGCCCCTTTTCTTGAAGCAACCTCCTGAAAGCGGCGGAGAAGCTTTCGACCGATGCCGCGACCCTGCGATTGCCGGCGGACGGCGAGCAAAAGCAACTCTGCCTCGCTGGCGACCACGCGGCCCAGAGCAAAGCCGACGATTTCCGCGCCATGGCGCGCCAGCGACAGCCACACGCCCGGCAGCGGCAGCAGGCCCGCGCATTGCGGCCCGGTCCAGGCCTCGCCGAATGCCGGGTCGAAGCTGTCGCGCATCACATTCATCACCGCTTCGAGGTCCAGCAGCCCGCCTTCCTCAACTTCTACGGCTTCGCGCGTCATGGCATCGGCGTCGCGTCGGCGGTGCGCCCGTAGATCGGCCGCGGCGGAAGCGAGCACAGCGTTTCGGGCAGGAGCCGCGCGTCGGCGGCGCGGAGCGGCGCGTCAACCGCACGGCCAAAGCCCCGCGCCGCGACCAAGGCAGCGGCGCCGGATCCGAGCACGACCGGCGCGCGGATCATGGCCGCCGCCGCCTCGGGCGTGAGCGACTGGAGCGCGTCGGTGGGGTGAAGCGGGTCACGGCCAAAGCTCTGGACGAACAGCTGCCCATGTCCGCCGTGGAGCGCAACCGCGATTTCCCCTTCCTCGGCGGCGGCGGCGGCGGCGGCCAGGGCCATGGACGAGTAACCTGCCAACGGAAGGCCCCAGCCGATCCTCAGCCCCTGGGCCGCGGCGAGGCCGACGCGGACCCCGGTGAAGCTGCCGGGACCGCAATCGACGAGCAGTGCCTCCGGACGCCGCCCGTCCAGCAGCTCGCGTACCATCGGCAGCAGCCGCTCGGCATGGCCGCGGCCGACCAGCTCGTGACGCTCGGCCACCAGCTCGCCACCGGCGACCAAAGCGGCCGAGCAGGCCGGGGTTGCGGTTTCGATGACGAGTATGAGGGGAAATATGCGGGACACCCTTCGTCACTCCCGCGAAAGCGGGAGTCCCTCCGGCGCATCAGCTGGACGAAGACTCGGCATGGATTCCCGCTTTCGCGGGAATGACGGAAAACATCAAACCGCTTCGACCGCCTCGACTTCGGGGACGTAGTGCCTGAGCAGGCTTTCGATGCCGTGCTTGAGCGTCATCGTCGAGGAAGGGCAGCCCGAGCAGGCGCCGTGCAGGGCGAGATAGACCCGCCCGCCCTTGAAGCCGCGATAGACGATGTCGCCGCCATCCTGCGCCACCGCCGGCCGCACCCGCGTCTCGATCAGCTCGCGGATCTGGGCGATGATTTCGGCGTCGGCCGGATCGTCGCCGAAATCCCCCTCGGCCTCGACGGCGATGCCGCCGGCGCTCGCCGGGCGGAACAGCGGGGCCCCGCCGGCGAAATGGTCGAGCAGGACCGAGAGCACCTGTGGCTTCAACTGCTTCCAGTCGGTGCCAGCGGCTCCCGTCACCGAGATGAAGTCGCGTCCGAAGAACACCCCCTCGACCGCGCCGGCCGCGAAGAGCGCCTCGGCGAGCGGCGAGGCTTCCGCCTCCTGGGGGGTCGCGAAGTCGCGCGTGCCGGCGTCCATCACCCGCTGCCCCGGCAGGAACTTGAGGGTAGAGGGGTTGGGCGTGGTCTCGGTCTGGATCAGCATGGCCCCAATGTGGGCGGGCGGGGAGGCCGGATCAAGCCTCCCACCCTTCCACGCCTCAGAAGCCGAGCTTGAGGCCGGCGAAACCGTTGAAGTCGTTGCCGCCGTCGCGGCCGACCGAGGCGCTCGCCTGCACCTGCAGCGACACCGCTCCGCCCAGCGCCAGGTCGACGCCGCCGGCGATGCGGCCGTAGACGTCGCGCTTGCCGTCGGGGATCACCCAGGTGTTGACGATGGTCGGCGAGGCGGTGCCGGCATAAGTGACGGCGCGGCCGGTGCCGGAAAGCTCCTTCTCCGCGGTCAGCGCCACATAGGGGCGGACGGCGAGGCCGCCGGCGGAGAAATTGCCCCGAGCCTCGAGCCCGGCGCTGCCGACCAGCGCCTTGGCCCGCTGCGCCCCGACGCTGTTGGTCAGCACCGGGTCGCCGGTCTCGGTGTAGCCGTCGAGCCGGGTCCGGGCATAATCGACCGCGACCACGGGGCCGACCCTGAGGCCGCCGAAGCCGGCAAGATAACCGGCCTTGGCGCCGGCGACGACGTTGTGGCCGCTGGTATCGCCGTGAATGTCGTCGATCACCGCCTGGCGGCGGAAGTTATAGTCGACCCAGCCGTAGCCCGCATAGGCCTGGCCGAACAGGCCGCCGGCCGAGACTCCGCCATAGACGCCGGCGTGCCAGGCGGTCGCCCGGACGTCGCCGGTGCCGATCGTGATGTCCGCCTTGGGGCGGCTATAGTTGACGGCGGCGCCGAGCACGCCCGGCCCGGCGGCGATTTCGGCGCCGGCGCTCACCCCGACGTCCTTCAGATCGTAGCCGAGGCTGGTGTTGGTCGGCGCGACATCGCGGCGCGCGGTGTTGCCGGTGACGTAGAAAGCGAGGCCGTGCGAAGGGCCGCCGGCGCGGGCCGCGGAGAGGTCGAGCCGCCCCTCGAGCGTCGCGCCGAACGCAAGGCCCGCCTCGAGCCCGGTCTCCGACTGGGCCTGGAGGTGGAGCGGCGCCTCGAGCTGGCGTACCGCATAGCGGCCGACAATGGCGAAGCCGGCCGAAGTCAGGTGCACCTGGTCGACGTAGAAGAGATATTGATCGAGCAAGGTCGGATCGGTGGTGACGCAGGCGATCGGGCAGGCGCCGGCGCTGACCAGGCCGAATTTGGAGAGGTTGGCCGCGACGACGTCGCCGATTTTGTTGAGGTCGAGATAGTTCACGATCACGCCCTGGCGGGCGAAATTGGCGAGCGACGCCTGGATGCCGGTGTTGAACGCCGAGGCATAGGCGCTGCCGACCTGGGCGATGGCGAGGCCCTGCACCTCCGGCATCCGCCCGACGTCGCCGCCGATGAAGGTGATGTTGCGCGCGCCGGCATTGACGAGGGCGGTGAGCCCCGCCGTCGCCTGGCTGACCTTCAATGAGGCCTGCGCCGGAACCCCGGCCAGCAGGCCGGATATCTGCGCGGAGGTGGGCGTATTGCCGAGGCTTTTCTCATAGGCGCGGGCGTCGTTGCCGCCGATCGAGATGACGAGCAGGTCAGAAGGCGCGAAGGTGCCGCTCACGCGCGGAAAGGCGGCCGGGCCGCCGCCGGCGAGGAACGCCTGGTATTCGGTGACGAAACCGCCGCCGATCCCGTTGATGTTGCCATTGTCGGTGAAGGCGCCGCCGATCGCGAAATTGTCGTCGCGGACGCCTAGCAGCTGCGACATCGTATCGACGTAGTTGGTGAAGTTGGAAAAGCGCCCGTTCGGATAGACGGACGGCCGCGGAATTCCGGTCAGGGTCCAGAAATTGCCGGTGTCGGCGTAGGAATCGCCGAAGGCGACGATGCGGCCGACCCTCTGGGCAGAGGCCGGCGCGGCGGAAAATCCGATGGCGGCAAGCGCGGCGAGCCCGGTGCCGGCGCGAAGAAAGCGCGATCGACGTGACATATACCCTCCCCTGGCCGCGCCACGGCGGCCCTGTACGGCGAGGATGCAGTGAGCGGGCGCTACTGACAAGACGGTAAACACCCTTTCGACACCCTGTGGCTGGCCCTAGGAAAAACCCTATGCTAAAAGCGGGCATGGCCGAATTGGACCAACGGGCGGCGCTGGCGCTGCTGATCGAGGAGCGGCGGGAGGATTATGCCGGCCTGTCGCGCCTGATCGGCCGCAACGCCGCCTACATCCAGCAATTCGTCAAACGCGGCGTGCCCCGCCAGCTCGCCGAGCGGGACCGCCGCACCCTCGCCCGCTATTTCAACGTGCCGGACGAAGCGCTCGGGGGGCCGGCGCCGCTCGCCGGGGACGGCGGCGCAATCGTCTCGCTGCCGCGGCTCGACGTCCGCGCCTCGGCCGGACCCGGGGCAAGCGCCGACGGCGAAACGGTCACCGGCACGGTCGCCTTCGACAGCCAGTGGCTGAGGCGCCTCGCCGGCGGGCGGGCGGCGGACCTCTCGATCATTACCGTCACCGGCGATTCGATGGCGCCGACCCTGATGGACGGCGACGACATCCTGGTCGACGGAGGCGACGCCGCCGAGCGCCTGCGCGACGGGCTCTACGTGCTGCGCCGCGACGAGGCCCTGCTGGTCAAGCGCCTGGCGGTCAGCCCGGCGACCCAGTCTATCTCCGTGCGCAGCGACAATCCGGCCTATCCCCAATGGCCCGACTGCCGCCCCCGGAGCCTGTCGATCGTCGGACGCGTGATCTGGGCGGGCCGCCGCTTCGCCTGAGGGTGGTTCGCGGAAAGCGTTGCTCGAGTGGTGACCCCAACGGGACTCGAACCCGTGTTTTCGCCGTGAAAGGGCGACGTCCTGGACCGCTAGACGATGGGGCCGCGGCAGCGCCGGCACTTAGGTGCGCGGGCATGCCGCGTCAATCGGCCCAGGCGGCGTCTTCGAGGTGGAGCTCGGCGGCGACTCGGCCGTCCCATTCGTCGCGCTTGAGCCGCCCCGCCAGCCAGACCTTGCGGTGCGGCGGCGCGGCGAGCAGCGCCTCGCCGAGCGGGGTCTCGGCCATGCGGAAGGCGATCGCCTTGATGCGGCGGCCGTCGTCGCCGGCGACGACAAGGCGCAGGTGGCCGTTGCCCACCACGTCGGCCTTGACGATCCGCACCGGGCCGGCGGCGACCCGCGGCGCCGGCCAACCGACGCCATAGGGGCCGCCTGCCTCCAGCGCGTCGCACAAGGCCGGCGCGACTCCGCCCGGCGCCAGCACCGCGTCGAGCAGCAGCGCGCGGCCGTCGCGGCTCCGCGCCACAGCCTCGGCGAGCCGCTCCTCGAGGAAATCCGCGAGCGCCTCGATCCCACCGGCGGCGACCGTGATGCCGGCCGCCATGGCGTGCCCGCCGCCGGCGATCAACAGGCCCGCATCCTTCGCCGCCAGCACCGCCGCCCCGAGATCGACGCCGGCGATCGAGCGGCCCGAGCCCCTGCCGACGCCGTCCTCGCCAAGCGCGACGACCAGGGTCGGCCGGCCGGTCTTTTCCTTCAGCCGTCCCGCGACGATGCCGATCACGCCGGGATGCCACCCCTCCCCCGCGACCAGCGCGACGGCGCGGTTGCCCTGCGCCGCGCAGAGCGCCTCGGCCGCCTCGCACACCGCCGCCTCGATCGCCCGGCGCTCTTCATTGAGCCGGTCGAGCTCGGCTGCGAGCCGGCGCGCCTCCTCGTCATCTTCCGTCGTGAGGAGGCGCACGCCAAGGTCCGACTTGCCGACGCGGCCGCCGGCGTTGATGCGGGGGCCGAGCGCGAAACCGAGCTCGTGGCAGGTCGGCGCCCGCACCAGCCGCGCCGCGTCGGCGAGCGCGGCAAGGCCGATGTTGCGACGTGCAGCCATCACCTTCAACCCCTGGGTGACGAACGCCCGGTTGAGGCCGCGCAGCTGGGCGACGTCGGCGACGGTGCCGAGCGCTACGAGATCGAGCAGCTCGACCAGCTTCGGCTCCGCCCGCGCCGCGAAAAAGCCGCGGCCGCGCAGCGTGCGCAGCAGCGCCGCGCCGAGCAGGAAGCAGACGCCGACGGCGGCGAGATGGCCGTGGGCGGCGGCCTCCTCCGCCTCGTCGAGCCGGTTGGGATTGACGAGGGCGTGGGCCGCCGGGAGGGCGCTCGCGCATTTGTGATGATCGACGACGATCACCTCGACGCCCGCCTCGCGCGCCATCGCCAGCGCCTCGAAGGCCTGGGCGCCGCAATCGACGGTGACGATCAGCCGCGCCCCCTCGCGCGCCAGCCGGACCAAAGCCTGCCCGGAGGGGCCGTAGCCTTCCATGAGGCGGTCCGGGATGTAGGCGCGCGGATCGGCCCCGAGGCCGCGCAGCAGCCGGACGAGCAGCGCCGCGGAGGTCGCGCCGTCGACGTCGTAATCGCCGAAGATCGTGATCGCCTCGCCGCCCTCGACCGCGTCGGCCAGCCGCTCGGCGGCCACGTCCATGTCGCGGAAGATCGACGGGTCCGGCATGAACGCGCGGAGGGTCGGCCGCCGGTGCGGCTCCAGCGCCTCGCGCGCCACGCCCCGGGCCAGCAGCAGTTGGTCGATCAGGTCGTCGGGCTGAAAGCCCGCGTCGGCCGGATCCGACGCCGAGCCGCGCCAGCGCCAGGGCTGGCCGAGGATCGAGCGCGAGACGCCGCAGACATGGGCGGTGGTGAGCATGGCGCCCGGCTTAGCCGATAAGCGACTCCCCGTGAATCCGGCTCCCCAGAAAGATGTGGAAAAAGGTTGGGCGGCGTCGACAAATCCGGCCTCGGGATGGTTGGTCACGGAACGGCGACTGCCTCTCCAATGATGCGGCCTTCCCACAGATAAAATTTTCTCGAATGCCTTATCTTGGATGCGGCCACTTCGCCGGAAAGGAACATCCAGCCGAAACGGCCGGATTCGCCGGGCCGCACTTTGCGGACCCCTTCTTCGGCGACCGGAACCGGAGCGCTCAGCGCCTTACCCGGCCTTCATCGGCGGCCGCGAAATGCGCCAATTGATCGGCGTGCGCCTTTTTGAAGGCGGTTCGAGCAACAAGACGCTGAACATAGGCCTCGGTCGCAGGGCGGTCGCCACGAGCGCGAATTGCAGGAACGCGCAGCACATCCGCCATGATGAGATCGGCAGCGGTGAACCGGTCTTCCACCAGCCATTCGCGTTCGCTCAATATGGTCTCCATGTGCGCAAGCCGGCTGTCCAGCCAGCCAGACAGGCCATTTTCACGATCCCCCGAGAGCCCGAGGAACCACCAGGGAACGGTGACCATCTCGATCGAGTTGAGCGCGGCGACTACCCATTGGAGCGTTTCAGCCTCGCCGCTCGCGTTGCTCGGCATCAGAATATCGCTCTTGCGTGCCAAGTGTAGCAAGCACGCGCCACTCTCAAAGAGGGTGATCTCGCCATCCGTAAGAAAAGGCACTTGCCCGAACGGCTGGCGATGAAGGTGGCTTATTGGCCGATTCTCGAAGGGAACTGTATCGACGTCGTAACTAAGCCCCGCTTCTTCCGCGCCCCAACGCAAACGCAAATCACGGACGAACCCGCGCGGCCCCTCGGGCACCCAATCATAGGTCCAGATGGTCAGATTTTCACCCATGGGATCGGCATCCCTTCAATCTACCAACCTGGCGTCAGCCAATTCCGTTGGCAAAAAACATACAGCTTGCGCAGTCGGGATCGAGACCCGCTCCCCAAACTTTTCAGCCATTCAGCCCGCAGCAACGCCTTCCGATAGCGGATAGCCGTGCAGGGTTGAATTTGTCCACGCCGCCTAGTGGACTGAACGGGCGAGGTGGGTGAGCGTCTCCCCGGCAAGGTAAGCGAACAGGATCGCGACCGTCGCCGCCGCGGCGACGGCGATCGCGGCCGCGGCCGGGTGGAAACGCAGCTCGACGCCGGTCAGGGTCACCGCCCCGCCGCGGACCTCGCCTTGTGGCCGGACCAAGGCGAGCAAGGCGATGAACCCCGCCGCCACGGGCCCGCCCATCAGGATCGGCGGCGAAAGCGCCGCGAACGGGCCGTCGAGGCCGAGCGCGGCTCCTGCGCCGGCGGCGATATCGTAGGGCCCCGCGATGCCGGCGCCGTATTTGAGGAGGTTGACGGCGACGAAGACCATGGCCGGCAAGGCAAGCAGCAGCCCGGCGGCGGCCGCGCGAGCCGGCCGCGGCGCCCGGAACAGCCAGCCGGGCCGGCCGGCCGCGACCGGCTCGCTGAGCGTCGCGACGTCGATGCCGAAAGCCGCGGCGATCCCAAGCAAGGTCTCGGCGGAAGCGGCGTGGGTGCGCTCGAGCCGTTGCACGGTGCGCAGGCTCAATTCCGCCGCCTCGGCCAGATGCGCTTGCGTCCAGGCCCGCGATTCGCGCAGCGCCTTCACCCGTTCGCCCACCATGTTCAGCTCCTCTCGCGTTCGGCCCACATTACGTCCGCTCGCTGGCGCGCGATACGACAGACGTACGTCAGGCGCGCATCAGGATGACGCCGATCAGGATCAGCACGGCCGCCGCCCAGCGGCCGCGAGCGACCCGCTCGCCGAGCAGGAACAGGCCGATCAGCATCGCGAACAGGACGCTCGTCTCTCTGAGCGCCGCGACCATCGCCAGCGGCGCGCGGGTAAAACCCCAGATGACGATCCAGTAGGAGCCGAGCGACATCGCCCCGGCGGCCAGGCCCCTCCGCCACGCCGGCAGCAGGCGGACGGCGCCGTGGGGGCCCCGCGCGGCGAGAGCGCAGCCGGCCATGGCCAGGCCGTCGATCGCGAACATGGTCATGGCGAAGGCGGAGGCCGAGCCGGCGACGCGGGCGCCCACCCCGTCCGCCATCGTGTAGGACGCGGTGAAAGCGGCGGTGCCGAGCGCCCAGAGCATGCCGGTGCGTCCAAGGCCTCCGCAGCTCGCCATCAGCATGATCCCGCCGGCAATGGCTAGCACCGCGGCGATGCCGAGCGGCGGCGGGATCTCGGCAAGGAAGAGGGCGCTCGCCACGGTGACGATCAGCGGCGCCGCGCCGCGGGCGAGCGGATAGACCTGGCTCAAATCGGCGTCGCGATAGGCGCGGACGAGGAACAGCTTGTAGCCGGTGTGCAGCGCCGAGCCGAGCACTACCCAGGGCCATGCGGCGCGCGGCGGCAAGCCGAAGACGGGGATGAGCAGGGCCGCGATCGCCCCCTGCGCGAGGGCCAGCAGCAGCACCGAGGCCAAGCGGTCCTCCCCCGTCTTGACCAGCGCGTTCCACGACGCGTGGAGCAGGGCGGCGACGAGGATTGCGAGGAAGACCGACAGGCTCATCGCCGGCAGTCACCCTCGGGACATGCACTCAGTGCGGCATTCCCGGCTCGTGGCGGTGCTCGCCGCGGACCCAGCGGATGGTGCCGGTCGAAGCGCGCATGACCACGCTTTCCGTCGAGATGCAGTCGCGGCGGCGCTTGACGCCCTTGAGCAGCGAGCCGTCGGTCACTCCGGTGGCGGCGAAGATGCAATCGCCCTTGGCGAGGTCTTCGAGATGGTAGGTGCGGTCGAGGTCCTCGACGCCCCATTTGGCCGCCCGCCTCTTCTCGTCGTCGTTGCGGAACAGCAGGCGGCCCTGGAACTGGCCGCCGACGCAGCGCAGCGCCGCGGCGGCGAGCACGCCCTCGGGCGCGCCGCCCGAGCCCATGTAGACGTCGATGGTCGTCTCCGGGTTGGTGACGGCGATGACTCCGGCGACGTCGCCGTCCGGGATGAGCTGGATGCCGCAGCCGAGGCCCCTCAGCTCGGCGATCAGGGCCTCGTGGCGCGGCCGGTCGAGGATGCAGGCGATGATCTCGGACGGATGGACGCCCTTGGCGCGGGCGATCGAGCTTATGTTGTCGGTCGGCGTGCTGGCGAGGTCGATGACTCCGGCGGGGTAGCCGGGCCCGACCGCGAGCTTGTCCATGTAGACGTCGGGCGCGTTCAGGAGGCAGCCATGCTCGGCGATGGCGAGGACGGCGAGGGCGTTGGGAGCGCCCTTGGCGGTGATCGTCGTCCCCTCGAGCGGATCGAGGGCGATGTCGATCGGCGGGCCGGAGCCCTGCGCCGCCCCCACCTTCTCGCCGATATAGAGCATCGGCGCTTCGTCGCGCTCGCCCTCGCCGATGACGACGGTGCCGTCGATCTCGAGCGTGTTGAGCGCCGCCCGCATCGCCTCGACCGCCGCATGGTCGGCGGCCTTCTCATCGCCGCGGCCGATCAGCTTCGAGGCGGCGACCGCGGCCGCCTCGGTCACTCGCACCATCTCGAGGACCAGCACCCGGTCGAGGACATGGCTTGCGCTCACCATCGTTTCTGTCACCCTGATGTTGGTGGGGAAGTTGGCGGCGATAGGCGACGCGCATGGCAAAGTCGAGATTGGCGGCGGGGCTCCTGCTGATCGGGTGGCAGGCAGCGGCCGGTGCGGCCGAGCCGCCGACCGCGGAGCAGGCGATGGCCCAGTACCGCCGCACCTTCCAGCCGGTGAGCGAGCTGCGCTGCCCGAGAAGCTCGGGGCCCGACGACATCGTCGTCTGCGGCCGGCGCGAGGGACGCGATCCGAACCGCATCCCCCTTCCCGACGAGCGCGAGGCGGGAGCGCGGGTCGGCCTGATCGCGGGCGAGCCGCCGAGCGCGGCGGAAGGCTTGGCGCGGACCGACCGCGGCGCCTGCGAGACCGCCGGGCCCAACCACGCCTGCGGCGGCAGCATCAGCCTCTTCTCGATCCTGTTCGGCGCGATCAAGATCGCCAAGGCCATCCACGACCGCCACGCGGATTGAGCAAGGGGACATGTACTTGTACGTGTCCCCACCGCCGGAGCAGGGGCACAGGTAGGAGTACATGTCCCCGGCCATTGCGTTGGCGGGGGCGCGTCGCTATCTGGGCGCCTCTCGGGCCGCCGTCCGCCCCATCGGACGGCTCCAGGCAGGGCGCGGGGCTGTAGCTCAGATGGGAGAGCGCTGCAATCGCACTGCAGAGGTCAGGGGTTCGATTCCCCTCAGCTCCACCAGCCTTCGCGGCTTCGCCGCTACGGTTGGCAAGCCAGCCAAAATGGCGTGCCGTGAAGACTGCCCGCCGCAGCTCCGAAGGAGCGTAGGAGGGCCGGACGCTGGTAAGCACGACCGGATTGTGCACTATCGCTGGATGAGCCGTCTCGCCTTCCTCACAGCCCTCCTGCTCATCGGCTCCTGCACCAAGCCCGCCGCCGCATCCGCTTTGCTCATCGAACATGTCACCCTGATCGACGGCACCGGTGGGGCGCCGAAGCCCGACGCGAGCGTGCTCGTCGAGGGCGATCGGATCGTCGCGGTCGGCCGGGGGGCGCTGCCGAACGTGCCGGCGGGCGTCGAGCGGATCGACGGCCGAGGCAAGTTCCTCCTGCCGGGCCTGATCGACGCGCACGTCCACCTGAAGAGGCGGGCGCGCGACCCGGGCATGATCGAGCAGATCCTCGCCAATGTGCTGCTCAAGAGCGGCGTCACGACGGTGCGCGACATGGGCGGCAATGGCGAGGCGGTTCGGGCGCTGGCCGAGGCGTCGCGGCCGCCGGGTGCCCGCTCTCCCGAGATAGTCTATTCGGCGCTGTTCACCGGCTCCCGCTCCGATTTCTGGATGACGGGAGATCTCGTCCGGGTGATCACGCCGGAGGGCGAACCCGGCTCGCGCCCCTGGTTCCGCCATTTCGCGAACTCGGACGGTCTCGAGCAGGCGGTGCGCGATGCCAAGGCGTTCGGCGCGAGCGGCGTCAAGCTCCACAGCGGCTTCACCGCCGCCGAAGTCGCGCGGATCGGCGCGGAGGCGCGGCGGCAGGGGCTCCGAATCTGGACCCACGCCTTCATCGGCCCCGCCCGCCCCTCCGACGCGGTCGAGGCAGGCGCCGCGACGATCAGCCACGCCGACCAGCTCGCCTATGAGGGCGCCGAGGAGCCGCTACCGCCGTTGATGGGGCCCGCCTACCGGGCGCAGACCCAGCGGATGATGGCGGCAACGCCGGTCGACGGGCCGGGCCTCAAGCGCCTGTTCGAGCGGATGAAGGCGAAGGGCACCTGCCTCGAGCCGACCCTCATGGTGATGACTCCACCGCATCCGACGCCCGAAATGGCCCGCTACCTCGCCTGGGTGGCGACCGCCACCGGCCGCGCCCACCGCGCCGGCGTCGCCATCTGCGCCGGCACCGACAACATCGGCGGCTCGACCTCGAACCTCCCCGAGGAGCTGAGGCTGCTCGTCGAGCGCGCCCGGCTGACGCCGCTCGAGGCGATCCGATCGGCGACGTTCGAGAACGCCCGCGCCCTCGGCCTCGCCGACCGGGGCGTCGTCGCCCCGGGCAAAAGGGCCGACCTCCTCCTCCTCTCGGCCGACCCGGGCGCCGACATCGCCAATGTGAAAAGGGTCGCCGGCGTGGTCGCCCGCGGCGTCTGGCACGAGGCGCATTGACGGCTTCCGGCGGCGCGCGTTCCCAACTAAGCGTCGCGCCGATGGAAGACGATCTCCCCCCGGCAATACCGGCCGCGACCCTCATATTGATGCGCGCACCGACGACCGACGGACCGCCCGAAATCCTGATGATGGAGCGCGCCGAGACCATGGCTTTCGCGGCCGGCGCTTTGGTCTTCCCCGGCGGCCGGATCGACGAGGACGACCACGACATCGCCCGCCGCCACTACCGCTCCTGGCCCGACGCCGCCGCCCGCATCGCCGCAATCCGGGAGACGATCGAGGAAACCGGTATCGCCCCGGCGACGACGCCCGAGCCGGCCGACAGCGTGGTCGCGGAGCTGCGCGATGCGCTCGCCGGGGGCACCCTGTTCTCTCACCTGCTCGACCTCACCGGCATCGGCCTCAGGCTCGACGCCCTCACCCCCTTCGCCCGCTGGTGCCCCAATTTTCCCGAGGCGCGGCGGTTCGACACCCTCTTCTACCTCGCGGAGGCTCCGGCCGCGGTGGAGGCGGGCAGCGCCGACCATGCGGAATCGACCCGCACCTTCTGGTCGAGCGCTGCGGCGACGTTCGCCGAGATCGAGGGCGGGCGCGCTCACGCCATCTTCCCGACCCGCCGCAACCTCGAGCGCCTCGCCCGCTTCGCCTCGATCGACGAGGCGCGCGCCGACGCCGCGGCCCATCCCGTCGAGACGATCACGCCTTGGGTCGAGGAGCGCGACGGCCGCCGCTTCGTCTGCATCCCGGAAGGCCTCGGCTATCCGGTGACGGCGGAGCCTTACGAGACCGCCCGGCGGCGCTGATGCGCGCCCTCGCCTAGCTGTAGATACTCCCCTGGGAGACGTGAGATGCTCCCCCAAACGAAACGGCCCCGCTCCGGTTGGGAGCGGGGCCGCTATCGCTTCGTCCGCCTGTAGCGGGCGCTTTATTTCAGGTGGCGGGACAGATGCTTGTTCATCTCGAACATCGAGCATCTGTCGGTGCCGAAAATCTTGCGGAGCTTGTCGTCGGCGATGATCTCGCGCTTATTCTGCGGGTTCTGCAAATTGTTCTTGCGGATGTAGTCCCACATCTTGCTGACGACCTGGCTGCGCGGCAGCGGGTCCGGGCCGGTGATCGCCGCGAGCTCCGCGGACGGGGTGACCGGACGGGCAAGGCCGCCGCGAGCGCCGCCAGAAGTACCATTAGCCATATTTCCCTCCCTGTGGTTCGCAGCCTGATACAGCTTAAACGCGTGCCGAGTGCAAGAGATTACAGAGGGCAAATCGCCTCGGCGGGCTCCAAAGGCGCCTCAACGCGAAATAGATGTGGATTAGTTGCCGGAAACGCCTCCGCCGGGCCGCACCGAGACACCCACCCAGAGGGCGAGAAGCAGCAGTCCCGCCGCCGCCGGGCTGAACAGCGGGATGATCGACCCCGAGTCGGCGAGCGGACCCAGCCGACTCAGCAGCAGGAAGGCGACGATGAGGGCGGCGGTCGCGAGCATCTCCGCGGCGAAGCGCGTCCAGGCGGCCTGGCGCGCCGCACGCAGCCGCTGTTCGGCTGTCGCCAGCCGCTGGAGGCGTAGCACGAAGGCCTCGTCGGGTGCTCGATCCGGGGTGGCGAGCAGCGACCTCAGCAGCCGGTCGGGATCGTCGCTCATCGGCCATGTCCTTCCAGATGCTTCACGAGCTCCCCCCGTGCCCGCGCCACGATGCTCTTAAGCGTTCCCAGCGGCAGCTCCAAGATGGAAGCGGCCTCGCTGTGCGAACAGCCTTCGCCGAAGCAGAGGGACGCCGCCGCCCGCTCCCGCGCCGGCAGCCGGGCGAGCGCGCGCTCGACGTCGATCCGCATGTTGCCATCACCGGCGTCCGGCGCGGCCTGGTCCGGCGCCTCCACCGGCTCCTCGCGTCTTTTCCTGCGGCTGGAGAGGAAGAGCCGCCAGGCGATGCGCAGCAGCCAGCCCTCGTAGCTTCCTTGGCCGCGATAGGAGGAAGCGACCCGCCAGGCCTTGAGGAAGGTCTCCTGGGCGAGATCGTCCGCGCCCTCGCCGCGGGTGAGCCGCGCGAGGAAGGCGCGCACCCGCCGCTCGTGCCGGCGCACGAGCGCGGTGAAGGCGGCGACGTCGCCCGCCGCCGCCTTCGCCGCAAGATCGATGTCCGGCGCGTGGCTCAGCCCTCCACTCCCGCCCGGCGGTTGTAGATGAACCGACCGAGCAGCGCCACGCCGACGAAGATGGGGAAGAGCGAGATGCCGCTCATATTGTGGATGTCGTCGGCATCGCCGGTAAGCAAGCCGTAGCAGAGGATGGCGAGCCCGAGCGCGATCAGCACGAGCCCGATGCGGTCGTCGCCGAACGCCGCCGACCTCGTGGGCTCCTCGATCTTGTCGAACAGCTCGGGAGTGAGGTTGCTGTTATGCTCGATGCCCTTGCGGATGGTGCGGTGGAGCATCATCGCGCGGAGCACCTTGGCGAGCTGGCCGGCGACCAGCACCACCGCCGTCACAATCGCAATCATAATGGCCGTATCGGGATTCATGCCTTTTGCCCTTTCGTTGAAAGCCCTTCGCCTCTCCAGACGCGGCGCGGACAGCATTTGGATGAGGCTCCCACGAAAAAAATTATCGGCGCTCAGCGGCGGCCGAACGGCACGACCTTGTTCGCCGCATCGTGGCCGATGTCGGCGCGGCCGAGATAGGGGATCCCCGCCCGGCCGCACCAGAAGCGGAAAACCTCCTCTTCGGTCGCGCCGAAATCGGGATCGTTGACCGGCACCTCGCTGCAACGGCCGAGGCGGATGCCGGCCACCCGGCGAACCGCCGGGCTTGCCGTCAGGTGAAACATCGCGCGGTCGCTTCGGTACATATATTCCGAGACGTCCTCGAGCAGCAGGACGTGACCCGTGAGGTCCGGTTCCAGCGGTGTGCCGAGCAGATGGCTCAGGACAGTGAGGTTGAACGCCGCGGCCGGCTCCGCGCCGAGCCCAGGCTCCAGCGCCTCTGCCGACCGCTCGGTCAGCCAGGCGAGCCCCCGCCGCACCGCCGCCTCGCCGCCCTCTCGGCGCAGATCATTCGGCATCGGCCCGTGGGCGAGATCGGCAAAGCCCGCACGGTAAAGACCGGCGAGCAGGAAGCCCGCGTCGCTGTAGCCGAGCCAGGCCTTGCCCCCCGCCGGCGCGCCCAGCCGCTCGATCACGGCTTCGGCGATGCGGCACGAGCCGTAGCCGCCGCGGGCGAGCCAGATCGCGTCGAAGCCGGGATCGTTGGCGACCTCTAGCAAGGCCTCGAGCCGCACCCGGTCCTCGCCGGCGAAATGGCCGTGGCTCATGAAGCATTGCCGGTGGAAATGGAGCTCGGCGCTTGGCGCCGTCTCCGCCGCCAGCGCGGTCACCCGGTCCGCCGTCTCGCGCAGGATCGGCGTGCTCGGCGCGACGATGGCGATCCGCATCCCTTCCCCTTTGCAACGCGTGGCCGACCTCAATAGGGCGGCGCCATGTCGGCTTCCAAATATTTCTTCTGCGGCATCGGCGGCAGCGGCATGCTGCCCCTCGCCTGCATCGTCCGCGCCGGCGGCGCCGAGGTGGCGGGCTCGGACCGGTCGCTCGACCAGGGTCGGGTGACGGAGAAGTTCGCCTTCCTCGAGCGGCGGGGCATAAGCCTGTTCCCGCAGGACGGCAGTGGCCTCACCTCGGCGGACCAAGTATTGGTCGCCTCAGCGGCGGTTGAGGACAGCGTTCCCGATATCGCAGTGGCCCGCCGCGTCGGGGCCGAGCGCATTACCCGCGCCGAGCTGCTCGCCCGCCTGTTCAACGAGGCCTCTTTGTCGATCGGCGTCGCCGGCACCTCCGGCAAATCGACGGTGACCGGCATGATCGCCTGGATCCTCCACCAGGCGGGGCGCGACCCGACGGTGATGAACGGCGCGGTGATGAAGAATTTCGCGACCCCCGAGACGCCGTTCGCGAGCGCGCTCGCCGGGGACAGCGATCTTTTCGTCAGCGAGGTGGACGAAAGCGACGGCTCGATCGCCCTCTACGCTCCGACCATCGCCGTGCTCAACAATGTCAGCCTCGACCACAAGTCGCTGGACGAGTTGCGCGCGCTGTTCCGCGATTTCGCCGCGAAGGCTGAGAAGGTCGTCGTCAACCTCGACGATGACGAGACGCGGGCGCTGGCGGAGGACCTGCCGGCGGACCGGCTGGTCGGCTTCTCGTTCGACGGCCGCGACGCTGCGCTCGCAGGGGGCCCGGTCGAGGCCGGCGCCGGCTTCACCCGCTTCGCAGTCCGTGCCGGTGCGGAAGAGCGGGTCGTGACCCTTCACCTCTGGGGCGGCCACAACGCGCGCAACGCCCTCGCCGCCCTCGGCGCCGCGACCGCCGCCGGCGTGCCGCTCGGCGAGGCAGTTGCGGCGCTGGAAAGCTTCGCGGGCCTGCGCCGCCGGTTCGAGATCGTCGGCGAGAAGAGCGGAGTCGCGGTCGTGGACGACTTCGCGCACAATCCGGACAAGATCGCCGCCACCCTCGGCGCGGCCCGCGCCGGACTGAAGGGCCGTCTGCTCTTGTTCTTCCAGCCGCACGGCTACGGGCCACTGAGGCTGATGAAGGCGCCGCTGGTCGAAACCTTCGCCGACGGCATGACCGGGGAAGACCGGCTTATTCTCATCGACCCGGTCTATTACGGCGGCACGGTCGACCGGACGGTGGGAAGCGAGGACATCGTGGAGGGGGTCCGGGTGGCCGGCAGGGCGGCGGAGCATGTCGCCGAGCGGGCGGCGGCGGGCGAGCGGCTCGCAACCCTCGCCCGCCCCGGCGACCGAATCCTCATCATGGGCGCGCGCGACGACACGCTGAGCGATTTCGCGCGCCAGGTGCTGGCCAGCCTCTGAACGAAACGGCGGGCCCGAGGGCCCGCCGTTCGCGCTTCGAAGCTTGTCGGACGGCTCAGCCCGCGACGGTGAGGTCCACCTTGTCGACCCATTCGGGGAAGAAAGCGGGCTCGCGGTTCGACCAGCCGGGCGCGGTGGCCGCGGCTTCGCTGATCGACTGGAGCAGGCTGCGCCGGCGCTCGGGGTGGAGGTGCGGGAGCGCCGCCGCGGCGCAGAAGGCGCCCGGCAGCCACGGCCGCACCGCCGCGCCGATCAGCCGCTCGTAAAGGAAGCGGTAGGCGGCGAAATCCGGGAGGCGGTCCTGTCCAAGGTCGAAGGCGGTCATGGTGACCAGAGCCGCCATCATCGGCTCCATCTCGTCCAAACCGCTGTCGTCGGGGACGTGGGCGCGAATGTGGTCGAGGCGGCGGTAGACGCGCTCCTGGGCGCGGATCGAGGCGGCCTCGCCGGCGTCGCGCGACCAGCGGCGCATCGCATCGCGGCGGCCGAGGCCGACGTCGAGCGAGCGGCGGATGTAGCGCTGGGTCGCCGCCGAGAAGCTCGCGAATTCCTTCATCTCAACCAGCGTCAGCGCGCCGTCGGCTGGCTTGGTGCTCGTAGCCATGAACCCACTCCCACTCTCAAACCCGCGGAGGATCATGCGCTTCAAGGAGTTACCGGCTCCTTAACCAAATCCCCGCTCCCCATTCAGAAATGAATCATGGTTCGAATAGAGCGGCAATGGAAAACAAGCCGCGACGCGAGAGAGAGGCCCGAGTGTCACATCCTGGCCACAGGGGCTGGGGCGAAGCCGTGGGAAATCAGCGCTTTCGCGGTGCCGAAACGACTTTTCCACAGGAAAGTCGCAACGGCCTTGATCGATGCCCGGATCGCGAGACTCGGTTCGGCGGCTATTTCACATATTGCTGGATGGCGTAGCGGCAGGGCTCGGCCGAGCATTTCGCCATGCGCACCTCGAGCGTGTAGACGGCGTCGCTGGAAGGTCGGGTCGACACGATCGGATAATCGTCGGCCTGGACGTCGCTGTCGATCTGGTTGCCGGCCGGATCGTAGAGGACGAGATCCAGGTCGGTGCAATCCTTGTCGCAGCCGCCCATGATCTGGGAGGTGAGGCCGGCACCGAGGCGCACGGTCAGCCGCTCCTTCATATTGTTGTTGAGGCTGCCCGAATAAGAAAAGCCGCCATAATGATAGCCGCGGTCGAAGAAGGGCTTGGCCGCGGCGTCCATATAGCGGTGCACCTGCTGCGCCCACTGATCGTCGAAGGCCGCGGCGGGCCCGGCCGCGATGAGGGAAATTGCCGCCGCCGCCCAAAGCCCGGGTCGCTTCGTCATTCCCATCTCCCCGATGCGAGGGAGCCACGCTCGTTCGTAACGCAGGCCGAGTCAAGCGCGGGTCCGGGCCGTGAATTTTTCGACAAACCGCCGCCGTCCTTCTACCAACGGCGCGCGCAAGGGGCGCGCGGAACGTGGCAGGGGCTAAGACGGCAGGATGGACGACGCCCGCAGCCTGCCCGTCCGCGCGCGCCTCGCCGACCTGCCGCTCGCGGCGGCGTCGATCGGCGGCTTCTGGCTGTTCTATTTCGCGACGATCGTCGTGCGCACCGCGATCATCGACCAGGAATATGGCACGCTCAGCTACAGCGCGCTCGGTTGCCTGATCGGCCTCTTCGTGACCTTCCTCGTGTGGATCGTGCTGGCCCGCGCCGCGAGGGAGAGCGTCCGTATCCAGGTGGTCGCGGCCGCCATTGCCTGCATCCCCGCGGCAGCGATCTTCTCGACCTTCAACCTCGCCTTCGCCGTCCACCAGCCGCTGGTCGCCCGCACCGTCATCACCGAGCATCAGGGCAACCGCACAATCGTCAAGTCGGTGCAGGGCGACGAGCTGAGCGCTCCGAACGAGGTGCACCATCGGCTCGCGGCGGTCCCGGAGCAGGTATTGCGCCAGCGGGTGATCCGCCTGATCGCCGATGGCCTCGTCACCTGGTATTTCTTCTTCGCCGCCTGGGCGAGCTTCTACATCGCGATGAGCAGCGCGAACCGCCTGCGCACCGCCGAGCGCCGCTTTTCCCGCGCCGAGCGCGAGGCCCAGGCCGCCCAGCTTCGGGCGCTGCGCTACCAGGTCAATCCTCACTTCCTGTTCAACACGCTGAACTCGCTTTCCTCTCTGGTCATGGCGCGGCGCGAGGACGAGGCGGAGCGGATGATCGTCAACCTGTCGACCTTCTTCCGCTCGAGCCTGGCGCTCGACCCGTCGAGCGACGTCACCCTCGATGAGGAGCTCCAGTTCCAGCGCCTCTATCTCGACATCGAGACATTGCGCTTCCCGAACCGCCTCAAGGTCCGCATCGAGGTGCCGCCCGACCTCGGCACCGCGCGCCTGCCCCCCTTGCTCCTCCAGCCTCTGGTCGAGAATGCGATCAAGCACGGCGTCGCCCGCACCGTCGAGCCAGTCCACCTCACCATCGCCGCCCGCGAGGAGGATGCGCGGCTGATCCTGACGGTGGAGAATGACCGCGGCCCGGTGGCGCCGGGCGGCGAGACGGAACGCGGCACCGGCGTCGGCCTCGCCAATGTCCGCGAGCGCCTTGGCGCGCGGTTCGGCCGCGCCGCCGACTGCGAGGCGGCGCCGCTTCCGGGCGGGGGCTACCTGGTGACGCTATCGATGCCGCTGGAGACGGAATGACCGAGCCGATCCGCTTCCTGGTCGTCGACGACGAGCCTCTCGCCGTCGAACGGCTGCAAATGCTGCTCGCCCGAATGGAAGGCGTGAGCCTCGCCGGGACCGCGCCGGACGGCGCCGCGGCACTGCGCCTGGTCGAGGCGACCGCGCCCGACGCGGTGCTGCTCGACATCGCCATGCCCGGCATGGACGGCATCGACGTCGCGCGGGCGCTGGCGCGCGTGGCGCGGCCGCCGGTCGTCATCTTCGTCACCGCCTTCGACAAATTCGCCGTCGCCGCCTTCGATGTCGAGGCGGTCGATTATGTGATGAAGCCGGTCTCGGCCGAGCGGCTCACCCGTGCCGTCGAGCGGGCGCGCGAAAGACTGGCGACGCGCGGCGAGGACGGGCCGCCGCCGCCGGGCGAGCATCTCGAGGAATTCTGGGTGTCGGAAGCCCGCGGCCTCGTCCGGCTCGCCGCCGCCGACGTCGAGCGGATCAGTGCGGAGCGCGATTACATGCGGCTCCACGTCGGCAAGAGAAGCTGGCTGATCAACCACACGATCGGCAAGCTCGAAGCGGAGCTCGACCCGGCCCGCTTCGTCCGCCTTCACCGTTCGGCGATGGTGCGGCGCGACTTCGTCGCCAGCCTCCGCCGCGACGAGACCGGCCGCTGGTGGGCTCGCCTCGCCGACGGCGAGGAGCAGAAGGTCGGCCGGCTCTACCTCAAGAACGCCAAAGGGCTCGCCGGACGCTAGTTGGCGTTGAGGGCGATGGCGGTGCCGCGGCCCTGGCCGGCGAGGGCGAGGGCGAGCTCGGCCTTGGCGTTGGCGATGACCGCGCCGCCGATGTTCGAAATAGCCGCGCCGCGGCGCCCGCTCCCGCGTCATTCGACGCGAAGCGGGATTCGTTCTGCCAACGGTCCGATCCGGCGACGAAAGCGGCAGCTGAGCCGACGAACGTCGGGATACTCCTCCCTGTAAGGGAGGGGCTAGGGGTGGGGTAGGCGAAGCACAGCGAGACTTCCTGATGACTCCGGGTTTCGGCCGCCTTCGGCGGTACCCACTCCCTTTCCCCTCCCTTGCAGGGAGGGGAGATGGAGGAGTTCAATACAGCCCCACGACCCCCCTCATCGCGGCGAAGATCTTCGCCGTGTCGTAGCCGATCCCCGCCTTGAAAACGTAGGGGATGCGGTCCATCGCGCGGGGGTCGCGGACCGGATCGCCGTCGACCAGGATCAGGTCGGCGCGCTTGCCGATCTCGATCGAGCCGACGTCGCGGTCGCGGCCGAGATAGCGGGCGCCGTTCAGCGTCGAGATCCTCACTGCCTCGGGGAAGGCGAAGCCGTCCTCGGCCAGCAGCTGCACCTGCCGCCGCGCCGACCAGCCGGGGACGACGCCGCCATAGCCGGTCGGGTCGGTGCCGGCGAGGAGGATGCCGCCCATCTCGACGAAGCGTTTCTCCATCCGCATCAGCTTCGGCAGGAAGGCCCGCCACACCGCCGCCTGCGGGGCCGCCTGGATCGCGGCCCAGCGTTTCTCATAAGCCTCGCGGAGCTGCGGCGTCAGCAGCGCCCGCGCCGCCTCCGGCGCCTCGGGACGGCCCGGCGTGAAGGTCTCGAAGATGGTGAGGGTCGAGGTCAGAGCGACCCGGTCGCGGATGAGCAGGCGCATCAGCGCGCCGATCTCCGGCCCGTCCGGATCGAGCGCGGCGAGCGAGGCGAAGGTCTCGTTTTGCGGCGGGCAGATGTCGGGCCTCTTCGCCTTCACGAAATCGGTGGCGACGGCGAAGCTGTGCTCGAGATTGTCGATGCCCATGCCGGCCGCTTCGGCATAGGTCACCGAGCAGAGATGGCCGGTGAGCTTCAGCCCGTGGCGGTGGGCGGCGACGATGGCGGCGCGCAGCTCCGCGCGGGTCAGGTAATTATAGGCCTTGAACGAGGTCGCTCCGGCCGCCGCCCAGAAGTCGACGGTGCGAGCCGCCTCGGCCGCGTCCCTAAGGCCCGCCATCTTCTTCGACAGCAATGTCGTGCCCTCGAGATAGGGGCCGGTCGCGTCCATGTCCGGCCCGGGCTGCTCGCCTCGGGCGATGGCTCGGGCTGTGTTGATGTCGGCATAGGGCGCCATCGAGCCGGCGGTCCGCAGCGTGGTGGTACCGCCGGCCAAATAGAGGCGGGAGAAGCTGTAGGGATATTCCTCATATTCCCCGCCTTTGGGCGAGGGGTAGAAGAAGTGCTCGTGGACCATGACGAAGCCGGGCAGCAAGGTCTTGCCCCGCCCGTCGATCACACTCGCCCCGGCCGGCGCCGCGACGCTGCCGATCGCCGCGATCCGCCCGCCGCGGACCAGCACCGAAACGTTCGCCCGCGGCGCGGCGCCGGTGCCGTCGATGAGCTGGACATGCTCGATGATTATGTCGCCCCCGGGATAAGCGACGAACGCCTGGTCGGCGGGCGAGAATTTGGCGATGGTGGGAAGCGCCGGAGGGGGCAGTGTAGCACCGACGAGCAGGAGCGCGAGCAGAGCAAGCTTCTTCATCGAGGCACCTCCGCCCGCGCCATACCGTCATTCCCGCGAAAGCGGGAATCCCGCTTGGGCACTGCGGAAGAAGAAGCGGGACCCCCGCTTTCGCGGGGTTGACGGGATCGGCCGAAGGCTATGGCCCTATCTCGTGGACGTGCTGGACGACTCGGTGACGCAGGGCGCCGCCGAGGCCGAGCGCCAAAGCGAGGCGGTCGTCCCAGCCATAGGGGTCGGCCCGGAACACCACCCGGCCGCCGTCGAGATAGGCGGTGTGGTACATGAGGCGCACCGGGATCTTGGTCGGCAGCGACACCGTCGTTTCCTTCCCGGTCGCCAGCGCCTTCTCGAACTGGTCGGTCACCCCCTCGTCCTCGGCAAGCATCCGGGCGAAGCCGAGGGCGTCGGCGACGCGGACGCAGCCGTGGCTCTGGTGGCGTTCGGGGTTGGCGAACATCGGCTTGGCCGGTGTGTCGTGGAGGTAGATGGCGTAGGGATCGTCCAGGTCGAACTTGACCATGCCGAGCGCCGACTTCTCGCCCGAGGCTTGGACGAGGCGGCCGTTCTTCTCGCTGATCTGCTGGGCCGCCATGTAAGCCCGGCCCTTGGGGATGATCTCCTCCTTGGCGATCTTCTCCGGGATGGTCCAATCGGGATTGGCGACCAGCGCCCGCATCGGCGCGGAGAGCTCCGGAGTCTCCCAATCGGGCTGGCCGGCGACGACCGCCCGCTTGTCGCGGACGGCGCCGTCGCGCCAGTAGGTGAGGATCGTCGCGGCGGTGTTGACGTCGATTCGGGTCGCGGCAGGCTGGCGGTTCAGCCAGCGGCGGCGCTCGAGGTTGACGGCGAGGATCCGCGCGCGCTCGCCGGCGCCGTTGTTCAGCGCCTCCAGCGTCGAATTGCCGACGACTCCGTCCGGCGCGATGCCGTAATCCAGCTGCACCCGCGCGACCGCCGACGCCATGGCCTTGGTATAGAGAATCGGGTCGGCCGGCTTCGCGGCCTTCGCCTTCGGCTGAGGCTCGGCGGACGCCGTGGTGGGCGGAGCTTGCAGAAAGCCTTCGGCCTTGAGCGCGGCGGCGATGGCGGGGACGCGCGGGTCCTTGCCGCCGGGCTTGATGCCCTTGCCGGGCGGGATCGGCTCGTGCTTCGGGCCCTTGGCCCGCCCGGCGTAGCGCATATAGGCGTCGGACAGAGCCCGATATTCCTCGTCCTGCGGCGCCAGGCTCGCCAGCCATTCGCGCACCTTGCCGCCCTGCACCGCCTGCTGGAGGCCGGTGGCCACGTCCACCTTGCCGCGCTCGACCGTATAGGGATCGAACACCTTCCTCGGGTCGACCGCGCCGTTGGCGAGCGCGTCGGCATAATCGAGGGCGTTGAGGGTCAGCGCGGCCTCGCGCTCGGCCGGGGTCGAGCCCTGCTTCACCTCGCGCACATAGGCGGCACCCTGCAAAGCGTGGCGCTCGGCGTCGGCGAAGGCGCCGGTGAGGTCCTTGACCAGCGCCTCGTTCCAGACCGGCGCCCAGCCCCGGGCTTCGTAGAAGCGCTTGACCCGCGGGTCAGTGACCGCCGCCTTGAGATCCGCCGCACTGACGTTCTTGACGTCGGTCTGGACCGCCTGGCCGTTGCCGCCGCCGACGACGACGTCACAACCGCCGGCGAGCAGGGCCGCCAGCGATACGCACACAACAAGTTTACGCATTCGAGGGATTTCCTGTCCTGGATCGGTGCTGCTCAACGCCCCCCGTGCCGTTTCCGATCCGAGGAAGGCTCCGCGGGCGTCCAATTTACCCCGGGGCACCGGCCGTGCCGTTCCGGGACAGCGGGAAATGGGGGGCAGAATGGCGCGGCAATTCGTGCCTATCCGAGCCTAGGCGCTTTCCAGATCGGCGCCCGGGACAGGCATGGCGGCGGTCGATTCGGTGATGTTCAAGGCTTTGGAGGAGGCGCTCGGCGCGCGCGGCCGCGAAGCCGCGTGCCTCGCTTTGCTCCTGACCAGCGCCTCCTGCGTCCCCGCCGCGGCGGCCGGGCTCGACGTCGCGATCGCCGAGCGGCCAGCCACCACGGCGGGCGCCGCAGCGCAGGCGCCGCTGCCGCCCGAGCCGGAGCCGATGGTACTGAAGGACGTCTCGCCGTTCGACGCCGCGGCGATCAACGCCTCGATCCCGATCGCCGAAGGGCCGAACGTCCGCGCCCCCTCCACAATCTTCCGCGCCGCCAGCGCTGTCGATCAGGAAAGATCACTCAGCTGCCTGGCTCAGGCGGTCTATTACGAGGCGCGGTCCGAGACCGAGGACGGCGAGCGCGCCGTCGCCCAGGTCGTCCTCAACCGGGTCCGCCATCCCGCTTACCCCGCGAGCGTCTGCGGAGTGGTCTACCAGGGGCCGCTGCGGGCCGGCGGGGGCTGCCAGTTCACCTTCACCTGCGACGGCTCGCTGGCCGCGCCGCCGGCCGGCGAAGCCTGGCTCCGCGCCCGCCGCATCGCCGCCGAAGCCCTCGCCGGATCGGTCTACGCGCCGGTCGGCCTCGCCACCCATTACCATACCCAGCAGGTGCTTCCAGTCTGGGCCTTCCGCCTGGCCAAGGCGGAAGTGATCGGCAACCACATCTTCTACCGCATGCCGGGCGCCTGGGGCGAAATGGGCGCCTTCACCCGCCGCTACGCCGGCCGCGAGCCGGCCCCGTCCGCAGTGATCGCCGCCCGCCTGCCCGTCTTCATCCCCAAGGCGGCTCCCATCCTCACAGCAGCCCTGCCGCAACTCGCCTCGGCCGAGGCACGGCGGCCCGCGGCCCATGCGCCCGAGCCCGACCCCAACGACCGCCTGCCCCAGTCGCAGGTGAAGCCCGAATTCGCCAATTCCGGCCGTTGGATCGGCGACCCCGCCCGTTAACGGCGGGTCGCCGCACTCTTCTCGCGGATCGGGCGGAATTCGGAAGCGGGCTTCCATTGCGGCCAGCTTTTGCCGAAGGCGAGCTCGCGGCCGATGGCATAAGCGAGAGCGACGTCCTGGGCGGCGCCGCGCAGGTCCCAGTCGGGCCGCCATTCGTCGCAGGTCTGGTGGTAGCAATGGGCGGTATAGTCGCTGACCCAGGCATCGCCCGCGGCGCGTCCGCCGTTGACCAGGTCGGGTCCCGCGCCGAGCGCCATCAGGAGCAATACGGGGACTCCGCGCTTGGCCATCGGGAAATGGTCGGCGCGGTAGAAGAGGCCACGTTCGGGGTGCGAATCGGGCGTGACGTGGCGGCCCTGCGCCGCCGCCAGCCGCGCCATCATGTCTTCTAGCTCGCTCTGGCCGCGGCCGATCAGGATGACGTCGCGCGCCGGGCCGAGCGGCTCCAGCGTGTCGAGGGTGATGTTCGCGACCATCTTCTCGGGCGAGTAGATCGGGTTCGACGCGAAATATTCGGAGCCGAGCAGGCCCCTTTCCTCGGCCGTCCAGGCGGCGAAGAGCAGGGTCCGGTCGGGCCGCGGCCCCGCCTTGAAGGCGCGGGCGATCTCCAGCACGCCGGCGATGCCGAGGCCGTCGTCGGCGGCGCCAGGGCGGATCGTCCGGCCGCGCGCGTCGGGCGCGCCGATGCCGTAGGCGTCCCAATGGCCGGAGAATAGGATCGTCTCTTTCGGCCGCTTCGCCCCTGTCAGCCTGGCGATGACATTGTGGCTCTCGACCCTTTGAGTCGCGACTCCGAAATCGGCGGAGAAAGTGGTGCCGAGATCGATCGGCCGGAAACCGGGCGTGCGCGCCTGCCGCTTCACCGTCTCAAAGTCCAGGCCGGCGCGGCGGAACAGATCCTCGGCCACCGCGCGCTGGATCCAGCCCTGGAGCAGCAATGGCTGCTGCGCGCCCGGCGCCAGCACGACGGTGTAATTCTCCCCGCCGGGCGCCTGCACCGTGGCCCAGCCGTAGCCGGCGCCGACACTCTCGTGGACGATCAGCGCGCCGATGGCGCCGCGACGGGCCGCTTCCTCATATTTGTGGGTCCAGCGGCCGTAATAGGTCATCGCCTGGCCGGCGAACTTACCCGCCGCCGGCTCGCCCGGCGCAGCCTCGAAATCGGGGTCGTTGACGAGGAACAAAGCGACCTTGCCCTTGAGGTCGACGCCCTTGAAATCGTCCCAGCCGCGCTCGGGCGCGCTGACGCCGTAGCCGACGAAGACGACTGGCGCGTTGGCGATCCGCGCGCGGTCGGTCTCCCGCACGGTATTGAGGTAGATATCGGACGGAAATTTGAGCGGCACCGCCTCCCCATGGACATTGAGCGAAGCGGTCCCCCTTTTGTCGACCTGGGTGCGGATCAGCGGGACCGTCTGCGTCCAGCTGCCGTCCGGTCCGCCGGGCTCGAGTCCGAGCAGGCGGAATTGCTCGGTGAGGTAGGCGATTGTCTTCGCCTCCCCCGCGGTGCCGGGGCCGCGCCCTTCGAACTCGTCCGAGGCCAGCGTGCGGGCGATCGCCGACATCCGCTCAGGCTGGATCGGCGCCCAGGAGGCGGGGTCGGTCGGCGCCACGGCTCTCGGCGCTGGCGCGGTCGCGCAGCCGGCGAGGAGGGCGAGCGGCAGGAGGGCGGCAGGAAGCTTCATCGGGCGGCTCCGCGTCGAGGGGACGCGGCCCCAATGATGGGTCAGTGGCACTTGTTCCAGCCCGGCCCCTTGACGAACCGCCCGGGCGTCGCGCCATTATGCTCGCCGTCCTTCAGCACCTGGACGCCGTTGACGAAGACGTGCCGCATGCCGGTCGCATAGACCTGCGGCCTCGGGAAGGTGGCATTGTCCTGGATCGCGGCCGGGTCGAAGGCGATCACGTCGGCATAATAACCGGGCTTGAGCAGCCCGCGGTCGCGGAGGCCCAGATTCTGCGCCGGCAGCGCCGCCAGCCGCCGCACCGCCTCCTGAAGCGGCACGAGATGCTCGTCGCGCACATATTTCGCCAGCACCCGGGCGAAATTGCCGTAGGCGCGCGGGTGGGTGCTCGACTTGAGGAACGCGCCCTCCGGCGCCTGGCTCGAGGCGTCGGAGCCGAAGCTCATCCACGGCAGCTGCACCTCGCGGCGGACATTGTCCTCGCTCATTGAGAAGTAAGCGACCTGGATGCGGCTATTGTCCTCGACGACGAGATCGGCGGCCGTCTCCTCGGGACTCTTGCCGCGCATATGCGCCACCTCCTCCAGCGTCTTGCCGGTGAGCGGCTTCAGCGCCGGGTTCTTGAAGCCGAGCAGCAGCACCTTCGACGGTTCGCGCACCACCAGATCGCCATTTTCGGAGACCGTGCCGGCGCGCATCTCGGCCATGGCCCGCGTCCGCTGCGCCGGGTCCTTCAGCCGCTGGACCCATTTCTCGATCCCGCCCGCCTGGATCCAGAGCGGCATGGCGGCGTCGAGGCCGGTCGAGCTCGCCGCATAGGTGTACATGTCGGCGGTGATGCGAAGGCCGGCGCGCCGCGCCGCCTCGACCCGGGCGATCGCGTCGCCGACTTTGCCCCAGTTCGATTTGCCCGACTGCTTGAAATGGTAGATTTCCGCAGGCCCGCCGGATTCGCGGGCGATCTCGACCAGCTCGTCGATCGCCTCCAGCAGCTTCGGCCCCTCGTCGCGTATGTGGCTGATATACATGCCGCCGCATTTCGCGGATTCGGTCGCCAGCGCGGCGAGCTCCGGCGTCTCGGCGAAATTGTCGGGCGCGTAGATGAGCGAGGAGCCGACGCCCATCGCCCCCTCGTCCATCGCCTGCCGGACGAGCCCGCGCATCCGGTCGAGCTGCGCCGCGCTCGGGTCGACATCGTCCTCGCCGAGCTCGTGTACGCGCACCGTGCTGGCGCCGACGAAGCTCGCCACGTTGGGCGAGACTCCCCGCCGCTCGAGCCAGCCGAGATAGTCCCCGAGCGTCGTCCATTCGATCCTGAACTTGATGTCGCCCTGCCGGGCGGCGACGCGCGTCTTCATCGGGTCGGACCAGGGGCCCATCGAATCGCCCTCGCCCATCACTTCGAGGGTCACGCCCTGCCGGATCTCGCTCTGGCTCCTCGGGTCGGCGATCAGGCTCTCGTTCGACCAGCTCAGCATGTTGACGAAGCCCGGCGCGACGGCGAGGCCGCGCGCGTCGACTTCCCGGTCGCCGCGGCCGGCCAGATGTTGCCCCACATAGGCGATGCGGTCGCCGCGCAAGGCCACGTCGCCGGTGAAGGGCGCGCCGCCGCTGCCGTCGACGATCGTCCCGCCGCGCAGCACGACGTCGTAACGCGCCTCCGGCACCATTGCCGCGCAGCCGCCCAGCAGCGCCGCCGCACCGATCGCCAACCAGGATTTCAAACGCATGAGGTCCCTCCGTTTCGGAAGGGAGCCTTAGCGGGGGAGCGCCGCCTTGTCCTCCCCACGAGCTTCGCTCGCAGGGAGGACTGGCTTCTTATCCCTGGCCGCGGCGCATGCGTTCAGCCTGACGGCGCATCTCGGCGGCGCCTTCGCGCATCCCTTTGGCGCCGCCCCGCAATTGCGGGATCATGTCGACCAGCTCGCGGTCGGTGACATTGTGGCCGCGACGCGCCTCCTCGGCGATGCGCTGCTGGCGGTAGGTGGGCGAGGTGAGCCGCTCGGCTTCCTCCTCCATGTGCCGGGCGCCGCGCTCCATGCCGACGGCGCCGCGCATCATGCCCTCGGCGCCGCGAGCCATGCCGAGCCGCATCGCCTCCTGGGCATGCGCCGTCGCGGCCCGGGCCTGGCGCAGGGCCTCGCCCCGCGCTTGCGCAGCCCCGCGCAGGGCCTCCTCGCGGGCCTCGGCGCTGGCGGCGACCGCCGCCTCGACTTCGCGGGCGATGGCGGCGCCGTCGACCGGCGCCGCCGGCGCGGGCGCGACCGCCGGCGAGGGAGGAACCGGCGGCGCGGGCGGGGCCGCATCGTCGTCGCCACCCGTCATGGCGAGAACAGTCGGCGCGGCCGGAGCGGCGGCGGGCGAAGTCGCCGCGGCGGGGGCACCGGGCGCGGCCGGAGCCGGCGGCGCGGCGATCACCGGCGCGGCGACGTGCGGCGCAAGCGGGGCGGCGGGGGACGCCGGGGCGGGAGGCGCGGCGCGGACGATCGCCTGGACCGGCTTCAGCGCGGCGATCGGTACCGCGACCAAAGCGGCGAGCAGCACCGCCGCGCGGATCCAGCGCGGCTCGGGCGCGCCGGCGCGGAGGCGCCGCTCGAGGATTCCCTTCACCCGCCGGCCGAGCGAGGTGTCGGCCATGGCGCTGGCAGGAAGGCCGAGCTGGGCCTGATTCCGGGCGCAGCTGAGCAGGGTCTGGGCGTAGCGCGCCGGGTCGACATGCTCGAGGGCGCGGGCGTCGGCGGCCTCCTCGGCGGCGGCGCGGATGCGCCGCTCGAGCAGCCACATCAAAGGGTTGAACCAGAAGAAAGCAACTGCGATGCGCGACAGGATCAGCACCGCCCAGTCGCCGCGGACGATATGGGCGAGCTCGTGCGCCACCACCGCCTCGGCCCCTTCCCCGTCGCGCGCGGTATCGGGGTCGATCAGGATGACCGGCCGCAGAGCGCCCCAGCTCATGGGCGAGGGAACGTCCGCGACGAGCAGCCGCACCGGCCGGCGGCAGCCGCTCTGTTCGACCGCGCGTTCGAGCGCCCGGCGCCAGGCCGGACAGGCCGTTTCGCTTCCCGCCGCCGTCCAGCGGCGAAGCGTCGCGAGTCCGCCGAGGAGGCGGAGCAGCAGGGCCGCCGCCCCGCCGCCCCAGAGCAGCTCAAGCAGCGGCGCGGGATCGTCGAGGACGCCCGGCGTGACAGCCGCGGCTGGCGCCGCCGCGGCGAGGGCGGCGAGTTGCGCCGGGGACAGGATGGGGAGCGCGGCCTCGTGCACCGTCGAGGTCACCACCGGCAGGGCGGGCAGCAGCAAGGTGGCGAGCGGCAAGGCCACGATCAGCGCTGCGGCGGTGGCGAGCAAGGCGGCCCGCTCGCTGGCGCTGCGCCGCCGCAGCACCGAGGCAAGGGCGAGCGCCGCGCCGCTGATCAGCGCCGATTTCCAGGCCATCTCCACGAGAAAATCGAAACTCATGACTGACGCTCCCTCGCTTGCTCGATCGCCCGCTGCAGGGCCGCGAGCTCCTCCGGCTCCAGATCCTTCGACAGGCCGAGCAATGCCGTCGCCGCGCTCGCCGCCGATCCGTTGAAAAAGGTCTTCACCAACTGGCGCAGCGCGGACTCGCGCACCTTCGCCGGCTGCGGCACCGTCGCATAGACATAGGTCTGGTCGGCCAGCCGATGGCGGAGCAGGCCCCGTGCCTCGATCCGCGCCAGCAGCGTGCGGACCGCCGAATGGCTGGGCGGGTCCGCCATCGCGCCGCGCACCGCGGCGGCGGTCGCCTCGCCGGCGCTGGCGACGATCTCGAATATCTCGCGCTCGCGGCGCGGCAGGCTCTCTATCGACGGCACGACTCGGTACGCTCCCATGCTGCTACGCCTGTAGCATGCCACAAATGTAGCAGCACGCAAGTCCGTTCGTCGAACCGGAGAGCTGTTTCGTCGAAATGCCGTCGCGGCTCCCGGATCAGGCGCGGGCGGTATCGAGGAGCGCCTGGGCCCTTTGCATAATTGCCGCTGGCAGCGCCTTTTCCGAAAGGCCCGCGAACGCACCGATAAGCAAGGCGACCGAACCGGAGCTCAGCAGGTGAGACGCATCGAAGCCACCAATGATGATGTTGGCAAAACCCGACGTGACCATTAGAACGAGGAAGGTTGTGAGCACCGCCGTGAACAGGAGTCGCAGGGCGGGATCAATCCGGTCTTCTTCCAGGTTACTCAGATCGAAAAATCCGAGCGTGACCTTTCGGCCGGCAAACGATGCCCAGGCTCCGGCCATGCAGCCGGACCAGACCAGAAAGACGTGTCGGTACCGATAGACTTCATCGCTCGGGAGGTTCGGCCACTGCTCAAATATGAAAAACAGCATTGCCGACAAGATGCCGAACAGCACCGCCCAGGCGCCCAGTTGAAGCATGTAGCGATTCTTGATTCGGCCCGCCTCCCGATTGACGATATCCGTCTTTAACGAATCCAGCGCGGCAGCCGCTTCGGAAACCGCGGGCTTGCGTCCGCACAACCCAAGGTCGGCGAGACTCAGCAGCTGCACGAAGGCCTGATCGAACTTGGCCTGCGCGGTCTCGACCGGGTAGAGCAGCCGTAGCGACGACAAGGTCCGTTCGACATCGGCCTTCAACGCCTGCACGTTCGGAGGCGCGCCGGACTTCACCACGCCGAAGAAAATGTCGCGCGGAGCCCCCGGTGGGACCTTGTCCTCGCAGACTTCCCACCACCCCTCCTTAGGGGGACCGCCCTTCGGCTTGCCGGCGGTCTTGCCGCCGGCCCTTTTCGTCTTCGACGTCGGGCCGCCGGCTCTGTGCCCGGCGATCGCGCTCAGGTTTCGGACATGGTCGCGCCCCGTCAGATCCGCCACGATCGTCTCCCCGCGCCGGCGTTCGTGAAGCCAGGAAGGCCGCCCCCGGCCGCGGCCGCGGCCAGCAACCTTATTCCATTCTCCGGGAGCATGCCAGAGTCGCAGGCGCCTCCAGGCGGACCCGCGGGCAATGCCTACCGCGGCTTCCTGAAGCGGTAGACGACGCGGTCGGTGACGCCGCGGATCGACGGATCGAAGACCAATTTGCTGTGGTCGTCGGCCGGGTTGCGCAGCAGGTTCGATTCCGCCTCGAGCTTGAAGCCGGCGCGGTCGAAATCGGCGCGGATCACCGCCGGGTCGATGCGGTGGAGCTTGTCGACCAGCGCCCGCGTGTCGCCGGCGGGACCGACATGGTCGATCACCGCGACGATGCCACCCGGCTTCACCGCCTGGTAGACGGCGGCGAGGATCGCCCGCGGGTCCACGCGCGGAAAGCCGTATTTCGCGCTCTCCCAGTAGAAATCGTGGTAATTCAGATGGATCATCACGAAATCGAACGCATTGGGCGGCAGCGACAGGGCGTTGGCCGGGGTCACGAAGATGCCGGTGTTCGGCGCCCTTTCCTTCAGCGCGGCGAAGGCCGCGCGGCTCTTGTCGTTGACGAAATTGGCCGGATCCCAGGCCAGCACCCCGCCCATCGGCCCGACCGCGCGCGCCATGATCTCGGTATAATAGCCGCCGCCCGCGAACAGATCGAGCACCATGTCCCCGCGCCTCAGCCCCTCGAAAGCGAGGATCTCGGCCGGATGACGGACGGCGTCGAGCTTCACCATGTCGGCCGGGCGGCCCGGCGCCGCGACGGCGACCGCGAAATCGGGGGCGGCGGCCCGCATGGGCTTGGCCAGGCCCGGGGCCGACACCATCAACGCCGCCGCCGCGACGGCCAGTCCGAACTTCAGCATCGCGCTTCTCCCGTCGTCCCAAAGGTCGAGGGGATGAGCTAAGCCATCACGCGCCCTCAGGCACGCATTTTCGACAAAAGCCGGAGCGCGCGCGACGAAGGCTCAGGCGAAGGGCACCGTCTGTCCGCCCGCCGCCGCGACCAGCGCTGGGTCGGCGAAGTGGACGGCGCTGAAGTCGCTCAGCCCGAGCAGCACCGCCGATCCGCCGCCATTCGAGAAGGCGAGGGTCAGATCGGCGATGCCGTCGTGGTTGACGTCGCTCACCGTCCAGTTCTTGACCCCGATCCCGTCCTCGAAGCCGATCCGGTCGTGCGCTGTGTCGAAGTCGAGCACCGTGTCGGTGCCGCCGCCGCGGCCGAAGACGAACAGATCGTTGCCGCTGCCGCCGGACAAGGTGTCGTTGCCGTTGCCGCCGGCGAGGCGGTCGTTGCCGTCGCCGCCGTAGAGGCTGTCGGTGCCGTTGCCGCCGTAGAGCCAGTCGTGGCCGTCCATCCCATAGAGGATGTCGTTGCCGTTGCCGCCGTCGAGATGGTCCTCGCCGCCGGTGCCGGTCATGATGTCGTTGCCGTTGCCGCCGTTCAGCGTCACGCCGTCGGCGATGCCGGTCACCGTCACGTCGGCTGTTGCGGTGCTGGTCAAGCCGTGGCCGTCCGTCACCGTGTAGGTGAAGTGATCGACCGCGGTTGCGCCGGTCGGCAATGCGTCGAAGGCGTCGTTGTCGGCGACGTAGCGCAGCGACTGGGTGGCGGAGTCGAAAATGACGTGGCCGAGCGTCCCGGTCGTGTCGACGCTCTGGATCGAGAGCTGGTTGCCAGCGTCCGGGTCGCTGTCGTTGGCAAGGAGGATCGTCCAGAGGTTGCCGCTGGTCGCATCCTCGTTGACCGCAACCGAGTCGCCGTGCGCGGTCGGCGCCTCGTTGACGTCGCCCACCGCGATTGCGAAGGACCTGTCGACATAGAGCCCGCCGCCGTCGCTCGCGCGCACCGTGACCGAATAGCCCTGGGCCGTCTCATAGTCGAAGGCCTGGGTCGTCATGATCGCGCCGGTCGCCGCGTCGATCGCGAAGCGGCCGCCGGCATCGTCGGGGAGGCTGTAGGCGAGCGTATTGCCGTCCGGGTCGCTCGCCGAGGCGTTGCCGACGAGGGTGCCGGCGGGCCGGTTCTCGTCCACGGCGGCATGGTCGAGCGCGAGCCCGAACGGCGTCTCGTTGACGTCGCCGACCGCGATGGCGAAGATCTTGTCGACGAAGAGGCCGCCCCCGTCGCTGGCGCGGACGGTCACCGAATAACCGTGCGACGCCTCGTAGTCGAACGCCTGCGTCGTGGTGATCGCGCCGGTCGCGGAGTCG
>JAXDOX010000038.1:0-56623 GCA_034668625.1 Sphingomonadales bacterium
TCGAGCGGATGACGGCCGCCATCGCCCGGCGCGGCCCGGACGATTGCGGCCATCATCTGGAAGAAGGGGTGGGCCTCGGCCACCGCCGCCTGTCGATCATCGACCTCTCGCCGCTCGGCCACCAGCCGATGCGCTTCGAGCATCTCGTCACCGTCTACAACGGCGAGATCTACAATTACCGGGAGGTGGCCGACGAGCTGGCGACGCGCGGCTACAGCTTTACCTCGTCGAGCGACACCGAGGTGCTCTTGAAGGCCTTCCATTGCTGGGGGCCGCGCTGCGTCGAGCGCTTCACCGGCATGTTCGCGGTCGCCATCTACGATGAGGTGGAGCGGGCGCTCTACCTGATCCGCGACAGGGCGGGGGTGAAGCCGCTTTATTATTACGAGAAAGGCGGCCGCCTCGCCTTCGGCAGCACGCTGAAGGCGCTGAAACCCTATCTGTCGGCGGACGAGCGGACGGCGATCGACGCCGACGCCCTCTCCGAATTCCTGTCATTGGGCTATATCAGCAGCGGCCTTTCCATCCTCTCGGCGGTCAAGAAGGTCCCGCAGGCCCACTTCCTCAAATACCAGCAGGGCCGGGTGACCCTGGAGCGCTATTGGGACATCGATTTCGCCGAGAACCCCGCTTGGGAGGAGCGTCCCCTCGACGATTTGGTCGACGAGCTCGAGGCGCTGGTCGTAAGCGGCTTCAAATACCGGATGGTCGCCGACGTGCCGGTCGGCGTCTTCCTCAGCGCAGGCGTCGACAGCTCGCTCGTCACCGCGGTGCTCTCGAAGCATCACGGCATGCTCAAGACCTTCACGATCGGCTTCACCGAGGAGGGCTTCGACGAATCGGCCGACGCCCGCAAGATCGCTGCCCATCTCGGCACCGAGCATCGCGATGCCATCCTCTCCGCCGACCGCGGCCGCGACATCCTCGAGCATTTCTACGACATCTATGACGAACCTCACGGCGACAATAGCGGCATCGCCACCGCCTATGTGTCGCAGCTGGCGAAGGAGAGCGGCGTCAAGGTCGTGCTGAGCGCCGATGGGGGCGACGAATTGTTCGGCGGCTATGTCCGCTACGTCGAGTTCCTGCGCCGCTGGGGTCAGGTGAGGCGGCTCGGCCCGGCCGGACGCGGCGCGGCGCGGACCGCCTTCCGCCTGCTCGCCTCGGTCTCGCCGCCGTACCGGGCCGAGGCGCTGCGCCGCCAGGCCGAACTGCTCGAGGCGCAGCCTTTCTCGAGCTTCCTGCAGCGGCGGCTGCGCACCGCGTCGACGGCGGATATGGCGGCCCTCTACCCCGACTTCGACGAGCGGCTGACGCCCCCGGGCGGAGGCGAGCTGCTCAACCAGATGGGGGAGTGGGATTTCAAGCGCTACATGGTCGACGACGTGCTGGTGAAGGTCGACCGCGCCACCATGTACCACAGCATCGAGGGCCGCGAGCCGATGCTCGACCACCGCGTCGCCGAATTCGCCGCGCAGCTCCCGGTCCGCTTCAAGGTCTCGGGAGGCGAGACCAAGCTGATCCTCAAGCGCCTGCTCGGCCGCTACCTGCCGCGCGAGCTCTACGACCTGCCCAAGCGCGGCTTCGCGGCGCCGCTCGGGCAATGGATCCGCGATTTCTACCAAGCCCATTTCCTGGAGACGCTTGGCGGCGCCAACACCTTCTTCGAGCGGCGCGAGCTCGACGCCCTTCTCGACCGCTACCGACGCGGCAAACCGGTCAACTATCCTTTGCTCTGGTACCTGTTCAGCTTCCAGAGCTGGTACGACCGCTGGACGGCAGAGGCCTGAGGCGGCTCGTGCCGGCGAAACCCGTCATCGTCCACGTCATCGACTCGCTGACCCGCGGCGGCGCCGAGACCCTGCTCGTCAACCTGCTCCCGGCGCTCGCCGATCGCTACGACATCGTCCTGGTGACGCTGCGGCCCGACAGCGATTTCCCGCGCGAGCAGCTGGCGGTGAAGGCACTCCACTGCCTCGATTATGCGGGCCCGGCCTCGCTCCTCCCGTGCGCCTGGAAGCTGCGGCGGATCATTCGCCGCTATCGCCCGGCCCTGGTGCGCGCGCAGCTCTTCACCGCGAGCCTGGTCGCGCGGCTGGCGACGCCGCGCGGGACGCCGCTCGTCTTCTCTATCCACAACCCGATGAGCGAGGACAGCTATACCAAGAACCGCCTCGCGCTGCCGCTCGAGAAGCTCACCTACCGCAAGCGGCACGCCCTGATCGCCGTTTCCCGGAGCGCGCTCGAGGATTTCGGCCGCTGGGTGGGGGTCAGGGGCAAGTCCTTCATCCTCCCCAATTTCATCAGCGACGCCTATTTCGACGCCGCGAAGGTACGGGGAACGCCGACGGGCCCGCTGCGGCTGGTCGCCGTCGGGATGCTCAAGGCGCAGAAGAATTACGCCTATCTGATCGAGGCGTTCAGGCGGATGCGCGGCGAAGAGGTGTCGCTCGACATCTTCGGCGACGGGCCGCTGCGCGCCGAGCTGCAGGGCGCGATCGACGCCGACGGCCTCCCGATCCGCCTGCTCGGCAAGCGGGCCGACATTCATAACCTCCTGGGCGGCTACGACCTCTACGTCATGCCTTCGCGCTACGAGGGCTTCGGCATCGCGCCGGTGGAGGCGATGGCGGCCGGCCTGCCTTTGCTCCTCTCCGACCTGCCGGTGCTGCGCGAGATCAGCTACGGCAACGCACTCTTCTTCGACATAAAAGATCCGGACTCGTTGCCGGCGCTGCTCCGCACGCTGCATCAGGGCCGAATCGACGTCAGCGCCCTTTCGGAACGCGGCATCGCCCTCGCCCGCGAGCATTACCGGCGCGAAATTTATGTTCAGCGCCTCGCCGACATCTATCGCGACGTCGCGCCGGGGCTCTCCGCCTAATCCTTGTAGCGCGGCAGCGGCGCCCCGTTGACGAACAGCTCGCCCCTGTTCTTGGTGCCGTAGAGCTCGACCCGCGGCGAATCGATCGTGTTGCGCCCGAGATAGGTCCCGCGCGGATAACCCGCCGTCTTCGATGTCTGCTTCATGGTGCAGTTGGAATAGATGGCGCCGGTCGACCAGGGTAGCACGGCGCCGCCGACGGCGAGGAAGCGGCAATGATCGAACAGGATGTTCACCGCATCGCTCAGATCCCCGAGCGGCCCGTCCGGCCGACCCTCGCGATAAACCTGGCCGGTCGGGGAAAGGCGGGGATCGTCGGTGAAGGTGCAATCGAAGAATTGCGTGGCCTTCTTGGGATCCGCGTCGCCCCACGGCCGGACGATGCAGCCGACGAAGGTGCAGGTTCGGAACTGGAAATTGGGTTTGTTCGGCCATATCGACCACATCGTGGTGCCGATGAAGCGGCAGCGGGTGAAGGTCGCGCCCCGGCTGTCGCCGCTGTCGGCGACCATGCCGCAGCCGACATTGTCGGAGAATTCGCAATCCTCGAAGGCGATGTTGCGGATCGTCCTGCCGCCCTCGGCCTCGATGTCGAACCCCGCCGCCGGGGCGCTGCCGATGCCGGCCTTGCCGGTGTGGTTGAACTTCGAGCCGGTGAAGACCCAGCCGCGCCCGCCGACGAGGCTGCAGCCCTGTCGGCCGTTATATTCGCACCTCAGGCCAGCGGCGCGCCGGGTGACTCGGGCGGCGAGCGCCGGGTCCTCGAGCCCGTCGATGATCACCCCGTCCTGCGCGTGGTGGTGCGAATGGATGTTGCGCAAAGTCTCGGAGCCGCGGTTGTTGCGCAGGAACAGCCCGGTGGCGGCGATCTGGATTCCGGTGTCGCCATAAGGGCCCCCGAGGACGTGCCTCTTGAGGTTTCCGTCGAGCTCGATGTCGCTGATCGTGACCGCCCCGCCGCAATTCTCGACGAAGATCATATATTCGTAGGGCGAGGCCCGCTCGGCCGGGTTGAGATAGGGGACGGGATGGCGAGTGGGCTGGCCCGTCGCCGGATCGAACGTGCCGTAGCGCAGGCCCGGCGCGCAGCGCAGGACCGCGCCGTTGCCAAGGATGGTGAGCGACCCGGGCAGGTTGCGGAACTGCATGATCCGCGCCGGGACGAAAGCGTAGCCGGCGGCCGGCCCAGGCGTGCGAAGCTGGCGGCCGACGAGATAGGTGGTCCGGCGCAGCACGATGGTACCGCCGCCGCGCCGGGCGACCTCCTGGGCGAGCCGGTCGAAGGCATCGGTGTCGTTGGTTACGCCGTCGCCCTTGGCCCCGAACGCTTCCGGCGTCAGCCCTTCCTTGCCGGCTTGGGCCTCCGCCCGGCCGGACGTGCAGCCCGCGACCAAAGAGGCCGCTCCGCCGGCGAGCAGCGCGCGGCGCGAAAGGCGGACGAAGTCAGGCGGACTCGGTGGCAAGGTAGCCCTCATAATATTCCGCCAGATACTCGTCGAGGCAAACCCGCCAGTCGCGCATCACGTTGAGCCCGCGCAGGTCGAGCTTCCTGGTGAGCAGCCGCTCCGACGGCGGCCGCGGCGAGAAATATTCGGCGGCGAAATAGTCGGAATGGACCGGGGTCACCTTGACGCGGTCGGCGAGGCCGAGCGCGCCGACCAGATATTCCGCGACTTCGAGGCGGCTCGTCACGCCCGAGCAGACCATGTTGTACAAGCCCCACACGCGCTTTTCGAGGAGCAGCTCGACGTTGCGGGCGAAATCGCGCGTGTAGGTGGGCGTGCCGAGCTTGTCGTCGACGACGAACAGCTCCCGCCGCCCCTCCTTGAGCTGCTTCATCAGCTTCTGGATGAACTTCTTGTCCTTGCGCGGGCCCGCCCCCATCATCCAGCCGGCGCGGCAGACCAGGTGGCGGCGGACGTTCTGGGTGACGAACTTCTCGCCCATATATTTGCTGCGCGCGTAATGGCCGAGCGGGTTCGGCTGGTCCCAATCGTCGTAAACCTCCTGCGCGCCGTCGAAGATGCCCGCCGTGCTGATGTAGAGCAGGGGGATGTCGAGCTCGTTGGCGATGTGAACTGCGTTCTCCACCGCCAGCGTGTTGGTCGCATAGGCATCGTCCGGGTGCTCGTCGCAATATTCGAGGCTCGTATGGGCGCCGAGGTGGAAGAGGCAGTCCGGCCGGAAGGCGAGGACGTCCGCGCGGTAGGCGTCGAAGTCCCGGAAATCGAGGTAGGAGAGCCAATCCGCGTTGACGTCGATGTCGGTGCATTTGAGCTCCGAACTGTCGCCGAACACGCGGTGGAACGCCTCGCCGAGCATGCCGCCCGACCCCGCCATGTAGATACGTCTGTCGGTCATCTTATTCCCTGGTCCTCGCCGGCCGGGGCCGGTCGCATGTGCCCGGTCATGCGGCGCGCCTGTTGCGGATCGAGAAGACATTCTCGTCGAGATAGACGAAGTCGCGGTCTTTCTCGGCGATCGCCTTGAGGAACGGTCGGGACGTCCCTTCGCCCGGGAAGAGCCAGTCGTGCAGCTCGATCATGATGAGCGGGAATTCGTCGACCCAATCGTGGTCGCCTGAGAAAAGCTCGGCTTCGGCGCCTTCGATGTCGATCTTGATCGCGAAGGGCAGGCAGCCTTTGGCGCGATATTCCTCGACGATGGCGCCGACGGTACGCCCCTCGACCGTCACCTGCCCGGCATCGCCCACCGCAGTCCGGAACGCGTTCTTGCCGGCCGAAGGATCGACGATGGTGAGGGTCGTCGGCCGGCTCGCCGCACCCGCCTGCACCGCCTCGACGTTCGCGACGCCGGCGACATTCTCCTGGAACAAGGCGAAATTGCCTGGGTCCGGCTCCAGGCCGACGACCTTCGCCTCCGGCCATATCGTGGCGAAATAGAGCGGCGACAGGCCGATATTGGCGCCGAGATCGACGATCAGGGGAGTCCCCTGACGGCAGAGTTCGCGATAGGTTTGGTGGATCTCGCCGTAGCGCGGCAGCGGGCGCAAATCGTAATCCTCCTCCAGGAAAACCTGATCGAAGGTCATCCAGTCCGAAGTCCCTTCCCTGAGGCGGATCGTCATCCTGCGCGCAGGGGAGCCGCCGGTCAGGGCGATGATGGCGCGTCCTCCCGAAGTTCCGGCCTTCTCGTAGCGGAAGCTTTTCGGGTAGCTGCGGACCAGCTTCAGCCCGGCGCGCGGCATCAGCCAGCCGTTCAGGAAGCTCGCGGCCTTGCGGCGGGCCCGCCGGTAGATCGCGCCGATCACGTCTGCTCCATCGCCTGCGAAAGGACCCGCCTATACTGGGCGGCGACCGCTTTTACAGAATATTTCGCCTCGGCGTCGCGGCGGGCGGCCTCGCCCAGACGCCGCCGCAGGTCGGGTTCGCGGATCAGCCGTTCCAGCGCGTCCACCCACTCCGCCTCGGTCCTGACCAGGAAGCCATTCTCGCCGTTGCGAAGGATTCGCGGGGTCATGCCGACGTCGGTGCCGACGGTGGGAAGCCCGAAGGCCATATACTGGATCGCCTTGAGGCCGCTCTTGCCCATCACCCAGTCGTCGAGGGGCAGCGGGTAGACGCCGATGTCGAACCGCTGCAGGTCCTCCACTTCGCGCTCGGCGGTCCAGCGGATCACCTCCAGGTCGACGCCGGGCAGCGCATAGTCGAAATTACCGATCACGAGGAGGCGGAAGTCGACCCGCTCGGCGAGCTGCACGAAGACCGGCCGCAGCAGGTCCAGGTAGACTTTCGAGCTGAACGTCCCGGTCCAGCCGACCGTCACCTTGCGCTCGTTCGAATGGAGCGAGGCCGGGAGGAAGCGGTCGGTATCGACCGACGAGGTAATGTAGGTCGCGGCCTTCTTCTCGTTGATGGCGAGGCAGTCGTCGTTGAGGAAAGGCGAGCTGGAAATGACGTGGTCGGCGCGGCGGATGAGGTAAAGCGCCTTGCCCGGGCCCTTGAGCAGCCGCGCGATCGGGTTGACCACCTCCTGCCGGACGGCCCTAGGCTCGAGAATGACATTGTCCTCCACGTCGAAGATCAGCCGCTCAGCGAGCGAGCGCGTCAGGCGCTCGAACAGGGTCGAGCCGAACGGCGTTACCCACATGAACACATAGACCAGGTCGTGGCGGGGAATGCGGAACAGGTCGCGGATCCGGCGCAAATGGCCCCTCAGGACCCCGAGCACCTTCGCCAGAACATGGCCGCGCTCGTACACGATCCGCCACATCGCCATGTCCATGAACGGGCTGACCTCGATTTCCCAGCCGGCGGCGCGCCAATCGTCGAAATATTGCTCGTACTTGAGCCGCTGCCCGGCCGCGACGCCCTCGGGGAAAGGACAGAGCACGAGCATCCTCTTGGCGGCCGGCTTCACGAGGCCGCCCCTTCGATCCCCAGCATCGAGCGGTAGACCCGGTCATAGGCGGCGACTCCGCTCTCCAGCGAGAAGATCGCCTCCGCCGCCGCGCGGCAGCGGCGCGGAAGGTCCTCCTCGCGCAGCAAGGCTAGGATGCGATCCACCCCCGTCCTGAGGTCCGCCTCGTCGAACCCCTCGAGCACCACCCCTACGCGATGCTCCGCCACGATCTCGGCGACGTCGCCTATGCCTTTGTTGACCAGCACCGGGACGCCGCAGCCGAGATACTCGGCGAGCTTGGTCGGCGCGCAGCCGAGCTGCGAATAGCTCGGTTGCTTGAGCGCAGTGCCGATCGTCATCCGGGCGATGAGCCCCGGCACCTCGGCGTGCTCGGCGCGGACGATCTCGACCCGACCCGGATCGGCCCCGGCCTCGGCCAGGCACGAGCGGATGTAGCCCTGCTCGTGACGGTTGACGATCAGCAGCCGCGCCGCCGGTTCCCGCTCGAGCAGCAGGCGGTAAAAGCGGAACAGCTCCGGCACCATCGACCAGGCCGAAGCCGTGCCGACGAAGCCGAGAACCGGCGAACCCGCGATTTGCCGTGCCGCCGGGACGAAGCGACCGAGATCGGCGCAGGTCGGAATCACGGTGATCGGAGTCGACTGCGGCAAATAAGGAAATGACGCGATTTCGCGGGCGGCGGCGTGGGTCAGGGTGACGATATGGTCCGCCCCTCGCAGCAGCCGCCGCTCGATAGACTTGGCGACGCGGTAGAGGCGGCCGCCGCGCGGCCACCACCCGGCGTCGACCCGCTCATCGGCCCACAGGCCGCGCATGTCGAACAACAGCCTAGCGCCGGTGACCCGTTTCACCGCCAGCCCGATCAGTGCGGCGATGTAGCTGCGCGCGTGGACGATACGCGCCTGCCGCTTGCGCGCCAGCCGCAGCGCGGCGACGGTGCCGGCGGCGATGTCGAAGGCGGTGGCCGGCGCACTGGGCGACTTGTGATAGCGCAGCGGAGTCCAGTCGATTCCCGCAGCCTCGATCCGGCGGCGCACCGCCGCCAGCCGGCTGGCGCCCGCAAGATCGTCCTTCTTCTCGAAGCTCAGCAGCGTCACTGCGTAGCGCTCCGACAGCCGCTCCAGATAGGCGAGGACCTGCGACTGCCCGAGCGGCTCGAGCATGCCGTCATAGCTGACGTAGAGAATGGCCGGACGCGGCATGAGCTGGATGCGCCCTCAGCCGGCCTTGCGACCGCAGGCGACCCAATAGGGGACGTCGTCGCGGAAGACGATGCCAGTGAGGCCGGCGGCTTCCATCATCTGCCTGACCTGAACGCGACTGAAGCGCTGCTCCAGCCGCGTACCGAAGCGGTCGAGCGCGTCCGTCCGCATCGTGTAGAAGCTGCTGCGGCGATAGGCGCTGAGCGGCACGTTCGCGACATCGAGGCCGAGCGCCTCGGCGGCGCGGGCGACCCGCGTCAGCGGCCAATAAAGGCCCGCGGCGATCGTCGTCGTCACGGCCCTGCGGAGCGGGAACGGCAGGCGTGAGATGCTCCAGCGGCCGGCCTCGCTCGCCCTCCACAGATAGCGGAACCAGCGCGGCTTATTATCGAAGGAATAATAGAGATAGACGAGGAAGGGTGCTCCCGGCTTGAGCTTGCGGACCGCGTCGCGCATCGCGGCGGCCGTATCCGGTATGTGGTGGAGCACGCCGAGCGAATAGCCGAAATCCTGGCTGCAATCGGCCAGCGGAATCGAATCCGCGCCGGCGAGGTGAAAGGCAATGCCGGCACGCCCTTCGAGGCGCCGCCGCGCGACGCCAAGAGCGCGCTCGGACGGGTCGATGCAGTGGAGCAGCCCCACCCGCTCCGCGGCGAGCGCGGCCCAGCGGCCCGATCCGCAGCCGAGGTCGAATCCCTCCGCCTCCGGCGGCAGATCGGAAAAGGGGAAGATCGAGAAATAAGCCTCGAACAGCGCGCGCTGCTCCGCCTCGCCGAGCCGGGTCTGGTCGTAGGCCGCCCATTCCTCGCCGAAGCCGGCGACGGTAAGCGGATCGATGTTGGCGGCGCGCTCAGCGCGCACCGCCGCCTCCCCGGGCAGCGGCACGTCGCGCGGCGTCGCGGCCAGGTCGCTGCTTTTCAGTTTCTTCTCCGACATTCTCAAGGGGCCTCGCCGCGCCTTATCCGGCTCAGCGTTGGCCGTGCAAGCCAAGCGGCGATCAATCCCTCGCCATCGGATAGAATTGATAGGGTACCCATGAGGGCGCGTTGGCCGCATAGTTCAGCCAGACGAACTCGATCGTCGCGGAATAGGCGATCACCATCAACGTGAAGGCGGCGCTTGGCCCCCGCTTGGTGTGGAAGGCGAAAGGAAGCCGGCCCAGCACGAACATCTGCAGCGGGATGATGTAGAGGGCGAGCCGGTCCACCGCGGTCGTCGCCGAGGTGAACTCCAGCATGGCGAGCGCGGCGAGGCCGGCGATCGAGAAGTTGCGCCACAGCTTTCTCTCCTGGTCGGAGAGCGTGAAACGGCGCTGGAGGAAGAGGAAGATCAAGGCCGGCGGCAGGTTCATGGCGACGCGCACGCCGGCGCCCTGCGACGCGTAGGCGGATTCGACATAGACGGTCATCAGCCGGTCCACCGACGCCTGCACGAAAGCGTAATAGAGGATCACCGTCGAGGCGAGCAGGATGCCAGCGGTGACGAAGCGGCGGTAGGAGGCGGAGAGGGCGACGAGCGGCAGGACGACCACCGCCGATTTGTGGAACATTACCGCGAAGGCGAGGTAGACGGAGAAACGGAGCAGGCCCTGCTCCAGCACGGCGAGCCCGGCGAGGATGAAGCCGATCGCCACCGCCTGGCGGGTATAGCCCATGGCGACGACGATGATCAGATAGGGCACTGCGACCACAATCGAGAGCCAGGGATTGGGCTGACGTCGCGCGAAGCGAACGAGGCCCCAGGTGAAAGCCAGGGCGCAGGCGAGATTGACCCCCCACATGCCCAAGCCGGCCCGCGCAGAAAGCCAGTTGACGAGACCGTAGCCCGGATCCTGCTTCCACACGCCTTCCCAGAAGTCGCTGCGGCCGATATCCTCCAGAATATCGAGATAGTTGATCCAGTCGCCGCCCACTTCATAGCGCAGGCCGATCATCAGCAAGGTGGCGAAGCCGGCCGCGAGGAGCAGCGGGCCACCCTGGATGCGCTTGCGATAGTCGGTGGGATATTGAACGGCCCCCGCCGCGAACAGCGAGAACAAGACCCAATAAGGAAGCAAGGCCGACTCCAGCGCGAGCGCCCGCAGATCGCGGGCGACAGAATCTTGCGCCCGCTATAGAGTCAGGGCAGGCCCCGCGTCCAGAGCGGCGGCCGCGCCCGTGCCCATTCGACGCAGCTATCCAGCCGGAACCATGAAGCCCCCAACCCTCGTCATCTCGATCAACGCCTCCTGGAACATCGTCAATTTCCGGGTGGGGCTCATCCGCGGCCTGCAGCAGGCGGGCTATCGCGTGGTCGCGCTGGCGCCTCGCGACCCCTGGACCGACCGGCTCGGCGAGCTCGGCGTCGAATTCCATCCGATCGTGATGGACCGCAAGGGCCTGTCGCCGGTCAGCGACCTCCGCTTGCTCTGGCGCTACCGCCGGGCGCTCCGCCGCCTGCGGCCCGACGCCTTCCTCGGCTATACCGCGAAGCCCAACGTCTGGGGCTCGCTCGCCGCGCAATCGCTCGGCATTCCGGTCATCAACAACGTCTCCGGCCTCGGCACCGCCTTCATTCGCGGCGGCTGGCTGGGCCGCCTGGTCGCCGCCCTGTACCGCCTCGCCTTCCGCCGCTCGGCGACCGTGTTCTTCCAGAATGGGGACGACCGCGACCTGTTCGTGGCGAGGCGCATCGTCGCTCCGGGCAAGGCGAGGCTGCTGCCGGGCTCCGGGATCGACATCGCGCGCTTCCGACCGGCTGCGGCGATCGCCGCCAAAGGCCGCCCCTTCGCCTTCCTGCTGATCGCGCGCCTGCTCCGCGACAAGGGTGTCGGCGAATATGTCGAGGCGGCCCGGCGGGTGCGACGGGAGGCGCCGGACACACGCTTCCGGCTGCTCGGCTTCCTGGACGCCGACAACCGCACCGCATTCTCACGGGCGGAACTCGACGCGTGGATACGCGAGGGGCTGATCGACTATCTCGGCCATGGCGACGACGTCAGGCCCGCGATCGCCGATGCGGACTGCGTCGTGCTCCCTTCCTATCGCGAGGGGCTGCCGCGGACGCTGCTTGAGGCGGCCGCGATGGGCAAGCCGCTGATCGCCACCGACGTTCCGGGCTGCCGCCAGGTGGCGCGGCACGGCGTCAACGGCCTCACCTGCCGGGTGCGCGATGCCGGGTCGCTGGCCGCTGCGATGCTCGAGATGTTGAGGGCGCCTTCCGCGCGCCGCGCCGGATGGGGCGCCGCCGCCCGCGCCATGGTCGAGGCCGAATATGACGAGCGGATCGTCATCGAGCGCTATCTCGCCGCCCTCGGGACCGCGCTCGGGGGGCCTAATCCGCCTCGAAATGGAGCGCCTCGCTCTTCGACCGCTCCTTCGAGCGGCGAGCGGCGGCGCGCGGCTCGGCCATGAGGGCGCAGGCGATTGCGAACAAAGCGGAGATCGCGGCCGTGCGCAGCGGGTAGTCGACGAGGCTGTGAGCCATGATCGCCGCCGTCGCGACCGTCGCGGCGCGGGCGTAATAATCGGCTTCCTCAGCCCGCCAGATCGCCGCCGTCCGGCGGCCCCACCAGATGAGGAATAGGAGCAGCAAAAAGAGGCCCGGCACGCCCGTCTCCAGCGCCAGCTCGAGCAGGTCGCTATGGGCGTGGTTCATGTAGAAATGGCCGACCGCGGCCGGATCCTCGCGGGTGCGGTAAATGGCCTGGAAGGTGCCGATGCCCGATCCGGCCGGCATGAACTCAGCCGCAGCGGCCGATGTCTTGCGGAAGCTGTTATAGCGCGAATCCTCCTGGGAGGCCGCGCTTTGGCTGGTGAGGTTGTTGCCGAACGGGGCGGTGAACACGGCGGCGACGGAGCCCACGAGGAGCAGTGCGACCAGCACCGGCGTCCAGCGCGGCAGGCGGCGACGGCGCGACAGGATCATCAGCAAGCTCGCCGCCAGCACCGGCACGGAAAGGCCGATGCCGGCGATCGAGTAGTTGATCGCGATGCCGCCCATGGTCACGACCAGCGCGCCGGCGAGCACGACGAACAGGCCCGAGGATTTCTGGACCGACCGGCCGCGGGCGACGGCGGTGAGGTAGAAAGCGGCGAGGAACGGGATGGTGGCGACCATCAGCGTAGCGAAATGGTTGGCGTTGGCGAAGAAACCCACGGTCGAGCCGAAATTGGTGATCGCGTAGAAATACCAGGGCGACTGCTCGCCGCCCGATATCTGCAGCGCACCGATCGCGATCGACACGATCGTCACCGCCGCCAGCGCGGCGGCCAGCCACGACGCGCGATATGCGCCGAGCATGAGGATCCCGACCAGCGCGGCGAGCGACGGCAGCAGCCACAAAGCCGAGGCGACGGTGCGGTAGGGATCGAGCGACAGGGGCAGCCACGGCAGCGGCTGCCCAATCATGCGGAAGCCGTCGGCGACCCCCCCGCGGCCGGGCAGCGCGCTCCACAGGCCCGGCGGCAGCGGCACGAGCTGGAGGAGGATCAGCAAGGCGGCAAGGCACGCCAGGAGAAGGAGCTGCCGCGATGCCCTCGACAGCGGCGTCCCGCGCCGCGCCAGCACACCCGCCGCGATGATCGGCAGCGCCGCCAGCTGGAGCAGCATGTTGCCCCAAAAACCGGCCGCGCTCGCGCCGCCCAGCAACAGGCAGAGGACGAGATAGGCGGGAACGATCGCGAGTCGCAGCCGGTGGATCATGTCCCGCGCTCCGGCCCGATCGACAGGCCGCCGAGAGTCACCGACTGCGCCGTTTCGACATCGCCGGGCACACCCTCGAGCTTCAGCCATTGGCCGGCGCACCCGGCCGGGACGGTGAAGGTCGCCTTGAATTCCTTCGCCGTCGAATCGATTCCGGCCAGCGGCAGCCGCAGCAGAGCCGCGCCGCCCGGCTGACAGGCGAGCGTCCACACCAGGCGGCTGCCCTCGCCCGACGCGTGCCCGCTGACCCGGAACTGAAAGCGATAGCGGCCGGGTCGCAGGATCAGCAGCTGACGGGCGAGGGAACCGGCATCGCGGCCGTAATAATCGACCTGCAACGACGAGCGGCCGGTGCGCTCGGCCACACCGATAGCCTCGGTCGCCAACCCCCAGTTGAACGGCTCCGCCCCAGGCGCGCCCCGGAAGGTGCCGTCATAGAGGCCCTTTTCGCCGTCTCGCGGCGGCGGCAGGCCGGCAAGCTTCGCCCAGACGACCAGCGCCCGCCCGATCTCGCCGCGCTCGACCAGACGAGCGAGCAGCACGCGCTGCCATTGCTGGTCGCTGCCGACATAGCCGCCGCGCGAGAGGGCGGCGACCCGCATGATCAGGTCGGCATCGGCGCCGTTGGCGGCTAGGGCTTCGAGCACCGCGGTCTGCAGGTCCGGATGGGCGGCGAGAATCGGCAGCATTTGGGGGGCGGTGGCGGGATCGCTCGCCATCTGCGCGAGCTGCCCCGTAAGCACACCCTGCGCCGCGCCGATCAGCCGCGTCAGGACGGTGATCTCGACCGTCGCTTCCGCCGTGCGGTGCTCGCGCAGGTAGCGGTCGAGCAGCAGCAGGCGCGCGAGACGCTGCCGCGGGTTGCGGCGGCGGACTTCCGTAAGCAATTGTTCGCCCTTGCGGACGTCGCCGCGGGCCAGTGCCTGGATCCCGGCGATGAGGAACGGCTCTTCGGCGAGGGGGGCCTTGCCGAGGGCCTCGAGCGCCTCGCGCTGCACGTCCGGCGGCAGGCGGCCGCCGCGCAGCAGCAGGAGCACCGTCGCGACGGCGAGCTTTGGCCGCGGATTGGAGGGCGCGATGCGCTCGGCCAGGAAGGGATTGGCCGCGGCCGCGTCGACGATCGAGGTCCGCACCACCAGCCAGGCGGCAAGCAGAACGCCAGCGCACGCCGCCCCATAAGCGGCGATGCGGCCGGCCGTCAGCCGCTCCCGACGCCGCCGCCGCTTACTCCTCACGCTGGGCGATGAGCTTGATTTCGCGGTCGCGGCTGCCGACGCCGCCGTAGCGGTAAGGCTCGTAACCGTAACCGTAGCCGTAGCCGTAGCCGTGCGACTGCGCCCGGAACTTGGTCAGCACCGCACCGACGAGGTTGCCGCCCGAGGCTTTGAGGCGGCGGATCGCGTCGAGCGCCGCCTTGGTGCGGGTGCGGCCGCTCTCGACGACCAGCAGGGTCGCACGGCAGACGCCGGAGAGCAAAGGTGCGTCGGCAAGACCGAGCACTGGGGGGCCGTCGACGATCACCATGTCGAACTTGCCGACGGCGTCGGCGAGGATCGCCTTCAGCCGCGGCGAGGCGAGCAGCTCGGCCGGGTTGGGCGGCAGCGGGCCGCAAGGCAGCAGCGACAAATTGTCGAATTGGGTCTTCAGCACATGCTTTTCGAGCGGCTCGTGGTTGGTGAGGAGCTTCGAGAGGCCCTCGTCGGCGTCGAGGCCGGTGACGAAGGCCGGCTTGCGAAGATCGCCGTCGATGAGCAGGACCGAATTGCCAATCCGCGCGAAGTTCTGGGCGAGGGCAAGCGTCGTACTCGATTTGCCCTCCGCGGCCCGGGTGCTGGTGATCAGCAGGCTCTTGGGAGCGCCGCTGTCGGTGGTGAACTGCAGCGAGGTGCGCAGCGAGAAATAGGCTTCCGAGATCGGCGAGGCCTGATCCTTGAGCTCTTCGGCGAATGCCTCCGCACCCTTCTTCTTCGGGATGATGCCGAGGGAGGGGAGGTGCAGCTTGTCGCGCACGTCATCGGGAGTCTTGATCGTATCGTTGAGGAACTCGAGCGCCAGAGCCGCGGCGATGCCGCCGACCAGCCCGAGACCGAGACCGATCAGCAAGTTGAGCATCACGTTGGGCTTGTAGGGCGCGGAAGGCGTGTCGGCGTTATCGACAATGGACACGGTATTGGTGCCGACGCCGCCGGCGACGCCGATCTGCTTATAGCGTTCCAGCAGGCCGTTATACATCGTCCGGTTGGTGTCGACGTCGCGCTGCAGGATGTTGTACTTGATGCTGCGCTCGCGCAGGTCCAGCACCGCCCGCTTCAGCGACTCCACCTTTCCCTGCAGCACCCGCTCGGCCGCCGCCGCCGCCCGGAATTGAGCGAGCAACGTGTTGGCCCGGCCGCCGCGCACGGTGCTGGCGGCAAGAGTGATCTGCTTGTCGAGAGCGTCGATCTGCGCGCGGCGCTGAAGCATTTCCGGATAGTCGGGTTTGAACTGTGACAGCTTCTGCTGATATTCCGATTCGAGCTGCGCGCGCTGGGTGCGGAGCGCCTGCGTACTGGCATTGACTTCCTCGGTCGTGCCGGCGCGAGCTTCGCTGCGATAGGCTTCTTCCGCGGAGATGCGCCGCGATTGGGCGTCGGTCAGGGCCTGGTTGAGGGCCATTAGCGAGGCGCCCTGGAGCGAGTTGGCGTCGCCCGCCGGCTTGGACGTGTCGCCACCGCCCAGGTTCAGGATGTTCTGCTGCTGGGCATACTGGACCAGCTGGCGCTCCGAAATCTCGAGCTCGCCCTTCACCTTGGCGATCTGCTTTTCGAGGAAGCGGCGGGCATAGGCGGTCGCCTCGATGCGCCGCTCGAGGTTCGAGTTGATGAAATTGTCCGCGAAGCTGTTGACGATCCGCGCCGCCAGATCGGGCGAGGGCGAGACGTAGTTCAGGCGGATCAGGCGGCTGCCTTCGATGGTCTTGGCCTCGAACCCGCCCTGAAGCCGGCCGGTCGCGATCTTTACCCGCGTGTCGCGCGGCTGCTGCATCGGCACGAACTGCGGGTTGGAGGCGAGGTTGAGATCCTCGGCGACATGCTGGGCGAGGCTCCGGCTGGTCAGCAACCCCACCTGCGTTGCGAGATAATCGCGCTCGTTGACCGTCTGCTTCTCGACTTTCGACTCGTCGACCGCCTCGATCGTCGGCGGGTTGATCTCGAGCAGCACAGTCGCCCGGTAGAGCGGCGTCGTCAGGAAGGTGATGACGATCGCACCGGCGAGGCCGACGGCCACTGCGCCGAGGATCAGCCAACGCCATTCCGAGACGATCCGCCACAAAGTCGCGAGGTTGAAATCGGCGCCCAGGAACCCCGCCGAGGCCGGCTGGGGACCCCATTCGGCCGGAATCGCCAGCGCCCCGCCCGGCTGCGGCGCCAAGGGCCAGATGGGCTGCGCGCCCGCGGGTTCGATGTCGTTCTTGCTCATGACGAAATGAAGGTGCCTCTCGATGGGCGGAGCCGGGTCCGCAGCGGGTTCACGCGATCAAAGGCCGAAGGGTCGGAAGATGCCCAGCAAGGGGAGGGACGAGAGCGCGGCCTTCCACGCCTGTTTCACCTTGGAGCCGTCCACGACCACGATGTCGCCGCTGTAGATGCGCGGGTCCTCGGCCTTGCCGCGCCGGATGTCGGTAAGATCGAAGGCGGCGGCCACGCGCTGGCCCTGGATTTGCCGGAACACCGCCACCCGATGCGGATTGGCGTCTTCGTCGGTGCCGTGCGCCATCGCAACCACCTGAAGCAGGGTCAGGTGGGTGTTGCTCGCGTCGAACACGCCGGGGCTGCGCACCGAGCCCTCGACCGTGATCAGCCGGCTGCTCGATTTCTTGATTCCCACGCTGACGTCGGGGTTCTGCATATATTTCGCGCTGAGCGCCTGGGTGATGCGCTGGTCGAGCTCGATCGTCGTCAGGCCCACCGCCTTGACGTTGCCGATCAGCGGCATGGCGATGTTGCCGGTCAGATCGACGTCGAAATCGCCGGACAAATCGGGGACCTGGAAGACGCTGACCTTGAGCGTATCGAGCGGCGAGATACGGTAATCATCGTCGAGCGCCTGGGTCGGGGACGCCTGGTCCGGAGCGCGGAAGCTGGTCACATCATAAGGAATCTTGCCGCCTCGGCCTTCGCTCAGGCAACCGCTCAGGAGGGGGAGCATGCCCGCGCCAAACAATGCGAGCAAAAGCCGCTGGAGCACGGCGAGGCCAAGGACGGGCGATGCGCCCGCCTTCGCGGAGTGGGTCGGTAGCGGCACTGACGGTCCAAACTGTTCAAAATCGTCGGCGCCCGCCTGAACCAAAGCCGGTTGAGGGTCAAGGAAAAATAGCTTTCAAGTCCCTCGGTCGCGGGGCATTATCGTTGAATGACAAGGACGTAACAGTGCTTACCGTCCCCGTCCCACGCCTTATTGGGCGGTTGAGAGATACCATCGCTCCTCGTCCTCGACGGCGAGCGCGGTGAGGATGCCGCTGCGATAGGCGCCGGTGTCGATGCCGATGCGGTTGGGCCGCTCCTCTACACCCGCCACGATCGTGTGGCCGTGCACGACGACGAAGCCGTGCTCCTTGGCGTCCGAGAGGAAGGGCTCGCGGATCCAGCGCAGGTCGCGCCGCTCCTGCTCGTCGAGGCCGATGCCGGGGCGGATGCCGGCGTGGACGAAGAGATAGTCGCCGAAGCTGAACGTGTCGCCGAAGCTCTCGAGGAACTCGACATGGCCGCGCGGCACGTGAACGCGGAGCAGAGCCAGCGCCTCCTCCTCGGGTAGACGGCGCATGCGGTCGACGTCGACGCCGTAGCTCGCCGCGCATTCGGCGCCGCCGAACTTGATCCAGTCGGGGATGATGTCGGCGCGGCCGGCCAGTATCTCGAGCAGCACCTCCTCGTGGTTGCCGGCGAGGAAGACCGGGCGGGCGTAGCGCGGCCGATAATGGCGGAGCCGCTCGACGACGGCCGCCGAATCCGGGCCGCGGTCGATGAGGTCGCCGAGGAAGACGATGTAATTGCGTTTCGGCGGGCGCGCGGCAATGTCCGCCTCGACTCGCGCGAGAAGCCGGTCGAGCAGATCGAGCCGCCCGTGTATGTCGCCGACCGCATAGGCCCGGGCACCAGGCTTGCCAGCCGCGGGGGTCTCACGGGCGAAGCGGGGGAAGAGGCGACTGAGCAGGCTCATGACGCCGGGCTTTGGGGTGGACTTGGCTGCGGGTCAATCCGGGAGCAGCTTGCCGGGATTCATGATCCCGGCGGGGTCGAGCGCCTGCTTGATCGCCCGCTGGGCGGCGAGGCGGACCGGGGAAACGGTGGCGGCGAGCGCGCCGCGCTTCATCTGGCCGATGCCGTGCTCGGCCGAAATCGACCCGCCGGCCGCCGCAACCTCGCCATAGACGAAGGCGCTGACCGCCGGCGCTTCGGCCTCGAGCCAGGCGGCGCCGTCGGCCTCGGGAGGGGCCCCGACATTGAAATGGACGTTGCCGTCGCCGAGGTGGCCGAAGGCGATCACTTTCGTGCCGGGGAAGCGACGCTCCACCGAGGCGGCGACCGTCTCGACGAATCGCGGCATGGCGGAAACGGGCACGGAGATATCGTGCTTGGCGGCCGCGCCGGCGTGCCGCTCGGCCTCCGAGATCGAATCGCGCAGCCGCCACAGCGCCTCAGCCTGCCTTTCGCTTGCGGCAAGCGTCGCGTCGGCGGCGAGGCCGGCTTCGATCGCCGCGGCAAGCGCAGCCTCGAGCGACGGCCCAGCCTCCGGCGCGCCTTGTGGTGTCACCGCCTCGATCAGCACGTTCCAGCGGTGAGCTTCGGCCAAGGGCGCGCGCGCCTGGGGTATGTGATGGAGCACGAGCGACAGCGCGGCCTCCGGCACGAGCTCGAAGCTCTCCACCGAATCGCCCAATCGGGCCTCGAGCCGGCGCAGCAGCGCTAGCGCCGCCACGGGCGAATCGAGGCCGACCCAGGCCACGGCGCGCGAACCCGCCGCCGGCACCAGCCTGAGGCTTGCGGCGGTGACGACGCCGAGCGTGCCCTCGGCGCCGATCAGCAAATGCTTCAAGTCGTAGCCGCGATTGTCCTTGCGCAGCGCCGACAGGCCTTCGAACACCGAACCGTCGGGGAGCACCGCTTCTAGCCCGAGCACCAGCGATCGCATCGGGCCGAAGCGCAGCACCTGGGTGCCGCCGGCATTGGTCGAGACCAGGCCGCCGACCGTCGCGCTCCCTTTGGCGCCGAGGGTCAGCGGGAAGCGGCGACCGATGCCTTCAGCGGCGGCGTGGACGTCGGCGAGGATCGCGCCGGCCTCGGCGACCAGGGCATTGTCATCGGGCGAGAGGCTGCGGATCGCCTTCATCCGCCGCAGCGACAGGAGCAAGGCGGAGCCGCCCTCGTCGGGCGTGGCGCCCCCGACCATCGAGCTGTTGCCCCCTTGCGGCACGATTGGCACCCCCTCGGCGGCACAGCGGGCGACGATCGCTTGGACCTGCGCCGTCTCGACCGGGGAGACCAAAGCCGCCGCGCGGCCGTGCCACTGCCCGCGCCAGTCGGTGAGCCAAGGGGCCATCTCCGCCGCGTCGCGGGTGAAGCCGCGGGGACCAAGCCGCTCGGCCAGGTCGCGCAGCAGCGCCACGGAAGGAGCGTTCGCCATGGCCCTCCCCTGCCGGAGCGCGGCGGCGGTGGCAATCGGCGCGACCGGCGCCGCTAGCGGTCCCGCCAGCGTTCCATCAGCTGGGCCCGCCCCCACCTTGTGTCGACCGCGCCGCCGACCGCGACGAAGCCGGCCTTCTGATAGGCGCGGATGGCCCTGAAGTTGGCCGGGTTGGGGTCGGTGCCGACGGCAGGGGCGCCGCAGGCGAACAGCCGCTTGCAGTGGAGGCGGACGAAGGTGCTGCCGTGGCCGCGGCCGACCATGTCGGGCTCGCCGATATATTGGTCGATGCCGCGCGAGCCGGGCGGGAGGTGGGCGAAGGGGTGCGAATCCCAGTCGTGAGGCCGATAGTCCTGCGCGTAGGCGAAGGGCCGTCCCTCATACTCGACGATCCATAGGGCGATGCGCGGGTCGGCAAGCGCGTCCTCGGCGGCCTCGAAGGCGGGCGGCCCCCACCACTCGGCGACGTGCGGCATGGCCCGCCAGCGGGCGAGAAGCGGCAGGTCGGCCTCGGTCACCGGCCGGAAGACATAGGCGCCGCCCGCTTCAGCCATATCGGGACCGACATAGGCGAAGGCGACCAGGCCCGATTCCAGCCGCACCTCGCGACGCGCATAAGCGTCGACCTCATAGGCGTCGGTCGCTTCAAGCTCGGCCGTCGTCAGCCGAAAGACGATTCCCTCGATCCGGTCCTCCGGGCGGCCGGTGGAGCGGGCGATGGCGTGGACCGCCTTGCCGCTGAGCCGCACCACCTCCGCCGACGAGATGGCGAGCGGGGCGAGCTTGTAGCCGGCGAGCGTGTCCGGCCGCCCCTCCAGCTGGCGACCGCAGGTCGCCAGCTGGACCTCGGGCTGGCGCAGCGTGCCGTAGGAGAAGAGGGCGAAAAGGGGCGGGTCGGCGGCCATCGCGCCTTCATAGCCGATACGGGCCGGGGAACCATCGTCCGCCGCGCCGCCTCGGTCGTGCGGGGGAGTGGCGCCGGAGCGCCGGCTGCTCTAGCGCGCGAAGCGTGATTCGGCCGTTCCTCTGCTTCGCCTCTTTCGCCCTCGCCGGCTGCGGCGGGCCGCCGCCGACCGGGAATCAGGCCGCAGGCAACCAGGCCGCCGACCCTTTGGCACGCCGGTTCGATCCGCCGGTACCCAGTCACCTTCCCGACACGGTCCGCGTCAGGATCGAGACGGACGCCGGCACGATCACCGTAGCGCTCGACCACCGACGCGCGCCGGTCACCGTCACCAACTTCGTCCGCTACGCAGACGACCACCGCTTCGACGGCACCACCTTCTACCGCGCCGCGCGCCGGCCCGGCACCCCGGGCGAGGGCTTCGTCCAGGGCGGCATCGCCCACAGCGCACGGCGGATGCTGCCGGCGATCCGGCTCGAGCCGACCAGCGAGACCGGGCTAAGGCATGTCAACGGCACGATCTCGATGGCCCATTCGACGCCGGACACAGCGATGGGCGACTTCGTCATCTGCGTCGGCGCCCAGCCCGGCCTCGACGCCAGGCCCGGCAAGGGCGCCGACAAGGGGTTTGCCGCCTTCGGCCGGGTGGTCGACGGCCTGGACGTCGCCCGGCGCATTCTCGCCGCCCCCACCTTGCCCTCGCCGCGCACCGGCAAGCCGAGCGACCGCCTCGACCCGCCGGTCAGGATCCTCAGGGTCAGGCGGGCGGGTTAGAGCGGGAGCGCCGCTTCAGGCCGCGTCGAAGGCTTCCAGGATCGGGCAGGGGCCCTTGCGGCCGTGGGCGCAGGTGGCGCGAAGGCGCTCGAGCGCGGCGCGGGCGCGCTCGAGCTCGGCGATGCGCGCGTCGAGGGCGGCGAGGCGTTCGGTGGCGAGCGCGCGGACGCGGGCACGATCGTCGGTGCGGTCGAGGGCGAGCAGCTCGCCTATCTCCTCGAGGGTGAAGCCGGCGGCCTGGGCTCGGCGGATGAAGCGGAGTCGCCGCACGTCCTCGGCGCCGTAGCGGCGCACCGCCCCGGCGCTGGCCGGGACGGCGAGGAGCCCGCGCCGCTGATAATAACGCACCGTCTCGACGCCGACCCCGGCGGCGGCGCCGAGGCGGGCGATGGTCATGTCGTTTTTCATGCTTGACTCCGTACCACGGTACGGAGGGTAGAGCGCGATTCGCCAACCGGCAAGACAAGGAGAATGACCATGACCAGGACCGACAACGCCAAGCCCGCCTGCCCCTGCAAGAGCAGCGGCTGCCGCTGCAATCCGTGCACCTGCAAGAATTGCGGCTGCTGAAAGGGATCGGGCCGCGCCGTTCGCCGGCGCGGCCCTCTTCATCGCGAGCGGAAATGGCGTAGGAGGGACGCCGGGCACCTCGCCCGCGAAGGACATGGACCATGGCGAAAAGTCAGCAGAAATCGAACAAGGAAATCCGCAAGCCCAAAAAGGAAAAGGCGAAATCCAACGCCTCCAACCCGTCGACCAAGGGCATGGTGGGGAACATCAAGGCGCGGTGAGGACCCTTCCCGCGCGCCCGGCAGCCCCTGAGCTCGCGGGCGATAGGCCGGGGACAGGCCCGGCTCGATCCATTATGCGGGTGCATCGCCCGGACGAGGGCGAGCTGGAGGGGGAAGCCAATGTCGAACTGGAACATGGGGAGCAAGCCGCACGGGGACGGATCGCGCGATGTCGTCATCGCCTTCCGGAACGACGATTCCACCGGCGCGATGTCCGGCACGGTGCAGTTCGAGGGCGGCACCTTCGGGATCAGCGGCAATTGGGCGGCGTCGGGCTCGGTCCCGGGGCGCAATTATTCCGCCTTCGCGCTCTGGGGGTCCAACCAGCAGGGGGCGACCCAGTATATCGCCGCGACCGGAACGATGGTCGGCCCGGGCCCCAGCCCGCAGGCGGTCCAGCTGAACCTGATCCGGGTGTCGACGGCCGACGACCTGCAATATGGCTGGGACGGCAAGCTGCTGCCGATGTGAAGGGATAGTCCGCGCGGATAGCTGCGGCGGCCTTGCCAACTTTAGCGCAGAATCGTATAAAACGCTGATGGCGCAGATGAACATCTCAATTCCAGAAAAGCTCAAGGGCTGGGCGGAATCGCGCGTGGCCGAGGGCCGCTACAGCAGCACCAGCGACTATGTCCGCGACCTCGTCCGCCGCGACCAAGAGCAGGAGGAAAAGCTGCGAAGGCTCCAGTCGGCGATCGACGAGGGGCGGGCGTCGGGCGTGAGCGAGCGCGATCCGTTCGAGTATCTGGCGGAGCTGCGCGCCGGCCTCGCAGGCGAGAGCAAGGATGCGGCTTGAGCTGAGCCGCAAAGCTCAGGCCGATCTTGACGACATTCGCGACTACAGCGCGGCAGAGTTCGGCGTGGAGCGCGCCGTCGCCTATCTCGATGCGCTGGTAAGCGCGTTCCGGCGGATCGTCGACTTTCCGGAAATAGGCGCGGTGCATCCGGCGGTACGCCCGCTCACGAGGTCGCTGGGGTCCCGGCAGCACCGCATCTTCTATGAGATCGGGGGCGACAGGATCCTCATCGTCCGCATTTTGCACAAGGCGATGGATGCGGAACGGCATCTTTGAGGGCTCACGCGGGGGCGGGGCACGACGACGCCGAAGGCGGCAACCTCGTTCATTACGGCTTCGCCGCTCTCAGGCGCCGGCGCGGCGGCTTCCATCGGAGTAGAGGAGCCCGCCGAGTACTGCCGCCACCAAGACCAAAGCGGGGACGTCGCCGGCGAGGTGGCCGTGCTGCCCGGGCGCGCCGATCGCCTGCAGCGCCATGATCGCGGCGTGGACGAGGCTCGACCAGATCGTGAAGAGGATGAGCGAGCGGTGCGCCGCCGGATTGCGCGCGGCGAGGATCAGGAACAGGCCGAGCGTCGCGTAGACGCCGACGATCATCATGAAATAGTCGGAAGCGGCCGGCGGCCCCTCATGCCAGGCCCAGCCCGAGGGCCAGAAGATTGCGAGCGGGTAGACGAGGCAGAAGACGGCGCCGAACAGGACGAGCGCGATCTGCAACAGCTTGCGTGAAGACATAGCCGGTTTTCCCCCTGAGGCCGTGTGCGAAGGGGGGAGCGTAGGGCGTTCAGAAGCCGGAATCAATTCCGGCCGTCGGCGAACGGCACGGTGGGGTCGGGGTCGAGGGCTGCGGCGGCGGCCGGCGGGGGTGGCGAGATGCCGGGCGGCGCGGGATCGGCGGACGCGGCGGACGAGGGGCCGCCGCCGGGGCTGGAGTCGGGGCTGTCCGCGCATTCGGCGGAGGCGGCGGAGGGGCGGCCTGAAACCGCCCACGAATCGGGCCGCTGTTCCATCTTTGATCCTAGAACATAGAAGGTACGGTGTAGGAAAGTTAATTCTTGCGCGGGCGCCGAAAAATTGGTCCGAAATGGCGGGCGGTCTGGAGGAGAGCGGATGGCCGGCGAGGAGATACGGGCGGGGCTGCCGTTGCTGCGCTTCGAGGACGCCGCCGCGATGGAGGCCTGGCTGGAGCGCCACGGGGCGGGATCTGCCGGCTTCTGGCTGCGGCTGTTCAGGAAGGGCTCGGGCATCGCCAGCGTCGCCAAGGCCGAGGCGGTGGACGCGGCGCTCTGTTTCGGCTGGATCGACGGCCTGATGAACCCTTATGACGAGACAAGCTGGCTGATCCGCTTCACGAAGCGGCGGCCGCGCAGCAAATGGTCGGTGATCAACCGCGAGCGGGCGGAGGCGCTGATCGCCGAGGGGCGGATGCGGCCGGCGGGGCTCGCCGAGGTGGCGGCGGCCAAGGCGGACGGCCGCTGGGCCGACGCCTATCCCTCGCACAGCCGCGCCGAGCCGCCGCCGGACCTTCAGGCGGCGCTCGATGCGAGCCCGAAGGCGGCCGCTTTCTTCGCGACGCTGAAGGGCGCGAACCGCTACGGCCTCATCTACCGCGTGCTCGACGCGAAGCGGCCGGAGACGCGGGCGAAAAGGATCGCGGGGTTCGTGGAGATGCTGGAGCGCGGGGAGACTTTGTTCTGAGCCGCGGCCGGCTCAGCGGCCGTCGGCGAACTGCACCAAGTCCCCGTAGAGCAGATCAACCTGCTCATCGGCGAATGCCTGCGTGATCCGTTCCGAGGCACCGGCAAGCCTGAGCCGTTCACGCAGCCGCTCAGCGGCTGGCGGTCGCGCCGGATGGCGGTCTGGCATGGGCTGGTGTACCGAGCGACGAGCACGGCTGAAGCGCAGGCGCTCAGGTGCCTTCGTGACTGTATATTTATTGAGCGGTACCGGCGGGGACGCTCCTCTATACTGTTTCAGGATTTCGGCCCGGCTCGTTTATCGCACGATGGGGTCTAGAATGGACCCGCTATCAAGCCCTCGAAGTCTGGCATGCATGCGAACCGCCTCGGTCTCCGACATTGCTGCAACGCAGTCCGCTGCAAATCGCGCCTTGTTATCCCCGCGGAGCGGCCACAAGTAGCGTAACCTGGTCGGAGTAAAGGGAGGAATTTCATCTGTGGGAGTTTTGTAAAACGTATCAAACAGACTCCGAATAATCGCTCTATAACCAACTTGTTGCGCAGCCAGAGCCGGAGTCGAAATGATATAATCCCTGGTTATCTGCTTTAGTATCGCAACTTGACCTCTAATCTCTGTTGGTATGTCAAGTTTATATCCGTCAGAGCTATCAGAAGCACCGACACTCAAGATGTACAGCTTGATTAGATTCGACGTCATATTTCGGAGAACCCATCGCTGGTCCCTAGTGCCCTCGTACCTCTCAGCGAGAGTTTCGCCGAAAACATCCCAGATGGCGGATCTAAGAGCCCTATATGATTGTTCGATATCTACCCCTGGGGGCGCCTTAACGTGATCAATAATCTCACTTTTCTTTTCGTTTGCGAATAGCCTTTGCCAAGGGATCGCAGCGCAACGATGAAAGTCCTCCAAATCATGAACGGAATATGCCACGTCATCGGCCCATTCCATCAACTCAGCTTCAATCGTCAGTTTGTCAGGGGCACAATACTGTCTAGCGAAGATAAAGTCCTTTTCTTCTGTTTCATACACTGACCACTTCTTGTAAGCGTCTATCTTGCCCTGCTGCCCTCTATCTTTAGACCCCTTTTGTCGGGGCCAAGGATACTTCAGACAAGCAGCTAATGTGGCTCGCGTGAGGTCAATGCCAGGAGTATCTTCATCTTCCTTATGCACCGCCAACTTAGTTATTATTCGAAAGGATTGGGCATTCCCTTCGAAGCCGTCAAACCGATGCGGTGTAACTTTTTCATTTAACTCCTCTTCTCCTACGTGGCCAAACGGCGGGTGGCCCAAATCATGAATCATGCAGGCGGCTTCAACAACGTCAGGATCTACTTCGCTATCAAGCCCGGGAAACATTTTGAGTTGGTCTTGAGAAATGCAGTATTCGGCCAAGCGACGCCCGATCTGCGCGACCTTTATTGTATGCTGCTGTCGGGTGTGAAACACACTTTCCTCGCCCGCTCGTGCAATTTGGGTGATACCCGCCAGCCGTTGAAAAGCAGAGGAATATAGCACGCGATCACGGTCGCGCTGAAACTGCGACCTCTGATCTTTTGCCAATTTATCGTATTGGCGCTCCTCTCGGGCGCCGAGTGGCCAAGGCACTAAGCTGCCATCGCCTGGTCTGCTAACACCAGTCTTAACGCAGTGGTGTAGTTGACCTTTCCGCGGTCTAGCACGCGTTGGATGGCTCGCTGAGAATTTGCCCGCGTATGCCCGCCCCGCATCAAGATATTCAGAACCTCGCTCGGCCCTTGGCCCTCGGTATTCCGACCGATCGCAGCTAGCACCTCATCGTCCGTTGGAATCTCGTCCATCGCGTAGTCTGCCATGCTGCCGCCCCCTTAAGCCCCGCCACTCTAATCAACCGGAAGCCTTAACGCAAGATGAATGTTCGTGGCTTGTTCCGAGATGCGGCAAAACGAGTCATTTTCGAGAGAGGTGCAAAGGGATCGGGTTTATTCTGCTGCAGGGAGATAAATTTTCCCGCCCTTCTCGCGAAACTTCTCGCTCATCTCCGCCATGCCCTTCTCCGCTTCGGCTTCCGCCGAAGCGGCCCGTCCACTATGCTTCGCATGGTACCTCTCCCCCGCAAAGCCAGGGGAGGAATTTGCGCCGAGGAAGGCCTCTGCCGACTGGTTCTGTTTCGCCGCAAAGTCCCTGACCTCCTGGGTGATCTTCATGCTGCAGAACTTTGGGCCGCACATCGAGCAGAAGTGGGCGGTCTTGGCGCCTTCCGCCGGCAAGGTCTGGTCGTGATATTGTTCGGCGGTGTCGGGATCCAGGGATAGGTGGAACTGGTCGCGCCAGCGGAATTCGAAGCGGGCGCGGCTCAGGGCGTCGTCTCTCAGCTTCGCGGCCGGGTGGCCCTTGGCCAGGTCCGCGGCGTGGGCGGCGAGCTTGTAGGTGACGACGCCCACTTTCACGTCGTCGCGGTCGGGGAGGCCGAGATGTTCCTTGGGGGTGACGTAACAGAGCATCGCGGTGCCGAACCAGCCGATCATCGCGGCGCCGATCGCGCTGGTGATGTGGTCGTAGCCGGGGGCGATGTCGGTGGTGAGCGGGCCCAAGGTGTAGAAGGGCGCCTCGCCGCAGGCTTCGAGCTGCTTGTCCATGTTGGCCTTGATCTTGTGCATCGGCACGTGGCCGGGGCCCTCGATCATCACCTGGACGTCGTGGCGCCAGGCGATCTCGGTCAGCTCGCCAAGGGTGGCGAGCTCGGCGAACTGGGCTTCGTCGTTGGCGTCGGCGATGCAGCCGGGGCGCAGGCCGTCGCCGAGGCTGAAGGCGATGTCGTAGGCCTTCATTACCTCGCAGATCTCCTCGAAGCGCGTGTAGAGGAAGCTCTCCTTGTGGTGGGCGAGGCACCATTTGGCCATGATCGAACCGCCGCGGCTGACGATGCCGGTGACCCGGTTCGCGGTCATCGGGATGAAGGGCAGGCGGACTCCGGCGTGGATGGTGAAATAGTCCACCCCCTGCTCGGCCTGCTCGATCAGGGTATCGCGGTAGATCTCCCAGGTGAGGTCCTCGGCGACTCCGCCGACCTTCTCCAGCGCCTGGTAGATCGGGACGGTGCCGATGGGCACCGGGGAGTTGCGGATGATCCACTCGCGGGTATCGTGGATGTTGCGGCCGGTGGAGAGGTCCATGACCGTGTCGGCGCCCCAGCGTATCGCCCAGACCATCTTGTCGACCTCGGCGGCGACGTCGGAGGCGACGGCGGAATTGCCGATATTGGCGTTGATCTTGACCAGGAAGTTGCGGCCGATCGCCATCGGCTCGCTCTCGGGGTGGTTGATGTTGGCGGGGATGATCGCGCGGCCGCGCGCCACTTCGTCGCGGACGAACTCCGGGGTTACGTAATCGGGGATGGAAGCGCCGAAATCGACACCATCGCGGGCTTGGGCGGCGCGCTGCTCGCGGCCGAGATTCTCGCGGATCGCGACATATTCCATTTCGGGCGTGACGATGCCTCGCCGGGCGTAGTGCATCTGGCTTACGTTGGCGCCGGGCCTGGCGCGGAGCACCTTGCGGCGGACGTTGGGGAATGGCTGGACTCCGCCCGAGCGGTCCGGCCCGAGCTGGCCGTTATCTTCGGGCCGCAGCTCGCGCTGGGTCACCTCCTCGACGTCGCCGCGGCCACGGATCCAGTCGCGGCGGAGCTCCGGCAGGCCGGCCATGATGTCGATGCGGGCGTTGGGATCCGTGTAGGGGCCGGAGCAATCGTAGACCCGCAAGGGCGGCTCGCCGGACGAGGGCTCGAGGTCGATCTCGCGCATCGCGACCCGCCAGGGACCGACGTGAATCTTGCGGCTGCCGCGGATCGGGCCGGTGGTCACGGGGGGCGTGCCCTCACCCTGGCGCTTCGCGCCTGTCCCTCTCGGGGGAGAGAGGGTGCTTTCGGTGCGGGCGGGTACGTCGGCCATTCTTTCGTCTCCTCATGCGGAGGGAAGAAAGGGCGGACCCGAACTCCCTCCCTACGCCGGTCTTAGCCGGATCAGGTTCGACGGGTCTCGGCCCTTCGGCCGACTCTCAACCCAGTGCGCTGGGTCCCCCGGGGAAGACCCGCTTCTAGGCCGCAACGTCTCGCCGCGAAAGGCGAAAGACGCTAGAGCGGCGCGAGAAAAGGAGGCGCCGCCGGTGCAGCACCATCCGCACGTCGTCGAGATCTTCCTGCCGCTCAAGGACAAGGAGGGGCGGCCGCAGCCGCGCGAATTGTTCGCCCAGGTGCGCGACGAGCTGGTCGGGCGGTTCGGCGGCCTCACCGCCTTCACCCGCTCCCCTGCGGAAGGGCTGTGGGAGCCCCGGCCGGGCGAGCGCGAGAAGGACGAGGTGGTCATCTTCGAAGTGCTCGCCGACCGCATCGACCGCGACCGCTGGCACGATTACCGGCTGCGGCTGCAGGAAAGGTTCGGCCAGGACGAGATCCTGATCCGCGCCCACCCGGTCGACACTTTCTAGCCGGGCGCGGCGCGGGCGGCGGGCAAGGCCCAAAGGGACGCCATTCTCTCGACATAGGCGTCGAAGTGGAACGGGCTCGCCTCCAAGGCGCGGCGGATCGGGCGAGGTCGTCCGGCCCTCCCGTGCCGACGAAGCTCAGCGTCGCGGCGCCGGCCTCGGCGCGCCGGACCAGACTCTCGAAGACGGCGACGGGACGGAGATAGTTCTTCTCGGGCGCGATTCGGCCGAGGACGAGGAGGTGCGGCCCGCCCCGGCGGCGCGGCTTCCCGGCGCATTCCACGGACATGGTCCCGGCGACGCCCGTGTAGAGAGTCAGCCATTTGCGGTCCGGAGCGCGTGCCAGCGCCCGGGCGCCGTCGCACACCCCGACGATCCGGGTCGCGAACAGGCGGATCAGGGTGACCCCGATCCACACCTTGAACCGGGGGTAGAGGCGGGTGCGGCCTTCCGAAGTCGAGCGGTAATGGCAGATCCGCACCTTCACTCCGGCGAGGAACGGGGCGAGGGCGAAATAGGCGCTGGTCGAGCCGACATTGGCGTGGACCAGGGTCGCCTTCTCGCGCCGGCAGACCCGCCAGAACGGCAAGACGTCGCTGAGCCCGCCGCCGCCCTGGATGATCCTCACGCCGGCGGCGAGAAAGCGGGGGTTGAGCGCGCCCGGCTCCGGCGAGGTGACGTAGACGATGATCGGAAGGTCCGGATGGCGTTCGCGGATCGCCCCGAACAATTGCAGCGAGCGCATCTCGGCGCCGCCGATGTCGAGCTTGCCGAGCACGTAGAGGATCACGGGCAAAGGCGTTGCCGGCGCAGCCCCGCGGCAGTCGTCGTGGCCAATGCGATCCGTGCCTACCCCTTGGGAAAGAGGGATGGTGCCGCCGAGGCGCGGCCAGGTCAATCGCTGGCGAGCCGGGCGCGGATCCTTCGATCAGCTTCGGCACCTCTTCCGGTAGCACGCCGCCTTCACCCGACGCGGCGGGCGGCAGAGGATGATGGTGCGTGCACCGCCGGGCCCGATCGCCTCGCGGCGCAGCTCCGGAGCTGCCACTCGGCGAAACCGTAGCAATGATCCACTTCATGCTCGAAGCCGCCGAGCGATTCATAACAGGATCTGCTTGGCGACCGGTCGAAGAACGCCTGCAGCTCCGCATCCCCGAGCCAGGCCGCCCATTCGTGGACAAGTTGCTGGTCACGAATGCGCGCGCAGGGTCCGTCGCGGCACATGTCGTGGGAAAGGATAGATTTGAGGGCGTGGAGCAGGCTCGCAATGACATCGCGATCGGCCGGGCTCCCCCGCAGAACCTCGAGCAGGATGCACAGGGACAAGAACAGCTTCTTGTCGTCCCTGGCCAGGATTTGATTCAAGGCATTGTAGAAAGCCAGCTTTCCGCAATCGTCCGTGCTCTCCGCGAGCCTGGATGTCTCCGCGGCGAGAAGCGCCCGGTTGCCGTCGTGAAAGGCGAACCAAGCCATCATCTCTCTTGCTGTTGAACCGTGCGACAAGTGCTTGCGAAGGAATATCCGCACCGCCGCATTTCCGTCGCGGCTGAAGATAAGCTGTGCTCCCTCGATCAGCCTTACCGTCTCGCAGACGTTGGCGACGCTGGGATCGGTGATCGTGAGAGGCATGCCGTCGAGCCGGATCCGACACCCGGGGAAGATCGCATGTGGAAGAAAAAAATGGGTGGCGGCCGAAGCATGGCTGCCGAGCCGAAAGTCTATGCGGCCGATGTTGATATAGGGTTGGATGGCGAGCAAATCGCCGCTTTGGAGAAAGCGGTCCACTTGCAATTGGCACAAGCGACGACTGCGGGTGACGTCGCCGATCTTGAGCAGCAACAGGGCAAAGGAGTTCAAGACCGCCGAGCAGGCATCCGGCCGGTCATTGATCGCGAAGGCTTCCAGGCCCGCGCCGATATCGCGCAGCCACAATGCCGGCGGCTTGCGCACGAAATAGCCCGATCGCTGGAACGGGACAGGGAAGACGAGCCGTGCCGGCATCGCCATGTCAGGGGAATATCGATGCCGCCGGGCAGGCCAGCGCCGAGGTTTCGCGGCTGGCCCAGCCGCCGAACCAGCGGTTCAGCCGGTCCTCGTCGAGAGCGAAGGTGCCGTCTTCGTTGAGGCGGCCGACCGTGTTGTGATCGTGCTTCAGAGCGACGGTGCATTTTCCGACTCGGCCGTCGCTGCGGATGACGAACGAATTGGCCTTGGCGGCGTAGCAGACGTAGGTCTCGTCGTGCTTGCGCTCCATTTCGTCCCCGTCGCCTTCCGCGGGGTGCGAATTCTCGCCCCAACGCCGCTCGGAGCTCGCAATCACAAGGTCCGAAAGGTCGCCATCGCCACCCAAGTTTTCGATCGGCTGGATGGTGAAGCGGAAACGGCGGTCGTGACCGAAGGAGCGCTTCAACTCCTCGACGAAGGCCGGGATCGTGGCCTTGTTCTGCGCCGTGAGATGTATCCTCAGTAGGATTTCCCCCTCGGCTTGAGTCTCCAATATCGCGAGGAGATTGGCCATGATCTGATCATAGCTGCCGCTGGAATTGGCCTGCAGGCGGGTGGTGTCGTGGAACGGCTTCGGACCGTCCAGCGAGATTTGAAAGTCGGTGACCTGATGGCCAACCAGGTCCAGATATGCCGGCGCGCCGAGAAGATATCCGTTCGTCGTCATCCCGGCCCTCAATCTGACGCCGTGGAGGCGGCAGAGCACTTGGGCGTGGGCCATGATCTCGCGCACCAGGCCCAAGGCCACCGTCGGCTCTCCGCCGAACCAGTTGATTTCGAGGCTCCGCAGATTGGGGATGCGACGTTCGAGCATCGCCATGACCGCGCGGACCACCGGCGGCTTCATGCGGCCGATGCTGAAATCCTCGTAGCAATAGACGCACCTGAAGTTGCACTTCTCCGTCGGCATGATGATCAGATGAAGGTGCGTGTCATCCCATGCCTCCGCGAGATCGCGGAGCAGCTTGGCGTCGCTTCTTACGCGTTCCATCCCGACCTCCACCCCGGCGGCCGGCGTGCGCACCAGACGCTGTCTCGACCGATGCTATCGACCGGCTGACAGGGCCTAGCGGCGCGCCGCAGGGTTGCTGACCAGTTCATCGAATCCAGGGGCAAAGCAGCCCTTGTTGTTGCAGGTGCCGGTGTTGAGGCTGTCGGCCAGGGCTTGGGCATCGAAGCCGCCCTTGCGCTCGGCAAGCTTTCTGCTCAGATCCTTGTTGGTGATCCGGATATTGCCGAGCGAGTCGACCCTCAAATCGGCAAGGGAAAGACCTTTGAAAAGGGTCGAGAAATCTTCCGCCATGATGAGACTCCGATCCTGTGACATAGAATAGCAAACGCTGCTTCTTCTCTGCGTCTGCTGATGAAATCAGATGTTCGGCGCGGGTTCGGCTAGCGCCGAACCGCCGGATTGCTGGCCAGGTCCTCGAGCCCGGGGGCGAAGCAACCGGTGTTGTTGCACGTGCCGGTGTTGGTGCTGTCGGCCAAAGCGCTGGCATCGAAGCCGCCCTTGCGCTCGGCAAGCTTTCTGCTCAGGTCCTTGTTGGTTATCCGTATATTGCCCAGCGAGTCGACCCGCAGATCAGCAAGGGTAAGGCCTTTAAAAAGGCTTGAAAAGTCTTCTGCCACGTTCGCCTCCAATCAAAAGACACAAAAGTCTAATGCTGAAACTGTATCAGCATCATCGAATGGATTTACGCAGCGACAGTACGAGCTGCTCACCTCTTTTGACTAAGAGGTAGCAGAGCTGTCGGAGAAAGCCGTTATACAGACTATTCGTAGATTAGGGGACTCCAGATTGACTCCGAAATGGATGGATCACCAATCAACTTGGTTCAGAGCGGTAATTCCCACTCTACCGCCCGAATAATTGGCATTGATCCATCGTCCAGATTCGACAAGCCGAGCCCGAGCAGCCGGATCGCTTTGGCCGGCGGCAAGAGGGCGCGCGCCAGATCGCGCCCGATGGCGAGGAATTCGGACTCGTCGCTTATGCTCCGTTCCAATGAGCGGGCGCGGGTGACGATTCGGAAATCGCTGTATTTGACCTTCAAATTTACGGTGCGGCCGGAAAGGCCCTTCGCCTCGATCCGCCGCCAGACGGTGCGGCCGATACGGGCGAGCTCGGCCTGGAGGTCGTCTGCGTCGGTGAGGTCCGTCAGGAACGTGTCCTCGGCGCTGACCGACTTGTAGGGACGATCGGCCTTGACCTGGCGGTGGCAGATGCCGCGGGCGAGGTCGTGGTAATAAGCCGCCGAGCTGCCGAAATGGGCGGCGAGGAAGTCGAGGCTCTTGGCCTTGAGATCCGCCCCCGTCTCGATGCCGAGGCTCGCCATCTTCGCCGCCGTCACCGGCCCGACGCCGTGAAAGCGCTTGACCGGCAGCGTCGCGACGAAGGCGGGGCCGCGCGCGGGAGTGACGACGCACAGGCCGTCGGGCTTGTTCTGGTCCGAGGCGAGCTTGGCGAGGAACTTGTTGTAGGAGACTCCGGCCGAGGCGGTGAGGCCGGTCTCGGCGCGGATGCGGGCGCGGATCTGCCTGGCGATCTCGGTGGCGACGCCGATCCCCTTCAGATCCTCGGTGACGTCGAGATAGGCCTCGTCGAGCGACAGCGGCTCGACGTGCGGCGTGTAGTCGAGGAAGATGGCGCGGATCTGCTGGCTGACGGCGCGATAGGCGTCGAAGCGCGGCTTGACGAAGATCAGCTCGGGACACAGGCGCCGCGCCGTCACAGACGGCATCGCCGAGCGTACGCCGAAAGGCCGCGCCTCGTAGCTCGCGGCCGCGACGACGCCGCGCACGCCGCCGCCGACGGCGACCGGCTTGCCGAGCAGGGAGGGGTCGTCGCGCTGCTCGACCGACGCATAAAAGGCGTCCATGTCGACATGGATGATCTTGCGCACCCCGTTCACGCCCTGTTCCTAGCGCGAAACGGGCGCGACGCAAAGGCTCAGAACGGCAAAGAGAAACCGACGGCGGCGACTCGGGTTTCCGGAGTGTGGATGGCCGGATCCGGATCGGTGCGGCGGCGTATATTCTCGGCTTCGGTGGCCCCGGGGACGGTGAACAGGCCGACGCCGAGCTGGGCATTTCCCTCGAGCGGAACGCTGGCGAAGAGATGGGTCCGCTCGGGCGCGGCGGCGGGTGCGTCGGGCGCCGCGCCAACCGCTACCGGCCGCGGGCGCTCGGTTGCCGGCGGGGCCAGCAGCGGCCCGTAATGTCGCGTCTCGCCGGCCTCCACATTCTGGCCCCTTGCCGCGGCAGGCAAAGCGAGGACCAGCAACATCCCCTGTACGGCGAGCCCGGGTTTCCAAACCATGGGCTCCTCCATTGATCCAGGTCAAACCGTCCGGCGGGGGGACGGGTTCCGCGGCGAGGTGGTTGACTGTTTCCGACTTGATCCGCGTCGGCCGCTCGGGCAGGCAAAGGTCTCCAGCCAGGGAGTATGTGCCTTGCGTAGCAAGCTTATCAGTGCGGCGGCGGCTTTGGCGCTGGCCGCGGGTCCAGCGGCCGCGGCGGCCCGCACGCCGCCACCGGCCATCCAGGCGCCGGTTCCGGCCGCCGAGACGGTCGAGGGCAGCGAGATACGCGGCGGGTTCATCCTGCCGCTGCTGGTGATCATCGCCGTCATCATCGCGGTGCTGCTGCTCACCAAGAACGACGACAAGCCGCACAGCCCCTGAGCGGGCGCAACGCGGACCCCTTCTTCGCGCTGCCTCAGAAACTATAGGCGAGCCCGGCCGCGGCGAGATACTGGTTGGGGCTGCCGGCGACCGACACGATCGGGCTGCGCCGGAAGTCGTTCAGCAGCCGCGAATAGCTGACCCCCGCGAACAGGCTGAGGCGGGGCCGGCGCAAATCGCCGGTCAGCGCCTGGGCGAGGAACAGGCTGAGCCGCACGTTCTTCCACCCTGACGAGGCGTTGAAGACCGGAAGCCCACTCCGCACCGCCCCCGTCGGCGTGATGCTGAAATAGGTCTGGGCGTAGCCGCGGCCGACATGATCGGCCGACGCGGAGAGCAAGAGGTAGGTCTTCGGGCTCAGCGGCGTCGAATATTCGACCGACGGGCTCAAGATCGAACTACCGTGGGTCCCGGTGACGTCGTGCAGCCAGGTGACTCGCAGCGCCAGGCTGTCATAGGGGTCGAGCAGCCGGTTCTTGGCGACGCCCGCATAGGCGCCGACCTCCACCGCGCGGTCGATTTTGCCGAGCGCCCGCACCTGAGGGTCCTTGACGTGGCTCGACCGGTCGAGCCGGAGGTTGGCGGCGGGGCCGAATTCGAAAGTGACGGGCGCGCCGGGCGCGTCCCGGATGAGGTCGAGCGTCAAGGTGGTGCCGCGGGTGGCGAAACCGAAGCCGCCGACCTTGCCGAGCGCGAGGCCTATAGGAACCCACTGATAATCGTCGGAACCCTCGTAGGAGGGAAGGTAGGCGCCGCCGACGCCGACCGTGAGGCTGTTGGGCCGATCCATGTAGGAATCGGTCTTCTCTTGTGCGGCCGCGCGGGTGGCGAGAGCGGGTAGCACGCAGGCGGCGGCGGCGAGCAGGGTCCAGGGCTTCACGGGAGCGGTCCTCCGGCAGGTTTGCCGCTACAAGCGCGCAACGGCAGCAGAGTTCCGGCGGCGTTACGAAAAGGTGGCGTAACAGTGCCATAACGGGGCTTGCGCGCGCTCCGGCCGCCCGGCCCTTGGCCTTGCGGCTCTCGCGAGGGTAGACCCGCGCGCGATGGCGCGCCCGAAGAATCACGGACTGCTGATCGCGGGCGGCGGCCTGTCCGCCAGCCTCGCGGCGCTCGCCATGGCGCGATTGCGGCCCGAAGTGCCGACGCTGCTGGTGGGCGAGGAGCCGCGCTTCGGCGGCGGCCGGCCGCTGCTCCTGCTCGACGCCGCCCTGGACGACGAAGAGCGGGCGTTCATCGAGCCGCTCCTGGCGGACAGCTGGGACGGCTTCTACGTGGCCATGCCGGGGCGGAGCCGCCGGGTGAAATTGCGCTGTCACGCTTTGTCACCGGAGAAGGTCGACGCGGCGCTGGCCGAGGCGCTGCCGGCGGAGCGGCGCTGGGCGGAGCGCCGCATCGTCGCCGTCCGCGACACCAGCCTGCTGCTCCACGGCGGCGAGACGGTCGCCGGCACCGGCGCGATCGACGCCCGCTCCTGGGCGCACCAGACCACGCTCGATCTCGGCTGGCGCCATTCCACCGCCCGCATTTACGACTTCGCGGCGCCCCACCGTGTCGACCTGCCGGTCCTGCTCGACACCAATGTGCCGCAGGGCGCGGGTTGCGCCTTCTTCACCTGCCTGCCGCTGAGCGAGACCCGGCTGGCTCTGGAGCATGTCCGCTACGCCGCCGCGCCCGAGGCGAACCCGCGCGAGGGCGGCACACGCCTCGACGACTATGTGAGCCTGCGCGGCTGGTCGGGGGCCGAGGCGGCCGCCGAAGACCGCGCGTCGCTGCCGGTCGCGCTCGGCGGCGATTTCGAGGCTTATTACCGGATCGGCGGCGCCCGCGTCGCCAAGCTCGGCAAACGGGGCGGCTTCTTCTTCCCGACCACAGGCTCGCCGCTTCCGGACGCGATCCGCACCGCCTTGCTGCTGACCCGGCAGCGGGATTTCAGCGGCGGCGCCCTCCACGACCTGTTCGAGGCGGCGGCGATCGCCTCGTGGAAGCGCCGCGAAGCCTATCGCGGCTTCGACCGGCTGCTGCTGCGCGGCGGCGGCTGCCGGGCGGTGGAGGGATTGTTCGGGCTCGAGGCGCCGCTCATCGAGCGCTTCTTCGCGGAGCGGCTCGGCCTGTTCGACCGCCGCAAGCTGATGGCGGCGGCGGGGGCCTGAAGCCTGGACCGTCATGCCAGCGCAGGCTGGCATCCATGCGGAGTCCGATACTCGATATCCCTCAGCATGGACCCCAGCCTTCGCTGGGGTGACGGAGGTGTTGGATTCCTGAAGCCCCTGTGCTTAAGGCCGGCCCATGAACGTCCACGAATATCAGGCGAAAGAGCTGCTCGCCAAGCAGGGCATCCCGGTTCCGGCTGGCTATCCGGCGCTCTCGGTCGAGGAAGCGGTCGAGGCCGCCGGTAAGCTTCCCGGGCCGCTCTGGATCGTCAAGGCGCAGATCCATGCCGGCGGCCGCGGCAAGGGCAGATTCAAGGAGCTGGGGCCCGACGCCAAGGGCGGGGTCCGGCTGGCGAGGTCGATCGACGAGGTCCGCGCCAACGCCGGGGAGATGCTCGGCAAGACCCTGGTCACCGTCCAGACCGGCGAGGCCGGCAAGCAGGTCAACCGACTCTACATCACCGACGGCGTCGACATCGCGAAGGAATATTATCTCGCCTTGCTGGTCGACCGCGGCACCGGGCGGATCGCAATGGTCGCCTCGACCGAGGGCGGGATGGACATCGAGGCGGTCGCGCACGAGACGCCGGAGCGGATCACCACCGTCACCATCGACCCGGCGCAAGGCTTCATGCCGCACCACGGCCGCGCCCTGTCTCATGCGCTGAAGCTGAACGGCGAGCTCGACAAGCAGGCGCAGACGCTCGCCCGCCAGCTCTACGACGCCTTCCTCGCCTACGATTGCTCGATGCTGGAGATCAACCCGCTGGTCGAGACCGAGGACGGGCGGCTGCTGGTGCTCGACGCCAAGATGAGCTTCGATTCCAACGCCCTCTACCGCCACCCGGATGTCGAGGCGCTGCGCGACGAGACCGAGGAAGACCCGATGGAGGTCGAGGCCTCCAAATACGACCTCGCCTACGTCAAGCTGGACGGCAATATCGGCTGCATGGTGAACGGCGCCGGCCTCGCCATGGCGACGATGGACATCATCAAGCTGAACGGCGCCGAGCCCGCCAACTTCCTCGACGTCGGCGGCGGCGCGTCGAAGGAGAAGGTGACCGCGGCGTTCAAGATCATCCTCTCCGACCCGGCGGTGAAGGGCATCCTGGTCAACATCTTCGGCGGCATCATGCGCTGCGACATCATCGCCGACGGAATCGTCGCCGCGGCGAAGGAAGTGGATTTGAAGGTGCCTTTGGTGGTGCGGCTGGAGGGCACCAACGTCGAGGAGGGCAAACGCATCCTCGCCGACAGCGGCCTCGCCATCGTCCCCGCCAACGACCTCGGCGACGCCGCCCAGAAGATCGTCGCGGCGGTCCGCGACGCCGCATGAGACCCTCACCGTTCGCCCTGAGCCCGTCGAAGGGCCTTCCTTTTCACCAGAGTAGTGAAGGAGGGGGCTTCGACAGCCCCGGATCAGGTCCGGGGCCGAACGGTTCCCTCTCCCCATCCGAGGAGACCACACCATGAAGCTGCTGGTCCCCGTCAAACGGGTGATCGACTTCAACGTGAAGCCGCGGGTCAAGGCGGACGGCACGGGAGTCGACCTCGCCAACGTGAAGATGAGCATGAACCCGTTCGACGAGATCGCCATCGAGGAGGCGATCCGCCTCAAGGAGAAGGGCGTCGCCACCGAGATCGTCGCGGTCTCGATCGGGCCGCAGAAAGCACAGGAGACCTTGCGCACCGCCCTCGCCATGGGCGCCGACCGCGCGATCCTCGTCCAGACCGACGACGAGGTCGAGCCGCTCGCCGTCGCCAAGATCCTCGCGGCGATCGCCAGGGAGGAGCAGCCGGGGATGGTGATCCTCGGCAAGCAGGCGATCGACGACGATTCGAACCAGACCGGCCAGATGCTGGCGGCCCTGCTCGGTTGGGGCCAGGGCACCTTCGCCTCCAAGGTCGAGGTGGACGGTGAGCATGTGAACGTCACCCGGGAAGTGGACGGCGGGCTCGAGACGGTGCGGCTGAAGCTGCCGGCGATCGTCACCACCGACCTCAGGCTCAACGAGCCGCGCTACGCGTCGCTGCCCAACATCATGAAGGCCAAATCGAAGCCGCTGGCGCCAAAGACCCCCGCCGATTACGGCGTCGACACGGCGCCGAGGCTGCAGACGCTTAGCGTCCGCGAACCCTCGAAGCGCGAGGCCGGCATCAAGGTCAAATCGGTCGACGAGCTGATTGACCGCCTTCGCACCGCAGGAGTGATCGGATGATCGCGCTGGTTCTCGTCGAACATGAAGGGGGGCATCTCAAGGACGCGACCCTCTCCGCAATCACCGCCGCCTCGAAGCTGGGCGAAGTCCACGCGCTCGTCGCCGGCGAGGGTGTCGGCGCGGTCGCCGAAGCCGCGGCGAAGATCGCCGGGGTGGCGCGGGTCCACGTCGCCGACGGCGCCGCTTATGCGCACCAGCTCGCCGAGAACGTGGCGCCGGTCGCCGTCGACCTCGTCCGCGACCATTGCGACTATTTCGTCGCGGCCTCTACCACCACAGGCAAGAACGTCGCCCCGCGGGTCGCCGCTCTGCTCGACGTCATGCAGATTTCCGACGTCATCGGCGTTGAGGGGCCCGACACGTTCGTGCGGCCGATTTACGCCGGCAACGCCATCGCGACCGTCAAGTCATCCGACGCCAAGAAGGTGCTCACCGTGCGCGGCACCGCGTTCGAGAAGGCGGCGGCCGAGGGCGGCTCAGGGGTCATCGAGCCGTTTTCCGGCGGCGGCGATTCGGACCTTTCCAGCTTCGTCGGCGCCGAGATCGCGGCGTCGGAGCGGCCGGAGCTGACCAGCGCCAAGATCATCGTCTCGGGCGGCCGGGCGCTCGGCTCCTCGGAGCAGTTCCATGCATTTATCGATCCACTCGCCGACAAGCTCGGCGCGGCGGTCGGCGCCTCCCGGGCCGCGGTCGACGCGGGCTATGCGCCCAACGACTATCAGGTCGGCCAGACCGGCAAGATCGTCGCCCCCGAATGCTACATAGCGATCGGCATTTCGGGGGCGATCCAGCATCTCGCCGGAATGAAGGATTCCAAGCTCATCGTCGCCATCAACAAGGACGAGGAGGCGCCGATCTTCCAGGTCGCCGACCTCGGCCTGGTCGGCGACCTGTTCAAGATCGTGCCCGAGCTGACCGAGAAGCTTTGAGGCGCCTGCCGCCGCTCAGTGGCGGGTGTAGAGGCCGACCAGGTCCGCCTTGGCGAGGACATGGCCGCTCATCGCGGCGAGCAGCTGGTCCCGGTTCGGAGGGACCTTGAACTCGAGCTGGCGGTCGAGCGCGAACATCTCGAAATGGTAATGGTGCGGGTCGCGCCCGCCCGGCTTGGGACCGAAATAAGCGGGATCGCCGCGGGTGTTGCGGCCGACCCGGGCGCCGAGCGTCACCGAGCCTTCCGACAGCCCGTCGGCGGCGGGATCGAGATTCGCGACCAGCCAGTGGACGAACGGCTTGCCGGAGCTCGCGTCCGGATCCTCGAGCAACAAAGCGAGGCTCTTGGTGCCGGCGGGAAGGCCCGACCAGACGAGCGCCGGCGAGCTGTTCATGTCATAGGCGCTGGCGCGGTTGGGTATTTCCCCATTGGCCCTGAAATCGGGCGAGTTGAGGGTGAAGGTTGCGGCGCTCTGCGTTTCCGGCCGGTCGACGGCGAGCACGACCGGCGTCGGGCCGGCATTGCCTTGCTGCGAGCAGGCGACCGCGAGGAGGCAGGCGAGGAGGAGTCGTCGGCTTTTCATGCCGGCAGCGTAACTCATGATTCGAAAACCGCAAGACACGGAAAGGGGCTGCCCGCTCTCAGACTGGGAGGGTCGCAAGGCGATTCCAGTCGAGGCTGCGGGTGTCGCAGCCGGGGCTGGCGGCCCAGGCGGCGAGCGGCGCCCGCGCGGCGGCGATGCGCACGCGGCGCAGCTCCCGCCACAAGTAGAAATGGACGAGCGCCTGCGTTCTCGGCGCGGCCGTGTAGACCCGGCCGCGCCAGGCGAAGCGGAGCGGGCCGACCGGGGCGGCGAGCTCGCGCAACAGCTCGGCGAAGGTGCCGTGCGGATCATATTCGGCGAGGATCAGGCGGCAGCCGCTCTTGCCGCCGTGAAGGAGGCTGCCGAAGGGGCGGTGCTCCACCGCGGCGGCGAAGCCGGCGGCCCGCAGCATCGCCGCGGCCTCGGCGTCGAAGCGGCGCGGATCGGGACCTGCCGCGGCCTGGTTGGCGGCGAGCTTGCCGGCCAGGCTGAGGGCGAGCAGCAGGCCGAAGGCGAAGCTAGGCGAAGGCTTCACGCCGCGCGCCCCACAGGCAGATGAGGCTCACGGCGACCAAGGTCGACCACATCGCCACATGCCAGCCCCAGCCGTGATGAATCGCCTCGATATGGGCCGGGAAGCGGACCATGGCGGCGATGCGAGCGACGTTGATCGCCACCGTCGCCGCCAGCGCGCCGAGGCAGGCGGCGACCGAACGCCGGGTGAGCGGCACCCGGAACCATTGGTTGACCGTCACCCACAAGAGGAGGGCGAGCGACATGCCCTGCCAGGAAGAGCAGCCCGGCGCGACGCCGAGGCGGCCGCTGCCATCGGCGAAAGCGAGGATGTTCGCGGCCTGGGCCGTCCCCGTCACCTGGCCGACCAGCCAGGTGTCCGCCGTCAGCAGCGGGCCGCTGAACAAAGCGAGGAGCAGGCGGCCCCAGATCAACGGCCCGGTCAAGGCGAGCGCGATCAGCCCCGCCCTCCGCAGCGGCGAGCCGGCGGCCGACGCGGCGATCATCCACAAAGCGAGCCCGGTCAGCGCCAGCGCGCTGGCGGTCGCGACAGGGAGGAGGGCGATGAGGATGATGAGGCCGGCAATCCAGGCATCGCCGCGGCGCGCGAGCTCGTCGGGCGCGGCTCTAAGGAGCGCCAGGGCCGCGGCCAGCGCGAGCCAGCTGATCGCGCTGATGCCGAACAATTCGAAGAGCGCATAAACGAGGCCGTGCTCGGGGACGGTGCGGATGGCGATTCCGGCGAAGGCGTTGAGCGCCGCCAGCAGGACGAGCCAGAAAAAGAGGGTCCCTCGACCGAGGCGCGCGGCTCCCCTGTCCGCGAGCGTGGCCACGGGGACGCGGGGCTCAGCCGCGCTTGCGGCGGCGGATCAGCCAGTAGCCGGCGGCGAAGACGGCGAGGGCGGGCGCGCCGGCGCCGATCATCGGACCTGGCGTCGGAGTGATGCCGGCCATTGCGGCGTCGGTGGCGACGACGGCGAACAGGGCGGCGGCGGCGGCGTGGCGCATAAGCTTGACCATGGTGATGACGACTCCCTTTGTCGCGAAGCGGGCGCTAAATGACGAACTGGAGCGAGCCATGTCAACACCGCGCCCGGAGCGCCCATCGCGATGCTGAGCGGCCTGCCCCATGGCGGGGCGGGCTGGCTCGCTTTCGCCGCTTTCTGGAGTCTCCTCTTCCTCCTGGCCGCGGCCGAGCTGTCGCGGCCGCTCCACGAGGCAAGGGAGGAACCGGCGGCCCGCATCCCGGGCAACGTCGCGCTTGGCCTTATCAGTGCCGCGCTCGGCGTCGCTCTGCCGCTCTCCACCGTCCTTCCGGCCGCCTGGGCGGCGCGCCACGGCGTCGGGCTGCTCAACCGGGTCGCGCTCCCGACTGTCGCCGTCATTGTCGCTACCGTCCTGCTGCGCAACCTCGCCACCTGGCTCGTCCACCGCGCCTCGCACGCCGTGCCGCTCTTCTGGCGGGCGCACCGGGTCCATCACGGCGACATGCGGCTCGACCTCTCGACCGGCTTTCGCAACCACCCGCTCGAGCTCGCCTACGTCGTCCCCTGGCTGGCGGCGGTCACGATCGCCCTCGGGCTCGATCCGGCGACCCTCGCCGCCTACGAGGCGGTCGCGATCGGCTTCTCGCTCTGGACCCACGCCAATCTGCGGCTGCCGGCCGCGCTCGACGCGAAGCTCAGGCTCGTCCTGGTCACGCCGGCCATGCACCACGTCCACCATTCGAGCCGGCGGGCGGAGACGGACAGCAATTACGGCGACGTCTTCAGCCTCTGGGACCGGTTGTTCGGCACCTATCGCCACCTTCCCGAGCCCGAGCTCAAGGCCACGCGCTTCGGCCTCGGCGACGGTTACGATGCCGGCGCCTCGAGCTTCCTCAGCCAGCTCGCAGCTCCCTTCCACGGCGGCGCCTCAGAAGCCCGACAGGAACGCGGCGAGGTTGGCGCCGAGCGCCTCGAGAGCATAGCCGCCTTCCATGACAATGAGGGCCGGCAATCCGGCTGAGGCGATCCGCCGGCCCATCTCGCGATAGTCGCTTGTGGCGAGACGGAAATGGCTGATCGGATCGCCCTCGAACGTATCGGCTCCCCACGAGACGATCAGCAAATCGGGCGCGAAGGCGGCGATCCGCTCCAGCGCCGCGTCGAGCGCCGGCGCGTAGCCGCCCCAATCCGTGCCGCGGGGAAGCGGCAGGTTGAGCGTCGCGCCCTCCCCGTCGCCCTCGCCCGCCTCGTCGGCATGGCCCCAGAAGAAGGGATAATCGCTGCGCGGGTCGGCGTGGATCGAAACGAACAGCATTTCGCCGCGGGCGTAGAATATGTCCTGCGTGCCGTTGCCGTGGTGATAGTCGACGTCGAGGATCGCCACCCGCCGGCGACCGGCCGCGAGCGCGGCCTCGGCGGCGACCGCGGCGGCGTTCAGATAGCAATAGCCGCCCATATAGTCGGCGCCCGCATGATGTCCGGGCGGGCGGCACAGGGCGAAAGCGTAACGCTCCCCCGCAAGCACCGCGTCGAGACCGGCGAGCGCGGCCTGCACCGACCAGTAGGCCGACGCCCAAGTACCTTCGGCGACCGGTGTCGAGGCGTCCATCGAGAAAAGGCCGAGCTTTGCGTCGACCCGCTCCAGCGCGAGCGGCCGCCGCCTCACCACCGGCCAGACGTAGCCGGCCGCATCGCCCGGCCGCCCAGCCTCCCGCCATTCGTCCCAGGCGCCTTTCAGGAAGGTGAGATAGGCGGCGCCATGGACCCGGCGGAGCGGCGCCTCGCCGAAATCGGCCGGTGCCTCAACCGGACCGAGGGCCGCAAGCAGCGCGTCGGCCCGCGCAGCGCTCTCGGCGAAGGGCATGAAGGCGCCGTTGTGCAGCTCCTTCTCCGGCGCGTGGAGCCGCTGCCTCTCGTCCCAGAAGATGCGCATCAGCTCACTCTCCCGCGTCCCCGAAACCGGCGAACGAGGTGAAAGAGAGGAACGGGACGAAAGTCATACGGAATCGCGGGGGGTCCCCTCCCCCGAAACGCCCGCAGGCGGGCCGGAGGAAGCGTCCGATGCGAATCGCCTGGGCCATGAACAAGTTAGGAACACAGCCGGGCAGGTGTAGGAAAGTTCTTTTTTCCCGCCTCAGCCGTCGCAGGCGCCGCTATGGACCGCCGTCAAGCTTTTTCCCGGGACAGGCGGCGCAAGGGGTCGGACGCCGAGAGACCAACCACCCGCGAGTGGCGGCGCAAGGCCGGCGAGCGAGCGCATCAGGCCGCGCCATGATGCGGCCCTGGCTTGGGCTTGGCCTTGGCTTTGGCCCCCGAGTGGCAGAGGGACGTCGGCTTGTAGTTGGTGAAGGGCCAGAGATCGGAGTCTTCCTGAAGCCCCGTCGCCGCCGGGAATAGGTGTAGGCCGGTCAGCTTCTCGATCGCCGGCAGCGTGGTGATATGTGCCTTCAGGTAGGCGACCGCCGCGTCGCCGACGGGGTTGGACTGATTGTGCGGCAGGAGAAAGGAAAGTGTCTCGACGCCGCCACCGGCGCGCCTGAACGCGACGACCTTGTAGAAGGCGGACGGCACGGCGACGCGTTCCCCGCCGTTCCGCGAGCGCATGTGCAGCGCCGCCGCATCCGGGTCCCGACGACCGTCTCCATCCCGGTCGAAGACGCTGCCGGCGAACACATAGAGGTCGCCGCGGTTGGCCGCCCAGCGGCGGGTGATCTCTTCGAGTATCTGCCAAATGCCGCGGTTGAGCTCGCAGATCTGCGGCGTCATGTTGGTCATGACGAAGGAGTTGAACCCGGCGACCGTGTTGTAGCGCTGGTCGGCGAAGGGCGCCATGTGGCCCTGGTCGTAAAGCGGCTCATCATAATCCGCCGGGAGCGCGGAATCCGGCGCGTCGAGCCGAGGGTCGCCGCGGAAGCAGTCGCGACGCGGAACCTTGGCGTCGAGGCTGGAGGCGACGATATGCTCCGCGGTCCACAGCGGCACTCGCAGCTTCTTGTCATAGTCGATGACGTAGTTCGCCTGGACCAGCCGGACCTCGTCCGCGCCCTTCGCCGGTTCGCCCCACGGCAGGTGCTCAGCCATGGCGGCGGTGCGTTTCGTGGGATCGGCGTCCAGCGCTTTGGCGAGGTCGGTCAACACCTTGTCCGCAGCCTGCGCCTCAGCCTTGCTGCAAGGCGGCGGGGCCTTCTTGCGGGGCGATGCGGTATGGCCGGCGGCGGCGTGGCTCGGCGCCGCGGCCGACGGCCCGATCGGAGCCAGGATGAGGGACAGCGTCCCCAGCGCGAGGAGCAGACGGCGCATCAGCGGTGCCTCCGGTGGTGCCTGGGCTTCCCTGGCTTGTGCTTTTGCTTCGGCTTGGGCGGATGGCTGGCGACCCCGCCGGCATGCTTCGGCGCGGGCGGCGTGACGGTGCCTTGCCCGCAGGCCTCGAAGGGCGGCGTCGACGAGGCGATCTGGAGGTGTGCGGCTTCGATCAGCGCGGCGAGACGGGCGCCGGCGAGGGCGACGCGCTCGCGCGCGGTATCGGCGCGGTTACTGTCGTAAGCCGCGTTCAGGGTGAACGGGCCGGCGCCGTTGCCGACCGGCGTGCGGTAGACGTCGCTCCGGGCGAGCACCAGGCTCTCCGCCAGCCAGACGTCGGGATCCAGCGCGGCCGCGGCATGCGAATCGGCCGCCGGCAGCGCCGCCGCCGCGGCGATCACCGATGCCGGATCGGTCGAATTGCCAAGCGCGTCGTCCCAGACGCCGTGGAGGCCCTTGCCGCAGCCGGGATCGCATACCTTGACCTTGTTGCCGCCCTGGTCGCCGTGCGGCAGGCCGGCGCTGAACCGGCTGGTGGCGTGGAGCGGCTGGTGGACGTCGCCGACGAGGTGAGCCAGCCAGGCGAGGTCGTAGGACTTGAGCGCATTGTCCGCGCCCGGATCGGCGAGCAGTGCCGCGAAAGTCTTGATCTGGGTTTCGGCATTGGGATCGCCGGGCGGCTCGAGGGCCGTGCCGTCGGTCGAGAATGGCAGGTCCTTGAAGTGCCAGTAGCGGTGCTGGTCGCAATCCTTGTAGCCGATATTCCGCCGCGCCTCGGCGCCGGTCGCGTGGTCGTTGACGTAGCTCGGCGCCGACTTGATGTCGTCGGGGAAGGTCGCGGCGCGGAGGAAGGCGACGCGGTGCTTCTCCTCGTCGCTGGCGCCCGCCGGCACCCCGGCCGTCCAGCTCGCGTAAAAGGGGCTGATCTCGAGCAGGTCGCCGACCCGGTCGCGCGCCGGCTGGTCGAGCCGCTGCCAGGCCGCGGCCGCCACCATCATGTGGCCGCGCCCGTTCCAGGCCGCCGCCGGCGCCGCGAGCGCGAGCGACGCAACGGCTGCGCTCAGCCAAAGGCTGCTTTTCCTCATGTCGATTCCCCCCGAAGGCCCGGGAGGAGACTGCGCCCCGCGCGGGAAGGCGTGGGGCGGAGGCGCGTCCAGAACGGAGGGAAGTCGCCCCGGGACCGCAGCAATTCGATCCGAAACGGATCGAGCCCGGGTGTCCCGAGAATCAGCTTGTCAGATGTTCAGCAAAATGGATGATATCGGGGTCCGATTCGGAGAAGGATCGCATGGCCGTGGCGGGGCTGCTGTGGGGCGGCCTGGAGCTTCTGACGCGTGAGACGGCGCTGTTCGCGGCCTCGGGTTTCCTCGTCCTGGGTGCGAGCGATCTCGCAATCGACCTGATCTGGGCAATGCTCCGCTTCACGCCGCGATCGGAGGCAGGCGGCGTGCCGTCAGCCGACCAGGCGAAGCGAAGGCTCGCCTTGTTCGTGCCCGCGTGGGACGAGGCCGCAGTCATCGGGGCGATGCTGCGGGCGACGCTCGCCGCCTATGAACCGACCGATTTCCGGCTCTACCTCGGCTGCTACCCGAACGATCCGGCGACCCGCGCCGCGGCCACGGCCCTGGCCGATCCGCGCGTCCGCATCGTCATTGGAGGGCGCGAAGGCCCCACCACGAAAGCGGACTGCCTCAACACGCTCTGGCGGGCGCTCGGTGCCGACGAGGCGGCGGGGCCGTGGCGCGCCGACAGCATCGTGCTCCATGATGCGGAGGACGTGGCGCATCCCGGTGAGGCGGCCCTGTTCCTACACCAACTCGGCAGCGCCGATCTCGTCCAGCTGCCGGTGCTGCCGCTGCTCGATCCGGGCTCGCGCCTCGTCGCCGGCCATTATGCCGACGAGTTCGCGGAGGCGCACGGGAAGGAGCTGGTCGTGCGTCAGTGGCTCGGCGCCAGCCTCCCTTCGGCGGGCGTCGGCTGCGCCTTTTCGAGACGCAGCCTGGACGCGCTGGCGGCGGCGGGGGGCGGATTGCCGTTCGACGCGGCGAGCCTCACCGAGGATTACGAGCTCGGCTTGCGCATCGCCGAGGGCGGCGGGCGGGCGGAGTTCATGCGGGTGCGGCACGCCGACGGAAGCCTCGTCGCGACCCGCGAATATTTTCCGGCCACGCTCGCCGCGGCGGTCCGCCAGAAGTCGCGGTGGATGGCCGGCATTGCGCTGTGCGGCTGGGACCGGCTCGGCTGGCGCGGCGGCTTCGCCGAACGGTGGATGCGCCTTCGCGACCGGCAGGGTCTCCTCGCGGCCCTGCTACTGTTCTCGGGCTATGCCTCGGTGGCGCTGTGGCTGGTGCTCAAGGCCCATGAGGGGCTTGGCGGCGCCGCTCCGGCGCCGCTGCCGCCCGCGCTGTCGCTGCTCCTGCGCATCAATCTGGCTTTGCTCCTCTGGCGACTCGCGGTGCGCTCCGCCTTCACCGCCGCCGCCTACGGCCCGGTCGAGGGGCTGCGGTCGGTGCCGCGCGCGCTCGTCGGCAACGCGGTGACGATGCTCGCCGCCGCCGCTGCCCTCGCTCGCTACCGGACGCTGCGCCGCACCGGCCGTCCCGCCTGGGACAAGACCGAGCACCGCTTCCCCGCCGAAGCCGCCGCGTGAGAGGCCCAACGCCGCCGATCCGCTTTCTTTTGGCGGTGGTCTGCGGCTGGGCGGGGTTCCGGGCCACGCTGCTGGCACCGAAATGGGGCGAGGGCACGGCCGTAAGTGAGGTGCCGGTCCCGGCAGGCGGCCCGGCGCCGGCTGCCGAGACGCCGGGCAGGACAGCGGCCATTCTTGTGAAGGTCATCCTTCCCCATTCGTCCCGAGCGAATTCGAGCCGCGCCCGGTCGGCCCTCGAGCAGCTCCAAGCCGGCGCTCCGGGCCCGATCGCAGCGTTCCTGCCGCCCGCCCCAATGCCCGTGGCGCGCCCCGCGACTTCGCTCGGGACGAGCGAGGTGGTTGCCTCCGCTCCGAGCAGGCCAGAGCCGTCCGCAATGGGAGCTGCTGCGCCGCCGGCCATCGCCGTCGCGCCGGCCGATCGTCGCTCGCGCTGGTCGCTCTCCGCCTGGCTGTTCGCGCGCCACGGGAGCGGCGAGGCCGGGCTGGTTCCCGCCGGCACCCTGGGCGGCAGCCAGGCCGGGGCGCGGCTGACCTACCGCCTTGGCGGGCGCCCCGGAGACCTCTCGCTAAGCCTTCGCGGCTACGCCCCGCTGTCGAACCGGCGCGCGGCCGAGGCCGCCGCCGGCCTGGACTGGAAGCCGCTGCGCTGCGTGCCCCTTCGCCTCCTCGGCGAGCGGCGGCAGGCGCTCGGGCGGGACGGCCGCTCGGCTTTCTCGCTCACCTTTTATGGCGGCGTCGACGGCCGGCGGCTCGGTCCCTTCCGCGTCGACGCCTATTTTCAGGCGGGGATGGTCGGCGTGCGGCGACGGGATCCGTTCGCCGACGGCGCCGCCCGGCTCACCCTCCCCCTCGGCCGCCTGCGGGTCGGCGCGAGCGCCTGGGCGGCGGCCCAGCCCGGAGTCGCGCGCGTCGATGCCGGACCCCACGCCGACCTCACGCTGCCGGTCGCGAACCGCTTCGCGACCTTGTCGGCCGACTGGCGCTTCCGCCTCGCCGGCGGCGCCCAGCCCGGCTCCGGGCCGGCAATCACCCTCTCGACGGGCTTCTAGCCGCCTTCCGCCGGCTCGCTCCAGCCGCTAGGGTCCGAGCGGAATGGACGTCTACCTTCCCATCGCAGGGCTGTCGGTCAACGCGCTGGTGATCGTTGCGCTCGGCGGCGTGGTCGGGCTCCTCACCGGCATGATCGGAGTGGGCGGCGGCTTCCTCACCACGCCGATCCTCATTTTCTACGGCATCCCGCCCGCCGTGGCGGTCGCATCGGCGACGACGCAGATCACCGGCACGAGCGTCTCCGGAGTACTCGCCCACCGGCGCCGCAAGGGGGTCGATTACCGGATGGGCGCGGTGATCATCGTCGGCGGCCTGCTGGGCGCGGTGGCCGGGGGCGGCATCTTCCGCCTGCTCCAGAAGCTCGGCCAGATCGATACCGCGATCGGGCTGCTCTACGTCGTGCTGCTCGGTACGATCGGCACGATGATGGCCAAGGAGTCGGCGACTGCGCTCGACATCATCAGGCCCAAGGCCGACAAGCCCAGGCCGCGGCGCCACAACCCGGTGATCGCCTCGCTGCCCTTTCGCTGGCGCTTCTACCAGTCGGGGCTCTTCATCTCGCCGCTCGCCCCCCTCGCTCTGGGGTTCGTTGCCGGCATGCTGACCGTCCTGCTCGGCGTCGGTGGCGGCTTCGTCATGGTGCCGGCGATGATCTACATCCTCGGAATGTCGGCGCAAGTGGTGGTCGGCACCTCTTTGCTCCAGATCCTGTTCGTCACCGCCGCCACGACCCTGATCCACGCCACCACCACCAAGTCGGTGGACGTGGTGCTGGCGGCCCTGCTCCTTCTGGGCTCGGTGATCGGCGCGCAGCTCGGCGCGCGGCTGGCGCAGAAGGCGAAGCCCGAGCTCTTACGCATGTTCCTCGCCATCATCATCCTCGCCGTCGCGGTGAGGATGGCGATCGGGCTCGGCTGGCGGCCGGACGACATTTACACCGCGGAATTGCTGTGAGGCGGCGCCTGCTCCTGCTCGCCGCGCTCGCGCCGCTCAGCCTGTCCGCGGCCAAGCCGACCCTGGTCCCGGACGTCTCCGACAGCCGGATCGAGATACGTTACTCCTTCACCGGCGCCGAGCTGCTGCTGTTCGGCGCCATCCTCTATCCCGGCGGGCGCGTGCCGCGGCAGGACGCCGCCATCGCGGTGGTGGTGAAGGGACCGCTCCAGCCCCTCGTCGTGCGGGAGAAGCAGAAGGTGGCGGGAGTGTGGATGAACGTCGACAGCGCCCGCTTCCGCTCCGCGCCCTCCTTCTACGCCGTCGCCTCGTCGCGGCCTCTTTCGAAGCTGGTCGACGAGCGGATGGCGGCGATCTACGAGCTCGGCCTGCAGAACCTCCAGCTCTCGCCCGGCCCCGGCAACCCGCCGGACGTGCAGCGGCGGTTCGAGGCGGGGTTCATCGACCTGATGCAGCGCCGCCAGCTCTATTTCGAGAATCCGAGGGGCGTCGAGATCACCGACGGCGTGCTCTACCGGGCGCGGATCGACATTCCCGCCCGGGTGCCGGTCGGCAATTACACGGCCGAGACCTTCCTCATCAAGGACGGCCGAGTCATCGCCGGCGCGGTGCGCGACATCCGCATCGAGAAATTGGGCTTCGAGCGGTTCATCGCCACCGCGGCGCAGCGCTGGTCGCTCGCTTACGGCCTGGTCGCCGTCGGCCTCTCCCTCTTGCTCGGCTGGGCGGCGAGCGCCGTGTTCCGCCGAGGCTAGCGCAATTCTCGCAAATCAGTTGTTTACCGGTTTCCGCTAGAGCCGCTCCCGTGACGGAACGGGGAACGCCTGACGCCATGGACATGATGAACTTCCACAGCCTGCCGCGCGTCGAAGATGCCGAGGAGGTCGGACCGACCATCCGTCCGGTGGTGGTACGTCCGCTTAAGCAGGCGCCGATCGGCCACGTGCACGAGATCGGCGGCGGCAGTGCCCGTCTCGAGCTCGACCTCGGCCGGCTCGGCGAGATCGCCAAGGACCCGGACCCCAGCATCGCCTTGTCGGGCCAGGTCGGCGGCCATGTGAAGCTGGAGATCGGCGCCCGCTGGGTGCTGGCCAGCGTCCGGGGCCTGAAGCTCAACGGCGGCGAAAGCGGGGTCGTCGTGGCCGAGGTGGACTTCCTCGGCGAGGGCGAGGAGCATGAAGCCTCCGGCAAGCTGGTCGATTTCCGCCGCGGCATCACCGGCTATCCGACGCCGGGCGCGCGGGTCTTTCCGGTCTCGGGCGACGATCTGAAGCAGATGTTCGCCGCCGACGAACGCGCCCATATCGAGATCGGCACCGTCTTCCCCACCAAGGACGTGCGCGGCGCGCTCTACGTCGACGCCTTGCTCGGCAAGCATTTCGCCCTCGTCGGATCGACCGGCACAGGCAAGTCGACCGCGGCCGCCTTGATCATGCACCGCATCTGCGATTCCTCGCCCGAGGGCCATGTGGTGATGATCGATCCGCACGGCGAATATTCGGCCGCCTTCAAGGGCGTCGGCGAGCTGTTCAACGTCGAGAACCTCGCAATGCCCTATTGGCTGATGAACTTCGAGGAGCATTGCGAGGTGCTGGTCACCTCGTCGGGGGCGGACCGGCAGCGGGACATGGACATATTGGCGAAATGCCTGCTGTCCGCCCGCGCCAAGAACCGCGCGGCGGAAGGCATGACCAAGCTCACCGTCGATTCGCCCATACCCTACGCCCTCTCCGACCTCACCACCGCCATCGGCAACGAGATGGGGCTGCTCAACAAGGCGACCGACACCGCGCCCTATATGCGCCTCAAGACCAAGATCGACGAGCTGAAGGCCGATCCCCGTTATCATTTCATGTTCTCGGGCATGCTCGTCGCCGACAGCATGACCAACTTCGTCTCGAAGATCTTCCGCCTGCCCGCCAAGGGCAAGCCGATCTCGATCGTCGACGTGTCGGGGGTGCCCTCGGACATCGTCTCGGTCGTCGTCGCGGTGCTGTCGCGGCTCGTCTTCGATTATGCGATCTGGTCCAGGAACGAGGTGCCGCGGCCGGTGCTGCTCGTCTGCGAGGAGGCGCATCGCTACATCCCCTCCGACAAGACCGGCGGCGGCCAGGCGGTGCGCAAGATCCTCGAGCGGATCGCCAAGGAAGGCCGCAAATACGGTGTCGCTTTGGGCCTCATCACCCAACGCCCGTCGGACCTCGCCGAGGGCGTGCTCTCCCAGTGCGGCACGATCATCGCCATGCGGCTCAACAACGAGCGCGACCAGGCTTTCGTCAAATCGGCGATGCCGGAAGGGGCGCGCGGCTTCCTCGACGTCATCCCGGCCCTCAGGAACCGCGAATGCATCGTCTGCGGCGAGGGCGTGTCGATCCCGATCCGGGTCTCGTTCGACGATCTCGAGCGCGACCGCCGGCCGGCCTCGTCCGACCCGCTCTTCTCCGAGCTGTGGCGGCAGACCGGCGACGAGGAGGCCATGGTCAGCCGCGTCGTCCGCCGCTGGCGCAGTCAGGGACGGTAGGTCTTTTTCCCTGTATTAGCTGGTTTATGGCCCGTAACCTGAAGCCTTTGACCGCCATCGCCGCTACGGCGGTAGCCATGGCATGTGCGCCCGGAGTGGGGAACGAGGCGGGTGGCGGCTCCTCCGCCGCCTCCGAAGGCCCATCGGCCGTGCAACCCGCGGTTCTTACTTACGCCGTCCCGGTCGGGGCGGTCTTCCACGCAGAGCCGCTCGAGGGAAAATTCGTGGTGGAGGGTCGCTGCCTCTACGTCCAAACGGCCGGCTTCAGTTTCCTGCCTATCTTTCCCGAAGGGGCGCGGTGGGATGCAGCCGCCGGATCCCTGATATTCGGCAGCCGCCGGCTCGCTCCGGGCCAGCGCGTCTCCCTCACCGGCACGAGCGTCGCGGGGATTCAAGATCTCGGCGCCGCGTTCGATAGCCGGGGCTGCGACACGACTCGCACGTTCCGTGTAGCCCCGTAGGGGCCGGCGCGAGGGCGATTGCATCGGCGCGCGCGACGAAGCGTTCCGCTTCGAAATCATTGCGCCAAGCCGACGGAGGCCCGATCTAGTTCCCATGAGCGATTTCGCCCGGGCGTCCCTCACCGCCATTCTCGGGCCGACCAACACCGGCAAGACCTACCTCGCGGTCGAACGGATGGCCGCCCATTCGAGCGGGATGATCGGCTTCCCGCTGCGCCTCCTCGCCCGCGAAATCTACGACCGCGTGGTCAGGATGAAGGGCGAGGGCCGGGTCGCCTTGATCACCGGCGAGGAGAAGATATTTCCCAAGGACGCCCGCTGGTTCCTCTGCACCGCGGAATCGATGCCGATGGAGCGCGACCTCGCCTTCGTCGCGGTGGACGAGGCGCAGCTCGGCGCCGATCCGGAACGCGGCCACGTCTTCACCGACAGGATGCTCCACGCCCGCGGTCGCGAGGAGACGATGATCCTCGGCTCGGCGACGCTGGCGCCGATGGTGCGGGCCCTGCTCCCCAAGGCGGAGATCATCGGCCGGCCGCGCTTCTCAACTCTCTCGTACGCCGGTCCTTCCAAGCTCTCCCGCCTGCCGCCGCGCTCGGCGATCGTCGCCTTCTCCGCCGAGCAGGTCTACGCGGTGGCCGAGATGCTGCGGCGGATGCGGGGCGGCGCGGCGGTGGTGATGGGCGCATTGAGCCCCCGCACCCGCAACGCCCAGGTGGCGATGTACCAGGCCGGCGAGGTCGACTATCTCGTCGCCACCGACGCCGTCGGCATGGGCCTCAACATGGACGTGACCCATGTCGCCTTCGCCGGCCTCTCGAAGTTCGACGGCCATCGCCGCCGCCGCCTCACCGCCGCGGAGATGGCGCAGATCGCCGGCCGCGCGGGGCGCCACCAGAAGGACGGCACGTTCGGCGTCCTCACCCTCGAGGGCGAGCCCTCCGCCGAATTCCGCCCCGAGGAGATCGAGGCCATGGAGGAGCATCGCTTCGCGCCGCTTGACCACCTCTTTTGGCGCGAAGGCGATCCGGATTTTCGCGGCATCGAGGCCCTGGTCCGCTCGCTGGAAAGGAAGCCGGACCGGGCGGGTTTGCGCGCCGCCCCGGAGGCCGTCGACCTCGCCGTGCTGAAACGGCTCGCCGAGGATCCGGAAGTGCGCGAGCGTGCGAAGGGCGCGGACCGGGTCCGCCGCCTCTGGGCGGCCTGCGGCCTCCCCGATTTCCGCAAGACGGGCGCGGATCACCACGCCCGCCTCGTCGCGCGGCTCTACCTCCACCTCACCGAGGGGCGGGGACGCATTCCGCAACCCTGGTACGCCGCGCAGGTGGCGAGCCTCGACAACGTCCAGGGCGACATCGACACCCTCGCCGACCGCATCGCCGGGGTGAGGACCTGGGCCTATATCGCGCACCGCGCCGACTGGCTCGAGAATCCGCAGGCGATGGCGGAGCGCACCCGCGAGGTCGAGGAGCGGTTGTCGGACGCGCTCCACGAGCGGCTGACCCAGCGTTTCGTCGACCGCCGCACGTCGCTGCTCTTGCGCGACATCGGCAGGAAGGGCGTCGGCGAGTTCCCGGTCATCGTCGACGAGCAGGGCGAGGTGACGGTCGGCTCCTTTCCGATCGGCCGGATGGAGGGGTTCGCCTTCGAGGTCGACCCAACCGCCCGCCACGCCGACCGCAAGATGCTGCTCGCCACGGCGGAGCGGCGGCTCGGCGGCGAATATGAGAAGCGCGCCGGCGCCCTCGTCGCCGACACGGACGAGCATTTCACCTTGCGAACCGAGCCGGGCCTCCCGGTGGCGGTGCTGTGGCGGGGCCACGAAGTGGCGGGGCTCGGGCCGGGCAAGAATTTGCTCAGCCCGCGCGTGCTGGTCGACCGCCGGCTCGACCGCCTCTCCCAGCGCGGCCGCGACGCGGTGGTCGAGCGGCTCAACCTCTGGGTGCGCCACCAGGTCGAAAAGGCGCTGGGGCCGCTTCGCCGGGCCGGACAGGCGGCGCAGGACCCGGCGACACCGGCCGCGGTGCGCTCGACACTTGCCTTGCTGGTCGACGAGGGCGGCATCGTCGTCAGGGAATCGGTGGGCAAGGCGCTGGCGAGCGTGCCCCGCGACCAGCGGCGGCTGATCACCGGGCTGCGCGTCAGGATCGGCGCCCTCGACCTGTTCATGCCGGACGTGCTGAAGCCGGAGGCGCGCCGCTGGCGCACCGCGCTGCGCGCTGCCGCGGCCGGCGAGGCGATGCCGGCGCTGCCGCCCGAGGCGGCGGTCATGCTGCCCTCTCCTTCCGACGGCGAGCGTGCGCTGCTCCAGCGCCTCGGCTTCCGGGCGCTCGGCCCGCAGATGCTGCGCGTGGACCTGGTCGAGCGCCTGGCCCGCCACGCCCATGAGGCGCGCGCCAAGGAGGGGCAGGCGGTCGTCGACCAGGCGCTCGCCACCTCGCTGGGCCTGCAGCCGGAGGCGGTGGCAAGGCTGATGCGCGACCTCGGCTTCCGGCCCGGGGAAGGCGGGGAGGCGGAATGGGTGTGGCGCGGCCCCAACCGCCCGCGCCGCGGCGCCGCCCGCTCGCCCGACCCTTCCCACGCCTTCGCGGCGCTGGCGGGCCTGCGGCGTGGCTGACAACCTCAGGCTCGACAAGTTCCTGTGGTTCGCGCGGATCGTGAAGACCCGCGCCCTGGCGCAGAGACTGGCCGAGCAAGGCCGCCTCCGCCTCAACGGCCGCGTCGTCGACCGCGCCCATGCGGCCTTGCGCGTCGGCGACGTGCTGAGCTTCGCGCTCAGGGGAAAGGTGCGAGTGCTCAAGATCGAAGTCTTGCCGACCCGCCGCGGCCCTCCGGCGGAAGCGCGGGCGCTCTATGCGGAGTTGCCGGAACGCCCGTTGACGAGCGAAGGGGCGCCCGACTAGGGATTCTCTCCAGGGAGAAGCCAATGACCTATGTCGTCACCGATGCCTGCATCCGCTGCAAATATATGGATTGCGTGGAGGTCTGCCCGGTCGACTGCTTCTACGAGGGCGAGAACATGCTCGTCATCAACCCCAACGAGTGCATCGACTGCGGCGTCTGCGAGCCCGAATGCCCCGCCGACGCGATCAAGCCCGACACCGAGCCAGGCCTCGACAAATGGCTGCAGATCAACACCGAGTATGCCGACAAATGGCCCAACATCACCGCCAAGAAGGAGCCGCCGGCAGACGCCAAGACCTTCGACGGCGAGGCCGGCAAATTCGAGAAATACTTCTCCGCCGGGCCCGGCGAAGGCGATTGACAATACGGCCGTAAAGGCTTGTATGACGTTGCGTAACAGGCAGGCTGGATTAACCGCCTTGACAGGCGGCGATTGGTTGTGGCCTTCGCGAATGCAGCAAAACCTTG